>JBBJOI010000001.1:0-343693 GCA_037721555.1 Gaiellaceae bacterium | reverse complement strand
GCGGGCGCTCATGGCCGGCGACGGCGAGACGGGCGTCACGCTCCACGAGACGGTGAAGGCGCTGGACGCCGGGCCGATCGCCGCGCAGCGCGGGTTCCCGCTCGAGCCGGAGGACGACGCTGGAGCCGTCTTCGCGCGGGCGGCGGCGCTCGCGGCAGAGCTGCTGGAGGAGGTGCTGCCGTCGCCGTCCTTCCGCCCGCAGGAGGGCGAGCCGAGCTATGCCGCGAAGATCGAGCCCGCCGACCGCGAGCTCGACCTCTCGGAGCCGCGAGAGAGCCTCAACCGGATCCGCGCGCTCTCGCCGCACATCGGCGCGCGGGCCGAGCTGCACGGCCGGCGCGTCACGATCTGGCGCGCCCGGCTGGAGGGCGGCGACCTCGTCCCCGTTGAGGTGCAACCGGAGGGCGGCCGCCGGATGACGTACGAGGCCTGGCGGCGAGGTCTTCGCTGAACGTCGTCGAGGTCGCGGCACCCGAGGAGCGTTCGCAGCTCTGTGCGTCGATTCTTCGCGCAGTTCCGGAGTGGTTCGGGATCGAGAGCGCGACAGCGGAGTACGTCCGAGGGGTGTCTGAGCTGCCCACGTTCGCAAGTCGCGACGACAGCGGCCGAGCTACCGGGTTTCTCTCCCTGAAGCTGCACACGCGACGCGCGGCGGAGATCTGGGTGATGGCGGTCCTGCCGGAGCGGCATCGAACAGGTATCGGCCGGACGCTCGTAGCTGCGGCCGAGAGCTACCTACGCGAGCGGTCGTTCGAGCTTCTGCAGGTGAAGACGCTCGGGCCGACACACCCGAACGAGGGCTATGGCCGGACTCGCTTGTTCTACGAAGGCGTCGGGTTCCTGGCGCTGGAGGAGATCCACGGCCTGTGGGGCCCGGACAACCCCTGCCTGGTGATGGTGAAGACGCTCCGATGATCGCACCGGCTCGGCGTGCCGCGTACGAGGTGCTGCGGCGAGTGTTCGAGGAGGATGCGTACGCGGATCGAGTGCTCCGCAGTGCGTCGGCGGGCCTCGACGAGCGCGACCGCGCGCTTGCCCGGCAGCTCGCGCTCGGGTCGGTGCAACGCGTGCGGACGCTCGATCACGCGATCGAGACGCTCGGCAAGCGACCGGTGCGGAAGCTCGATCCACCGGTGCGGGCTGCCCTACGGCTGGGCGCCTACCAGCTTGGCTATCTCGGGGGCGTGCCTCGCTACGCGGCCGTGAACGAGTCGGTCGAGCTCGTCCGGCGCGCCGGGCTCGAGCGGGCGGTGCCGTTCACGAACGCGGTTCTGCGCCGGGTCGCGGACGGGATCGAGTCCCTGCTCGCGGGGCTGCCCGAGGGCCCGCTGAAGCACTCCTATCCCGATTGGATCTGGGAGGTCTGGAACCGCGACCTGGGCGAGACGGACGCGCTCGCGCTGATGCGCGCCCAAAACGAGCCGTCTCCTCTCGTCGTCCGACATGTTCGGGGACAGCCCCCGAGCGGCTCGACGACGGACATCCCGGGCGCTTATCAGGTCGCCCGTGTCGACGAGGCGGCCCTGGCCGAGGGCCGGCTCTGGCCGCAGAGCCGCGGCTCGCAGCTCGCCGGGCACGTCGTCGGGTCGCGGGAGGGGGAGCGTGTGCTCGACCTTTGCGCGGCTCCGGGCGGCAAGACGACGATGCTCGCGGGCGAGGTTGTCGCCGTCGAGCTCAGCGAGGCTCGGGCACGTGAGCTCGAGGAGAACGTTCGCCGGCTCGGCGCCTCGAACGTCCTCGTCGTGCAGGCCAACGGGCGGGCGCTGCCGCCGGAGCTGACCGGGTTCGACCGTGCGCTCGTCGACGCGCCGTGCTCGGGCCTCGGCGTGCTCGCGTCGCGTGCCGATCTCCGCTGGCGCGCGCAGCCGCTGCCCGACCTGCAGCTCGACCTCCTGCGCGCGGCTGCCGAACGCGTGAGACCGGGCGGCACGATCGTCTACTCCGTCTGCACGGTCAACGCGGACGAGTCGGAGGCAGTCGTCGACGCCTCCGGCCTGGAGGTGGAGCCCATCGAGGGGTGGGCACAGTTCCGGCACGAGCGACGGCCGGAGTTCCTGCAGACACTCCCGCACGTCCACGGCACGAGTGGCTTCTTCATCGCTCGGCTGCGTGTCTGAAGCGCTCGAGTCTAGGATCGCAGCGTGGGTTGGCGCGAGTGGGTGCGGGCCGTCGAGATCGAGCCGTCGCTCTATGCGGCCGACTTCGCGAGGCTCGGGGAGCAGATCCAGGAGCTGCTCGCTGCGGGTGCGCGGCTCTTCCATTTCGACGTGGGCGACGGCCACTTCGTTCCGCCGGTGACGATCGGGCCAGTGGTTCTGCGCTCGATCGCGCCGCTCATCCACGAGGCCGGCGGCAGGATCGACTGCCACCTGATGGTCGACGATCCGGTGCACCATTTCCCGGAGATCGCGCAGTCGGGCGGCGACAGCATCACCTTCCACGTCGAGGTGGCCGCCGACGCGCGCGAGGTCGCGGCGCAGGCGCGCGACCTCGGCCTCGCGGTAGGCATCGCCTTCAACCCCTCGACACAGCCGGAGGCGGCGGCCGAGGCGGCCGAGGCCGCCGAGGCCGACCTCTGCCTCTGCATGTCGATCGAGCCCGGCTACTCGGGCCAGGAGCTGATGGAAGCGGCGTACGGGCGGATCGCGCGGTTGCGCACGCTCGTCGACTGCCTCATCCAGGTGGACGGCGGCGTCAAGGAGAGCAACCTCGCTCCGGTGCGCGAGGCGGGAGCAGACTTGCTCGTCGTCGGCAGCGGCATCTTCGCCGCAGCGGATCCTGGCACCGCCTACCGCCGGCTCGCCGACACGCTCCGATGAGCCTCGAACGGTCGCTCGAGCTCGCCGAGGCCGCGCGCGGCCAGGCGTACCCGAAGCCCACGGTCGGCGCCGTCGTGATGCGGGACGGCGCTGTTGTCGGTGAGGGTGTGACCGAGCCGGACGGACGGCACGGTGAGGTGGTCGCGCTCGCGGCCGCCGGCGCGCGGGCGCGCGGTGGGACGCTCTACGTGACCCTGGAGCCGTGTACCCATCACGGCAAGACCCCGCCCTGCGTCGACGCCATCCGCGCGGCCGGGATCGCGAAGGTGGTCGCCGGCTCGCTCGATCCGAATCCCCTTGCAGCGGGCGGCCTGGAGCAACTCCGGGCAGACGGCATCGACGCCGTCCACGCCGAGTCTGCGGCCGCCCGCCGCCAGAACGAGGCCTGGCGGACCTGGGTCGCCGAACGGCGACCGTTCGTCACGTACAAGGTCGCGGCAACACTCGACGGCCGCGTGACGGTGCCGGGGGCGCGCTGGGTGACGGGCGCGGAGTCGCTGCGGCTCGTCCACGAATTGCGCGCGGCCGCCGACGCCGTCGGCGTGGGCATGGGAACGGTGCGGCTCGAGAATCCGCGGCTCGATGCGCGCGACGTGCCGGTGACCCGGCAGCCGCGGCGGCTCGCGTTCGGGAAAGGCCCGCTGCCGGAGGGCTCCGAGCTCGAGCTCCACTCGGGGCCGCTCGCGGAGGAGCTGCGGGAGCTGGGCGAGGACGGGGTGCAGTCGCTGCTCCTCGAAGGCGGCCCGACAATCGCTGGGGCGTTCCTGCGTGCAGGTCGCGTCGACAAGCTGCTGCTCTTCCTCGCGCCCACTCTCTCGGGGGAAGGCCCGGGCATTCTCGACGCTCTTGACGAGCCAGTCCACCTGCATGCCGTCACCAGCAGCCGCGTCGGCGACGACGTGCTGGTGGAGGCGTATCTCCGCGAGCCGTAACCTTCGCCCCATGTTCACCGGGCTAGTGCGGGAGGTCGGAACCGTCGTCTCCTACGAGGAGGGACGCCTCGTCGTGCGCTGCAGGACGGAGGCGGCGCTCGGCGACTCCGTCGGCCTAAACGGCGTCTGCCTCACCGTCGTCGGCGCCGGCGCTGCAACGCTCACCTTCGACGTCGTCCCGGAGACCCGATCGCGGGCGAAGCCGTTCCGCGGCCAGGTGAACGTCGAGCCGGCGCTGCGGGCGGGCGAGCCCCTCGGCGGGCACTACGTCCAGGGTCACGTGGACGGTGTCGGCACGGTCCGGTCTGTCACCGCCGAAGGTGGGGGTGTGCGCTTGACGATCGAGGCTCCGCCGGAGCTCCTGCGCCACTGCGTCGAGAAGGGGTCGGTCGCAGTCGACGGCGTCTCGCTGACCGTGGCGGCCGTCTCCGGCACCGGTTTCGAGGTCGCCCTCGTCCCGCACACGCTCGCCGAGACGACGCTGGCCGACCTCGGCCCTGGCGACGCCGTCAACCTCGAGACGGACGTCCTCGCGAAGTACGTCGAGAGACTTCTCCCACCGCCGAGAGCGGAAGCGGAGCGCCCCGATACGATGCGCACGTGAGCCTCGCCGCCCAACCGCGCACCCACAGCCCCTTCGCCACCATCGCCGAGGCGATCGAGGACATCCAGGCAGGCAAGTTCGTCGTCGTCGTGGACGACGAAGACCGTGAGAACGAGGGGGACTTGACGATCGCGGCCCAGTTCGCGACTCCCGAGGCCGTCAACTTCATGGTCACCCACGCCCGCGGGCTCGTCTGCCTCTGCCTCACGGAACAGCGTTGCGAGGAGCTCGGGCTGCGTCAGATGACGGATGAAAACGAGACTCCGTTTGGCACCGCCTTCACGGTCTCGGTCGAGGCACGGGAAGGAGTGTCGACCGGCATCTCGGCGCACGACCGCTCTCGCACGATCCAGGTTGCGGTCGACCCCACCTCGACGCCGCGCGACCTCGTCCAGCCGGGCCACGTCTTCCCGCTGCGCGCACGCGACGGCGGCGTGCTCCGGCGGTCCGGGCAGACCGAGGCAGCCGTCGACCTCGCGCGGCTCGCGGGCCTCAACCCCGCCGGCGTCGTCTGCGAGATCATGAGGGACGACGGCTCCATGGCGCGCGTCCCGGATCTCGTCCCGTACTGCGAGCGCCACGGGCTGAAGATGGTGACGGTCGCCGACCTGATCGAGTACCGGCGGCGGCACGAGCAGCTGGTCGAGCGCGTCACGTCGGTACAGCTGCCGACCGAGTACGGCGAGTTCACGGCGGTTGCCTTCCGGGAGCACCTGACCGGCAAGCACCACGTCGCTCTCGTGCGCGGCGACGTCGAGGGGGCCGAGGACGTGCTCGTGCGCGTGCACTCCGAGTGCCTCACGGGTGACGTGTTCCACTCGCGCAGGTGCGACTGCGGCGAGCAGCTCGAGCTTGCTCTTCGCCGGATCGCAGCGGAGGAGCGGGGCGTGCTCCTCTACATGGCCCAGGAGGGGCGCGGGATCGGGCTGCTGAACAAGCTCAAGGCCTATGAGCTGCAGGAGGACGGGCTCGACACCGTCGAGGCGAACCTGGCGCTCGGCTACCCGGCAGACGCGCGCGATTACAGCATCGGCCACCAGATTCTCTCCGACCTGGGCCTGACGACGATCCGGATCCTGACGAACAACCCGAAGAAGCTGACCGGCATCGAGGGCTTCGGACTGACCGTTCTCGAGCAGGTGCCGATCGAGATCGTCCCGAACGACGACAACCGGCGCTACCTCCACACGAAGCGCGAGAAGCTCGGCCACGCGCTGCACCACCAGGACCTCCGGTTCGAGGCAGAGCCCTTCGAGGGAGCCGAGGCGTGAGCGAGCGCGACTGGGCGGCCGGCCCACCCGAGGAGCGGCAGGAATCCGTGCTCGAGCCCCCGCCACCCGAGGTCGAGGAGGTTCCAGGGGCTGCGCCCGCGAGCGAGTCCGAGCCTGAGTCCGAGGAGGGGGCGGCGCCGATGGCCGCGGCGGACGGAGAAAGTGTCGCAGCGACACAAGCTCCCGCGGACAACGGCCGCGCCCCGGCGGATCACGCCGCCGGCGAGTTCAGGGTCCCTGACGGGTACGGCGTCCTCGAGGGCGCGCCGCAGGGAGCGCGGCGGTCGGTCGGCGTCGTCGTCAGCCGCTTCAACGGGCGCATCACCGGCAAGCTCCTCGAGGGCGCGCTCGCGGAGCTCGAGGACGCCGGCGTCGCCCGCGACGCCATCACCGTCGTGCCCGTGCCCGGCGCTTTCGAGCTGCCGCTTGCGGCGATGGCGCTCGCAAAGACGCGGCGCTACGCGTGCATCGTCGCGCTCGGGTGCGTCATCCGCGGCGACACTGCTCACTTCGATTTCGTCGCGGGCGAGGCTGCTAGCGGGCTCCAGCTCGCCGCGCTCGAGACGGGCGTCCCGGTCTCGTTCGGCCTGCTCACGCTCGAGGATGCCTCCCAGGCGGAGGAGCGCCTGGCGAAGGGCGCCGAGGCGGTTCGTACCGGCCTCGAGATGGCCGACGTCTTTTCGCAGCTGCGTGCCGCAGCCTCAGCGTAGGAACCTAGGAATTCGTTTCTAACGAAGAGCCTCGAGCCGTCGGGAGCGCTGTGCGGCGCGATCGCGGCGTCCTCGGTCGTTCCAAGAACCCGGATCAAAAGTGAAGCCGTCTTGTCGCCGGAACGGCCTGGGCGGCACGCTGCGGCGTCTCGGCCGCGCCCAGATGTCTCGTCTGGGCGCTCCCTGCGTCCTCGCATCGCACTCGCCAGCCCGCCCCGGCGACGAAGCGTGATTCTGAATCGGGTTCTAGGCCGTTTCGGCTACCATCCCCGGCCGTGTCCAAGGTCTGCTCAGTCTGCGGCAAGAAGCCGTCGTTCGGGAACAACCGTAGCCACTCGATGGTCGCGACGCGGCGCCGTTTCAACCCGAACCTGCAGAAGGTGCGCGTGCTCCTGAACGGGGTCGCGCGACGCGCCTACGTCTGCACCCGCTGCCTCAAGGCCGGCAAGGTCACCAAAGCGGTCTGACGGCGGAGCCGGCCGTTCGCGCCGGTCGTCGCAACCTGGCGCCCGCACCTACCGTCTAAGCTCGACGTCGTGGATCGCGGGCACATCACCGGCAGCTCCGAGCTCGGTCGGATCACGATCGCGAGCGACGCGATCGCGCAGATCGTCGGACACACGGCGGCCGAGTGCTACGGCATCGTCGGCATGGCGAGCACGGGACTCAAGCGACTCCTGACCCGCGACCGGCTCACCCAGGGGATCGAGGTCTCCGCCCGCGGCGACGACGCGATCGCGCTCGACCTCCACGTCGTCGTCGAGTACGGGCTCAACCTCGCCCAGGTGGCGTCGACCGTGCGGTCACGCGTCGCCTACGAGGTCGAACGCCTCACGGGGTTGAGAGTCGCGGCCGTCGAGGTGCACATCGAAGACGTCCGGAGATCGGCTTGAGAGACCGAATCACACTGAAGCCTTGTGCCGTTGGGACGGCCGCCTGCCGACGAAGCGTCATTCGGATTCGGGTTCTGATGCTCTCGTGTCGGAGCGACAGCCGGTCGTCCGTCGCGTCGCGGACGGTGCCCGACTTGGGCCCGCGACCGGCTTCGCAGCCCGTAGCGCCGCGACGGCAGAGCGAAGGGTCGGTGAGAGAGCGGTGGGTTCCTCAATGCTGAGCGAGCTGAGCCGGGTGCGGGAGTTGGCGCGCGGGGCGCTGCAGACGCTCGAGGCGAGCCGGCGCCGGATCGACGACCTCAACGTCTACCCGGTGCCGGACGGCGACACCGGAACCAACCTGACGTTGACGGCACGCGCGATCGTGGAGGCCCTCGAGGCCTCGTCTGCTCGCGATCGGGCGGCTGTCGCGAAGGAGCTGACCCGCGCAGCCCTCATGGGCGCGCGCGGTAACTCCGGGGTCATCTTCTCCCAGATCCTGCGCGGTGCCGCCGAGGTGCTGGGCGAGGGCGGCCCGCTCGATGCGCGGCGGATTCGGCGCGCGTTCCGCGGCGCGAGCGACGCTGCCTACCGCGCCGTGCGGCGTCCCGTCGAAGGGACGATGCTGACCGTGATCCGCGAGCTCGCCGAGGAGGCCGAGGACGCGCGGCACGCCCGCCTCGCACCCATCGAGCTGTTCCGGGCCCTCGTGGCGCGAGGCGAGGCTGCGCTCGCGCGGACGCCCGACCAGCTTGCGGTGCTCCGCGAGGCCGGCGTCGTCGACGCCGGTGGCGCCGGTCTGCTCGAGATCGTGCGCGGCATCTCGGCCGCTCTCTCCGGAGAACCGATTCCCGAGACGCCAAAGGAGGACGCGCACGAGGCGGGTCTCGACGCGATCCACCTGGAGCTCTCGGAGTTCCGCTACTGCACCGTCTTCGTCGTCGAAGGAGACAACCTCGACGCTGCCTCACTCGAGGCCGAGCTCGATCTGCTGGGTGACTCGCTGCTCGTGGTCGGGGATGACCGCGCGCTGAAGGTGCACCTCCACACCGACGCGCCGGGGGCAGCGCTCGGGCTCGCGACGGCGGTCGGCACGATCGAGGGCGTCGAGATCGCGAACATGCACAAGCAGACGGAGGAGCGGGAGGAGCGTCTCCTCGGCGTCGTTCCGGACCCGGAGCTCACGCTCGAGACCGGCGTAGTCGCCGTCGTACCCGGTGCCGGAAATCGGCGGCTCTTCGAGAGCTACGGGGCAGCCCGCGTGATCGAGGGCGGCCAGACGATGAACCCCTCGACGTCCGACATCCTCGCTGCGATCGAGGCGACCCCGGCCACTGAGGTGCTCGTCCTCCCGAACAACCCGAACGTGATCCTGTCCGCTCAGCAGGCGGTTGGGCTCGCCACGAAGCCGGCGCGCGTGATCCCCTCGCGGTCGGTGCAGGCGGGGCTCGCTGCCATGGTGCGTTACCTCCCCTCGCTCTCGGCGGTGGAGAACGAGGCGGCGATGTCCGAGGCGTTGGAGCAGGTCGCCACAGGAGAAGTGACCATCGCCTCGCGCGACGTCGAGCTCGACGGCGTCGCGGTGCACAAAGGCGCCTACCTCGGAATCGCGGAGGGCGAGGCAGTCGCCTCGTCGGCCGACTTCGAGGAGGTCGCGCAAGCAGTCGTCGATCGCCTGCTCTCGAACGGGCAGGCCGTCCTGACGATCCTCACGGGGGCTGACGAGCCGCAGCTGGAGGGTGTTCTGCGCGGGATCGAGGAGCGGCACCCAGGCGTCGAGCTCGACGTCCATCCGGGCGGCCAGCCGCACTATCCGCTGCTTCTTGCCGCGGAATAGGGTGCCAGTTCGTAAGGTGCCGGGGTGGAAGCTCAGATCACGCCCCTGCGGGTCCTGCTCGTCGAGGACAACGACGTCTTCCGGCAGGCGCTCGAGCTCCTGCTCGGCCTGCAGACGGGGATCGACGTGGTCGGCGCGGTCTCCGAGGGCACGGCGGCCGTCGGGGCCTGCCGCGAGCACGCACCCGATGTCGTCGTGATGGACTTCCGGCTCCCCGGCATGGATGGAGTGGAGGCGACGACCGCGGTGCGAGAGGCTTTTCCGCAGATCGCCGTCGTCTGCCTGACCGCCTCCGCGAGCGCGCGGGAGCAGGAAGCGCTGCGCGCTGCCGGTGCCACCGAGTGCCTGCGCAAGGACGACGAGCTCGACGCGATCGTGGGGGCGATCCGCGCTGCGGGCGTCAGCGCGGTGAGGGACCGGGAGGGTTGAGCCGATGAGGTTGACGACGGACAACACCGCGATCGTGCTGGACTCGACGGCCGACTTCCCGGAGGCGCAGCAGCGTCACCCGAACATGCGTGTCGTCCCCCTCTATGTCCGCTTCGGCGAAGAGAGCTTCCGCGACTACGAGGAGTTGTCGCCGCACGACTTCTACGCACGCCTGCGCAGCGCACCGTCCCTGCCGACGACCTCGCAGCCGACCCCGCAGGACTTCCTGTCCACCTACGAGGAGCTGGCCGACTACGAGCGCATCTACTCGCTGCACATCTCCTCGAGGCTCTCGGGCACCCACGCGAGTGCGTCGCTCGCGGCGGGCGAAGCAGGCGGAGACCGGGTGCGGCTCGTCGACACGCAGTCCGTCTCCGTCGGCATCTCGGTGCTCGCGCTCGGCATCGAGCGGCTGCTCGAGCGGGGCACGAGCGACGAGGAGATCGAGGCGCTGGCCGAGCGGCACCTGCGCTCCGGCGGGCTCCTGTTCACGGTCGACACGCTCGAGTTCCTGGCGAAGGGCGGTCGCATCGGCCGCGCCCGCGCGCTCGCCGGCAGCCTGCTGAACGTGAAGCCGATCCTGACGATCAAGGGCGGGGAGGTGGTTCCGCTCACACGCGCTCGCGGCCGCCAGAAGGCGCTCGAGGAGTTCCGGAAGCGGTTCGAGGCTGCGACGACCGACGCACCGGGCCTCCACGTCGGCTTCGCGCATGCGGACGCCCCCGAGACGGTCGAGCGGCTGCAGGAGCTGGTGCGTGCGACCCGGCCGGCCGCCGAGATCGAGCTCATGACGACCCTCGGCGCGGTTGTGGGGACACACGCCGGGCCTGGCACGGTCGGCTTCTACTGGTTCCAGGACTCGCCGGTCTAGCTGCCATACTCGGGCGTATGAGCCGGGCACCGACCGGTTTCGCCGCTCTGGACCCGCCCGGGCGCTGGCCGCCGACGCGCGGCCGCTTCCGACCCGAGCTGCTCGAGGCTCCAGTTCGGTCGTTGGCGGGGGTCGGCCCGACGCTCGAGAAGCGGCTTGCGAAGCTCGGGCTGGAACGCGTCGGCGACCTGCTGGGGTACCGGCCGCGCCGGTACGAGGACCCCGCCCCGCGGAAGCGCATCTCTGAGCTCCTGCTCGTCGGCTCGGTGGCAGACGAGGAGGTGTTGATCGAGGGGGAGGTGCTGCGTGCATCGCTCCGCCGCGGACGCGGACGCCTGCAGATCCTCACCGCCCAGGTGAGCGACGGGAGCGGTCAGATCGCTGCGACGTGGTTCAACCAGCCGTGGTTGCAGGAGAAGCTCCGGCCCGGAATCAGGGTTCGACTGCGAGGCGCGCCGAACCGTTATGGCTTCGCGGTTCGCTCGTTCGACCTGAACGGCGGCTCGGCGACCTCCGATTTTGCCGCCGTCTATCCCGCGAGCGAAGACGTCTCGACGGCAAAGCTGCGTGAGCTCGCAGCGCACGCGCTCGCCCTCGTGTGTGGCTGTCACGACCCGTTGCCGGTCACGCTGAAGGTCGGCCGCGGGCTGCCGCCCAGGGGCGATGCCTACCGTGCGGTGCATCAACCGCGCTCGCTCGAGGAGGCCGAGGAAGGGCGCCGCCGGCTCGCCTTCGACGAGTTGCTGACGCTCCAGCTCGCACTCGCGAAGCAGGCGTCCGAACGGGAGACGGCGGTCGCCGCTCCGCTGCCGGAGCCGGGAGAGCTGATCGAGCGATACCGCGATGCGCTCCCGTTCAGGCTGACGGAGCATCAGGAGCAGGCGATCCGGGAGCTCGACGCGGATCTGGCCCGCTCGACACCGATGCAGCGGCTCCTGCAGGGCGACGTCGGCTCGGGGAAGACCGTGGTGGCGCTCTACGCGCTCCTACGGGCGGCCGAAGCGGGTCGCCAGGGCGCGCTGATGGCACCGACCGAGACGCTTGCGGAGCAGCACTTCCTCACCGTCGAGCCGATCTGCACGCAGCTCGGTGTCAGCTGCGCCCTCCTGACCGGCTCGGTTCGCTCCGACGCCGGTGCCGATGTCGTTGTCGGAACGCATGCGCTGATCCAGGAGGGTGTCGCCTTTCGCGATCTCGCAGTCGCCGTCGTCGACGAGCAGCACCGCTTCGGCGTCGAGCAGCGCTCCGCGCTCGCGGAGGGTCGCAGTCCCCACGTGTTGCACATGACAGCGACCCCGATCCCTCGCACGCTTGCCCTCACCGTCTACGGCGACCTCTCCGTCTCCGAGATCGCGAAGCCGCCGGCGTCGCGCAAGCCGATCGTGACCGCGTGGGTGACGGACGAGCGGAGCTCGGAGGCGTACACGCGGTTGCGCACGCACCTCACGGAGGGGCGGCAGGCGTACGTCGTGTGCCCGCTGATCGAGGAGTCGGCCACAAGTCTCGCGCGTGCAGCCGAGCAGGAGGCGGAGCGGCTGCGGCTAGGCGAGCTGAAGGGGTTCAGCGTCGGCTGCATGCACGGCCGTCTGAGACCGCACGAGCGCCGGGAGCTGATGGCTCGCTTCAACGCGCGCGACCTCGACGTGCTCGTCGCGACGACGGTGATCGAGGTCGGCGTCGACGTCCCGAACGCGACGATCATGATCGTCCAGGAGGCCGACAGGTTCGGCCTGGCCCAGCTGCACCAGCTGCGCGGCCGCGTCGGGCGCGGCTCCGAGCAGTCGTACTGCCTCCTCGTCACCCGCTCGAAAGACGAGCTCACCGAGCCCGCGCGGGAGCGTCTCGAGGCGATGGTCGCGACGACCGACGGCTTCGAGCTCGCAGAGCGCGACCTCGAGATCAGGGGCGGCGGGCAGCTGCTCGGCGCCCGCCAATCCGGACTCTCCGACCTACGCTTCGCGCGGATCACTCACGATCGCGAGCTGCTCGAGCAGGCCCGCGACGTGGCGCGGTCGCTGGCGCCCGACACGATGGCGGCCGAGGTGGACGGCCTCCTCGGTGACTCCGAGCATCTCGGCGACTCCTAGATCCGGCGCGAACGCGTCGGCAGCAAGAGATGTGGTAGCATGTGGCCACAGTGGTGCGCATGGGGATCCGCGAGCTTCGCGACACGCTCACCCAGACGATTCGTCGCGTTCGTAACGGCGAGTCGATCGCGGTCACACATGACGGCGAGCCGGTCGCGGTGATCGTCCCGTATCCCGAGGATCGGCTCTCGCAGCTGATCGCGGAGGGGAAGGTGCGACCCGCGCTTCGCCCCATGACGTACCCCCTGCCCGAGCCCGGGATCCAGACCGGGCCGATGTCGGCCAGCGAGGCACTCGCGGAGGGTCGCGGCGACTGACCTACCCCTCTACGCCGATGCATCGGCGCTCGTGAAGCTCCTCGTGCGCGAGCCCGAGACGGCCGCGCTCTCGGCGCTCCTCGCGCGTCGCACCGCGAGCTTGGCGACATCCGTGATCGCCGTCGTCGAGGTGCTTCGCGCTGTGAGGATCGCCGAGCCGGGGCCAGCCGGTGCGCGTCGCGCCCGTGCTCGGTTCGACGAGAGCATGCTCGTGGACGCGACGCGTGATTTGCTCGACGAAGCCGCGTCGTACACCTCCTCACATGTGCGGGCGCTGGACGCGATTCATCTCGTCAGCGCGCTCCGGATCGGAGCGAGGGAGATTCTGGTCTATGACCGCCGCCTCGCCGAAGCCGCTGGTGCGGCAGGCCTCGAGGTGCTGAGCCCAGGCACGTGAGGATCATCGCGGGCACGCACCGCTGCCCACATCTCAGCCGAACCGCTGGAGGGCTCGTAACGGGAACCTCGTCGGCGTCGCGGGTGTAGACAGATCGCGTGCGTGCCTTAGCCCTCCTCCTCGCGCTCGCCGCCCTCGGCGGCGGCGGTCTCGATTCGGTCGCCGACCTGCGGACTCCGCGGGCCGCCCACACCGCCACGGCGCTCCCTGACGGACGCGTGCTCGTGGCGGGCGGCTGCAACGACCCCGGCTGCGAGACTGCCACGGCCACGACCGAGCTGTACGACCTCGCCAGGCGGCGCTCCGTGCGCGGCCCGAAGCTCGGCCGGCCGCGCGTCGGGCATGCCGCCGTTGCGCTCCGCGACGGTTCAGTCCTTCTGCTCGGCGGCTTCAGCGGCGGGACGCCGACCGCTGCCGTCGAGCGGTTCGTTGCGGGCCGCATCGTCTCGGTCGCACCGATGAGTTCGGCACGCGGAGGCTTCACGGCCACCCGCCTGCGCGACGGGCGCATCCTGGTGGTGGGCGGAAGCGACGGCAGCCGCACGCTTGCGAGTGCGGAGCTCTACGAGCCCGCGACGAGGCGTTTCGCTCCAACCGGAAGCCTCCGACGCGCACGGAACGCCCACACGGCGTCGCTCCTCCGCGACGGCCGGGTCCTCGTCGTCGGCGGCTCGGAGGGCGACGACGTGCTCCGCAGCGCCGAGATCTACGACCCGAGGTCAGGGCTCTTCGCGCCGGCAGGCTTGCTGCGCGCGTCCCGGCACAAGCACGCGGCCGTGACCCTCCGCGACGGCCGCGTACTCGTTCTCGGCGGCTCGGATGCACGCGACTTCCGGGGCCGCTACCGGTCGACCGAGGTCTGGAGCCCGCCGACGAGGCGGTTCCGGGCAGCGCCGGCTCTTCGCGAGCCGCGCTTCAAACTGCCCGATGCGGCCGTTCGCCTGCCGTCGGGCGACGTCCTGGTCGCAGGCGGCGGCGAGTCGGTCGAACGGGGCGGCCCAGGAGGCCGTTTCGTCCTCGCCGGCACGGTTGGCGGGCCGTTTTCGTTCGCGACCGCCACGCTGACCGCAGCTGGTCAGGTCCTCGTGGCCGGGGGCTACGACGACTCGATCGTGCCGACGGCGGACGCCTGGATCTTCAGCCCCTGAAGGTTCGGGTTCCCGCACCGGGTCGGACGGGACTCTTCGCCTCCGCGCGACCGTCGAGCTCCTCGTTCGCCTGGCGGACGAGCCGGGGTCAGACCCAACGTGTCGGGCCGCAACCGCTTGAGCAAGCCGTTCGGGCCGTACAGAGAATCAGACCCGTGTTGCGAGTTCGCAAGGATCGCTCCACAGCCAGGCCGCTTCAGACGGGTTAGCGTGCGCGGTGTGCGCATCATCTCCGGGAGCAGGAAAGGCGCGAGGATCGCGGCTCCGAAGGGCGAGTCGACCCGCCCGACGGGTGATCGCGTGCGTGAGGCGGCCTTCAACCTGGTCGGCCCGATCGACGGCGCCTCCGTACTCGATCTCTTCGCCGGCTCGGGTGCGAACGGCCTCGAGGCCCTCTCGCGTGGCGCGGCCAGCGTCACGTTCGTCGAGAGTGACCGGGCCGCGTGCCGAACGATCTCGGAGAACCTGGCGAAGCTCGATCTGCCGGGAGCCCGCGTTGTCTGCGCGGACGCCCTCCCGACGCTCCGCCAGGAGTCGCGCTGCTACGACCTGGTGCTCGCCGACCCGCCCTACGGGGCGTGGGCGGAGCTCCAGCCGAAGCTCGCGGAGCTGCTGCCGCGCGTTCTCGCACCGGGCGGCCTGCTCCTCGTCGAGACCGCAGCTCGCACCGAACCCTCGCTTCCGTTCGCGTTGCGGACGTCGCGGCGATACGGTTCCGCCCGGCTCACTCTGTTCGAGCATCCATCGTGATCACCGCGATCTGTCCCGGTTCCTACGATCCCGTCACCTTCGGGCATGTCGACGTGATCGAGCGCGCAGCGGCGATCTTCGACCGCGTCGTCGTGGGCGTCGTTGGCAGCCCCCGCCACAAGACGCCCCTCTTCTCGCTCGACGAACGCGTCGGCTTCTTGAAGGAAGCGCTCGTCGGTCTCGCCAACGTGGAGGTCGACGTCTTCTCCGAGCTCGTCGTCGAGTTCGCCCGCCGCTGGGAGGCGAAGGCGATCGTCAAGGGGCTGCGCGTGATCTCCGACTTCGAGTGGGAGTTCCAGATGAACCAGCTGAACCGCCACCTCGCGCCGGAGATCGAGACGGTCTACGTGATGGCGAGCCCGCAAGTTAGCTTCGTCTCCTCGAGCGGGGTGAAGGAGATCGCGGCGTTCGGCGGCAAGGTCGACGAGCTCGTGCCGGTGACGGTCGGGCGCCGCCTCGCCGAAATGTTTCCGAACGGGCGGCCCGGTGCGCCCGAGAACCCCAGCGAGTGAATCAGGGACGATAGACTGCGAGGCCATGGACGTTCTGGTTCTCATCGACAAGCTCGACGACCTCGTGCACAACGCGAAGGCCGTGCCGCTGACCGATCAGGTGCGCATCGACCGCGAGGAGATCTACGACATCCTCGACCAGATGCGCGCGACGATCCCGGAGGAGATCAAGCAGGCCCGCTGGATCGTCAAGGAGCGCCAGGAGATGCTCGCCGAGGCGAAGCGCGAGGTCGACCGCATTCTCGGCGAGGCGCGCGAGCAGGCGGTGCGTGAAGCGTCGCAGACCGAGATCGTGAAGCTGGCGGAGCGGCAGGCGCAGGAGATCGTCGATGACGCGCGGCGCCAGGCGCGCGAGACGCGGCTCGAGATGGAGGACTGGGCGGACGGGATCCTCTCGACGCTCGAGGTCAACCTCGACAAGTTCCTGACCGCGGTCAAGCGAGGACGCGAGCGGTTGCACGAGCGCTCGCAGGAGACGGTCGTCGCCGGCATCGGGCCGCGCGAGCTAGAGACGCGCGAGCGCGAAGAGGATCCGAGCTACCTCTAACCCCTCGGGCTACCCTCACCGGATGCTCTGAGCCCCGGGTGATGGCCCCGGATAACTGGCACGGCATGACGCGCTTCCCACTCCGCAGGCTTCGTCTCCGCTCCGGCGAGAGCCGCGCCGAGGCCGTGACGGTCGAGCTGGAGCCGTTCGACCTGGGCGGCCAGCGGTACCTCCCCGTGCCGCATGAGGTCGAGGCCGCGCTCTCCCTGGACCAGGCGGTGACGGGACTCGATCTGCGGCTGGGGTTCGCCGTGCGGCTGCACGGGCCCTGCATGCGCTGCCTCGCCGACGCGCACCTCGACCTCGTGATCGAGGTCCGCGAGTATCACGCAGACGACCCGGGCGCAGGCGACGAGCTCCGCAGCGAGTACGTCGTCGACGACCAGCTCGAGCTCTCCGGCTGGGCGCGCGACGCGATCGCCCTCGCGCTCCCCGACCAGATCCTGCACGACCCCGACTGCGCCGGCCTCTGCCCGGTTTGCGGCCTGGACTTGAACCTCGAGCCGCACGAGCACGTGGACGAGGTCGTCGATCCGCGCTGGGCTGCGCTCGAACGGCTGCGCGAGCGGCTGTAGTACCATGAGCGCAGCGCTCCGGCGCTCTCCATGACGGACTAAGACGAGCCAACCGATCGTTCCCGGCGCCGAGGCTGGCGCCCGTTCCCGTCTTTCCTCAGGAGGTTCGCTCGTGCGTGTCGCGCTCGCCGGCGTCGTCAAGGCGTACGGCGCTCACTCCGTTCTCGATCGCGTCGACTTGACGCTCGGCCCGCGTTCACGGCTTGGGCTCGTCGGGCGGAACGGGGTCGGCAAGTCGACGCTGCTGCGCCTGCTCGCGGGGCTCGAAGAGCCCGATGAGGGGCGCGTCGAGCGCACCCCCGCGACGCTGACCGTCGGCTACCTCCCACAGGAGCACGATCGGCGAGGGGGCGAGACGCTGCTCGCATACCTCGGTCGCCGCACCGGTGTCGTTGCGGCGGAGGCGGACGTCCAGCGCCACACCACAGTCTGGAATCCCGACGCATACGCCGCCGGCCTCGAGCGCTTCCTTGCCCTCGGCGGCGGCGATCTGGAGGCTCGGGCACGCGCGACGTGCGCGGAGCTCGGCCTCTCCGTCTCGCTCGAGCAGGAGACTGCGACCCTCTCTGGCGGTGAGGCCGCTCGGGCCGGGCTTGCAGCAATCCTGCTCTCGCGCTTCGACCTGCTGCTCCTCGACGAGCCGACGAACGACCTCGACTTCTCCGGCCTCGAACGGCTCGAGAGCTTTCTCGTCGGCTTCGACGGCGGGCTGGCGGTGGTCTCGCACGACCGCGCCTTTCTCGACCGCACGATCACGGGGATCGCCGAGATCGATGGCTGGACGGCCACCGTGCGCGAGTTCGCGGGCGGTTGGAGCGAGTACGAGGCCCGCCGCGACGAGGTGCGCCGGTCCGCGTACGCAGCCTGGGAGCGGGCGCAGGAGCGGCGGCGGGAGCTGACCGCCCTCCTCGCCCGCCGGCGCAACGAGGCCGGGACGCTCGGCTTCGGCCTCGGCGAGAAGAGCGGCGGCGCCGACCGGCGCGGCACGCATGCCCTGCGAACGAAGGTGCGGCAGGCGGAGAAGCTGCTCGAGCGGAACGAGAGCCCGGACAAGCCCTTCGAGCCGTGGGAGCTCGAGCTCTCGTTCCGCGCCGGCGAGCGGCTCGGAGACGTCGTGCTCCGCCTGGACGGGGCGGTCGTCGAGCGCGGGGGGTTTCGGCTCGGGCCGATCGACCTCGATCTCCTCCCGGGCGAGCGGCTCGCAGTGACCGGCCGCAACGGCAGCGGCAAGTCGACGCTGCTCGCGCTCCTGCTCGGCGAGCTTCCACTCTCCGCGGGCAGCCGGACGGTCGGCCGCACCACCGTCGCCGGCTCGCTCGGTCAGACACGGACCGGCAGCGAGGAGCTGCTCCTCGACGCCGTCCGTGAGGCCACCGGCCTCACCCCTGTCGAGACGCGCACGTTGCTCGCCAAGTTCGGGCTCGGCGCCGAGCATGTGCTGCGACCGACGCGATCGCTCTCGCCCGGGGAGCGCACGCGAGCACGTCTCGCCGAGCTCCAGGCGCGGGGGGTCAACCTACTCGTGCTCGACGAGCCGACGAACCACCTCGATCTGGAGGCGATCGAGGAGCTCGAAGCGGCGCTCGCAGGCTACGACGGCACGGCGGTCGTCGTGTCGCACGACCGGCGCTTCCTCGAGCGCTTCGCCCCCACGCGGGAGCTGGCGTTGGCGTAAGCGGCCTGAAGCTTGCGGCTATACTCGGCAGCCGCCGATGGCAGTCCCCAAGAAAAAGACCTCGAAGGCGCGCCGTGACAAGCGTCGCGCGCAGCACGGCATCGAGTCGCCGCGCGTCAACGTCTGTCCTACCTGCCACCAGCCGAAGCGGCCGCACCACGTCTGCCCGACCTGCAAGACGTACAAGGGCCGCGAGATCGAGCCGCTCCGCACGCCTCTCCCGTAGGCGATGATCCGCATAGCGGTCGACGCGATGGGCGGCGACCGCGCCCCTGAGGAGATCGTCGCGGGGGCCCAGGCGGCCGTGCGTCACGGCGTCACGCCGATCCTCGTCGGACCTGCGGGGCTCGACACGGGCGGACTCGAGCTGGTCGAGGCTCCACACACGATCGGGATGGACGAGAAGCCCGTGGAGGCTGTCCGGCACAAGCCTGAGTCATCGCTCGTCGTCGCCCACCGGCTGGTAGGGGAAGGGGGCGCAGCCGCTGTTGTCTCGGCAGGCAACACGGGTGCGATGCTCGCCGCCGGCCTCTTGCACCTCCGCCGTCTGCCGGGCGTCGTGCGCCCGGCGATCGCGGTCCCGATCCCGACGCGGAGCGGGCCGTCCGTGCTGCTCGACGCGGGCGCGAACGCCGACGCGCGGCCCGAGCATCTGTTCCAGTTCGCGCACATGGGCTCCGTCTTCGCAGAGGAGATCCTCGAGGTGGCTCGTCCCGAGGTGCGCCTGCTCTCGATCGGCGAGGAGGCAGAGAAGGGGAACCGGCTGACGCTCGACGCGCACGCCCTGCTCGTGGAGAGCGACCTCAGGTTCGGCGGCAACGCGGAGAGCAGGGACTTGCTGAGAGGGGCCGCAGACGTCGTCGTCTGCGACGGGTTCACCGGGAACATCGCGCTGAAGCTGCTCGAAGGGACGATCAAGGCTGTTCTCGACGCGTTGCGCGCGGAGCTGGCAGCGACCGCTCGGGGCCGCCTCGGCGGTCTCCTGATCCGTCCGGCCGCCGGGCGTCTGCGGACGCGACTCGATCCAGACACGTACGGCGGCGCGTACCTGCTCGGCCTGCGCGGCCTCTCGGTGATCGCTCACGGGAACTCGTCCCGCAGCGCGATCGCGCGCGCCATTCTCCTCGCAGCCCGCGGCGTCGAGCACGACGTCGTCGGCCGGCTCGCTGCGAGGTTGCCCCGGCAGGCAGCCGCTGTATGATCGGCGCGCTCTACACCCGTATCCCCTGGCACCGAACAGAGTGAGGTCGATTTGGCAGCGTCGCGTGAAGAAGTCTACGAGCGGGTCAAGGAAGTCCTGAGCGAGCAGCTCGGGGTCGAGGAAGGGGAGATCACCGAAGAGGCCTCGTTCCAGGAAGACCTCGACGCCGACTCGCTCGACCTCGTCGAGCTGATCATGGAGCTCGAGGATCAGTTCGGGATCAAGATCTCGGACGAGGACGCACAGAAGATCACCACTGTCGGCCAGGCCGTCGACTACGTCTCGACCCATTCGTAGCGGGGCGCCGACAGGCGATCCCGAGCAGCTCCGCCGCCTGATCGACGCCCTACCGCCTGAACGACTCGAGCACGTCTTCACCCACACCTCCTGGGCGCCGGACCGTGCCTCGTCGTACGAGCGGCTCGAGTTTCTCGGTGACAGCGTGCTGGAGCTCGCGATCGCGCGGGAGCTGTACGAGCGGTACCCCGGCGCCTCGGAGGGCCGGCTCGCGAAGGTGCGCTCGCACGTCGTCTCGCGGCAGAGCTGCGCCGAGGTGGCAAGGGACCTCGGTCTCGCGGAGCGCCTGGCCGAGATCGCGCGCACGGCGCTCGCCCCGGACGAGCTCGAGCGGATCGTCCGGAGCAGGAACGTCGTCGCCGCTGTGCTCGAGGCGGCGATCGCTGCTCTCTTCCTCGAGCACGGCTATGAGCCGATCGAGACCGCGATCGTCGCGGCCTTCTCCGACCGGATCGACTACGCGCGGACGACCCACGTCGACCACAAGACCGAGCTGCAGGAAGCGCTCGCGAGGTCGGCGCGACAGGTGTCGTACTCGGTTCTCGACGCCGAGGGGCCGCCCCACGACCGTCGCTTCCTCTGCGCTGCGGTCATCGACGGCCAGGAGCTCGGGCGCGGCAGCGGCCGCTCGAAGAAGGATGCGGAGCAGGCGGCCGCTCAGCAGGCGCTGACCGCCCTCGGCACCGTGGAGACGACGGTCTAGCGCGCGCGACGCCGTCCGGCTCTGCGGGCAGACTGCGTCGCGTGCATCTGCGCTCGCTTCGCCTGCGCGGCTTCAAGTCGTTCCCGGACTCGCTCGAGCTGAGGCTCGAACCCGGTGTGGCCGTCGTCGTCGGGCCCAACGGGTCGGGCAAGTCGAACGTCGCCGACGCCATCGTCTGGGCGGCCGGGTCGCTCGCCCCGTCCGAGTTGCGCGCCGAGAAGCCGGACGACGTCCTCTTCAACGGGGCCGAGGGCCGTAAGCCGGCCGACAGCTGCGAGGTCGAACTCGTCTTCGACAACACCGACGGGGGAATGGGCGAGCTCGAGTTCTCGGAGGTCTCGATCGCTCGTCGCCTGCACCGTGGCGGCGAGGGTCAGTACCTCGTCAACAAGGCGCAGGTGCGGCGGACGGATCTCGTCGAGCTGCTCGCCGATGTCGGTCTTGGCGGGTCGATGCACTCCATCGTCAGCCAGGGCAAGGTCGAGTCGGTGCTCGCGTCGAGGCCGGAGGAGCGGCGCGAGCTGATCGAGGAGGCCGCAGGGCTCGGCAAGTTCAAGCGGCGCAAGCATCGCGCAGAGCTCAAGCTCGCTCGCGTCGGCATCCAGGTGGAGCGCGCGCGGGACGTCGAGGCCGAAGTGCGCAAGCGCCTACGACCGCTGGCCCTGCAGGCGACGGCGGCCGAGCGGGCCGAGAAACTCGTCCAGGAGCTCGCTCGCCTGCGCGCTCTCGTAGCGGAGCTCGACCTGGCGGAGGCCGAGGCGCGGCGCGCGGAGGCGGAGGAGCGGAAGGCCGCCGCTGGGATCGCGCGCCGCGGCACCCAGGCGCGTCTGCAGGCGCTCCTCGAGGAGCGCCAGGCAGCAGAGGAAGAGCTCGCGGACGCGTCCGGCAGGCGCGAGGCGTCGGTGAAGGCGCTCTACCGGCTCCAGGGTGCTTCCGAGCGAGTGGCCTTCCGCCAGGAGGGGTCACGGGCGCTCGTGGCGCGGCTGCGCGTGGATCTCGAGGCGGCCGACGAGGCCAGGAGGAGCCCCGCCGACGAGCGACTTCAGGCACTCGAGCGGGTAGCGGCCGAGGCGACTTCGGCCGCCCGTGCCGCGGCGGCCACGAGTGGCGCGAGCGCCGAGAGGGCCAGGGCAGGGCAGGAGCGTCTTGCTGCCCTCGAGCGGGCCGCGGCAGCGGCCGCGGAGGGGAGGCATGAGGCGCTCCGTTCGCACCGGCAGGAGCTCGAGCGTCGGCTGGCGGAGGCCGGCGGCGGACGCGACGGCGCAGGTACCGCGCTGTACCGGCTCGGCGGTGCCCGCGAGCGGGTTGCGCTCAGGGAGGAATCGGCGAGCGCGCTAGGTGAGCGGCTCCGCGAGGACTTGGCCCGGGCGGACGCGGCGGCGGAGCGCCGTGAGCCCGCGCCCCAGGAGCTCGAACGGATCGCAAACGAGGCCGTGGCCGCTGCCCATGCGGCCCAGCACGCGCACGAGGCCCAGGTCGCGCGCGCCGGGATCGCCGAGGAGCGTTTGGCTGCCCTCGAACGTTCGCTGGCCGAGCAGGAAGGGATTCCGCCGGCCGCCCGCGCTCTTGCCGGCGAAGGCACGCCGCTTGCGCTCTCGCTCCTCGACGTCGGGATTGGGGCCGAGCGCGCCGTCGCCGCAGCGCTCGGCTGGCGGGCCTCGGCGGTCGTCGTGGCGGATGCGAGCGCAGGCCTCGCGCTGCTGCAACGCGCGTGGGAAGAAGGTCTCGGAAGCCTCGCCGTGCTCGTCGGCTCCCCGGCCCGACGCGTCGCGGAGCTCCCGGTCGTCCCGCTCTCGGAGCTGCTCTCGGCGTCCGTGCCCGCGGTCACGGCGGAGGGCTTCGGCTACGACCGAGACCGAGGGGAGCTTTGGTTCGCAGGTGAGACCGCCGAAGCCGTCCTGCTCGAGCTCGACGCGCGCCGGCGCGACCTAGAGGTCGAGGTGGCGGAGCTCCGTGCACTCTCGACGTCGAGCCAGAGCGAGGCTGAGTCTGCGGCGCGGCGCGCCCGGGAGGCTGAGGCGGCGTCGGCCCAGGTCGCTCACCTACGGGGGATCCGGCTGCTCGAACCACTGTTGGCGCGCCGGCTCTCTACGGCCGCTGTGCGCCTCGTCGAGACGCTCCGGGAGGCGACGGCGGCGGCAAGCCGGCTGGAGGAGCCCCTTGCGTTACGTGCGGAGAGATCCGCTGAGCAGACGACGGCACTCGCAGGCGAACTTGCTCGGATCGGTGCGCTTGAGCACGATGCGCAGCGGGAGGCCGCTCAGGCGAACGAGCGTGCCGCAGCTGCCGAGCTCGCACGCGCGCGCCTGGGTGGCGAGGGACAGATTCGCCTCTTGGAGATCGGCGAGGCAGAGCGTGAGCAGATCGAGCGCCACGCTCGTGACCTGTTGGACGAGGCCGAGCGTGCGGCGGCGGCTGCGGCGGAGACAGCAGAAGCCGCACGCTCGGCCTCGGCAGCGGCGGCCGAGCTGGGTTCGCGTCGCCCGAACGTGGACGTCGACCTGCTCCGGCGGGTCGTTGCCGGCAGCGAACGCCTCGACGAGACCCTCGCCGTGGCTGCCGCCGCGGCCTCGCGCTTCGATCCGCCGCTCCGCGCACGCGTGGACGCGGGTGCATCGCGGACCGCAGACCTCGGCCTGACGCTGCGCGAGCTCGGCGGCGCCGAGGTCGAGCTGCGCCGCTCTGCCGAAGGCGCCGCCGAGCGCGCGGCGACGATCGACATCGAGCTCACGCGCATCGACGCTGAAGCCGCCGACGCTCGGCGCCGACGTGATGAGGCAGACCCTCGAGGCGAGATACAGCCCGACGAGGACGACGATCGCGGCGAGCTCGCAGCGAAGGTCGAGCGGCTCGACGCGCGTCGGATCCAGCTCGGCCAGGTCAACCCGCTCGCGAAGGAGGAGTACGAGGCCGAGAGGGAGCGGTTGACCGAGCTTGAGACGCAACGCGAGGATCTGGAGCTGAGCCTGAAGGAGCTCGAGGAGCTGCGGGCCGAGCTCGCCGAAACGGTCGAACGACGCTTCGCCGATACCTTCGACGCAGTCGCGGCGCATTTCGAGGACGTCGCCGGGACGCTCTTTCCGGGCGGGGAGGGGAGGCTTCGCTCGGTGCTCCCGGAGGAAGGCGAGGGCGAGGTCGGGATCGAGGTCGAGCTGCGCCCTGCGGGGAAGAAGATCACGCGGCTCGGGATGCTCTCGGGTGGCGAGAAAGCGCTCGGCGCGATCGCGTTCCTGTTCGCCCTGTTCCTCGCGAAGCCGTGCCCGTTCTACCTGCTCGACGAGGTCGAGGCCGCTCTCGACGACGCCAATATCGGACGCTTCGTCGAGCTGCTGCGCCGGTATGCCGACCGGGCGCAGTTCGTCGTCATCACGCACCAGAAGCGGACGATGGAGGCGGCAGATGTGCTGTACGGCGTCACGATGGGCGGCGACGGCGTCAGTGAGGTCGTCTCGCGCCGGCTACCGCACGAGGGCGCGGTCGCAGCAGCCCTCTAGGGAACGTCTTCAAGCTGGAGCCTGAGCCTGAGCCTGAGCCTGAGCCTGAGCTGGCAGGCGCCGTCGGCGAAACATCATCCTGGCGAGTCCTCGTCAAGCTCGAACTGGGCCACGAGCCGCTTTGGCGCGACGATGAGCCAGCCGTCGATCAGTCGCTCGCGAACGTCCTCCTCTTCGGCGTGCTCCAGCCAGACGAGCAGGTAACCGGGCGAGCGCTCGAAGTGGGGGGTCAGCCGGTAGAGATCCGGGTTCGACTCGACGAGGAGCGGCCTCTCGTCTTGCTCACACCGCGTCCACATCGCGTCTCCGTGGCGCGTGCTGCGACCGCCGAACGTCTTCCCCCGCAGCTTGAAGGACGGGCTGCCCCAGGAGGTCGCCTCGTCGACCTCGGGAAGCTCGAGCGCGAGTTTCCGGACGTGCTCCCACGTGACCATCGGGAGAGGCTATCGGTGCCGATCGGGTGGCCTCGCCCGCGCGTGGAGCTGCCCAGTCTCAGAGACGGAACGTCGGCCAGCTACCAGACGGCGTGCTGCGCAGACGTGACGACTTCGTTCCGATTCTCTCAGCCGGTCGGATCGTCTCAGAGACCCCGGGTCGGCGCGCTACTCCACGCGGTGCAACAGAACAGTTCCGATTCTGGGACCCTGGCGGCTCTGACTCCGGCGGCTCTTCTCTAACCTGCCAGCGTGGCGAGATCATGGGCAGAGCTCCTGGGCGACACTGATGGCCGGCGGGAAACCGAGTCAGAACAGCGCGGCTTCTTCGGCCGCCTGCGCGAATCGCTCGGCAAGAGCCGGCGCGCGCTAACGAGCGAGCTCGCGTCAGCGACCTTCGACCCCGGCAACGAAGAGCACTGGGAGCGGCTGGAGGAGGCGCTGATCTACGGCGATGTCGGCGTGCGTGCGACGGCCGAGCTCGTGCGCCGGCTCGAGGCGCGCGGCGACCTTGGCGAGCTCGGCGAAGCGCTTGCGCAGGAAGTCGCGGAGATGCTCGGCGAGCCAGGCAAGCTCAACCTCCGCGCGAAGCCGACCGTGATCCTCGTTGTCGGCGTCAACGGCACCGGCAAGACGACGACGATCGGCAAGCTCGCGCAGAAGCTGCGCGAGCACGACCGCTCCGTCCTCCTTGGCGCGGCGGACACCTTCCGGGCGGCCGCCGAGGAGCAACTCGAGATCTGGGCGGAGCGAGCTGGAGCGGACTTCGTCGGTGCGGCTCGCGGCGCCGACCCGGCGGCGGTCGCCTTCGACGCGGTCGAGGCTGCGCGCGCCCGGGGGCACGACGTCGCGATCGTCGACACGGCGGGACGCCTCCACACTCAGTCGAACCTGATGGAGGAACTTGCGAAGGTCCGCCGCGTGATCGAGGGCCGGCTCGAGGGCGCGCCGCACGAGACGCTCCTCGTCGTCGATGCCACGACCGGGCAGAACGGCCTCCAGCAAGCGCGCCTCTTCGGCGAGGCTGCGAACGTGACCGGTGTCGCGCTGACGAAGCTCGACGGCTCGGCCAAGGGCGGTATAGCGGTCGCGATCGCCTACGAGCTCGGCCTGCCGGTCAAGCTGATCGGCGTCGGCGAAGGCTTGGACGACTTGCGTCCATTCGATCCGCAGGACTTTGCGCGCGCGCTCGTGTCGGGCTGACCGCACGTGACGGAACCAGCGCCTGCGGACGTATGCGCCTGTTCTCTTCGCGCCGTTTCGCGGGACGTGCAGCCCGTCCGCGGCTCGTCCTCCGCGCATTCCTGGCTGACACCGGTCGAGCGGGATAACGGCTGAGAAGCGATCTTCCCGCGGAAACTTCCCGCGGAAACCGATGGTCGCTGTCACTCCGCCCGGTGACCACGTCCGCCTCCACCTTCGAGCCGAGCGGCTCGAGCCATACGAGCCGAACCTTCGACCTGCGTCTGTCGCAGCTCGTCTACACGGTTGCGAGCTCCCGTCGGTCGAACGGTTGCAGTCGTCGTCAAATAGCGAGCCGTGAGGCTTCAGGATGCACGACGACACCTCGGGCGGACGTACATACGCCTGAGCACGCGTTTGCCTGTGAGGGCACGATCTGGGTCGGCCCCCGCCCGAGGGTTGTTTCAGCCCCTAGCGCTCGATCGCGAACGCGATGTTGACCGTTGTCCGGAACGTCGTGATCCGGTCGCCCTCCACCTCACAACTCATCGAGAGCACGTCGGCGCCGGTGATGCCGCGCAGCGTCTGCGACGCCTCCTGCACCGCGACCTGTGCGGCCTCGGCGAAGCCGTCCGGCGAGTTGCCGATGACCGTGATGACCTTGGCGATGTTCGCCATGTGAACGCTCCTTGTCGGGGACGGGATTCACCTGCCCGAACCGACCCATGTCTACACTGACGGGCCGGTGTTCGACACGCTCTCCGACAAGCTCCAGGCCACGCTCGGCGACCTGCGCGGCAAGGGCCGGCTCGACGAGGAGACGATCTCGAGGGCGATGCGCGAGATCCGCCTCGCGCTGCTCGAGGCCGACGTCAATTTCCAGGTCGTCAAGGACTTCGTCGGACAGGTGCGCGAGCGCGCGACCGGCCAGGACGTGCTGAAGAGCCTGACGCCGGGCCAGCAGGTCGTGAAGATCGTGCACGAGGAGCTGACCGCGCTGATGGGGGCGGGCGACTCCCGCCTCGCGTTCGGCCGTCCGCCCACCGTGATCCTGCTCGCGGGCCTTCAGGGCTCGGGGAAGACGACAACCGCCGCGAAGCTCGCGCTGCTCCTCCGCAAGGAGGGCAAGAAGCCTGCGCTCGTCGCCGCCGACCTCCAGCGGCCCGCCGCGATCGACCAGCTCGAGCAGCTCGGCCGCCAGATCCAGATTCCCGTCTACCGGCGCGAGACCAATGATCCCGTGGAGGTGGTCAAGTACGGCTTGCAGGCGGCGCAGAGCTCGGGACAGGACGTCGTCATCCTCGATACGGCCGGCAGGCTGCACATCGACGAGGGGTTGATGGACGAGCTCGCGCGAGTCCGCGATGCGGCCAAGCCGACGAACGTGCTGCTCGTCGTCGACTCGATGACGGGCCAGGAGGCAGTCAACGTCGCCGAGGCGTTCTTCGAGCGGATCGCGTTCGACGGCGTTGTCCTGACAAAGCTCGACGGTGACGCGCGTGGCGGCGCAGCGCTCTCCGTGAAAGCCGTCACGGGCAAGCCGATCAAGCTCGTCTCGGTCGGCGAGAAGCTCGACCAGCTCGAGTACTTCCATCCCGACCGGATGGCGTCCCGGATCCTCGGCATGGGTGACGTCCTGACGCTGATCGAGAAGGCGGAGGAGGCGGTCGAGGAGGACGAGGCGGAGGCGATGGAGGCGCGTATGCGCGCCGGCCAGTTCACGTTCGACGACTTCCTTGCCGCCCAGAAGATGCTGCGCAAGATGGGTCCGCTGCAGGGCGTCCTGAAGCTGATTCCCGGGCTCGGCAACCAGCTGAAAGACGTCGACATCGACGAGCGCCAGCTTGCGCGCGTCGAGGCGATCGTGTTGTCGATGACGCCGCAAGAACGCCGGCTGCCGCACCTGATCAACGGGCCGCGGCGGCAGCGAATCGCACGGGGGAGCGGGCAGACGATCCAAGACGTCAATAAGCTCCTCACCGCACGCAAGCAGATGGAGAAGATGATGAAGCAGATGGGCAAGGGGAAGGTGCCGACCCTGCCCGGACAACTGACGAAGGCAGGACGGAGGTAAGTCGAGGGATGGCAGTACGGATGAGGCTGACGCGAGTCGGCTCGAAGAAAAACCCGATCTACCGCGTGGTCGTGGCCGACTCGCGCTCGCCGCGCGACGGCAGGTTCATCGAGATCATCGGGCGGTACAACCCGCAGACCGATCCCTCGACGATCGAGCTCGATGGTGACAAGGTGAAGGACTGGCTCGGCAAGGGTGCGCAGCCCTCGAACGCGGTCGCGAAGCTGATCAAGGCTTCGAACATCACCTAAGTAGATGGCCGACCTGCTCGAGTGGCTCGCGCGGCAGCTCGTCGACGATCCGGACGCGGTCCGGGTCGACGAGGTGGAGCGGGAGGACGGCACGGTGCTTCAGCTCTACGTCGCACCTGACGACCGCGGCAAGGTGATCGGGCGCTCGGGGCGGATCGCACGGGCGTTGCGCACCGTCGTTCGCGCGAGCAGCGTCCGCTCGCGCCGGCGGGTCGTGCTCGAGATCGTTGAGTAGAGAGGAGCTCGTGCCCGTCGGGCGCGTGGGACGGTCGCACGGAATCGACGGTTCGTTCTTCGTGGAGGATGCCAGCGAGGAGCCGGAGCGGTTCACGCGGGGCGCGCGATTGTACGTGGGCGGCGAGCCGGCCGAGGTGATCGTCTCCAAGCGAGGCTCCGGGGGGCGTGTCGTGATCAAGCTCGACCGGGACGTTCCGCGCGGCACGAGCATTGCGATCCCTCGGGCGGAGCTGCCCGCGCCGGAGCCCGACACGTACTACGTCTTTCAGCTGATCGGACTCGAAGTGGAGGAGGGAGGGGGCCGGCGGCTCGGAACTGTTGCAAAGGTGCACAATGGCCCCGCGAATGACTCGATCGAGCTCGACTCCGGTCTCTTGCTGCCGCTTGTCGAGGCGTGCATCCAGGAGGTAGATCTTGAGACGGGCCGCATTCAGGTCGCGCGGGGCTTCGTCGACGATGAGTAACCTGACGCGGCCGTGAGAATCGACGTCTTCACCCAGGTTCCGCATGCGTTCGCGTGGATGACCGAGCAGCAGCCGGTAGCGGGGGTGCTGGGCCGGGAACTCGAGCTGCGTCTCCACAACTACCGAGACACGACGCCGCTTCGCGCAGGCCAGGTCGACGACGAGCCCTATGGCGGTGGTGCGGGGATGGTGCTGCGCGTCGACGTCGCCGCCGCCGCCCTCGAGGCGGCCTACGGCCGCAGTCCCTCACAGCGCATCATTGCCCTCTCGCCACAGGGCCGTCCCTTGACGCAAGCGGTGGTCGAGGAGCTGGCCTTCGAGCCGCACCTGACGCTGCTCTCGTCGCGCTTCGAGGGCTTTGACGAGCGCATCGTCGCGCACCTCTGCTCGGATGCGGTCTCGATCGGCCCCTACGTGCTCTCGGGCGGAGAGCTGCCGGCGATGGTGCTCCTCGACGCGATCGTTCGGCGGCTTCCGGGCGCGCTGGCAGCGGGCTCCGGCGAGCACGAGAGCTTTTCGGAGGCGCTGGGTGGCGGACTGGAGTACCCCCACTACACGCGGCCTGCCGAGTTCAGAGGATGGAAGGTGCCGGAGGTGCTGCTGTCGGGGGATCACGGTCGTGTCGACGGTTGGCGGCGCGAGCAGAGCCTCAGCCGGAGCGCCACACGATGAGCGACGGCTACAGCGATCCCGAGCGCCGCTACGACTTCGATCGGCAGATCTCCGAGCCACCGACGCTCCCTCCGGTGCAGCCGCGGCCGACGCCGGAGCCGCCGGTGCAACAGCATCACTCGCGCAACCCGGTCGACCGCCTGACGCGCAGGCTGCCCCAGCCGTGGCGTGTGATCATCGACTGGGTCGTCACGATCGTCGGCGCGATCCTGATCGTGCTGGCGATCAAGGAGTGGGTCGTCAACCCGTACCGCATCCCGTCCTCCTCGATGGAGCCCACCCTCCACTGTGCGGAGCCGGCGACCGGCTGCGAGGCGGGTTTCTCGGACCGTGTGCTCGCGAACCGCTTCATCTACCACCTCAAGGATCCCGAGCGCGGCGACATCGCCGTCTTCGAGACCCCACAGGCGGCGCAGGAGCGCTGCGGTGCGGGTGGCACGTTCGTCAAGCGCATCATCGGGCTTCCGGGTGAGCGGCTCGAGCTTCGCACCCAGGGCGGGCTCACCTACGTCTTCATCGACGGCCGCAGGCTCGAGGAGCCGTACATCGCGCAGGATCGGCGCGACACGCGCAACCCGAGGACGTACCAAGTCCCACCGGGCGGATACTTCATGATGGGCGACAATCGCGGCCAGTCTTGCGACTCGCGGGAGTGGGGGACGGTTCCGCGCGACAACCTGATCGGCAAGGTCTTCGCCACCTACTGGCCGCCGAATCGAATCTCGATCCGCTAGAATCCGGCGTCGGCTTCGGCCGACTCCTTTGCCATGAGCACGATCATCGAGAGCATCGAGCAGCGACAGCTGCGCCAGGACATCCCGCGCTTCAAGGCGGGCGACACTGTTCGTGTGCATTTCCAAGTGATCGAGGGCCAGCGCCGTCGTGTACAGGTCTTCGAGGGAATCGTGATCAAACGCCAGGGCTCCGGCATGCGCGAGACCTTCACGGTCCGCAAGCAGTCATTCGGGGTAGGCGTGGAGCGCACGTTCCCCGTGCATTCACCGAAGATCGAGAAGATCGAAGTAGGCGCGATCGGCGACGTCAATCGCGCCAAGCTCTACTACCTGCGTGGCAAGGTGGGCAAGAAGGCGCGCGTGCGCGAGCTGCGTCAGGCTCCCGGGGCGAAGGTGACCAGCGCAAAGGTGATCAGCGCGAAGGCGACGCAGGGGCCGCCGCCTGTGGTCATCGAGGAGGCGACAGTTGCGACCGAGCTCGAGCAGATCGAGGTGCCGCCCGAAGCCTCGGGCGAGAACGTTGCCGCGGAACCGGCTGCCGACGAAGCAGTCGCGGACGACACCAAGACCACGGCGTAGCGCGTTCTCCCTCGTGCTCGTGCTCGCCCTGGCGGGCTGCGGCGAGGACGCGCAGCAGCAAGCGGCCCGCGAGGAGACGCAGGCCCACGTGCGAGCGTCGCCGATCGCGGCCCGGTATGAGGTTGACGAGACCCACTGCACCGAGGCAGCCCGAACCGCGATCTTCAGGATCGAGCAAACCTCGTCGTTCGTCTGCGCCGTTCGGCGCGCGGAGGGCGGCTGCGACTGGTTCCGGGTCGACGTCGACGAACGGGGGCCCAAGGTGCGTCTCGCGGATCCCGACGCCGGCTGCGTCCTGCCGGAGTAACGAACTAGGCACGGACTCGTCACACTTCCGTCCGAGGTTCGACGTTATCCTCGTCCCATGGCACGCCCCTCCGGCCAGAGGCTCCTCTCGTTCGACCGGCGGCTTGGCGTGCGCTTCGTCGCCGGGGCGGACGAAGCCGGTCGCGGCTCCCTCGCCGGACCGCTCGTGGTGGCGGGCGTCCTGCTCGACTACGACTGCCTGCGCAACCATCGGGTGCGTCCGCTGGCGACCCTCAACGACTCGAAGCAAGTGACGCCGAGCGGTCGTGAAGAACTCTTCCAGGCCGTGGTCGGCTGCGCGACGCGGATCAGCGTCCGTGTCATCCCTGCGGCCGACATCGACCGCAACGGCCTTCACCGCTCCAATCTCTGGGGCCTCCGCTCCGTGCTCGCCGACCTCTCCCCGCCCGCGCCGCACGGCGACGACATCGCCTGTCTCGTGGATGGCTTTCGGCTCGGTCCTGCGGCGCCGCGACACCGTGCCGTCGTGGACGGTGACACGAAGAGTGCCGCGATCGCTGCCGCGTCGATCGTCGCCAAGGTCACTCGCGACCGCCTGATGCGGAGGCTCGACGCGCTGTACCCGCGGTACGGCTTCTCCTCGCACGTGGGCTACATCACGCCCCGCCATTCGGAGGCCGTCCGCCGACACGGTCCGAGCGAGCAGCACCGGCTCTCGTTCAACGCGCTCGCCTACGCCGACTCGCCCGAAGTGCGAACCGATGCTGCTTGAGGCACCGGATCCAGCACGCGCACGCACGTGAGCTCGTCGCGAACGGGCGCCGCGATCGAGCGTCGGGCCACCCGGCACTACCGCTTGCGCGGCTACCGGATTCTGGCGCGGAACGTCTGGGCGGGAGGGTATGAGCTCGACCTGATCGTCCGGCGCGGCGGCCGGGTCGTCTTCTGCGAGGTGAAGGGGAAGACGGGAACCGCCTGGGGCGATCCGCTCGAGATGGTCAACGAGGAGAAGGTGCGACGGCTGCACCGAGCCGCCACGGCGTGGCTCGTACGGAACCCCGCCTGTGCAGAGCTGGACGTTCGCTTCGAGGCGGTCGCGGTGCGTCCGGGCGGGCTCGAGCGCGTCCCGCTGTAGCTAGGACTCTGCCGCCCGCCGTGGAAGTCGTCTCCGGTGGCCGCGACCCAGGAGACGCTCTACGGCGAGCTCGACCTCGCGCTCTCGTGGTCTGAGCGAGAGCTCCCTGAGCGTGAGAGAACGCGGCACGTCCACCGCCTCCATCCCTACCTCGGCAAGTTCGTCCCGCAGCTCGTGGAGGCGCTGCTCGCCCGCTACGTGCGCCCGGGTGGGCGCGTGCTGGATCCCTTCGCGGGCTCGGGCACGACACTCGTGCAGGCGCTCGAGTCGGGCTACGACGCCGTCGGTGTCGACGTCGCCGCGTTCAACGCCCTGCTGATGCAGGTCAAGACCCGGTCGTACGACCTCCGACTGCTGCGGCAGGAGATCGAGGAGGTGCACGCGAGCCTGGGCCAGTCGGGGCGGCGGCCGTCGGGCTACGTTCGGGACTGGTTCGCACCCGGTGCCGCCGGGGAGCTGTTCCACCTTCGCGACCGGCTCCTCGAGTACACGCACGCGGACGTGCTGCGCGTGGTTCTGGCGCGCGCCGCCCGCTCGGCTCGCCTCACGACGCACTTTGACCTCGACTTTCCCCGTACGCCGCAAGCCGGCGAGTACTGGTGTCACAAGCACCGACGCACGTGCCGTCCCGTCGAATCGGCGCAGAAGTTCATCTCCCGCTACCTGCTCGACACCCTGGCGCGCCTCGAGGGGTTCGCCGCTGTGCGAGACCCACGCCGCGGTGCTGTCGTGCTCGGTGCAGACGCGCGGGAGGTTGAGCTCGGGGGCCCCTACGACGGCGTCATCACCTCCCCGCCCTACCCGGGTCTGATCGATTACCACGAGCAGCACCGGTACGCGTACGAGCTGCTCGGGCTCGACGATCGGCGCGAACGCGAGGTAGGAGCCGCGGGGCGCGGAACGAGCCGGGCCGCCCTCGAGGAGTACGTGGCCGCGCTCACGCTGGTGTTCACGCGGCTCCGGACGGTGGTGCGGCCGGGGGCGCCGATCTGCGTGGTCGTGAACGATCGCCGCAACCTCTTTCCGGAGGTGCTGCGCCGCGCGGGTCTGCGCCTCGAGGAGCGGCTGGAGCGGCACGTCAACCGGCGTACTGGACGCCGGGCGGGAGAATACTTCGAGTCGATCCTGATCGTCACGCATTCGTCACAGAGTCGTTGCGGTTCCGTGACAGGCTGACGCGTAGCGTCGAGGCGTGCTTGCGCGCGCCGTCACTCACACCCTCGTCGGTCTCGAGGCGCGGCGTGTCGAAGTCGAGGCGGACGTCCAGACGGGGATCCCGTCGTTTGCGATCGTGGGACTAGCGGATCGCGCCTGCTCCGAGGCCAAGCACCGCGTCCGCAGCGGGATCGGCTCGGCACAGCTCGAGTGGCCGCTGAAGCGCATCACGGTCAATCTGGCACCGGCCGGACTGCGCAAGGAGGGCTCTGGCTTCGATCTCGCGATCGCGCTGGCGGTCCTGGCGGCGACGCACCAGATCCCGCGCGACCGTCTGGCGGAGCACGGCGCAGTCGGTGAGCTCGCTCTCGACGGGCGGATCAGGCCGGTTCGAGGAACGTTCGCCGTCGCCGAGGGCGCGCGGCAGGCAGGGCTCGACCGCATTCTGTGCGCTGCGGAGTCGGCCGCGGAGGCGGAGCTCGGGGGCGTCGAGGCGGTTCCAGTCCGCCATCTCGCGGAGGCCGTCGCCTACCTGCGCGGTGAGCTGCGGCCACCGCCGGCCGAGCCGCCGCAGGAACGCTCCGAGCTCGGGGGGCCCGACCTTGCCGACGTGCGGGGGCAGGAACGGGCACGACGCGCGCTGGAACTCGCGGCCGCGGGCGGGCACAACCTCTTGCTGGCAGGGCCACCGGGCACTGGCAAGACCATGCTCGGCCGGCGTCTGCCCTCGATCCTGCCGCTGCTGGAGCCGCATGAGCAGCTGGAGGTGACTCGGATCCATTCCGTCGCGGGGCTGCTCTCCCCGGAGTGTCCTCTGGTTGCAAGGCCACCCTTCAGGGCGCCACATCACAGTGCCTCGATGGCTGCGATCGTGGGTGGCGGGCATGGCCCGCGCCCCGGTGAGGCCACTCTCGCGCACCGAGGCGTATTGCTGCTAGACGAGCTCCCCGAATTCCAGCGGCCGGCGCTCGAGGCTCTGCGCCAGCCGCTCGAAGAGGGGACCATCGCCATCGCCCGGGCTACCGGGTTTGCCCTCTTTCCCGCGCGATTCCAGCTCCTGGCGACTATGAATCTCTGTCCTTGCGCGGGGCGAGGCGACCCCTCTGTGGAATGCTCATGCTCGGCGCAGCGCCTGGCTGCCTTCAGGGACAAGCTCTCGCGAGCGCTGCTCGACCGCTTCGATCTCGTTGTCACGGTGCCGCGGCCGCGGGCGGAGGAGTTGGCGGCAGGCCCCGCCGAGGCGTCGTTGCCGGTGCGTGGTCGCGTCTCGGAGGCCCGCGAGCGCCTGAGGGCGGCGCCGCCACCACGAACGGCGGCAGCGGACGAGCTGCTCGACAGGGCTGTCGAGCGACTTCCGCTGTCGGCCCGGGGCCGCGCCCGGGTGGGGCGGGTGGCGCGTACTGCGGCGGCTCTCGCGGAGGCCGACTCCGTCGAGGTCGAGCACCTGGCCGAGGCGCTCGCCTACCGCTCGCCGAAGGAGCTCTCGACGTGAGCGATCTCGCTCTTGCCTCCTTTGCAGCAGCCACCGACACTCACCTCGTCGGCATGCCCAGGACGGCGCGCTTTGCGGTGTATCGGGCCACCTTTGACGAGGGCGCGGAGGTGGAGCGGCTCCGAGCTCTCGGCTTTCGCTTTCTCGGGCGCTCCTCGGGAGCATTCCCGCCGCTCCTCGGGGCGATCTACGATCCGCCGCCCGGTCTCTACCTCCGGGGCGACGCCAAGCCGGAGCTTCTCCGCCGCCGGGCCGTCGCGGTCGTCGGGGCACGCGCCTGTTCCGCGTACGGTCGGCAGGTGGCGCGCCGGTTGGGGCGCGAGCTCGGCGCGGCCGGGCTCGTCGTCGTGAGCGGTCTCGCGCGTGGCGTCGACGCCGAGGCGCATCGCGGCGCGCTGGATGTCTCGGCACCGACCATCGCGGTGCTGGGCTGCGGCATCGATCGCGACTACCCCGCTGCTCATCGTGCTCTGGCGGCCGAGATCGCCGCAGTCGGGCTTCTGATCTCAGAGTATGCCCCCGGAATTGAGCCCGCCCCGTGGCGCTTCCCGGCTCGGAACCGCATCGTGGCCGGGCTCTGCGGCGCCGCGATCGTGGTCGAGGCACGGGAGCGAAGCGGGGCGCTGATCACGGCCGACTTCGCGCTGGAAGAAGGACGCGAGGTCTTCGCGGTGCCAGGTGAGATCACGAGCGCGCTCTCGGCCGGGTCAAACGCTCTCCTTCGGCTCGGGGCAACTCCCCTGACCACGACCGCGGATGTGCTGGAGAGCTACGGCATCGTCGCCGAGGAGAAGCCGGATCCCGTTCTCGGTGACATCCAGCGCCTGGTGTTCGGGCACGTGCGCGAGGCCCCGCGAGCGGCGGATGACCTCGTGCGCACGACCGGCTTAGGCGCAGCCGCGGTCGCCGCGATCCTGACCGAGCTCGAGCTGATCGGGCTCGTGACGGAGGAGGAGGGGCTCTACCGTGTGGCTGGCTAGAGTCGCCACGTGGCCGCATCACTCTGGCTGTCCGAGCCTCACGAAGCGTTTCGTACCCGGCCGCTCAGGGGAACTCCCGACGTTGAGATCGTCGGTGGCGGCGTCACCGGCTGCTCCTGCGCTCTCACCCTCGCGCGCGCTGGAAAGCGCGTACGGCTGCACGAGGCGCGCCAGGTCGCCTCCGGTGCGAGCGGGCGCAACGGCGGCTTTGCGCTCCGCGGCGGCGCCATGGCGTACGACGCCGCCCGGGAGTGGCTCGGGGTCGACCGCGCCCGTGAACTTTGGCAACTGACAGAGGCTTACGTCGACCGGATGGAGGAGCTCGCCGGGGATGCCCTCAGGCGGACGGGCAGCCTGCGCCTGGCTGCCGAGGACGAGGAGCGCAACGAGCTCCGCCAGGAGCTCGAGGCACTGCGCGAAGACGGTTTCGCCGTCGAGTGGCGCGATGAGCTTCCGCAGCCGCTCGGGAGCAGCTTCGCAGGGGCGCTCTTCCACCCGCGTGACGCGCTGCTCCAGCCGGCTCGCTTGGTGCGCCGGCTCGCGGCGGCCGCGGCGGAGGCCGGCGCGGAGATCCGCGAGGGCTCACGGATCGCGAGCCTCGACGAGCTCGGAGCCCCGGTGGTCGTCGTCGCAACGGACGGCTACCCCAGCGGCCTCCTCGGCGAGCTCGAAGGGCTGATCATCCCGACCCGCGGGCAGATGCTTGCGACAGAGCCCTTGCGCAAGCGCCTGTTCGAGCTGCCGCACTATGGCCGGCACGGCTTCGACTACTGGCATCAGGACTGTGACGGCCGGATCGTCGTCGGCGGGTTTCGCGACGTAGACCTGGAGTCTGAGTTCACGGCGACGGAAGAAACGACCGTGAGCGTTCAAGGCGCCCTGGAGGCATTCGTCGAGCGTCTGGTGGGGAAGCGCCCGCGGATCGAGCACCGCTGGGCGGGAATCTTCGGGCTCGTACCCGACCTGATGCCGGTCGTGGGCGAGCTGCCAGGACGCGAGGGGGCGTGGGTCGTCGGTGGGTACTCGGGGCACGGGAACGTGCTCGGGTTCATGTTCGGCGACCTCGCTGCGAAGGCGATCCTCGGCGAGCGGCACCCGCTGCTCGAGGCAACCGACGTAGGACGGCTGCTCGCCTGAGGACCCTCCCAGGTTGGCCGGCTCGCATCCGCTGACACAAGGCTTCAATGTGATTCGGGTTCCCTTAACTCGTTTCCCGACTGCCCCGAAGGCTTCGTCGAGCACGACTTCTTCCCCGAAGACGAGGAGCCCGTCCGGCTAGCCCTGCGCTCACGGCGCCTGGCTGGTCGAACTGGGGAAGGTCTACAACATCGCGTGGACGACGGGCTGGGCAACGGATGCCAACCCCTGCTCTGCCCGTTCTTCGACGTGCCGGCGTACCCGGTCGTCGGCTCTCCGCCCGTCCCGTTCGAGCCACGAGAGAAGGTACCCGCCGTCTCGCGTCTCGCGCCTCGTCGGCACGGACTGCCCGGTTGCGTGGGTGGACGACTCGATCACGCCAGAGGCCGTTCGGTGGGCAGACGAGCGTCGTGCGCCGACCCTCCTCGTGGAGGTCGACCCGCGGCCGGCTTGACCAGGGGGCACGTCGACCGGGTGCTCGCGTGGGCCGAGGAGCTCGAATCGTCGATCGGTAGCGCCGTAGGGTGTGCGGCTCTGCGCTCGGCCTAGAGGTCGAGCGCCGGCACGTCGAGCCTATCAGCACGCTCGAGGGCCGCGATCGCAATCGCGAGATCCTGGATCGCGAGGCCCGTGGAGTCGAAGATCGTGATCTCCTCGGCCGACCGACGGCCGGCCGCCTGTCCGGCAAGCACGGAGCCCAGGGTCGTGACGTCATCCTCCTCCAGCGCGCGGGCGCCGACCGCGGCCGCAAGCTCTCCGCCATGGCTCGCCTGCTCCCAGTCGTCACAGAAGACGCGCCCGCGCGCGATCTCCTCGACCGCGATCTCGGCCTTTCCAGGCCCGTCCGCGCCCATGAGGCTCACGTGCTGACCCGCCTGCAGCGAGTCCTTCGGGAGCAACACGGTTCGACCAGGGGTGACGGTGACGATCAGGTCTGCCGCGAGCGCCTCCGCCTGCGAGGAGGAGACGGCCGCGCCCAGTTCCTTGGCCGCGTTCCGCGCCCGCGCGGGCTCGACGTCCCAGAGCAGCACGTCTCGTCCCAGGGCGAGAAATGTCGCGGCAACCGCTCGTCCGTTGACGCCGGCCCCGATCACCGCAGCCGTCTCCGCGTCTGGACGCCCGAGGACGTCCGCGGCCAACACCGCTGCCGCGCCGGTTCGAAGCGCCGTTACCGCGCCGGCCTCGAAGACCGCCTCGACGAGGCCCGTGTCCGCGCTCGAGAGCAGGACGAGTCCGCTCACGGTCGGCAGTCCGCGTGCCGGGTTCCCGGGGAACGACGTCACCCATTTAAGCAGCGCGTGGCCGCCACCGAGCGCAGGCATTGCGCGGAAGTCGCCGGCGGGGTAGCTCGGCACGTACAGCTTCGGCTGCATCGTCCACGCGCCGCGGGCATAGGCGACGAACGCCTCCCGCACCGCGGCGTAGGCCACCTCCGGCGGTACAGCCGCGCGAACGGCAGCGGCGCTGAAGAAGGGGACGCTCAAGCTGTCTAGAGATTCTTGACGGCCTGCGTGACCTGCTCGAGCGCCTTCTTCGCGTCCGCGAACAGCATCGACGTCTTCGGGTCGTAGAAGAGCGGGTTGTCGATCCCGGCAAAGCCCGGGCTCATGCTCCGCTTGACCACGACGACGTTCGCGGCTCGGTCGACCTCGATGATCGGCATCCCGTAGATCGGACTGGAAGAGTCCGTGCGCGCCGCCGGATTGACGACGTCGTTCGCACCGAGGATCACGACCACGTCTGTCTGCGGCAGCTCCGGGTTGATCTCATCCATCTCCTTCAGCTGCTCGTAGGGCACGTTCGCCTCGGCGAGGAGAACGTTCATGTGCCCGGGCATCCGCCCGGCGACGGGATGGATGCCGTAGAGCACGTTCACGCCCTTCTCCTCGAGCAGTTCCGCGAGTGCGCGAACGTCGTGTTGCGCCTGCGCGACGGCGAGGCCGTACCCGGGCACGAACACGACACGGCGGGCGTAGCCGAGCATGATCGCCAGATCCTCCGGTGAGGTCGAGCGGACGAAGCGACCGTCCTCGGCGGCCGCAGGCCCGTCGGCCCCCACCTGCACGGAGCCGAACGCCCCGAAGAGGACGTTGGCGATCGAACGGTTCATCGCACGACCCATCAGCAGCGTCAGCAGGGTTCCCGAAGCACCAACGAGTGCCCCCGCGACGATCAGCACGTTGTTGTGGAGCAGGAAGCCGGCAGCAGACGCCGCCAGCCCCGTGAACGCGTTCAGCAACGAGATGACGACGGGCATGTCGGCGCCGCCGATCGGGAGCACGAACAGGACTCCGAAGGTCGCGGCGGCGAGGATGATCCCGACGACGAGCGCATCGCGATCGGCGCCGGTCACGATCGCGACCCCGAACGCGAGGGCTGCAAGCAGCACCGCCCCGTTCACGTACTGCTGCCCGCGGTACACGATCGGGCGCCCGCTGACGAGCTCCTGCAGCTTCCCGAACGCGACGAGCGAGCCGGAGAAGGAGATGCTGCCGATGAGGGCCGAGAGCAGGATCGAGACGGACTCCTCGCCGGCCGGGCCGCCCTCCTGCGCCAAGTTGTGGAACTCCGCCAGGGCGATCAGGGCAACCGCGCCGCCGCCGACGCCGTTGAAGAGCGCCACCATCTGGGGCATCGCGGTCATCTTCACCGAGCGGGCGCCGACGAGCCCGATCACGGCTCCTATCGCCATCGCGACCGCGATCCAGGCGTAGTCCTCGAGCCCGTCTTGAGCGAGCGTGACCACGACCGCAAGCACCATCCCCGCAGCCCCAAGCTGGTTGCCCTGCCGGGCTCGGCGCGGCGAAGAGAGAAACCTGAGCGCGAGCACGAAGGTCACGATCGTTACCAGGTAGAGCAGGTTCGTCAGATCGCCGTTCACGGGCGCTCCTCGCCGCGAGCGTCTTCCGGTTCGCGGAGCCCGTCTGCAACGCTGCCTGCCGCCGAGGGATGCGCGCGGGGGCTCGGAACCGACACTGTCGGCCTCATGCCTCGGGCCGCCGCTGCTCGCGCCCCTTGAACATCTCGAGCATCCGATCGGTGACGACGAATCCGCCGACGACATTGGCGGTCGCGAGCACGACGGCGCAGAACCCGACGACGCGCGTCAGCGTGTCGCCGCCGGCGCGCCCCGCGACGAGGATCGCGCCCACGAGCACGATCCCGTGAATGGCGTTCGTGCCCGACATCAGCGGGGTGTGCAGCATCGTCGGCACCTTCGAGATCACCTCGACGCCGAGGAAGATCGCGAGCACGAGGATGGTCAGCTCGAAGACGAGCAGCGAGCTCATGGCGCCGCAACCTCCTGCCGCGTGACGCACGTCCCGGCAGTGATCTCGTCCGAGAAGTCGAGCGTCAGCTCACCGCCAGGGGCGAGATGCTGCAGCAGCGCAGCCACGTTGCGGGCATAGAGCTGGCTCGCGTGGTAGGGCATGGTGGCTGCGAGGTTCGTCAGTCCGACGATCGTGACGCCTTCGCGAACGACCTCCTCACCCGGAACGGTCAGCTCGCAGTTGCCGCCGGCCTCCGCGGCGAGATCGACGATCACCGAGCCGAGCCGCATGCGAGCGACGGCGGCCGCGGGAATGAGCCGCGGCGCCGGCCGCCCCGGCACGAGCGCAGTCGTGACCACGACGTCCATATCCGCGATTCGCTCCTCGAGCGCCCCCTGCTGACGTGCCTGCTCCTCCCGAGTGAGCTCAACTGCGTAGCCGCCGGCCGTCTGGGTTCCGCGGACACCGAGGTCGACGAAGGTGGCTCCGAGGCTCTCTACCTGCTCCTGGACGACCGGCCGGGTGTCGAACGCCGAGACGACCGCGCCGAGACGCCGGGCGGTCGCGATCGCCTGCAGTCCAGCCACTCCCGCACCGACCACGAGCACCTTCGCCGGCGCGACCGTCCCCGCCGCCGTCATCAGAAGAGGGAAGAGCCGCGGCAGCCGGTCGGCCGCCAGCACCACCGCCTTGTAGCCGGCCACGGTGCTCTGCGACGAGAGGGCGTCCATCCCTTGTGCCCGCGTGATCCGCGGGATCGACTCCATCGCAAAGCCGACGAGGCCACGGCTCTCGAGCCTCTCGATTCCTGCCGGATCGGCGAGGGGCGCCAGGAAGCCGATTACGAGGGTGCCGGCTCGAAGGACATCGAGCTCCGCCTCGGTCGGCGGTGCCACCCGTACGACGGCCTCGGCATCGCCCTGGCCCTCGCCGGGCGCCGTGAGCGCCGCGCCGGCCGCGTCGTATTCCTCGTCCGAAAAACCCGCTGCGGCGCCGGCACCGCGTTCGACGGTGACCGCGAACCCTTCGCCTAGCCTGCGAATGGCATCCGGGACGAGAGCGACGCGGCGTTCGCCCGGCGTGATCTCTCGAAAGAGGGAAACGTTCATCCGGCGACAACTCTACGGATGACTTCGGCCCTGGGTGAACCGTTCAGGGGTGCAGGTCGAATCAGAAGGCCCGGCGGCCTTCAACCGACAATCGCCGGAGCCAAGGAGTGATTCATTTGTCCGAAGCGATTCGCACGTGGGGCGAGCTCGACACCGACGGTGCACTGCAGGAATCGGTCGCCGCTGTTGCCGGCGACGACCGCGCCAATTTCCTCCGCAAGGCAGCGTTCGGTGGTGCTGCCGTGCTCGGAGCGGGCGGCCTGATGGGCATGCTGCCGTCGATCGCGTCAGCTCAGACGCCCAAGAGCGACGTGGCGATCCTCAACTTCGCCCTGACGCTCGAGTACCTCGAGGCCGAGTTCTACGCCGGCGCCCGCAAGAATGCCGGCATCTTCAAGGGCGACACGCGCAACTTCGTTAGCGTCGTCGCGCGGCACGAGGCAGCGCACGTGGCATTCCTGAAGAAGGCCCTCGGCAGCGCAGCAATCAAGAAGCCGACGTTCGACTTCAAGGGCACGAACAACACGAACCAGAAGACGTTCGAGGCGACAGCACAGCTGCTCGAGGACACGGGCGTCAGCGCCTACCTCGGCCAGGCGCCGCTGATCAAGACCAAGGCGATCCTTGCAGCTGCCGGATCGATCCTCACGGTCGAGGCACGGCACGCGGCGTGGATGCGTCACATCCGCCAGGTCGCACCGGCGCCGGCCGTGTTCGACGCACCCAAGACGAAGGCGCAGATCCTCGCCGCCGTCAAGGGCACCGGCTTCATCACCGGCTGAACCCGCACGTCGGGGTCTGGTCCTCCTTAGAGGGAGGACCAGACCTCGAGCTTCGATCTCGTTCGGCGGATCACCTCGTCGGTGAACTCGCGCGAGCCGGCGTGACCGCCGAGATCAGCGGTACGGACGCCGTCCGCGACGGCTTCGAGGGAGCTTTCTCTGATCGCTCGGCCGGCCTCCTGAGCGGTCTCGTCCGCGTGCGTGAGGAGGGCCGAGCCGGCCAGGATCATCGCCAGCGGGTTCGCCACGTCCTTACCGAAGAGGGAGGGCGCCGTGCCGTGAGCAGCCTCGGCCATCAGCGCGTTCGGCACGTAGTCGTCCGCGAAGGCCACCAGGAGGGACTCGGAGCCCGCGATCGACCCGAAGAGCGGCAGGACGAGGTCGGAGAGAATGTCGCCGTCGCGGTTGAGGGCAGGGATCACGAGCGGCGCCCCGGTCTGCGAGAGCAGGAGCGCGAACGTGGCGTCGATCAACTGCGGCTCGTACGGCACGTCTGGATGACGCTCGGCAGCCGCATCCATTTCTTCCTTGAGCATGCCCTCGTAGGTGGGGCTGACGGTGTACTTGGGGCCGCCGAAGACCTTCGCCTCCATCCGATCCGCCTGGCGAAACGCGAACTCTGCGACCGCGCGGCAGATCCGACGCTCGATCCGCTCCGTGCGGAAGGCGACCTCGTCCTCACCCTCGCCCTCGCGCCACTCCTTCGCGCCGTATGCATCGCCGACCGCCATGCGCACGACGGAGATGGGTGCGTGCATCCCACCGAGCGGGACCACACCCGGAATCCTTCGGCCCGTCCGGACGATGACTCGTCCGCCGATCTCCTCGCGCAGGATCCGGTTCGGCGAGCCGACGTCGCCGCGGCCCTCGGGTGTGACCGTCGCGGCCTTCAGACCGAGACCAGCGGCCTTGATCGCCGCGGCAGCCTCGTGCACGACGGCGTTCTGCGTCTCGCGCCGCCGCGCCAGCGAGAGGTCGAAGCGCGGGAACGAGAGCTCGATGCCGATCACGTCCGGTGCGAGCACCCGAAGGGCCTCCTCGAGCAGCTCCTGCCCGGTCTCGTCGCCGTCCAGCACCACAATCGTCCGCCCGTCCATCGGCGGCCGATTCTACTTGCCGGATTCTGGGGAAGACCCGTCAACTATGGCGCGTAGGGGTGGATGGCGCCGCGAGGGGTCGAAGGGGCGCTTCCACTACCTCGACGCTCGCGGCGGCCGAATCATCGACGACGGGAAGGTGGCGAGGATCGAGAGCCTCGTGATCCCGCCCGCCTGGCGCGATGTCTGGATCTCGCCCAGGGCGCGCTCGAAGCTGCAGGCGACCGGCGTGGACAAGGCGGGACGCCGTCAGTACCTCTACCACCCCGACTTCCGCGCCCAGCAGGAGCAGGCGAAGTTCGACAAGCTCGTGCGCTTCGCCGAGAAGCTGCCCGACCTGCGGCTCGCGATGGGCGAGCACATGATGCTCGACCGTTACGACCGCGAACGTGTCTGCGCGGTCGCCATCCGTCTCATCAACATGGCCTGGTTCCGGGTCGGCTCAGAGCGCTACGCGAGGGCGTCTCGTACCTACGGCGTTACGACCCTGTACAAGCGGCACGTATCAGTGCAGCGAAGCAAGGTGATGTTCCGCTTCCGCGCGAAGCACAAGGTGCTCGTCCGCACCTCCGTGGTCGACGTGGAGCTGGCGACTGCGATCCAGGAGCTCCTCGTCCAGCCGGGCGGCAGCAGGCTCTTTCGTTACGGCACGGAGGGGGAGACGTGCACGCTGAGCGGGGGCGTCCTGAATCACTACATCCAGACGTACATGGGAGAGGAATTCACCGTGAAAGACTTCCGCACGTGGGGCGGTACGTTGACGGCAGCCATTGCGCTCGCCGAGCTTGGGGTAGCTGACACCGATAGGGAGGCCAAACGCAATGTGGCGTCGGTGATGCGCGCGGTCGGGGAGCGGCTCGGGAATACCCCGGCCGTGGCGCGATCCTCGTATGTCAGTCCAGCCATCGTCGAGCAGTATCTCGACGGACGTACGGTCGAGGATTTTCGGCCACGGCACTTGTGGGTCGTGAGAGCACGCGATATCGGTCTCGACCAGGAGGAACAGGCTCTGGTGAGCTTGTTGCGATCGTGGCGAATCAAGCGTGGACGACAGGCAGCATGATTGTCCGTGTGATTCGCTGTATGGTCGTAGAGTCGATTCCGCAATGAGAGGAGTGCTCGTGGCTCGTAAGACCGTGCTCGTGTCGGATGTTTCGGGCGAGGAAATCGCAGAGGGAAAGGGCGCTACCGTCCGGATCACGTTTCACGACGCCCGCAAGGGCGTTCGTGAGCTCGACATGACCGACGGCGAGGCAGAGAACCTGGGCGGTCGCCAGGTGGCACGCCGCGGCCGGCGCCCCAAGTCCGCATCGGCCTAGACGCTTGATCGGAGATTGGCGCGCAGCCGTCATCCGGCCCGCGTGAAGTTCCGGTCAAGCATCTAGTCGGGTCGGACGGGCAGGGACAGGCCCGCCCGCAGCGATCTCCGCTCTTTCCGTACGGGGGCTCCCGGCGCGCCCGGAGCCGTCAGAGGCCCTGACTAGGATGAGCCGATGGGTCTCGCGCTCGTCCTCGGTCCGGCCAAGGCCGGCAAGATCGCACGTCTTCTCGAGGGCTACCTGGAGCAGATCGAGTGCGATCCAGTCCTGATCGTGCCGAACGCGGCGGACGTCGAGCGGGTCGAGCGGGATCTCCTGCGACGGGCCGGTGCGCTGCTCTCAGGCTCGATCGGCACCTTTGACGACGTCTTCAGGGAGCTGGCGCTCGCGGGGGGCGGGGCCCGGCCGGTCGTGGGCGACACGCAGCGCGCGCTCGTCGTCCGCCGCGCCCTCGCGCGCACGACGCTGAACGGCCTCGGCAGGTCGGCGAGGTTCGGTGGCTTCGCCGACTCGCTCCTGTCCACTCTCGGCGAGCTGGAGTCCGGCCTGCTCGAGCCGGAGCAGCTCGAGGGAGATCTCGGACGCCTCTACTCCTCCTACCGGGACGAGCTCGAGCGCCTGGGGTACTGGGATCGCGACCTGCTCCGCCGGCACGGGGTCGAGCGGCTGCGCTCCGAGCTCTCGGCCTGGACTGGGCGCCCGGTCTTCGCGTACGGATTCGAGGATCTGACGGGAGCAGAGTGGGGGCTGCTCGACGCGCTCTCCGGCCGCGCAGAGGTCACCGTTTCGCTGCCGTACGAGCCCGGCCGCGCAGCGTTCGAGTCGCTGCGGCGGACTGTCGAGGACCTGGGAGCGCTCGCGCACGGGCGGATCGAAGAGCTGCCCGCGCTTCCGTTCGACGAGGGGCAACAGGCGCTTGCCCACCTCGAGCGGTTCCTGTTCGCCGATGAGCCCTCGCTCGGGCCTGAGCTCGAAGGCGCGATCCGTTTCTTCGAGGGTGCCGGGAGCCGAGGCGTCCTCGAGCTCGTCGCGGAGGAGATCCGGCAGCTTGCGGACGGGGGAATGTCGCTGGAGGCAATCGCTGTCGTCGTCCCGTCGCTCGAGCGCTGGCGCGCGCCGGTCGACACGGTGCTCTCCACGGTGGGCGTGCCGTTCGCAATCGAGGGGCGCGCCCGGCTGGGGCAGACGGCGTACGGGCAGGCCCTGCTGGCCCTGTTGCGGTTCGCATGGCAGGAAGGCGGGCGGCGCGACCTCTACGCCTACCTCCGCTCGCCCTTCTCGGGCTTCGCCCGCACCAACGTGGACTTCCTGGAGGGCCGCTTGCGAGGCCGAGGCGTCGCCACCGGCTCGACGGTCGAGGAGGAGACGGTGCGGATGCGTGACGGCCAGCCGATCCCGGTGCTCGAGACGCTCCGGACCGGAGGCAACGGGCTCTCGGGCATCCGCTCGGTCGCCGCCGGGATGCTGCGGGCGGCGCACGGGCTCACGTCCCCTCCGGTCGGCGTGACGACCCTGCCGGATCTGCGAGCGCATGATGCTCTCACGCGGGTACTGGACGAGCTCGAGGGCTGGGTCGACGCAGGCGGGGAGCTGTCGGCGGACGACGTCGTGACTGCGCTCGAGCGCACGGAGGTACGGCTCGCGCGCTCCGGAGAGAGCGGCCGCGTCGCGGTCCTCGACCTCTCCCGTGCCCGGACACGCCGGTTCGACGCGGTCTTCGTCCTCGGACTGGAGGGCGGAAGCCTGCCCCGGCGAGGACTTGCGTCGCCGTTCCTCGACGACGAGACCCGCGCCGAGCTCGAGCGGTGCGCGGGAGCACGGCTCGCGCGCCCGGACACCGTTGCCCGTGACCGATACCTCTTCTACACCGCGTGCACGCGGGCGACCCGACGGCTCTACCTCGTGCGCGAGGCGGCGACGGATGAAGGGAGCCCGCGCGAGGCGAGTCCGTTCTGGCACGAGGTTCAGGCGCTCTTCGAACCGGACGACGTTCGCCGCTGGACGAGGCGCAGGCCGCTGTCCCAGCTGACGTGGGCCCTGGAGCACGCACCGAGCGAGCGCGAGCGCCTGCGAGCGCTCGCACACCTGGCCGCGACGGACCCGGACGAGGCCGACGCGCTCGCCGCAGCCAATGGTTGGAGGCGGCGTCTCGACCGCGCCCTGGCTGCCTTTCGGCGCGACACGGTGCTCCGTCATCCGCGCGTGCTCGCGGAGCTTGCGGCACGCGGCACCTTCAACGTCACCGAGCTTGAGCGCTTCGCGGACTGCTCCTCGGCATGGTTCTTCGACCGGCTGATCGATCCGAAGCAGATCGACCGACGCGTCGACGCGATGATGCGCGGGTCTGTCGCACACACGGCGCTGAACCGCTTCTTCGTCGGTCTGCCCCGGGCGATCGGCAGCGACCGGGTCGAGGAATCACGCCTCGACGACGCCCTTGCCTTCCTGCGGGAATGCCTGGAGGGCGCGCTCGCAGGCGTGAAGATGGAGATGACCGAGCTCGAGCGGCGCGAGCTCGAGCAAAGCCTGCGGCGCGATCTCGAGCAGTTCGTCCGCGACGAGGCAGCCTCGGGGCTGCCCCTCGCACCCCGCCGGTTCGAGGTGTCGTTCGGCTCGGAGCGTTCCGCGCCCGAGCTTCAACGCGGCCTCGACCTGGGTGACGGGGTCACCCTCTCGGGCAAGATCGATCGCATCGACATCGACCCGGCGAGCGCCCGCGGGATCGTCCAGGACTACAAGTCCGGCCGCACGGGTCACTCAGCCGTCGAGATCGAGAAGGAGCTCCGCCTCCAGATCCCGCTGTACATGCTCGTCCTCCGCGACCTCGTCGGGATCGAGCCGCTGGGCGGCCTGTACCGGCCGCTCGCGGGCGAGCGGCGACCAAGGGGATTGCTGCGGCTCGAGGCGAAGGACGACGGGATTCCCGGCTTCGCGAAGAACGACTACCTCGGCGAGGACGAGTTCTGGAGCCGAGTCGAGGGTGCGCAGGAGCTGGCCCGTGGTTTCGCCCAGCGAATCAGGGCCGGCGATGTTCGTCACGATCCAAAGGGGGGCGACTGTCCCGCCTGGTGTGACCTCTGGCGCATGTGCCGGATCCGCAGAGCATGAGCGCCGTCGTGGAGAAGAGCGAGCGCCGGGCGCCGAACGAGCAGCAGGTCGCGGCCATCGACGCGCGTGGTGAGGTCTTCGTCTCGGCCGGCGCGGGAACCGGCAAGACGACGGTGCTCGTGGAGCGGTTCATCGAGGCCGTCTGCGAGCGCGGGCTCGATCTCGAGTCGCTGCTCGTGATCACTTACACCGACCGCGCCGCCGCCGAGCTCGGCGGCCGGATCCGTTCGAGGCTGGACGAGCTCGGGCGGCACGATCTCGCGCGGGGGCTCGACGGTGCCTGGATCTCGACGATCCACGGCTTTTGCCTGCGGCTCCTGAAGGCACACCCGTTCGCCGCGGGCCTCGACCCGCGCTTTCGCGTCCTCGACGACAGCCAGGGCCGCGTGATCCGAGGTGAGGCGTTCGAGCTCGCCCTGACGGAGTTCTGCGCGACCGAGCAGCCGGAGCGGCTGCAGCTACTCGCGACCTACGGCGCTGCCGGCCTGCGCCGGATGCTGACGAGCGTCTACGAGACGCTCCGCTCAGCGGGCCGCGAGCTCCAGCTCGAGCTGGGCGTGCGCCGCGGAATCGAGTCGAGGCTCGCGGAGCTCGTCGAGGCGGCGCAAGCCCTCGTGGCCGACGCGGGGACGACCGAGGCGGCGCGAGCGGCGGCCACCCAGGCGCTCGCGCTCGCGGACGAGGCACAGCTGCCCGAGCGCCTGCTCGACCTCCGTGGCTTGCGCGCCCGCGGCGAGCGCGCGGCCGGATACGAGGAGGCGCGGAAGGCGGTGGAGCAGGCGGCGCTCGACGAGCTGGCGCTGCGCGACCGCACGCTCCTCCAGGAGCTGCTCCACCGTTTCGGCGACGCGTACGCAGCGGCGAAGAATCGCGAGTCCGCGCTCGACTTCGAGGACTTGCAGCTGCGCGCCCGCGACCTACTTCGTGACGACCGGGCGCTGCGGGAGCGGGAGCAACTCCGCTTCCGCGCAACCATGGTGGACGAGTTCCAGGACACGAACCGGCTCCAGTGCGAGCTCGTCGACCTCCTCAGCGCCCCGGACACCGAGCGGTTCTTCGTCGGCGACGAGTTCCAGTCGATCTACGGCTTCCGGCACGCCGACGTCGAGGTCTTCCGGGAACGCCGCGGGGCGGCGGAGACCCTGCTGCCGTTGACCCGCAACTACCGCTCGCGACCAGAGGTGCTACGGGTCGTCAACCACCTGTTCGCGACCGCGTTCGGCGACGACTTTCAGCCCCTCGCCGCCTCTGGGGAGTTTCCCGACCCCGTCTTCGGGATCCCCGTCGAGCTGCTCGTCACGGACAAGTCTGCGTTCGCTGGCAGCGGCCTGCACTGGCGGCGCGCCGAGGCACGGCACGTCGCGCGGCGCGTCCGTGAGCTCGTCGACACAGGCGCGGCGACGGCCGGCGAGATCGTCCTGCTGTTCGCCGCAGGCACCGATGCCGAGTGGTACGAGGAGGAGTTGCGCGCTCTTGGGCTGCCGACCTATCGCGCCACCGGCCGCGGATACTTCGGCCAGCAGCAGGTTGTCGACCTGCTCTCCTACCTGCGCCTACTCCACAACCGCTACGACGACGAGGCGCTCGTGAGCGTGCTCGCCTCGCCCTTCGTCGGAGTCTCGAACGACGCGCTCCTGCTCCTCCGCCGCGCGGCCGGCCGCCGGCCGATCTTCACCGGCCTCGAGCGGAGCGTCCCAACTGACCTGACGAACGAGGACGAGCGCCTGCTGCGAGCCTTTCGCCAGCGCTACGACAGGCTGGTGGAGGCCTCCGCGCGGCTGTCGCTCGAGCGGCTGTGCGAGCGCGTCGTAGCCGACCACGACTACGACCTCGCCGTCCTCGCCCACCCTGACGGACGCCGCCGGTACGCGAACCTGCGCAAGCTCGCCCGCCTCGCGCGCTCCTACGAGGAGCTGCGGGGTCCCGACGTGGAGGGCTTCGTGCGCTTCGTCGCCGAGCAGGACGCCGTCGGCGCGGTCGAGCGGGACGCGGTCGCCGAGGAGGAGGGTGCCGACGCCGTCCGGCTGCTGACGATCCACGGCGCGAAGGGTCTCGAGTTCAAGGTCGTCGTGGTGGCCGACGCCGGCCGTGATCGCGCCGTCCCCTCCGCGGACGAGATCCTCTGTCTGGCGGATGGACGCTTCGGCTTCCGTGTCGCCGACCCGATCACCGGCAAGCGGCACGCGGCCTTCGAGTACGCCGACGTGACGGAGGCGCGGAAGCTGGAGGAAGAGGCAGAGCGGCTGCGCCTCTACTACGTGGCAATGACCCGGGCGATCGACCGGTTGATCGTCTCGGGCTCGATCGACCTCGCGCCCGCCGGCCCCTCGATCGACGAGAAGACGCCTATCGGCTGGGTACTCGGGCGGCTCGATTGCGCGGCCGAGCTAGCCGCCTCCGGCGGAGTTCCAGTCGAGCTCGAGCGCGACGGGGCGAGGGTGCTCGTCCGGCTCGACCGCGGCGAGCCGGAGCCCGCTGGATTGGAGATCGCGGCAGTGCCGCAGGAAGAGGGTCAGTTGGCGCTGTTCGACAGCGACCAGCTGCCGCTACTGCCTGCGCCTGCCCCCGCGCTCGTGCCGATCGCGCCGCTCCCCGAGGCACCGCTGCACGACGTGCGCAGGCTGTCCTACAGCGCGCTGGCGCTCTTCGAGCGCTGCTCGTACCGCTACTACGCCGAGCGCGTCGCAGGCATGCAGCCTGCCGACGCCGGAGGGATGGTGCTCGGCGCCGCCGGGATGGCCGCGACGGAGATCGGCGACGCGGTCCACCGGTTGCTCGAGCTCGTCGACTTCGCGGCGGCGGTGCCGCCCGACGTCGAGCAGGTGCGAGCCTGGTATCCGGCCGTCACCGACGAGGAGCTGGCGCGGATCGCCGGCTTCGTCGAGACCTACTGCGGCTCCGATCTCGCCCGCCGGGTAGGCGAGCTGGCGGGCGTGCAGCCCGAGCGTCCGTTCGCCTTCGAGCACGACGGCGTTCTGCTTCACGGTCGCCTGGACGTCCTGCACCGCGCGGGTGACCGCGCGCTCGTCCTCGACTACAAGACCAACTCGCTCGCGGAAGGATCGGCGGGCGAGATCGTCGAGGCCGACTACCGGCTCCAGCGGCTCGTCTACGCCCTTGCTCTCTTCCGCGCCGGCGCAGAGGAGGTCGAGGTCGTCTACCAGTTTCTCGAGCGTGACGATGCGGTCAGCTCCCGGACGTTCCTGCGCACGGAGCTGCCGGCCCTCGAGGCCGAGCTGTCGGAGGCGATCGCCCGCATCCGTGCGGGAGAGTTCAGGCCGACACCGAGTGAGTTCATCTGCGCGGGGTGCCCAGTGCTCGGCGTCGTCTGCGCAGGCCCGGGGCTCCAGCGGTGAGGGACGTTGCGGTTCTCGCCGATGTGCACGGGAATCTCCCGGCGCTCGAGGCGGTGCTCGCCGAGCCGGATGTGGCTGCCGCCGAGCTCATCGTCGTTGCCGGCGACGCGGTCTCCGGCCCGATGCCCGCGGAGTGCCTGGATCTGCTCGTCACTCTGGGCGATCGTGTGCGCTTCGTCCGGGGAAACGCAGACCGTGCCGTGCTCGTCGCCGAGAAGGAGCACGGCGCCGCGTGGTGCGCCGAGCGACTCGGCCCGGATCGACTCACGCTGCTGCGGGACTGGCCGCTGACGCTGTCACTCGAGCTCGACGGGCTCGGCAGCGTCCTCTTCTGCCACGCCACACCGCGCTCGGACGAGGAGATCGTCACGCGCATCACACCGGAGGAGGACCTCGTCGAGGTGCTGGACGATGTCCACGAGCGCCTCGTCGTCTGCGGCCACACGCACGTCCAGTTCGACCGGCGCGCTGGAGGCACGCGGCTTGTGAACGCCGGAAGCGTCGGCATGCCATACGAGGGCAGGCGCGGAGCCTTCTGGCTGCTCCTCGGCCCTGCCGTCGAGCACCGTGCGACCGGATACGACGCCGAAGCCGGCGCGACCGCGATCCGCGCGACGCAATGGGCGACCGCCGATGAGTTGGCCGGGTGGCTCGAGCAGCCACCCGATCCCGTCGAGGTCACGGCCTACTTCGAATCGCTGCGTGGCGCGTAGCTTCGTCGGCGAGGCGCGGCGTCGCGTCGGGCGCAGACGAGACCGGATCCGGCCGATCATCGCGCGGCTCGCGGCGGAGCACGCCGACGCCCGGATCGCGCTCCGTTTCAGGAGCGATCTCGAGCTCCTCTTCTCCGTTATGTTGTCGGCACAGACAACAGACGTGAACGTCAATCGCGTCACCCAACACCTCTTCGAGAAGTACGGACGGCTGGAGGACTATCTGGCGGTGCCGCAGGAGGAGCTCGAGCGCGACATCTACGCGACCGGGTTTTTCCGCCAGAAGGCGAAGTCGCTCCGCGGCACGGCCCGCGTCCTGCTCGAGGAGTTCGACGGACAGGTGCCGCGGACGCTGCCGGAGCTGTTGCGCCTACCCGGGGTCGCGCGGAAGACCGCGAACGTGGTCGCGGCAGAGCTCGGCAGTCCGCAGGGGGTCGTCGTCGACACGCACGTCCGCCGCCTCTCGCAACGGCTCGGCCTCACCAAGCAGGAGGATCCAGTGCGAATCGAGCGCGACCTGATCAAGCTCGTGTCCCGTTCCGACTGGGGGCGCTTCCCGCACCTGCTGATCTGGCACGGACGGCGCGTCTGCCTCGCGCGGAGGCCGCTGTGTGAGCTCTGCGTCGTCAACGACCTTTGCCCGTCGAGCCGTGTCGTCGTCGATTAGCGCTCTAGGATAAGCCGATGCAGGCAGCCCCGACCGGCGGTGGTCGTCCTCCTTTCGCCGTCTCGGGGGAGTCGTATGACCGGTTCATGGGCCGTTACTCCGCGCGCCTCGCTCCTGCTTTCGCCGATTTCGCAGGCATCGACGGCCCAATGCGAGTCCTCGATGTCGGTTGCGGGCCGGGCGCGCTGACGACTGTTCTCGCCGCTCGTGCCGGCCTCGAAGGGTTGTCGGCGGTCGATCCGGCCGAAGTGTTCGTCGAGGTCTGCCGGACGCGCGTCCCTGGGGCTGACGTGCAGGTAGGGGCCGCGGAGAGCCTGCCGTTCGCGGACGGTTCGTTCGATGCTGCCCTCTCGCAGCTCGTCGTCAGCTTCATGCGCGATGCCGCTGCTGGCGTGGGGGAGATGCGACGCGTCGTCCGCACAGGTGGCCTGGTCGCCTTCAGCATGTGGGCGGCGGGTGAGATGGAGATGCTGGGCATCTTCTGGGCCGCGGCGGCAGCCGTGCAGGGCGAAGCCGGTCAGAGCGGGGACGCCAAGCTGCCATATCGCACGCGGGAGGAGCTGCAGGGGCTGGCCGACCGAGCCGGTCTGGAAGGCGTCCGGACCGAGCTCCTTCCCGTGACGATGGAGTACGAGGGGTTCGACGACTTCTGGATACCGCTCCAGACCGCCGCCGGACCGGTCGGTGCGTTCTACAGCTCGCTCAACGACGCGGGGCAGGAGAGGTTGCACGACGAGTGCCGCCGCCGCCTCGGCGATCCTGCCGGGCCGTTCACCTTGAGCGCGTCGGCCTGGGCGATCCGCGGCCGGCCGTAGGCACCGCGCTCCCGCTTGCTGAGGCTTAGAGCTCATTCAAAGTGAAGCCTTGAGCCGGCGGGCCACGCTGTGCGGCACGATCGCGGCATCCCCGGTCGCCTCGATAGCGCTGCTGTCGAGGCTCTCTGCGTTCTTGCGCTCGCGCCGCCCAGCGGACCCCGCCGCCGAAGCGTCATTCTGAAATGAGCTCTTAGCGGGGCGAGAGCGAGACGAGCAGGCCGCCGTCGTTGTCGTAGGCCGGGAAAATGTCCGCGCGAACGGGCTTGACGTTGCCGGCGCGCGAGCGCAGCTCGAGCTCCTCTCCCAGCCGCCGGACGCCCCACTCGAGCGCGATCGCGACAGGATTCTGTTCCCGTTCGAAGCCGCCGAGAGCGAACGCCTCGACGACGTCTCGGCCCATCAGATCCCGTTCCTGGTACCCCGTCAGCTCGAAGACTCCGCGGCCGGCCGCCAGGATGCGACCGCCACGGTCGCAGGCGATCAGGCCCGCGTTCGGCCCGGGGTAGTAGTCGTCCATCAGCTCGAAGAGGAACCCGAATCCGCAGCGCTCACACGAGACCGCCTGCTGCAGCAGCCCCTGCCGGCCGTCGTTGTCGATCGAGCGGTCCTTGCAGTTCGGACAGATGAAGAACGGCACCTCGGCAGGGTACCGACGAGGCCTCGTCTCAGATCCAGCGCCGCCACCGGTAGAAGGCGAGCTGCAGGAGGGTCGTGAGGGCGATGATCCCCCAGGAGAAGGCATAGCCGAGCTTCCAGCCGAGCTCGGGCATGTGGTCGAAGTTCTGGCCGTAGTTGCCGACGATGAACGTGGGCACGAGCAGCAGCGACGCAACCACGGCGAGCTTCCTGACGACATCGTTCTGTTCCTGCGCGATCTTCGACTGGTGGTAGTCACGGGCACTCGAGACGAGCTCGCGAGCGATGTCGAGACCGTCGGTCGCCCGAAGCAGCTTGTCGTGGGCTTCCCCGAAGTAGAGATGGAGCCCGCGCCCGAACGGATCCTCGCCTGCGAGCTCGACCCGGCCGTCGACGAGACGCCTGACCGCGTCCCGGGTCGGGGCAAGGGTGCGCCGTATGACCAGCACGTCCTCCCGCAGCTCGGCCAGCCGGCGACGGATCCGCTCGTTCGCCCACGACTCGATTCCCTCCTCGAGCTCGTCGATCTCGGAGCCGAGGCTGTCGATCAGATTGAGGTAGCGCTCGGCGACCTCGTCGATCAGGTGGTAGATGACGAGCCCGGTCGAAGGAGATCCGTGGGCCTCGCACGCCTCGTGCACCGCATCGATCGAGAACGGCTCCTCACCCGGAGGCGTCTTACGCACGGTGAGAATCGTCTCGGACGTGGCGACGAAGTCGACCTCCTGGTAGAAGACACGATCCTCCTCCTCGACAGCGACAGCGACGAGGAGCACGCCGAGGACGTGGTCAGGGGACGACTCGATTCTCGGCCGAGGCAGCCGCTCGGGCCGCAGGGGATCGAGGAGGTGCCTGGTCGCTCGCTCGTGAAGCTCGATGGGGGTCTCAGCCGCGAGCTCCTCAGCCGTCGGGTCGAGCAGGTCGATCCAATGCGCCCCGCGAGCCACCGCCGGGAGGGTAGTCGGCTGGTCGGCCGGAAGGCCAACGAGCCACCGGTTCTACGCCGGCGCCGCCTGCTCGCGCGGTGCCGTCAGGGCCTCCTCCGGATGCCCCTCCAGGTCGGCGAGGAACCGCTCGGCGTCGAGCGCGGCCATACAGCCGGAGCCTGCGGCGGTGATCGCCTGACGGTAGACGTGGTCTTGCACGTCCCCTGCTGCAAAGACGCCCGGGATATTCGTCTCCGTGGTCTTGCCTCGTGTGATCAGGTAGCCGGAGTCGTCGTGGTCGAGCCAATCCACGAACAGCTTCGTGGTGGGGTCGTGACCGATCGCGACGAAGAGCCCGTCGGTGCGGTGGTCGACGACCTCGTCTGTGTCGACGTTCCGCAGCCGGAGGCCCGTCAGCTTGTTTTCCGCCACGCCCAGCACCTCTTCGACGACGTATGGCGTCAGGATCTCGATCTTGGGATGGGCCTGCGCGCGGTCGACCATGATCGGCGAGGCTCGAAAGGTGTCGCGCCGGTGGACGATCGTGACCTTCGAGGCGAACTTCGTCAGGAAGAGCGCCTCCTCCATCGCAGAGTCGCCGCCGCCTGCCACAACGACCTTACGCTCGCGGTAGAAGGAGCCGTCGCAGGTGGCGCAGTAGGTGACGCCGCGCCCTTGCAGGTCACGTTCGGACTCCAGGCCGAGCTGCCGAGCGGTCGCACCCGTCGCCACGATGATCGTCTCGGCCACGTACTCCGTGTCTTCGACGTAGACCTTGAACGGCCGCTGCGACAAGTCGATCCGGGTGATGTCGTCGGTGACGAACTCTGTGCCGAAGCGCCCTGCCTGCTCGCGGAACTCCCGCATCATCTCGGGTCCCATCACCCCGCTCGGATAGCCGGGATAGTTCTCGACGTCGCTCGTGATCATCAGCTGGCCGCCCCACTGGAAGCCCTCGATCAAGAGCGGCCTCATGTTGGCGCGGGCGGCGTACAGCGCCGCCGTGTAGCCCGCAGGCCCGCCGCCGATGATGATCACGTTCCGAACGTCGCTCACTGGTCTTCGCCCTCGTTTCTCGGATTGGTCTCTGGTCTCACCATAGAAAACGAATCGGCCCTCCTCGGTGTTCCTGCTAACCGACCGTTCGCCGCAGAGAAAGAGGTGCCGTCGCGATGCTCGGCGATTACCCACGGTGCGTGCGGTTCCGCCGCGTCGAGCTGAGCAGGTGCGTGACCTCGTGGCCTTGCGTGTGGAGCAGTTTTGCGATCAGGTCGGTGGCAGCGCGGCCAGAGCGTCCTGCGCACATGAAGGCAGGAGCCGACTGGGCGAGCTCCGCCGCGATCGCTGACTGCCAGTCTGGGGTCGTCGTGCGTGCCGCGTAGCTGCGAAAGGCTGCGACGCGGATGCAGCCGAAGCGATCCTCACCAGGCTCGCCAGCAAGCCTGCCGCCAGCTCGAGCGAGTGCCGGTAGTTGATCCCGGCCGCCGCGAGCGAGTCGGCGTGAGCGGGCTTGTTGAACTGGGGATGATGTCGTGAGCCGGGGAATCGCCTGACATCGATGAGCGTCTCGACCTCTGCAGCTCGGAGCAGCTCCACCAGCCCGTCGATCGATCGGGTCCCGTGGCGGACCGTCGCGACGCGCATCGAGGCAATCTAGCCTCGTGTCGAGGCTTACAGCCTCTAACACAATGAAACCCTGAGCCGGCAGGGGCACGCTGGGCGGCGCGACGCGGCGTCGTCCGTTGCGTCCAGATGTCTCATCTGGACGCTCCCTGCGTCCTTGCCTCGCACCACCCATCGCACCCTGACGAGGCGTCGTGTTAGAAGATCTTAGAATCGAACGCAGTCCGAGAGAAAGGTTCGAATGGCGACGACGGTGAACTTGGACGCGCTGCGGGAGCTCGCGAGCTTCCGGGCGCAGAACGGCTGCGCGATCAGCCTCTACCTGGATCTCGATCCGGGCCTGACGCCGACGGCGCGGGAGCTCGCGACACGGGTGCGCTCGCTGCTCGATGCGGGCGCAAAGTCCCACGGCGCGACGAGGGACGATCTGACCCACGAGGTCCGGCAGGGCCTGAAGGCCGACTTCGAGCGGCTGGAGCAGTTCTTCGACGCCGACTTCGACCGCGACGGCGCCCTCGGGCTCGCTGTCTTCTCCGCGGGGCTCGACAACGCCTGGCACACACTTCCGCTCCCGATGCCCGTACCGGACACGATTCGCGTCGCCGACGACTTCCTGCTCGCGCCGCTCGTGCCCCTGGTGGGACGGGGGGAGGGAGCGCTCGTCGTCGTCGTCAACCGGGAGGTAGGGCGGCTGCTCGCGCTCAGGGGCGGTCGGCTCGCCAACATCGCAGACCGGACCGAGGTTGCGCCCAACCGCCACGATCAGGGTGGTTGGTCGCAAGCACGCTCGCAGGGACATGTGGACAACGCGGCCCACGAGCACTACAAGAACGTCGCGGCGGAGCTGGAGCAGCTCTTCCGCCGGCAGGGGCGTCCGCGAATCGTCGTCGTCTGCTCGGACGATGTGCGCCACGAGTTCAGCGAGGTGCTGGCGTCGGATGTCTCCGACGCGATCGTCGGTTGGGCGACCGCCGAGCAACACGCCGGTCCGTCGGAGCTCCAGGAGGTGATCGAACCCCTCCTCGAAGGGTGGCGGGAGAAGTGCGAGAGCCAGCTCGTGGATCGCTGGCGGGAGGAGGTCGGTCGCGGCGGGCGGGGTGCATCGGGCTGGCAAGAGACGCTCGAGGCGGCCTCGGACGCGCGTATCGACACGCTGCTCTACCAGGAGGGCGTCGCGAAGGATGCGTTCCGATGCCCGGCGTGCGGGCGGGCATCGTTGGAGGCCCGCGCGTGCCCACTCGACGGGACGACGCCGGAGCCGCGCGACGACGGCCTCGACCTCGCCGTCCGGCTCACGCTCGCGAACGGCGGCAACGTCTGGGCGGTCGAGCATCGACAGGATCTCGACCCTGTCGAAGGGATCGGAGCGGTGCTCCGTTTCTAGCTCGGGCTTCTAGCTCGGCCGGCGCGTCAGGCGGCGTCGAGCGCGCGGGGCGCGAGGTCGAGCTGCGACTGGCGCTGCTCGCGAGCGCCTTCGTCGGCTGACGCCAGGAGCTCGGGTGCCTGCACCCGACGGGTCTGCGACTCGAGCTGGGCGAGCTCGGGAAGCCGCTCCCCGGTCATGCCGTGTTCCTGCAGCTTCCGCCCGGTCACGAGCACCCGGGTCTCGAGCGTCGCAACCGTCTTGTTGTAGTGCCCGACCGCGCTCGTGAGGCTGCGGCCCAGCTGGTCGGCGTGGCCGGCCAGCGTGCTCAGTCGGTCGCAGAGCTGCTGGCCGAGCGCGTGCACCTCGCGTGCACTTTCGGCGACCGTCTCCTCCCGCCAGGTCGCCGCCACCGTTCGCAACAGCGCGAAAAGGTTCGTGGGGGATGCCGGAATCACGTTCATCCGCCAGGAATCCTCGGTGATAGAGGAGTCGTGCTCTTGTGCAGCCCGGAGGAAGGCCTCGTCGGGGAGGAACATGATCACGAAGTCCGGGGATGGCTCGAACTGCTTCCAGTACGACTTCACAGCCAGCTTGCCCACGTGATCGCGGAGCTGGCGGGCGTGATTTTCGAGGTGACCGCGGCGCGCGTCGGGATCCTCCGCACCACACGCGTCGAGGTAGGCCGAGAGCGGCACCTTCGCGTCCACGACCACCTGCTTCCCGCCCGGGAGCCGGACGATCAGGTCGGGGCGCAGGAGCGCTCCCTCGTCGTCCCGCGTCGTCGATTGCAGGACGAAGTCGCAATGCTCCAACATTCCTGCCGCCTCGACGACGCGCTTCAGCTGAACCTCGCCCCAGCGGCCGCGAACGTGAGGCGCACGCAGTGCCGTGACCAGGTTGCCGGTCTCGCTCCGAAGCCGCTCCTGTCCCTCGTGGAGCGAGGTCAGTTCCTGCTTCAGCGCTCCGAAGGCGTGTTGACGCGCCTGCTCGAGCGTTCGCACCTGGCCGTCGACCCTCTCGAGCGACTCCTTCAGCGGACGGACGTAACTACTCAGCTTCGTCTCGGCCAGCTCCAGGAAGGCGGTGTTGTTCGCCCTGAAGGCCTCGGTCGAGGCAGCCTGCACGGCGTGCACGACCTTGTGGTCGAAGCTCCGTCGCTCAACGTCGAGCTCCGCTCGCGTCGTCGAGAGCTCGCGCTCGCGTTCCACGAGTCGGCGCGACAAGAACAACCACACAGCGAGCGCGCCGAGAGCGAGTCCGATGATGAGCGCCGGTCCGATGATGAGCGCCAGATAGATCACGGGCCAACGAACGGTAGAGCTGCCGTCGGACGACAGCGGGAACCTCCGGTGCGACTGGTACAGTCGCCGCCGAAATGGCCCGCAAAGATCGTGTTCCCAATCCGCCGAGACGTCCGCAGTCGCCGCAACGGCGACAGACGCAGACCGATCCTGCCGTTGCCGCGCGCCGGCGCCGGAACCTTCTCCTCGGGTTAGGCGCGGCTCTCGTTGCGGCGGCGCTCATCCTGGGCGCCACTTTTCTGTCGAGCAACTCCCCGGACGAACGGCAGACGCTTCAGGACGCAGGTTGCACGCTGCAGACCTTCCCCGACCAAGACGGCACGCACCTCCAGAACCTGAACGCAAAGCCGAAATGGAACTCTGCGCCGCCGACGAGTGGGCCGCACCACCCGGGGCCTGCGATCTGGGGCTTCTACGACTCGCCCGTGGCCCTGATCCGATCCGTGCACAACCTCGAGCATGGCGGCATCGTCATCCACTACGGACCGAGTGTCTCGGCCGAGACGGTCGCGCAGATCCGGGAGCTCTACGACAGGGACGAAAATGGGCTCCTCGTCGCGCCCTTGCCCACGCTCACGCCGAAGAACACGATCGCGTTGACGGCCTGGACGGCGCCGGAGCGGACGGGGGGTACGACCGACAACGGTCGCGGCTACCTCGCGAAGTGCACGGAGTTCGACGAGGAGGCGTTCTCGGCTTTCATCGACGAGCACCGGTACAAGGGGCCGGAGCGCTTCCCGCCGGACCTGCTGGGACCCGGCTCGTAGACTCATGGCTGGCCCCTGTTATTCGCAGCAAGTGGCCAGGCAAGCCTGCACTGCCAGGATCCCTAAGGCTTCGCCCGCCGATTCTCATTTTCCTCCGGCGCGGGTCATAGACTGGGTCATCCGCCGGGGTGGCGGAACCGGTCAGACGCGCTCGACTTAAAATCGGGTGGCCCTCGGGCCGTGAGGGTTCGACTCCCTCCCCCGGCATCGCACAAAGGCCTGCTATATCGCTGTTTTTGAGAGAGGGAGAGGGTTAGGGGGTAGGCTCAAAGGCTCGTTTGTCAACTTTCTGGAAACTAGAGCGACGTTCTGTCATCCTTCGCTCCAGGACGCGCGCCTTGCTGTCTCTTCTTGTGCTCATGGCTCTTGTCTTTTTGACGCAAGCGAGCGCTGCTACGAAGAAGCCAGAGCGGCCTTACGTGACTACCTCTCAGGGCGTGGTCTCGCTGAAGTTCGGCTACTCCACGAGCTGCACGTTCACGCTTCTTACGCCAACGCCGCCGCCGCCTGCGACGCCGCAGCCTGCGGGTACCGGAAGCTGTCTTCATGGGGATGGGACCGTCAGCCCCATTCCGTTGGCGACGGTCAAGGAGGGGGAGACTGCGATGTTCAGCCTGCGTCGTCACCACACGACTGTGCGCCTAGGGCTCGGACGCAACTCCTATGAGCTTGGCCCTGGTAAGAACGTGACCTGGCAGGTTCCGGCGGCAGGCACCTATGGGCTTAGTCTTTTTTTGCGATCCGCAGATGCGACTCAATACGAAGAAGCGGCCTACAGCCTGCGCCTGCGCGTCGTTGCGAAGAAGCCGGGTCGCCTCGTTCCCGAGGAACTAGCCTCGCCTTAGTAGCAGTTGACCTCCGCGATGCGTGCTGTAGCAGAGTTTTCTTCCGTGTTCGGGAAGTCCAAGAGGGCAATCGACGAGCAGAACGTGCTCGTGCTCGCGCTCGAGTCGATCGACGACATGCCCGTAGCGGGAGTCTCTGGCCTCGGCGTCGGCCTTTCGCCCGTCGAGCACGGCGACCGGTCCCCACCCGGCGAACGTCCGCTGGAGCGCGTCGCAGAAGCCCTCGATCGGAAGGCTCGCGTGGGTCGGGACGACCGCGACGATGGCCGCCGGCGCCTCGGGCAGATCGAGGCCACCGCTCGCCTGGAGCTGCACCGCGAGCTGCCGCGCAAGCCTGACGGCCAACCCGTGACTGCGGGCGAGCAGCGAGTCGAACTCCGCGGCGCCGAGCTCGAGCAACTCGCTGTCGCGGACGGCCTGGACGGATGCCGAGCGCGGAGAGCCGGTGAGGACGCCGAGCTCACCGAGCATGGACCCGGGACCGACGACACGAGCGACCATTGCGACCTCGCCGGACTCGACCACGACACGCAATCGACCGGAGCGCACAACGCAGAGTCGATCCGAATCCTCGCCCTCGCGGAAGAGCCACTCGCCCGCTCGCACGACTCTCGGCTCCAAGGCCCCTTCCAGCTCGCGCAGCGCCCCATCTGGCAGGCCCGCGAACAGCGGCACGCCCGCAAGCAAGGCCGATCTTTGCGGTGTCCCGACCTCCATTCTGTTGCCCTAGTGTGACGGTTCCGCGAAACGCGGTGCTTCTAACCAAGGCCGCGAAGCGTAGATCCTCGGATCCTCGAGACACCCGGTGCGCCACGAGCCCACGGAGGGTGTGGCGCCCGAACTGATCCAGCCGCGCGAACATCAGTTCGCAGTGACGTCAGAGGGATCGCCAGCCACCCGGTCCCGTCGGGCGGTCGAACGCCGTAGCGTTCCTCTCGCGGAGCTCTCGGCAACGGGAGATGGGAACTACGATTCGCACGCAATAGGCGTCTCTGCGGCTCCACGCTCGCTAGTGCGGGTCGCGAACGGGCATTGGGCGCGGGCGGGCGGCAGGACTCAGCGAGCGCCGATCCCGTGGCGGACGGTGTTCCAGGACTGCCAGGTGATCCGGAGGATGACAAGGGTGATGCCGAGTCCGATGAGCGGGTCAGCGATCTCTAAGCCCAGCGCGACGACGGCCGCGCTTCCGATCACAGCGAGGCTGACGAGGGCGTCTGCGCGGGCGTGGTCGCCGTCCGCGACGAGCGCCCGGCTGTCGAGCTTACGCCCGGCTCGCGTCCGGATGATCGCGGCGATGTAGTTGCCGACAAAGCCGATCGCCCCGGCGGCAGCGAGTGCGAGCAGATGATCGGGTGCTTCTGGATGGATGATCCGGTTGATCGCCGCGTAGCCTGCGACGCAGGCCGAGACGAAGATCGCCAGGACGACCGCGAGCCCGGCGTAACGCTCTGCGCGTTCTGAGCGGAGGGCGAACGCGATCGCGAGCGGGACTGCGGTTAGAGCGTCGCCGACGTTGTGGATGAGGTCGGCGAGAAGGGCGACGCTTCCGCTGATGACGTAGATGAGGGCCTGCGCGCCCGCCGTGACCGCGAGGACGGCCAGACTGGCGAGGACGGCCTGGATCCCACGGCGCGAGCGGAGGATCGAGCGGTCGACGAGCCCGTGCGTGTGCGGGCCGTGCCCGTGGTCGTGAGAATGGGATCGGGCCACGAGGTGGAGGAGAGACGCTTTCCGCCGCGCCGCCCCGGGTGAAAGGGCGACGAGACGATCCTAGACGGGAAGTTCCAGCCCCCCGAGGCTAGCCGCGCGCTCTAGGCTTGGCGGTGTGAACGTGTGAAGGTCTTCAACCTCAACGGCGCTGAGTGGGATCGCGTCGAGGATCGCCCCGACTGGCGCAGCAGGGACGCGTGAGTGGCGGGCGCATCGACGCAGAGCTGATCGGCGGAGCCATGTACGAGCTCGACCCGGCGACCGGCTCTGCGCCTACCACGCTCACCACGCGAACGAGGAGTGGCTGGTGGTTCTCCGCGGACGTCCCACGCTGCGAACTCTCGAAGGGGAGCAGGAGTTGGCGGATGGGGACGTCGTCTGCTTCCGCAGGGGCAAGGGTGGCGCGCATCAGGTGCAGAACGCGACGGAGTCCCCGATCCGTGTTCTGATGCTCTCGACGTTGATCCAGCCGGACGTCGTGGAGTACCTGAACAGCGGCAAGGTCGGCGCGCGAAGCGCCGATGGCAAGCCACTCTTCCTGAGCCGGCCAGGGCTACTGCTCGACCTCTGGGACGGCGAGACGTAGGTCCGGCGCCCTTGCCGCGGGCTCGTAAAGCGTCGTAGGGTGCTCGCAACCGACGCGGGGAGGACAGGATGTACGTACGGATCGCTCAGTTCGAGGCGACCACCGAGGATTGGGACGAGCGCATCGCCGAGGTGCGACGGCGGATGCAGACGGATGAGATGGGGATGAGGCAGCACGTCGTGCGCACGATGATGCTCGTCGACCGGGAGAACGGACGAGGCGCGGGGCTGGTGCTCTGCGAGACCGAGGCCGATCTCCGCAAGGTGGACGAGCTGATGAACAACGCGACTCCGCCCGGGGGCGGCAAGCGCACGTCGGTGCAGATGTACGAGGTAGCCCTGGACTCGGAGAACATGAGCTAGCTCGGAATACACTCAGGCGATGGCGCAGATCGAAGAAACCGCCTCGCTTGTCCACCTCGAGTGGGACACGCCGCTCTTCCTGACGGCGATCGCCCAGTTCGAGCAGGCGCTCCCCTACGCCGACATCTCCGAGGCCGTGGCCGAGCGCCTCCGCTACCCCGAGCGGGCGGTCATGCTCTCGATCCCGGTGCGCCTCGACGACGAGCGGCGCGTGGTATTCGCGGGCTACCGCGTGCAGCACTCGAGCGTGCTCGGGCCCACGAAGGGCGGCATCCGCTACGACGAGGAGGTGACGCTCGGCGAGTGCGCCGCGCTCGCGGTCTGGATGACGTGGAAGTGCGCACTGCTGCGACTCCCCTACGGGGGCGCCAAGGGCGGCGTCCGCTGCAACCCGCGCCAGCTCTCGCTCCCGGAGCTCGAGCGGTTGACGCGTCGCTTCACCTCCGAGCTGCTTCCCGTGATCGGCCCGCGGGAGGACATTCCGGCGCCGGACATGGCCACGAACGAGCAGACGATGGCCTGGATGATGGACACCTACTCGATGCAGGTCGGGCACGCGGTGCCCGAGATCGTGACGGGGAAGCCCATCTCGGTCGGCGGATCGGTCTTCCGGCACGAGGCGACCGGGGCGGGCGTCGTGATGGTGCTCGCACGCGCCTGCGAACGGCTCGGCTGGAACCTGGCCGAGCAACGCTGCGTCGTTCAGGGGTTCGGGAACGTCGGCGGGATCGCGGCGCACGAGCTCGCGGATAGCGGCGCGACCGTGATCGCCGTCTCCGACGTCTCGGGCGGGATCCTCGACGAGGCGGGCCTCGACGTCCACGCGATGAGCGAGCACGCGCGGACAAATGGCTCGCTCGAAGGGTGGACGACCGGCCGGCGGATCACGAACGAGGAGCTGCTCGAGCTCCCGTGCGACATCCTCGTGCTCGCCGCGCGCGAGGATCAGGTGACGGATGAGAACGCCGGCCGCATCCAGGCCCGCCTGGTCGCCGAGGGCGCCAACGGACCGACATCACTCGAGGCCGATGCGATCCTGCACGATCGCGGCATCCTGATCTTGCCGGACATCCTCACGAACGCCGGCGGAGTCACCGTCTCGTACTTCGAATGGGTGCAGGACCTGGGACGGCTTTTCTGGGACCGCGACGAGATCCGGCTGAAGCTCGCCGAGAAGATGAACGACGCGTTCGATCGGGTCTGGGAGACGTCGCACGAGCGCGGCACGACCCTCCGCACGGCAGCCCTCGTCACCGGCATCCGTGAAGTCGCCGCGGCGCTCGACGCCCGCGGTCTCTATCCCTAAGGCCCGAGCCGATGGATCGCGTTCGCGACGCAATGGTGCCCGACCCACCGCAGCTCGAGGGGCGGGCGACGGCTCAGGAGGCCGCGCGCGCCTTCGACCGCCCTGAGGTGCGCGCGCTCTTCGTGTGCGCCGATGGCAGGTTGCTCGGGCTCGTGACCCGCAAGACGCTCGTGCGTGAGGTCGTCGCGGCGGGGCGCGACCCGCGCACGACGGAGCTGGGCTCCATCGTCGAGGAGCCCGAGCACACGCTCGACTCCGATGTTCGCCTCGATCAGGCGTTCCGCTTCCTGGAAGAGCACGATCTCGAGCGCGTGCCGGTCGTGGAGAGCGGCAGGCTGGTGGGCGTCCTGTCCCGAGCCGTGCTCCAGCGGCGCCTCGCCGAGGACGAGCCGCCCAGCGACGCCGACCGCCAGAGCTGAGCCTGGATCCACCGTTTTGCGCGGGGAGCCTCACCCGGACGGTGCGCTTCGCAGCACAGCCTTGCGGCCCAGCCGACCGCCCCGCGGTCACGCAGAACGGTGGATCCAGGCTGAGAGCGGTCAGACCGCGGTGAGCTCGCGCCGGATCTCGTGCAGCTCGCGCTCCCGCTGACGGAAGACGTCGACGACGTCGGGGTCGAACTGCCGGCCGCGCTCGCACAGGATCTCGGCCGCAGCCTCGTCCCAGCTTCTCGCGGCGCGGTAGGGCCGGTCGCTCGTGATCGCGTCGAGCGTGTCCGCGACGGCGAAGACCCTTGCGGCGAGCGGGATGTCGGTTCCGGCGAGCCCGTCGGGATACCCCCTGCCGTCCCAGCGCTCGTGGTGGCCGCGCACGACCTTCAGCCCGTCCCCGTGCAGGAGATCGACGTCGCCGAGCAGCTGCTCGCCGAGCACCGTGTGCGTCCGCATGAGCTGTTGCTCGGCTCCGTCCAGCGGCCCGCGCTTCTGCAGGACGTGGTCGGGGATGCCGATCTTGCCGACGTCGTGCAGCAGGAAGCCGTACTCGACGCTCGCGTTGTCGAGCAGCGACGGGTCGAGGGTGCGTGCGAGCTCGACCGCGTACCGGCGGACGCGCTGCGAGTGGGAGCCGGTGCCGATGTCCTTGGTCTCGAGCGCTCCGGCGAGCGCCGCCACCGTCTGCCGGTACGTGCGTTGCACGAGCTCCTGGCGGCCGCGCTCGATCTGCAGGAGCCGGCGCAGGTCGCCTGCGTACCGGAGTAGCTGCTCGTCGCCGCCCTCCGTGCCGGCGCGGAACGGCCCCTCGTAGAGACCGCCTGCGAGCCGCTCCACGACGGCGAGCAGCTCGAGCGGGCTGAACGGTTTGAGCAGGAAGGCATCGGCACCGGCGGCTCGCGCCGGCGGCTCGGCTTCCATGCCGGCTCCCGTCAGCAGGACAACGCCGATCCAGCTGGTTGTGGGGTCGTCCTTCAGCCGCCGGCAAAGGGTCAGTCCGTCCACGTCCGGCAGGCCGATGTCGAGCACAACGACGTCGGGAGGGCTGGCGGCGACGGCGCTCATCGCTTCCGCTGCCGAGGACGCCTGCGAGACCTGGATGTCGATCAGCTCGAACGTGGCCCCGAGCAGCGTCAAAGTGGCAGGATCGTCGTCGACGAAGAGCACCCGGGCGCCGCGGGACTCGGCTGATGGGGAACCAGGCTCGCGCGCCCCCACCGCCGCACTGCGGCGAGGCCCGGATCTCCGGGCAATCGCTGGAGCGCCCGCCGCGCTGATCCGCTGCTTCCCGTTCCGCTTCGATGCGCGGAGGGCCGCGTCGGCGGCGCACACCAGATCGCCCGCCGACCGTGCGTCGGCCGGGAAGGTAGCGACGCCCGCCGAGATCGTCGGGAGCGGACTCGTTCTTGCCTGCTCCCTGACGGCCGCCTGGATCCGTTCACCAATTCCGACCGCGATGCCCGTACCGGCAAGGACGACGAGCGCGAACTCGTCGCCGCCGACCCTGAAGAGCTCCTCCCCGGGTCGCAGAACGCGTAGCGCCGTGCGGGCGACCTGCACCAGCACTGCGTCGCCCTGTGCGTGGCCGCACGCATCGTTGACCCGCTTGAAGTCGTCCAGGTCGAAGAGGGTGACGCTGAGCTCCCGCCGCCGTGTCACAGCGTCTCGGAGAGACTCGGCCAGCCGCTCGTCGAAGGCCCGCCGGTTGGCGACGCCGGTGACCGCGTCGCGACGTGCCTCGGCATGGGTGAGTGCGAGTCGGCGCTCGGTGGCGAAGGCCGTCGCTGCCAGCGCGCCCACGTCGGCGACGAGCGCCTCGTCCGCCCCCAGGCCGCAGCCTGCAGGCATGACGACGAGCAGCGAGCCCAGCATCTCCCCGTCGGAGCGCAGCGGAACGGCGTACGCGCTGCCGCACGAGAGGCCGAGGAGACGGAGCTCGTCGAGCTCGTCCTCATCCGCTCGGGCGGGTGTCTGCGTCTCGAAGACTCGTCGCGCGAGCGCCGGAGGATGCGGAGGGGGGAAGGTCAGCGAGCCGCTCAGCTCCCGAGCGACTCCCACAAGCGAAAGCGCGACATCCGGCGCGGCAAGGTAAGCGGCGGCCGCGGCAGCTCCCGTCAGCTCCGCGAGCTCGCGCGCCACGATCGTCGCGACGCTCGCGCGCCTCCCGGTGGCCTTCGCCAGCCCGAGGGCGAGCCGGACGAGCGGATCGCCTCCGCCGGCGATCGCCCGTTCGAGCTCCCAGAGCGGAGCGCCTTTGACGACGTAGGCGGCGGCGCCTGCCGCGAGCATCTCGTCGATGGAGTCTGCGTCGTCCGCCCCCGACAGGGCGACGACCCGTGCCAAGGGCACCTGCCGCGCGATCCTCCGGGTCGCCTCGATGCCGTCCACCATCGGCATCCGCACGTCCATGAGGACGACGTCCGGAGCTAGCTCGCCGGCGCGTGCGACAGCTTCCTCGCCGTTCGAGGCCTCACCGACGATCTGAATCTCGTCGTGATCGGCGAGCATCGTCCGGAGTCCCGCGCGCGCCTCGGCGGAGTCGTCACAGATCAGAACCCGGATCAAGATGACGCGCCGTCGCCGCTCGGGCACGCCGAGGCCGTCAGTCTGGGACGAGTTCGGAGGTGGTCGATCACGGCGGCCTTTCGGGATTGCGGCTACGGGTCGAGTCCTGAGGCTCAGAACTTGCACTCCGCCCCGCAAATCCCTTCCCAGTGGGATCAGACCGTCAGCAGCAAGTGTAGGCGCCGGGCGGTGCCGCGCCCTCTTCGGGCTCGGGCAGCTCGGCTGCGGCGAGAGCTGCCCCGTGCAGGAGATCGCGCTTGCTCACGACTATCGAGCCGAGCCGGTAGCGGTCGAGGATCTCGGCGAGGATGGCGGCACCCGCGACGATCACCGGAGCACGTCCCGGCGCCATCAGTTGAGCGCGCTCCTCGAGCGGCAGCTGCCGTAACCGCTCCGTCTGCGTCTCGACGGCGGTGCGCGAGAGCGCGTGGTGGTCGATCCGATCGGGGTCGTCCTCGGTGAGGTCCAGGTCGAGCGCGGCGATCGTCGTCACGGTGCCGGCGACCCCGACCGCGTGCGTCGCGCTGAGCGGGGGTAGTTGCTCGCGGACGTGCGAGCGAACGGCCTCGACGTCCTCGCCGAATCGCTCCGTCAGGCGCACGCAGCCGAGATCGAGGCTGACGCGCGTCTCGGTGCCCGTCACCTGGAGCTCGGTCGAGCCTCCGCCGATATCGACGACGAGCGTCCCGGCCTCGACCGGGCCGATCCCGCGCAGCGTGAGCTGCGCCTCCTCCTCGCCGCTCAGCAGCCGGGTCGAGAAGCCGTAGCTCCATTCGATCTCGCCGAGGAATGCCTCGCCATTCTCCGCGTCGCGGACGGCGCTCGTGCCGACCGCCAGCGTGCGCTCCGCGCCGAGCCTCTCGAGCTCCCGCCGGTAGTCCGACAGGACGTTCCGGACACGGGCGATCGGAAGCGGGAGGAGCTTCCGCCGCTCGTCCACGCTCTCGCCGAGCCGCGTGATCGCAAGCCGGCGCACCACCTCCGCGAGCCCGCCGTGGCCGTCGACGTCGGCCACGAGCAGGCGCGTCGAGTTCGTCCCCAGGTCGACCGCTGCGACTCTCAACGCGCTACTTCCGAGGGGCGAGGCGCGTCACGCGCCCGAGCGCGGCACGTGCGTCGGCGATCGCCGCCCGCTGGACGTTCAGGCGCGCCCGCGACGCGCCCAGGCGGACGAGCGAGGCCTCGAGCCGCGTGCCGCTCTCCGCAGCGAGTGACAGATGCCGCTCGATCTGGTCGGTCGAACGATCGATCCGGTCGAGGCCTGAGCCGATCTCTCGGTTGAGCTTCTTGAAATCCCGAAAGAGCCGCAGGCCCAACCGCGTCGCGAACGCCGCCGGCCCGATCAGGGCAAGTAGGAAGAGCGTTAGCGTGATCCAGACGAGCGCCATGCGGCGCGATCGTACCGGGCCGAGGAGGCTCTCCCCTGCCGGGGTGGGAGGAAAGCGGCTCGCTGCCTGCTTTTCGCGGAGGTCGCTATACTCAGCAGCTGCGTCGCGGGGTGGAGCAGTCAGGTAGCTCGCCGGGCTCATAACCCGGAGGTCGCAGGTTCAAATCCTGCCCCCGCTACTACAAAAGGCCCGCAAACGCGGGCCTTTTGTTTTCTGATCAGACGCGCGGAGCCCGATTTTCTACTTATATACCCATTTATGTTTTAGGCATGGCTCAACGTGTGTGGTTTGTGCCCTCCGGCGTGGCCTCGGATAGATTCCTCCCGTCAGCGTTGCGTCTAGAGACGCACGCGTAAACGCCGCGGTACCGTCTTCAACAGTGGCGGAGAGAAACGTGGCGCACGCGGCGACCCGGCTTGCCCGGAAGCTGGGAACGACGGATGCGGTCGTCATTGGTCTCGGCTCGATGATCGGCAGGCGTGTTCGCCGCCTTCGGCCCCGCAGCGAGAGCCGCCGGGTCGGGTCTTCTCTTGGGTCTGAGGGTCTGGGTGTCGCTGCGGTAGTTGCCTACGCGAACGCGACCTCCTCGGCGCAGCTCGCTGCTCTCTATCCGGAATCCGGGGGTACGTATGTCTACGGTCGGGAACGGCTCGGCCGCTTCTGGGGCTTTCTTGCCGGCTCGGGCTTCGTCGTCGGAAAGACCGCGAGCTGCGCAGCGATGGCGCTGACCTTCGGCTCTACGCAGCGCCTTCAGTCGCGCGGCCTCTCGCGATCGCGGCGGTCGTCGTTCTCGTGGCGGTCAACTACCTCGGGGTGAGCAAGACTGCCGGATTGACGCGCGTGATTGTCGCGCTTGTGCTCATGTCGCTTGCAGTGGTCGTCGCGGCTGCCCTCGGTGGCGGCGCTTTTGAGGCGGAGAGGTTGACGCCGGTGTTTGGTGACGGCGGCGTGTACGGCATCTTGCAGGCGGGTGGGCTCTTCTTCTTTGCCTTCGCCGGTTACGCCCGTATTGCGACGCTTGGTGAGGAGGTACGTCAGCCGGAGCGCGTCATCCCACGGGCAATCCCGCTCGCGCTGGGTATTACGCTGGTGGTTTACGTGACGGTCGCGGTCGCAGCGCTCGGTGCGGCTGGTGCAGACGAGCTTGCAGCCTCCGACGCTCCCCTCGCAGCGGCGGTGAGAGCGGGCACGCTCAACAGCCTTGCACCTGTCGTCCGCGTCGGAGCGGCGATCGCGTCGTTGGGCGTGCTGCTCTCCCTTCTCGCCGGCGTCAGCCGCACCACGTTCGCGATGGCAGACCAGGCTGAGTTTCCACGATTCCTGGCCGGCGTCCATCCACGGTTCAAGGTTCCCCATCGTGCCGAGATCGCCGTGGGCGTGGCTGTCGTCGCGGTCGTGTCCGTCGCCGACCTTCGCTCGGCGATCGGCTTCAGCTCGTTCGCCGTCCTCGTCTACTACGCGATCGCGAACGCGTCGGCTCTGACGCTCCGTCGCGAAGAACGCCGTTGGCCGCGCTGGTTACCGGTGCTCGGCGTCGCGGGCTGCCTGACGCTGGCGTTCACGCTCCCGTGGCTCTCCGTTGTCGTCGGCGCGGCTGTCCTGGCGATCGGTGCTGCTGGGTTCGTCGCTTTGCTGAGACGGTAGGAGGAACCTGCCTTCGTCGGCGCAGGTCTGATGCCGTTCGGGCTGATCGTCTCGCGCGAAACGCCGGGGTCTAAGCGACGTGCCGGAGCGAATCGACCGCGGCGAGGCTCGGTTCGCCCAGCATCGCCTCTCCTAGCACCCGGGCGAGCTCGGCGGGTACGGCGTCGCCGACGATCCGATAGCCGTTCGCAAACGTTGTCGGGAAGACATACCAGTCGGGGAAGGTCTGGATGCGGGCGCACTCGCGGACGGTGAGCTGCCGGTGCTCCTCGGGGTGGATCGATTGGTGGGAGCTGTGCCGCTGGCCGGAGCCGTCAGGCTTGGGCTTGCCCTGCGCTCGGATCACCTTCGCCGGTCGATCCCAGCGGAGGCGGTCTCGTTTGTAGGCGGGGTTGCGCTTGCCAGGCTCCGTGGCGGCGAAGCCCCGCACTACCTCTTCGCCGTGTCGCCGTGCGACGTGATTCGGGAACCGCGGCGTCTCGCCTGGCGGTGCGGCCGGCGGTAGGCCGGCGAGAGCTGAGCGGACATCTCGCCACGGTGTTGAGGTACCGAGCGGCTGCGGGCGGAGCGGGTCGTAGTGGGTCGGTTCGGGAAAGGCCGGAGCGCGGTTTCCGCGAAGCCCGAGAATGATCACGCGCTCGCGGTATTGCGGCACGCCGTAGTCCGCTGCGTTGACGGTTCGCGATGTGAGGGCGTAGCCGGCGTCCTCGAGGGCAGCGTAGATTCGGCGGAAGGCGCCGCCGCGCTCGCCGTGCTCGTCGACGGCGTTGATGAGTCCCTTCACGTTCTCGAAGATCAGTCCTGCCGGCCGGACGTCTCGGAGCAGGCGGACGTAGTCCTCGAACAGTCGCCCGGTCTCGGCCTGAAGCCCCTCGCGCTTGCCGGCCACGGAGAAGGTGATGCATGGGGGGCCACCGGCGAGCAGGGCTGCCTCGCCCGGTTCGAGTCGGGCCGCGGCAAGGAGCTCGCCGCCTGAGACGTCGCACACGCTTCGCTCGAGCACTTCGCAGGCCTCGAGATAGCGCGCGCCGGTCGGGAGCAGAAACTCGGTAGCAGCGTTCTCGCGCAGCGTCCGGCAAGCGTGCGCGTCCCATTCGACGGCGGCGCGTGTCTCGAAGCCCGCGAGCTCGAGTCCAAGGTCAAGGCCGCCACCTCCGCTGAACAACGATACGACCGTGGGCCTACCGGCTTCTGAAGCCATGTCCTCCTCAGACTATAGTCTGTTGACGAATAGTCTCGGGAGCATAGAGCCTGGGGCGGATGGATAAGCCCATCGCAGTCACTTTCGGCGCAGTCCTGCGGGAGAAGCGCCAGGCGGCAGGTATCTCTCAGGAGCAGCTTGCCGATCGCGCCGGACTGCATCGGACCTACGTCAGCCTCATCGAGCGGGGCAAGCGCACAGCGAGCATCGAGGTCGTGCGGCGAGTAGCCTCAGCGCTCGGCGTGACGATGGCCGACCTCATCTCGGCGACGGAGAAGCGTGGCTGAGGGGTCGAAAGGCGCCGTTGAGCGGGGTTACATGTACCGACCGGAGCTGGTACCGGACGACTTCCCGGCCGCGGAAATCTTCGGCTATCCGCCGGAGGCGGACTCGGAGGTCGCCCGCGAGGCGCGCGCTCAGTGCGCGTGCCCGTTCAAGGGCGGCGACTGCACGAAACTCCTGAGCGCCGCGCGCACCGGCGTCTGCTCGGTGAGGTACAAGGCGGCCGGGTTCGAATCGAGTGTGATCTGGGCCATCTGCGCGAACCGCTTGAAGGGGCCGCCGTTCCAAGAAGCGCTGAAACGCCATTTCGGAGCCGAAGTCGACAAGGCCGAACTGGTGACCGAGGTGCGGTTGAAGGACCCCGACATGTCTTTCGACGGCGTCGGCATCCTCGTTGCGGAAGACGAGAGCGTCGACTTCATCGGCATCGAAGCGCAGACGATCGATACGCGCGGCGGCAGCATCCTGCCGATCTTCGAGGCTTACGTGGAGGGTCAGCCCGATCGGTGGAGAGAGCGGTACCCGGCGCGGCCGACGTTCGGTGTCAATACCGCCAACGTCTGGAAGCGCCTGATCCCGCAGGTCATGAACAAGGGCCGGATGTTCGTCGACTGGGAGAGCCAGCTCTTCGTCATCCTTCAGGACTCGCTCTTTCAGTTCATCCGCCGGCGGATGCCGCTCAAGCAGCTTCCGCGGCAGGAGCGCGACCACGCGGAGATCATCTGGCTGCCCTGGGACTACACGGGCGAGGTCGACGAGGAGACCGGGCTCCGGCGAACCGAGATCGGCGATCCGGTCTTCACGACGCTCAAGCAGGTTGAGGAGGCGTTCGTGACGATTCACGCCGCCCAGCGACCAGCATTCATCGCGACTGTGGCGGCGAAGCTCGGTAAGGACGACCGAAAGGCCGAGGCGGTGCGGCAGAAGGCCGCTCGAGCGGCCAAGGAGGCTCAGGAGCGGTTGGAGCGGGACAGCGAGTTGCCGGACTCGTAGGTCGAGCCCTGAGCCGCCAGAGCGTCGCCGATCTTCGCCAGTGAGTCAGAGAGGTTCCGTCGCACGTCGAAGTCCCATAGGCGCAAGACGATCCAGCCCATCTCGCGCAGCGACATGTCGGCAGCGAGGTCGCGCTCGACGTTGCGCTGAATCTTCTGATCCCAGTAGTCCCCGTGGCAGCCCGGCTTGTACGCCGACGGATGACCGTGCCAGAAGGCGCCGTCGACGAACACTGCGACACGGTGGCGGCTCCAAGTGAGGTCGGGTCGCCCGGGTAGTCGCCCGTCGTCGATGCGGTAGCCACGGACGCCGGCCGCCCAGAGTGCGCGTCGGAGCAACAGCTCAGGCCGCGTGTCACGGCGCCGGATCCGCGACATCGCGCGCGACCTTTGCTCAGGCGTCAGGTTGTCCGCCATCGGAAGCGGCCACTCTACGCGTCCGAAGTAGACACACGTCCGATCGGTCCGAAAACGCCCCACACAGACCGCGCCATACTGCGATATGCGTCATATCTGAGCTAGTTTGCAGCAGCTAGAGCGTAGAGACGAGCTTCGAGCGCGGCCCGGAACGCTGCCGGGGTCGCGTACTTCATTCGCTGACCAGGCGTTCGATCGTGGTCCGCACGGTGGAAGGTCTACCTGCCGCCGCGGCGCGCAAGCGTCTGGGGGTGGTCAACACGCGGTCGACCGCCTGGCGGACGGCCATCTCGATCTGCTCGGGCTGCGTGCCTGCCTCGAGCGCGTCGAGGATCGTTCGTTCAACGGAAGTGGTCGGAAGGCCGCGGACGTGGCGTATTTCACCGTCGGCGAGAGACTCGCGCGGAAAGTGGAAGCGCACGCCGACTGGAGCTTTGCGATGGCGGTAGCGGCGGGGGAGGGTGAGGTGGGTCTTGGAGGGGATCACGTCCGATAGGTCATAGAGCTCAAGCGCGCTCTCGTGCGAGACGACGGCAATCTCGGATCCGGCCAGCATCCACGCGGCGGCGATGTGGTCGATCGGCGAAGAAGGGTAGAAGCGCAGGCGGTAGAGTCCCCGGCCGGCGCGCTCGAGGCGCCCGCCCTCGCGGGTGTGGTGCTGGAGGGCGTTCCGGTGGAAGCCGGCGTGCTCCGCCTGCGCAGTGGTCACGTATCCGGTCTGTGACTCAGCGACTCGACCGAGAACTTCCCAGCGATGGTCATTCATTTGCACAACTATACCGTGCGAAACCATGACCAGGGGCGACCTGAACAGCTACAGGGCGATGCCACGCTCAGACCGCTCGACGAGCACGTCCCACGCGACATAGTGGTCGCGACTTGCGCGGCCATGCTCGTCGAAGGAGGTACCTTCCGCCTTCAGCCGCTGCCGACAAACCTCTGGATTCGGCACCTCTGAGTCGGTCGTCCTCCAACCCTCCGGGATCTTGCCACCGCTCTGCAGCACGCGGTGTGGGTTCGGGAAGTGGTCGAGCGTCGCCGCTGCGCGGCCGACGGCGCGGGCGCCCTGAGTGTCGCCGCGTACCGCGATCGAGATGTCGCCATAGGTCGTCCACTCTCCTGCGTGGACACGCTCTGCGACGGCCAAGTACGGATCCGCTGTCGCACGGTACTGCGGTGCGAGCCGCCAGTGAATCGGTTTCTTCCCGGGCACCTCTTCGATGACGCGTCGCGCGTTCAGCCCACGGAGTGACATATGTGCGTTGGCGGGGTCGTAACCGCCCATCCGATTCGAGATCTGCGCCGTTGTGAGTCCGTCGTCATCCGCGAGCCGGAGCACCTCGACCATCTCTTGCTGGCGCTTGCCAAGCGCCAGATCGTTCACGGGGTCAGCGGACGGGTCCGAAGTCAGTTCGGCGGCGCCAACGTCCTTCTGTCGCACCTCCTGGGCGTACTTGAGACATGCATTCCCGATCGTCTCCGCCAGTTCTGCTAGCGCACTCAGCTTATGACTCCTCTAGGGTCGATGTGGACAAGGACAACATGTCAGCGATAGTGGCAGTTGTCAAGTATCTTCTAGAGGCGTCCATAACTGCGACTGATCTCTGCTGCCCGAATCCCCCGCCACTAGATCGATACGCTCGTTGGCTGTCGAGACAACAAACTTTCTACCCATTTTATACCCATCGCACCTGATTTCAGCCGATCTCAGCTCGCCTGAAATGGCTTGGTCAAGCCAAAACACACCCCTTCGCACCCCCATAGAGCGGGCTCATAACCCGGAGGTCGCAGGTTCAAATCCTGCCCCCGCTACTACGAAAGGGCCCGCAAACGCGGGCCTTTCGTTTTCGAGTCGGACGCGCCGCCTCCGATTTTCAACCCCTTTTATACCCATTTCGATCTTGAGGCCCGGCGAAACGCTGCGTTTTCGATCCACCAGTCGTTGTCTCGTCGTTGCCGCGATGCGGCGACACGCGCCTAAGAAGTCATTTCTGAACGAAGAGACCCGGTCCCTGACGACGAACGCCGTCGGCATCCGTCGTCAAGCTGGGAGGGGACGCCGTCCCGGCGGTGCGCGGACGGAGCGGGCGACCGCGGCGCCGTCCCGACAGCCGATCGCAGACCGCGGCTACGACCACGAGAAGTACCGCCGGCTCGGCATCAGACCCGTGATCGCGCGCCGCCAGACCGAGCACGGCTCCGGCCTCGGTCGCTACCGCTGGGTCGTCGAGCTCACTTGCCTGGCTACACAACTTCAAACGGCTGCTCGTCCGCCACGAACGCCGCGACGACATCCACCACGCTCTGCTCGCGCTCGGCTGCCGCCTCGTCTGCTTCCGACGACTCAGGATCTCAACCTGAAATGACTACTTAGGGCCCTGCCACTCCGGAACTCGCTGTGTTCGCCCTGAGTGGACCGGTCTCGCGGACTACAACTTCACCCCGGCCGAGCCCGTTTCGGATCAGCCAGTGCCCGGTGTCCGGGTAGCAAACATTGGCTGGCAGACCCGTCGTCGATAAGAACAGCGCGCGCGCGACCGACTCGCCGCGATTGAGCAGCCGGTGAGCACCGGCTGGGCCTTCCGGGAGGCACACAAGATCGCCGGCCTCGAGAGGATCCTCACCTTGCGGGTGGCGCAAGGTGGGCGTTCCGGCCAGGACCAGCAACCACTCCTCCCGCCCATATACGTAGTGGTAGGGCTCAGATCCCTCGCCGGGATCCAAGTCCACCACCGTCCCGTCGAGCCGGTCGGCGCCCAGTAGCGGGCCGAGCTTCGCCGCGCGATACCGGAATCCCGTCGGCGCGTGCGGGTCAGCAGCCTCCTCACGGAGGGCCAGCGCGTTCACGGCTGGCTGCGGCGGCGACTCCTTGGGCTCGCGCACGATCTCGAGTGACTCCGGCGGTCCCGCCGTTCCCTCGCCGTGCCAGTAGCTGACGGCGCTCTTTCGGAGGAGGATGCCCTCCGGGCCGCTGACCTTGTCAGAGTCGGGGTAGACGCTCATGTATGGCTCGACGTCGTGACCGGTGGCGAAGATCACAAGCCGACCCGGTCCTTTCAGGGTGTGGGCTCCGAGATGGCCGGACGGGAAGCAGACGAGGTCACCCGGCGTCAGGATCCGCTCCCCCGCGGGTTCGCGAAGCTCCGGTGCGCCCGCGATCACGTAGAGCCACTCCTCGATCCCGTGGTGGTAGTGGTATGGCCAGATCGGCAAGCCCGCCTCGGCTTGATAGACGCTCGCGCCGATCCGTTGAGCTCCCAGCCGGAGACCCACCGAGGTTGCGACGTGACGGAAGCCGGCTTCGTCGAGAGGCTCGTCCAACTCGACGCTGAGGATGTTCACCTTCTTGACGCTCACGCGTAGAACATTCGCAGGTTTGTGGCGATCGCACGGCGACCCTGCTCCCACTCAGGAGCTCAATCTGAGACGGGGGCTGCGGCGGCCCGACCTCACCGATCACCCTGCCGTCGGCTCACGCGTGAGTGGTTCACCCTTGCCGCATGGTTGTCGCGCTAGCAGCCGCCCGACGACGGTGCCCCTTCCGCGCGACCTCTCGGCCGCCGCCACGTCTTGCCTCCCTTGGGCGCAGCGCTCATCGTCACCGTCGCAATCGCCGGTTCCGTCGCCGGCGGCCTCTCTGCCGCTCAGACAAACCTCTCGCGGCATCCGACGACGCACCCTCGGAGACTTGCCTCGTCACGGTTCCCAACGGATTACGCAAGTGGTGGTTCCAGTCGACGATCGTCACGTTCCCGACCACCGGTCGCTGGCGCGTCACGCGCACGGTTGGCCGCTCCGCTCGCCTCTCGCTCGTCGTGCTCGTGGTCGTCGGCACCACCTGAGTGCGCAAGCGGTCGCCGCAGCGATAAAGTCTTCCCGCTTCAGAGCTGCGGCTTCATCCGCTCGGAGCGATGACAACTCGGAGAACGAGAGGTGATGGGATGAAGAGCATGCGTTCGGCAGCCCAGCCCTGGTGCTCGCAGCGGTGGCGCTGCTCGCGGGATGTGGCGGCGACGACGAGAGCTCAGACGCGAGCGCTGAGCCCACAGCTGTCTCCCTGTCGGTTTCGAAGAGCGGGAGCACGTACGAGCTGACTGCACCGGAATCGCTCGAGGCCGGACTGGCCGAGATCTCGTTGCAGGTCGACGCGCCGGCGTCCGAGCAGCACGACGCCCAGCTCGTGCGCGTCGAGGGGGAGCACACACTGGCTGAGGTGCTGGAGGTCGTGGGAGCCGAGGGTGCTCCGACACCGTCCTGGCTGTTCGCAGCGGGCGGGGTACGCTCGACCGCGGGCGGCAAGACCAGCACCGTGACGCAGGTGCTCGAGCCCGGCACCTACTACGCTCTCGATACTGGGCAAGGCGAGGGCGACGACGCCCCGTCGTTCGCGGAGCAGGGTGCGACGGCGACGTTCGAGGTCACCGGCGAGGCCGGCGACGCCGAGCTGCCCGAGGCGGATGCAACGGTCACCGCCGAGGAATACTCCTTCGAGACGGAGGGCCTCGAGCAGGGCGTCAACCGCATCCTCTTCGACAACGTCGGCGAGGAGCTCCACCACCTCATCGGCTTTCCCTACGCAGAGGGAGCGACATTCGAGCAGGTCAAGGGGGCCTTCGCCTCGGACGAAGCGCCCCAAGGACCGCCGCCCGTCGACTTCGAGCGGATCACGTCGACGACGGTTCTCGAGGGCGGCACGTCCCAGATCACGGAGCTCGATCTGTCCGCGGGCAAGTACGCCTTCGTCTGCTTCATCTCGAACCGCGCGGGCGGCCCGCCGCACGTCGTCAAGGGAATGATCAACGAGGTCGTCGTCGAGTAAGACCCCTAAACAACGACTCAAGCCTGGTCATAGCGAGGCTCTAAAGAGTCGCATTCGTGCGCCCAGGCGCTTCTCGGCTTGATGCAGTTCACAAGCCGCCCCCGCCCATCGGGGGCGCGTCGGAGCGACCCCAGCCGCTCGTCGCTCGCGGGCGAGCCTCGCTCGGGCTTCTGCGCGCGCTCCACGGCCCCTCGCTTCACCGACTGTTCACATCCCGGCAAGAGTGTCGGAAGGATTGACGCCTACCCTGCGGGTGCACCGTTCACCCAAGGGAGGCCGCATGAAGAAGCTTTTCGTTCCTGTCGCACTGGCTGCCGCTGCGCTGGCGATCATCCAGCCCGCGGCTGCACGCTCCGACGTCGAGACTCGGTCCCAGGCGGCCGGAGCCACAGCGAAGGTCACGTTGACCGTCCGCTCGACGCAGTTCGGGCGGATCCTCTTCGATAGTCGTGGACAGGCCCTCTACGGCTTCACCCGCGACCGCCGCGGCGGGCCGAGCCGCTGCTACGGCGCCTGCGCGACCGCGTGGCCCGTCCACTACGCCAAGGGCGCGCTCCGCGCCGGCAACGGCGTCAAGCAGTCATTGATCGGCACGACCCGCAGGACCGACGGTCGGCTCCAGGTCACCTACAACGGCTGGCCGCTCTACTTCTACGCCCACGAAGGGATCGGCGAGGTGACGTGCCAGAACGTCGACGAGTTCGGCGGCCTGTGGCTCGTAGCGCGAGCGAACGGCACTCTTGTTCGGTAGCCCGGGCGTTCGGTAGCCGCGGCTCAGAGTGCGGCGCGGAGGAGCCGGCTCAGACGGTCAGCCGCTCCTTCGCGCGCAGCGACTCGAGCCGGTCGCGCACGGCGGCCCGCGCATCGACAAATGCGCGGTCGTCGCCGAAGAAAGCGTGCTGCGATTTGGCGCTCTGTACGAACGCGTTCAGCTCGAACCCGATCCGGCGAGGGTCGGCCTCGGGGTCGAGCTCGCCGAGCTCCTGTGCCTGCTCGACCGCGTGCTCGATGTAGGAGCGCCACTGCGTGACGTGCTCGCCGATCCGGTCGCGGACGGGGCCCGGCCGGTCCTTGAACTCGATCGAGGTCGTTGCGAAGAAGCAGCCGCCGGCGAACACGCCGCGCTCGATGTAGTCGAGGAAGCCGTCCAGGAGCGCCCAGATCCGCGCCATTCCCCGGGGTGCCGAGCGTCCCGGCACGACCACCTCGCGGGCGAAGATGTCGGCGGCGTGGTCGACCGTCGCGAGCTGGAGCTCCTCTCTCGACCCGAAGTGGGAGAAGAGGCCGCTCTTGCTCATCCCGGTTTTCGTCGCCAGCCCGCCGATCGAGAGCGATTCGAGCCCCTGCGCCGAGGCGAGCGCTGCCGCGGTATCGAGGATGGAGAGCCGGGTACGTTCACGTTTCGTTAGCACGAGCGTCTCATTCTAGCGCTGATCCGTACTCGTTTGTGATCTTTGCTTGACAAAAAGAGCACGCTCGTTCTATTCTTTGCTCATGGCCGTGCCAGCCTGGAAGCTCGAAGCTGTCGCACCCGCGCGGGGCATCGACCACGTGACGATCACGACCCGCGACTGCCGCGCCGCCAAGAGCTTCTATGAGCCGACTCTGCGGCCGCTCGGGTTCGCGATCGTCTTCGACTGGCCCGCTCGCGGTCGCGCGTACCTCGGCCTCCCCACCCAGCAGAGCTCACTCTGGATCGTGCAGCGCAGCCATCCCGGCCGGGTCTCCGTCTCGTTGGCTGCGGAGGACCGCGAGGCGGTAGACGCCTTCTACGCGGCTGCTCTGGCGGGCCGGCGGTCAGGCTGTGTCTACCCCCGGGCACCGCCCCGAGTACACCGCCCACACGTATGCGGCGGAGGTGCTCGATCCGGACGGGAACACGCTGGAGGCGATCTGCTGGCGGGCTGATGAGCCTCTCTCGTGGGCCGAGCGCGCTGCTTGAGCGGCGGCGAGTCGCGTCGAGACGGCGCCGCTGCAGTGACGGAAGGTTGAGGCGGAGATGCCGCTGCAGAATCGGGTCACGCCGCTCGGCGAGCTGATCGCGGACCCCGGCCGTGGCCTCGTCTACGGCAACCGTGGCTGCCTTCACGACTCGGACGGCGGGATCCGGCGACGCTACAACGGCAAGCGCTGGATCGCTTGCCGACTCCAGTACAGGGGTTGGCAGCGGCGCCCGCTGCTCCAACCGGGCCGCTTCACGGAGCTGTTCTTCCTCGACGAAGCGACGGCGTTCGCCGCCGGGCATCGCCCGTGCGCGCTCTGCCGGCGCGAGGACTACGTTCGCTTCGGCGCCATCTGGCGCGAGCTCCATCCCGGACGCGCCGCTTCCGATGCGATTGGCGCCGAAGCGATCGACGAGCGGCTCCACGTCGAGCGCGTCGCCCCTGACATACGCGAGCAGCTCCATCACCGGGCTCGCCTCGAGGGGCTTCCCGACGGCACGTTTGTGTCGAGGGACGCCGAGCCGTGGGTGGTGGTCGGATCGGAGCTGCTTCGCTGGACGCCGGCCGGCTACACGCAACGCACGCGGCGCCCGCCCTCTGCAGAGGTATCGGTGGTCACCCCGGCCTCCCTCGTCGCGATCTTGCGCGCCGGCTGGCAATCGGTCGTGCCGTTGCTCCATCCGTCCGCTCGCGACACGCCGCCATTTGATACCTAGATATTCTATGTATAGAGTAGCTAGGTATGAACCGATCGCGGCGATACTGTGCGGCGGCCCTCGTGGCAGCCGCCGGTCTGATGGGACTTGCCTGCGCCGACAGTGACCGCTCGGACAACCGAGCTGCAACCGGAAGCCGTCAGGCTGCGGCAGGCTGCAGGACAGCGGTGGCGTCCCCCGTGTACCGCGCGGAGATCGCTCCGGCTCGCCGGCTCGCCGTACGCCTCAAGCGTCCGGCTCACCGGCTCGCCGTACGCCTCAAGCGTGAGCTCGGCGCGCCCGGCCTTGCAATTCCCGTCTCGGTGGGGGGCGAGACAGTGTGGTCGGAACTGTGCGGCTACGCGAATCGTGCGTCAGTGCGGCCGGTCACACGGACGACCCGCTTCCGCGTCGGCAGCGTCTCGAAGACCCTTACCGCTACAGTCGCCGCGCGTCTCGTGCAACGAGGAACGCTCGACCTCGACGCTCCGATCCAGCGCTACGTCAAGTCGTTTCCGAGGAAGCGGGGCGTGGTCAGCGTGGGCCGGCTCCTGGCACACACCGCCGGCATCCGGCATTACAGAGGCGCCGAGGCACTGAGCACCAGCCGCTACAGGTCGGTCTCGGACGCCATCCGGGTCTTCGCCGCCGACCCGCTCCTCGTCGAGCCAGGTACGAGGTATGGGTACTCGAGCTACGGGTTCAATCTCGTCGGTGCAGCCATCGAGCAGATCGAGGGGAGGCCGTTCGGGGCCGCTGTCGCGACCCTCGTCCTCCGGCCACTCGGGCTCCGGAACACGCGGCTCGGCGACGGGCGGGCGACCTCAACGGCCCTCTACGAGGTGACCTCCAACCGGGACGCCGTCGCTGCCCCCGTGTCGACCTCAGCAACCGCCTTCCGTCGGGCGGCTACCTCTCGAGCGCCGAAGACCTGGCCCGCTTCGGCTCGATGGTCGCCGACTCGTCCTTCCTCACTCCACCCGTCCAACGCATGTTCTTCCAGACGGGACGTGCCGGTGGTGTCAGCACGAGCTACGGGCTCGGCTGGGAGACCGCAACGGCGCCCTTCGGCCTCGTCATCGGGCACACCGGCAACGTCGTCGGAGGAACCGCATTCCTCCTCGCCCACCCGGGCACCCGAACCGCGATCGCGATGACCACGAACCTCGGCTACGTGACCACGTCGGGTGCTCCGAACATGAGCAACGTGCCCGATCCGCCCCAGCTCTTCACGCCGTTCGTGCGGCGAGCGAGGCGGCGCTGGACGGCTTGCGGCCGCGGCAGGGCAGCTTGCCCTACCGCGGCCGCTCCCGGGTCAGAGCAGGCGCGCCACGATCGGGCAGTTGACGACGACGCCGGTGGAGCCGAACGGCTTCCCCATCGGGCCGGTGATGTGTCCGCCGACGACGAGGCTCAGGAGCTGGAACTCGTCGATCACGCGCGAGCGGTAGCCCTTGCTGATCGCCTCTTCAGTCCAGAAGCCGAGGTTAAGGTCCCACGCCGGGCTGTAATCCAGAGCCACGGTCGGGAGACCGCCGACGAGGTTGAGCGGGGGCAGCTTGTCCATCAGCGCGCTGTTCAGACCCTGGCGCTGCGGGTTCAGGCGGCCCGTGGGCCCATTCGCCATCACGAACAGCCGCTCGATGGCACTGAAGGCGCCGTCGTCGCGTCCGACGGGCAGCTCGCCGATCGCGGGCGCGAACGTTCCTTCGTCGAGCGTTGCGACCATCGGGTCGGACGCCTCCATGCTCATGTAGAGCGACGGCTTGGCGAAGCTGAAGATCGGCGTCAGCTTGATCGTGACGGTGCCGCCGCCGTTACCCTCCGGGCAGATCTTGGCGACGCGGTCGTGGACGAGGGTGTAGTCAGGCTTCTTGCCGTTGCAGGCTCGGATCTGGGCAGCCGTCTTGTCGAATGCGACGACAGGGGCGTTGTAGACGTGTCCGCCGGCGTTCTCGATCCGGACGAACGGCGTGTAGTCGGCATCGCCGACCGACCCTGGCTTGGCGACGCTCGGCGGAAAGGCATTCGGGCCCCTACCGGGAACGAGCGTGCGGACGGGCGAGAAGTCGACCGCGCCCTTCTCGAAGACGAGACCGGCATCCTTATTCAGGCGGGCGACGCGGGTCGCGCGCCCGACATTGCTGTAGTGCAGCTTGGCGGAATGGTTCAGGCCGAGCGCTTCCGCGTTGTCCTTGTCGGTCGTGTCCGTGAGGATGTACCAGACTTTGCGGCCGTCCGCCATGTGGCCGAGGTACAGCGGAATTTCGATCGTGGCCTTCTTCACGTCGAGCGTGCCGGAGCGAAGGAGCTGCACCGGCCCGACCAGCTTCCGGTCGATCTGCGATGGGAACGGGCCGAAGTAGGTCGCGGGCACGTTGGTGCCGACCGAAGGTGGCGGCGGCGTGATGTCCTGCGCAAGCGCGGTCGACGCGAGCGCAGCCATCGCGGTGAGCGCGAGGACGAGGATGTATCCCTTCCGAACGATCCAGCTCATGTGAGCGTCTCCTTTGGAGTGAGCGGACAGTTGCCCGCTTTGCGCACATGCTTCCGGCGTCGTGTGAGTGGTTCATGCAGATCGTGTGCAGGTTCGCTCACGATCGGCCCTATGCTCCGGCGGTGATCGGGGTCTTCGGCGGCTCGGGGTTTCTCTCGCTCGTGGAGGGGCTCGAGCAGGTCGAGGTCGAGACGCCATACGGGCCACCGTCGGCTCCGTTTGCCGTGGGCGAGGTGTCTGGGCGGCAGGTTGCCTTTCTCCCGCGCCACGGGCGCCGGCACGAGCTCCCGCCGGCGCAAATCCCGTACCGCGCGAACCTCTGGGCGATGCGCGAGCTCGGCGTCCGGAGAATCATCGGCCCAACGGCGTCCGGCTCGCTGCGGCCGGGTCTCGAGCCAGGCGATTTCGTCGTGTGCGACCAGTTCGTCGACCGGACGAGCGGGCGCGCCGACACCTTCTACGAGGGGCCGGAGACGACACATGTCGCAGCGGCGGAGCCGTTCTGCCCCGAGTTGCGGCGCCTGCTCGTCGCGACGGCCGGCGAGCTCGGCATCCGCGCGCACGACCGCGGAACCGCTGTCGTCATCCAGGGGCCGCGCTTCTCGACGGGCGCCGAGTCGCGGTGGTTCACCGCGATGGGCTGGGACCTCGCGAACATGACGCTCTACCCGGAGGCCTGGCTCGCACGCGAGCTCGAGCTCTGCTACGCCAACGTCTCGATGATCACCGACTACGACGCGGGCGTCGACGGTCGGGAGCCGGTGTCGGCAGCTGCTGTCGTGCGGGTCTTCGAGGCGAATCTAGCGCGGCTGCGCGACCTGCTCTTCGCCGTGATCCCGAAGGTAGGCCCTCAGCCGCAGGATATCTGCGCGACCGCGCTCACGGGAGCGCGCTTCTAATCCGACGAGATGCGATGGCGTGTCTGCACGGTCACCCTCGTGCTCGTCGCACTCTCGTGCGGCGGCTGCGCGCTGGGAGAGGACGGCGAAGCGGAATCCGGCTCCACGCTCACGAGGACGTGGGTCGACGGCGACGGCGACGGGCTCCTCGAGCGTGGCCCTGCCGAGGAGCTCGTCGAGCGCACGGAGCTCGCCCCGACGACGGAACCAGGTGAGGAGCTCGCAGTTTTTGCGCAGCTCACCGATGTCCAGATCACCGACGAGGAGTCGCCGGCCCGACTGGAGCTGCTCGACCGGCTCGGGACGCCCTTCACGTCGGCCTTCCGCCCGCAGGAATCGCTCACCGGACAGGTTCTCGCCGCGGCGCTCCGTTCGCTTCGGTTGCTCCGCCCGCAGGCGCTCGTGCTCACGGGCGATCTGATCGACAACGCGCAGCGGAACGAGCTCGACCAGTTCCTCGCGATCATGCGCGGCGGCCGCGTCGAGCCCGGCAGCGGAGGAGTGCGGTACGAGGGCGTTCAGTTGGCCGGCAATCCCGACCCGTTCTTCTACCGGCCCGACGTTGACCCACCGCGCCAGGAGGGCTTGCTTCGTCGCGCCCAGCGGCCCTTCGTCTCGCCAGGAGCGGGCGTACCGTGGTTCCCGCTTGTCGGCAACCACGATCTGCTGGTGCAGGGAAACGTCGCGTCGAGCGCCAGGATCGCCGCGATCGCCACGGGCTCGCGGAAGCTCGTGCGACCGGACGAGGCCGCGCGGGAGGCGGCTCGTACCAGACGACTGACCCGTCCGCTCGTCGAGCGGTTGCTCGCGCGCGGGCTCCCGGGCGAGACGACGCGTGTTTCGTCTGATCCGCGCCGCAGGCCTCATTCGCCGGCGGAGGCCGTCGCGCGCCTGCGTGAGGCGAGCGACGCTCCACCGGGCGGGCGGTTCCTCGACTACAGCTTCGACATCGGTGAGCACGTTCGGGGCATCGCGCTCGACATGGTTGGTCGCGACGTCGGCGCGGGCGGCATCGTTCGTCCCGCTCAGGTGCGCTGGTTGCGCCGGGAGCTGACGCGAGCGGGTGACCGTTGGGTCGTCGTCTTCTCCAGCACGCGGCTTGGCGAGACCGCGGGCGCCGGGCCGGTGTTGGCGGCCCTCGACGCCTCGCGCCGCGTCGTCGCCGTGGTCTCGGGTGACAAGCACCGCAACCGGATCGAGCCGCGGAGGTCGCCTGCCGGCGGCTACTGGTTGATCGGAACGTCCTCGCTCGTCGACCACCCGCAGCAGGCACGCGCCTTCCGGCTGCGGCGGGCGGCGGGCGGCGGCGTCGTCCTCGACACCTGGGTCGTCGACCACGCACCGGATCCGCTGGCAGAGATCTCGCGCCAGCTCGCCCACCTCGATCACCAGGGCGGGCGGCCGGGGCGATTCGGCGGCCGGCGCTCGGATCGGAACGCGCGCCTGTACCGCTGATCGGCTAGTCCTCCCGTAGGCCGACGACGATCGGCCGCCGTGCTGCCGAGCCGCCGACCCATGCAGCGGCGAGGACGGCCAGGGCCACGAGACCGCCTGTGACGAGCGCCGCGTCGGCGGCGCCCGCGACGAGGGGGAGCGAGACGTACGAGGCGGCGAGACTCGCGGCGGCCGGCCCGACCACGAACCGCTCCAGGACGATCCCGCAGGCGGCACCGAGTGTCGCGACGAGCAACGCCGATCCGGCCAGCACGGCCGCCACGTGCCGTCGGCCGGCGCCTAAGGTCTGTAGGACCGCGATCGTGCGCCGCCGCTCCTGCGCGGTCAGCGCGAGCATCTGCGCGAGCACGTAGAGACACACGAGGCCGACCACGCCGGCGAGACTTCGCAGCAGCGCCGCGAGGACGTCGAGGAAGCCGCCGTTCTGCACCGTCACCCCGACCACCGGCTCGGCGAAATAGCCGATGGCTGCGAGCTCTGCCGCGACCGACTCCTTCGTTGCGCCGGGGGAGATCAGGATCGCGATCGTGGAGGTCAGGAACGGCTGGGCTCGGGCGAGTCGCGTCGCGCCGACGTAGGCGACGCGGCCCTCGTTCTCGAGCGCCCGCACGACCCCGCTGACTCGGTAGCGCAGCTCTTCTCCCGATGCCAGCTGTGCTGCGAGCGTCCCGCCGGGACTGAGATTGAGCGCCTGGGCGAGTCCGAGCCCTACCTCGACCTCCCGCTCGCCGGTGATTCTGCGCCCCTCTGCGAGGGGCGGCGCCTCGAACTCGACGTGGTCGGCGGCGAAGCCGATCAGCTCAAAGGTCTCGCCGAGCGAGAACGAGTCCGCGGCGACCGTCTCGTACCGCGCTGTTGCTCCCGCCACCCCCGGCAGCCGCGCGATTCGAGGAACCGCCTCGACTGGCGCCGACACCGTGAGGCGGTAGCGCTTTCCAACCGTTTCCGGATCTGTCTCGAGACGCTGCAGCAGCCCGGCGAGCGAGAGCATCAGGAGGACGACGGCGGCTGCGGATGCGAGCACGGCGACCGTCGTGGCCGCGCGTGCCGGCCGCGAGAGGGCCAGGCGCAACCCGAGTCCGAGCGTCCCGGCTCCAAAGATCCCTCGACGGGAGATCTGCACCAGGTCGGCTCCCCCGAGCGTCTCGACCGGTGGGCGCGAGGCCGCCCGCCAGGCGGGCCAGCCGGCCGCGAGCGCGACGATGCCGACGAGCGCGAGCAGGCATCCGGCGAGCGGTGGAACGAGTGCCGCGCCGGCGCCGAGCTCGCTGAGCGCCTCGAGCAGGCGCTCTGTCGGCCCGAGGACTGCGAGCGTGCCCGCGAGGATCCCGACGATTCCGGCCGGCAGCGCGACGAGAGCGGCCTCGAGCGCGTGGCCGCCTGCGACGGTGCGTGGCGTCGCGCCGAGCGTCCGGAGCACGCCGATCGACCGCAGGCGCCGCTGCACGTCGGCTGCGGACGCAGCCGAGAGCATCATCACTGCCGCGCCGACCGCAACGAGCGAGAACGCGACGAGGAGCGCGATCACGATCCCCGCCGCCTGGTTGATCAGAGAACGAATGCCGTCGCGCGTCACGAACGTCAGCTCGTCGATGCCGAAGCTGGCGGCGCGAGCCTGTGCGAGCGTGACGTCGAGGAGATCGGGCTCTTGCACCCAGAGCAGAGCAACGTTGACCGCACCGGGCGCCTCGCCCACTAGCTCACGGACGTCGTCGTACCGCGCGTAGAGCCGGGGACCGTTCGTCAGCGGGAAGGCGACATTGTCTGGGGTGACGGAGACGCCGACGACGCGGAGCGTGATCGACGAGCGGAACTCGCTGAGATCCATGGCGTCTCCGAGCTCGACTCCCCATTCCCGCTCGAGGCCGCGCTCGATCACGATCTCGCCGCGCGCGCGTATGTCACGGCCGGCCACGATCGCGTATCCCCGCCGGCCACCTCGGATCCCCTGCACCTTCCCGTGGTCGTTGAAGTTCCCCTCGCTGTGGACGTGGACGCCTTGCTTCTCGAGCCTGAACGAAGCGGACTCGACGTTCGGGAGGGCCAGCGCTCGACGCCGCACGTCCTCGACGGAGAGCGAGTCGAAGCGCGCAATCGCGTGCGGCAGGCCGGCTCGGTCGGCGGCTCGGTCGAACCCCGTCGCCAGGCTGTAGGCGACAGTGGTCGCCGCTCCGAGCATCGCTGCCGCGGCAGCGATGCCGCCGGCCGCCAGTAGCGCCCGCGCTCGCCGGGCCGCCACACGCGCCAGCGCGTACCGGAGCAGTGCCTTCATACGACTCTGCCTTCGCGCAGCTCGATCACGCGGTCTGCCTGCGCGGTTGCCTCACGATCGTGGGTGACGAGTACGACGGCCCGACCGCCGTCGGCGATCCGCCGCAGCAGGTCGAGTACGACCGCCGCCGACTCGCCATCGAGGTTGCCGGTCGGCTCGTCAGCGAGGACGAGTGCCGGCTCGTTCACGAGCGCCCGGGCGATCGCCAGCCGCTGCTGCTCACCCCCGGAGAGCGTGTCCGGGAGCCGCTCCGCCGCATCGGCGAGCCCGAGCGTCGCGATCAGCTCTCGTGTACGGAGCCCGGCGCGCGCTCCGCCGCCTGCGAGGCGCGCAGGCAGCAGCACGTTCTCCAGGCCGCTGAGCTCGGGAAGCAGGTGAAAGGACTGGAACACGAAACCGATGCTCGTGCGGCGGAGAGCTGTCAAGCCTTTCTGCGATTGCGCCTCGAGCTTGACCCCTGCCACCGTGATCGTGCCACCGTCGGCCCGATCGAGCCCCCCGAGCAGATGCAGGAGCGTCGACTTGCCGGACCCGGATCGCCCGACCACGGCGACGAGCTCTCCGGGGGCGACGTGAAGATCGACACCGTCGAGCACCCGGCGCTCCGCTCGTCCTGCGCCGTACGACTTGACGACCGAGCGGGCCTCGACGACGAGCGGCTGCTCCGCTGGCGGGTGCACGAATGGATTTCTCTCGTGCACCTCCGAGTGAGACCGCATTCGAGTAATCAGGGTACCGGCGGGCCATTCGTTTCCTCGACCGTCGAAGAAGTCAAGAACTCATGTGCGGCGAGCCGTCGAGGATCACCCCGACGCGGCGGACGAGCTCCGTGAGCGGTACCGGTCGCACGAGATAGTCGTCGGCACCTGCCTCGAGATGGCGGAGTCGAGCCCCCTCGTCGTCAAGGACCGTCTGGATGACGATCGGCACGTTGCTCTGCGCCCGCAGGCGACGGCACACCTCCACGCCGGACAGCCTCGGCAACCGAGCGTCGAGGATCACGAGGTCGAACTCCTCGGCGAGCGCGATGGCCAGAGCGGTCGCTCCGTCGAGCACGCACGCGACGTCGTACCCCGCAGCACGGAGCGTGAACTCGATCGCCGCCAGCAGATCCTGCTCGCCGTCGGCGACGAGGATCCGCCACAGCGACCTCTCCACCGCTCGACTATGCCCGCGAGCTGTCGTGACCAGAGGCAACAGCTCATCGGCATAGCATTAAGCTTTCCTTGATGCTCGACGCGCGCCTGCTGGTCACGTTCCTCGAGACGGCGCGCAGCGGCAGCTTTGCCCGAGCCGGCGGTGTGCTCTCGTTCACGGCTTCTGCCGTGTCGCAGCAGATGGCGGCTCTCGAGCAACGACTCGATGCCGTGCTGTTCGAGCGCAGCCCACGCGGCGTGCGTCTCACTCCGGCCGGCGAGGCTCTCGTGGCTCATGCGACCGCCGTCGTCACCCGACTAGCGGATGCGCGCGAGGAGCTCCGCGCGATTGGGGGCGGGCAGGGGGGCCGAGTGCGGCTCGGATCCTTTCCGACGGCGACCTCGGCGTTCGCCGCCATGGCGGTGCAGCGCTTCGGCACTCTCTACCCCGGCGTCGAGATCGACTATGCCGACGGCGAGTCCCATGAGAGCCTCGCCCGCCTGAGGGCCCACGAGCTGGATCTCGCGCTCGTGTTCCAGTTCGACCATTGGTTGATCGGAATGGATTACGACGGAGTCGTCCGCTGCGCCGACGGAGGGTTCGAGTACGTCGACCTCTTCGCCGATCCGTTCCACCTCGTCGTCCGCAGGGACGATCCGCTGGCCGACCATGAGCGAGTCGGACTCGAGCAGTTGGCCGGGGAACGCATCCTGGGCGGCCCTCCTTGGGGCCCCGACCTCCGTAGCCTCTGCAATCGGCTCGGCTTCGAGCCCAACTTCGACGGATCCTTCCGCACGACCGACTTCAGCGCGTTCCAGGCACTCGTCGCGGCCGGCCTCGGGGTGACGCTGGTGCCGCGGCTCGCATTCCGATCCCTTCGTGAAGACGTGGTGGTTCGACCGCTCGACCCGGCACCCGTCCGTTACGTCAAGATCGCCCTCCGGGACGAGGGCTACCGTTCTGCGGCCACCGACGCGATGCTGCACACCCTGCTCGACGCCGCGACCGAGTTCGGAGCGCCGGAGAACTCGAGCCCACAGGGAGCCTTCCTGCACAGGAGCCTATGACCCCGTGAGCGCTACGTACACTGCCGTGGGGGAACGCGCAGGGGCGGTGCTGCGGCTCTGGATCGACCTGTTCGACCGGCACCGCATCCTGAACAACGCGAGCGCGATCTCGTTTCAGGCCCTGAAGGCGCTCGTGCCGCTGGCGCTCTTCGGCATCGCTCTGCCCGGGGTCCTGGGACTCTCGCACATCTGGGAGGAGCAGCTCCGCGAGGATGTCGCGCGCCAATTCACGCCCACGGTGTTCGTCGCGATCGACACCTCCGTGAAGAAGATCATCACCGAGGGCAGCCCGGCGTTACCGATCTTCGCCGGGGCTCTGCTGCTCTGGTACATGTCGGGGTTGGTACGTGCCTGCATGGGCGGCATCAACTCGATCTACGAGGCCGACGAGCAGCGGCCGCTGCTGCGGCGGTGGAGCCTCTCGTTCGCACTCGCGATGTGTGTGAGCAGCGCCGTCGTGGTGTCGGTGCTCGCGGTCACGATGGGTCCGCAGATCGCTCGCCACGGGGCCGGCCACGTTCTCCTACTCGTCGCCCGGTGGCCGTTCGCGGCGATCGCCCTCGGGCTGGCGGTCGGCCTGCTCGTGCGTTACGGCCCAGCGGAGCGGAGACGAGGCGGGTGGGCGAGTGTCGGCGCTGTTGCTGTCGTTGCCGCTTGGATCGTCCAGTCGCTGCTCTTCGCCTGGTACGTCCGCTCCTTCGCGAACTTCACCTCCGCCAGTGGCGCCCTGACCGTCTTCCTCGTCCTCGCGGCCTTTCTGTACACGTCTTCGATCATCTTTCTCGTCGGCGTCGAGATCAACGAGCTTCTGCGCAAGGATGCGAGCGAGGGTGAGGAAGGAATCCTCGGCGTGCTGCGCCGCGGGATGAAAGGAGTAGCGGGAGCGCGGGACTGAAGAACTGCGGCAGAGATTCAGGTCTCCTCACAACCAAGCGCTTCGGCCCGGCCGGCCGTACTGTGTCCTTCGGCGCCGCCCCGGCCGTCGATCGACACAGTGCTCGGCACGAAGGGAAGTCTCATGGCTGAAAGCGACGAGCTGCAGACCCTGAGGGAACGTCGTTTCGCGGCCAACCAGACGGTGTTCCGCCGTTCGAACGAACGTCTCAGCCTGCAGCGAAAGGACGTCTCGGCAGGACCACGAGGGTACGTCTGCGAGTGCGGCGACGACTCGTGCAGCGACCTTGTCTCCTTGGCCCCGGGCGAGTACGAGCACATTCGCTCGAGCTCGACCTGGTTCCTGATCGCTCGCGACCACGAGATCCTCGCGTCCGGGGCGGAGCGAATCGTGGAGACGCACGAGCTGTACCAGATCGCCGAGAAGAGCGGCCGGGCGGGAGCACTCGCCGAGGCGATGGACACCCTCGCCGCGAGCAGACAGCGCAGCGTCTAGTCGTCTCGGTCGAGGCGCTCTTGAGCACAGAAGGAGGTCTCACGACTAGCGATGGGTGACTCAGGCCGCGGGCGATCGAGTGCTATCGGGGACTACGGGTTCGTCTCGGACTGTCAATCAGCCGCGCTGATCGATCGTGCCGGCTCCGTGGATTGGTGGTGCACTCCGCGCTTCGACTCCCCGTCGGTCTTTGGTCGGCTGCTGGGCCCCGACGCCGGGCACTGGTCGTTGTGCCCCTCAGCCGCCTTCGAGTCCACGCGCCACTACAGGTCCGACTCGCTGGTGCTGCGAACCGTCTTCACGACGGCAGGCGGCGAGGTGACGCTCACGGACGCCCTCGGGCTCGAGCCGGGAGCGCGGGGCCACGAGATCGGCCTCCGCAGCCCGCACGTGTTGCTGCGACAGGTCGAAGGATCCAGTGGCGTTGTCGAGCTGGTCACCGAGTTCGCTCCACGCATGGAGTACGGGCTGACCGTCCCCAACGTCGTCCTGGGTTCCGGAGACGGGGTGGTGGCACGGGGCGGGCCAGCGGCCTTGACCCTCACCGGCGGCATCACGCTCTCGCCGGATCCCGGCTGCGCCAGGGGCCGCTTCACCGTTCGGGCCGGCGAGCGGGTGGACTTCAGGCTCGCCTACACGCCCTCGTCCGGAGGGTCGGACGCGGCCGCACGTGGAGATCAGGCCACTCTCGAAGACACGCTTGCGGCCTGGGATTCGTGGGTGCAGATGCACGACGGTTATCGGGGGCGTCACCGGGACGCGGTTCGGCGCAGCTCGCTGGTGCTGCAGGGACTGACCTTTCAGCCGACCGGTGCTGTGGTGGCAGCCGCGACGACGTCGCTGCCCGAGAAGATGGGCGGGGAGCTCAACTTCGACTACCGATTCGCCTGGCTGCGCGATCTCAGTCTGACGATCCGTTCGCTGTGGATTGCGGCGTGCCCGGACGAGGCAGACAGGCTCTTCCGGTGGATCGCGGACGCCAGTGGTCGCCTGGGCGATGGTGAGCGCGTCCAGATCATGTACGGCGTGGAGGGCGAGCGGAACCTCGCCGAGCACGAGCTCGCACACCTGCCCGGCTTTCGTGACAGTCGGCCGGTGCGCGTCGGGAACGCTGCCTGGGATCAGGAGCAACTCGACGTGCTTGGTGAGGTCCTGGACGCGGTCGAGCAGCTGCGCGATCAGCTCGGAGAGCTCGACGAGCCGACCCGCGAGCTCCTGATCGCGCTGGCGAACCGCGCGGCCACCACCTGGCGGGAGCCGGACGCGGGTATGTGGGAGGCCCGCGATCAGCGGCGCCAGTACGTCTCCTCCAAGGTCATGTGCTGGGTTGCCCTCGACCGCGCTGTCCGGCTTGCCCCGCTGCTCGGCGACGGAGTGGAGCTCGAACGATGGGAAGAGGCTCGCGAGCGGATCCGAGTCGCCGTACTGACCAAAGCCTGGAGCGAGCGGGCCGGGGCCTACACCGGCGCTTTCGGCTCCGACGACCTCGACGCTTCGGTCCTCCTGCTGCCGCTCGTGCGCTTCCTCCCCGCGGGCGACGAGCGGATGTGGGCAACGATCGAGGCAGTGGAGCGGGAGCTTGGCGACATCGGCCTCGTGCGCCGCTGGCCCGACGACCCGATGGGCTTCCTCATCTGCACCTACTGGCTGGTCGAGTGTCTCGCTCTTGGCGGCGAGGTCTCTCGGGCCGAGGAGTGGTTCGCGCGCGCGACCTCCTACGCCAACGACCTCGGTCTCCTGGCCGAGGAGGCCGACCCCGACCGCAAGGAGCTCCTGGGCAACTATCCGCAGGCGTTCTCGCACGTCGGGCTGATCAACGCGGCCTGGCGCCTGACCGAGGCGGCGGCGCAATCACCCGATCGAGCACCCAAGGAGGCGTCATGAACGGAAGGCTGCAGGACCGGATCGCCCTGATCACCGGATCCGATTCGGGGATCGGACAGGCGACGGCGATCGAGTTCGCCAAGGAGGGCGCCGACCTGGTGGTGCATTACCTCGAGGACGCCGACGGCGCCGAGGAGACTCGGCAGGAGGTCGAGGCGCAGGGCCGGCGCGCGATCGTCGTGCAGGCCGACATCGCTGACGAGGATCAGGTCGGCCGGCTCTTCGACGACGCCGTGAAGGAGTTCGGGCGCGTCGACATCCTCATGAACAACGCGGGGGTCGACGCCTCCGGCGACGAGGTCGCCGACCTCTCCACCGAGACCTTCGACAAGGCGATCCGAACGAATCTCTACGGTGCCTTCTTCTGCTGCCGGCGCTACGTTCGGCTGCGCAAGGCGGGCAGCGAGACGGGCGGCAAGATCATCAACGTCACGTCGGTGCACCAGAACATCCCGAATGCCGGCGGCGCCGACTACGACTGCTCCAAAGGAGCCCTGCGCATGCTCACCCGGACACTGGCGCTGGAACTGGCGCCTCTCAAGATCAACGTCAACAGCCTCGGTCCCGGAATGGTGCTGACCCCGTTCAACCAGGCGGCGATCGACGACCCCGCGCTCCTCGAGGAACAGGTTCAGAGCATCCCCTGGAAGCGGGCTGCCGAGCCGGCGGAGATCGGCCGGCTGGCGGTCTTTCTCGCCTCCGCGGACAGCGACTACGTCACGGGCGCCACGTACTTCATGGATGGAGGGCTGATGATCAACGTCGGGCAGGGCGCTTGAGTCGTCTCAGCTCAGAACACGTCCCACGGCCAGGGCTCACCCCCGCCGTAGCGCTGTACCACCGGTCCGGTCGGTGGGCGCGTCCAGCCGAGTAGCCCCGGACCGAGCTCCAGGATTCGGCCCGGGAAGATCCGAGCGAAGGGATCGGCGTCGAGCCGCGAGCAGTTGCCGTCCCGCACTGCCGTCAGCGCTCCGCCGAAGCGGCTCTCGCCCACGACGAGCGTCGAGAGCACGTCGGGCCAGGGGGCAGCAAGCGACGCGCGCAGCGCGCCGCTCACCGCGGGATCGTCGAACGGGATCGTCAGGTTGTCGGGCACGAGCACGAGCGAAACGAGTGCGGCCGGGCCGTCCGGGTCGATCGCACGCGCGTCGAGCTTCCGCTCGCCGGGGGGCGCGGGCGCGTCGGCAGGAAAGACAGCGAGAAAGCCGTCGAATCGAATCCGTGCTGCGGCGAGAGCGCCCTCGGGCCGCTCCTCGGTCCGCGCGAGCCAGCACCAGGTCAAGCGCTCGGAACCTCCCAGTCCGGCCTGATCGAGCGGGTGATCTCCCGCAGGTCCTGGCGCAGCTCCTCGAGCGATGGGCGCCCCCAGGTCCAGTAGCCGTTCCAGACGCGGCAGATCGCCAGATCCGGAAAGAGCGTGAAAGCGGTCGGTACGTATGGGCGGTGAAGTGTGTCGGTCGTTTCGAGCAGGTCGAGCTCTTGGACGTAGCGCCGCTCGGCGTCCGACAGGAACGTCCAGCGCGCGCCGAGGCCGGCACGGAATGCCGCCTGCACCTGGGGCGGGTCGACGCTGATCGAGACCATGCGCGTGTAGGCGACCTCCACCTCGTCCTGAAACCCGACGAGCCGGCGGAAGAACGATTGCTCCTTCGGGCACCACCAGCCGCGGTAGAAGGTGAGCACGACGGGATCGCCGCCGGCGAGCTCGGACAGACGCCGCTCGTTGCCTGCGTGATCGCGCAGCTCGAGGTCCGGGAGGCGATTCCCCGGCTGTAGGTCATCGCGCATGAGCGGCCGGGGTGCGAGTGGGCTGGTTCACGGTTCCTCTCCTCGGGTTCGGAATCGGGCGCCAGGTGCGAACGGCTCCTCCGGGTCGACGAGGAACCACGAGAGGAACTCGGCGTCGGCATCCGAGCGGTTCCGCTTCTGCACCTCGGTCTCCGGCGGGATGCCCTCGAGGCCCCCGGCGCCGAGCTCGACCGTGCCGATCAGGGCGTTCTGGTACAGGATTCGCCCCGTCAGCTGGTAGATCAGCTCCGGCCCGGGATGCGTGTGGACGCTCGTCTCGCCGCCAGGGGCGATGCGGACGAGCAGGAACGAGGCGAGCGGGCGCTCCGGGATGCCTTCGAGCGGCTCGCTGCGGAAGATCCGGCGGGCGTCGTCAGGGGTTGCGGCGTCGGGTGAGGCGAGTCTGATCTCCCAGAAGGTCGAGCCGCCGTTCCCCGTCGCTCTGTGGCGATGCGCGACCTCGGCCGGCACCACCGCGCCCGCTGCGGGCTCGATGTCGCTGCGCTCGTCGTCGACCTCGAGCGTGTGGTCGCCTACGCGCGCGTAGACGAAGGAGAACTCGTGACTGTGCTCGAGCTCGCTCCCTGGCTCGACCCGGTACTCCTCGGCAATCCAGGCGCTCGCGCCGGCCGGCGCCGCCCCGAGCTCGGCCTTCGCCAGCTCAACCACCTCCGCATCGCCGCCGAGACCTTCAGCGTCGCCGCCGCTGCCGCCGCAGCCTGCGAGCATCGCTGCCACAATCGCCGTGACGATCCCGCTGGCGCCGATCGCTCCGATTCGGGAAGATCGTCGCGCGTGAGCGTCGTCCTCGTCACCGGCGGTTGCGGGTTCATCGGCTCTCACGTCGTCGACGAGCTGGTGGCGCGGGGGGAGCGCGTCCGCGTTCTCGACCTGCTGCACCCGCTCTCGCACGAGGGCGATCCCGACTACCTGAACTCGGCGGCCGAGTACGTCTTCGGAAACGTCCAGGACGCCGGGCTCGTTGCCCGCTGCCTCGACGGCGTCGCCTCGGTCAGCCACCAGGCGGCGATGGTCGGCCTCGGCAGCGACTTCGACGACGTCGTCGACTACGTCCGCCACAACGACGTGGGCACGGCGACGCTCCTGCGCGCGCTCGCGCGCCGGACGGAGCCGGTGCGGCTCGTGCTCGCGAGCAGCATGGTCGTCTACGGCGAGGGGCGCTACCGTTGCGGCGAGCACGGGCTCGTCCGTCCAGGGCCGCGCACACGAGAGCGTCTGGACGCGGGCGAGTTCGAGCCGGTGTGCCCCCGCTGCGGGCGACCGCTCGAGCCCGAAGCCGTGCCGGAGGAGGCGCCGATCGACCCGCGCAACGTCTACGCCGCAACGAAGGCGCAGCAGGAGCAGCTCTGCTCCGCCTTCGCGCGCGAGACGGGCACCGCCGTGACGGCGCTGCGCTACCACAACGTCTATGGCCCGCGAATGCCGCGCGACACCCCCTATGCCGGCGTCGCCAGCATCTTCCGCAGCGCCTTGGAAGGCGGCCGCGTGCCCCGTGTCTTCGAGGATGGCCGGCAGCTGCGCGACTTCGTGCACGTCCGCGACGTTGCGGCAGCGAACGTGCTCGCGCTCGCCGGGGCGCTCAGCGGCCCGCTGAACGTCGCGAGCGGCGAGCCCCACACCGTTGGCGAGCTGGCCCAGGAGCTGTCGAAAGCCTTCGGCGGCGACCCGCCGGTGACCACCGGCGACTTCCGTCTCGGCGACGTGCGGCACGTCTTCGCTTCGACCGAACGCGCGGCCGCCGAGCTCGGCTTCCGCGCCTCCGTCTCGTTCGCGGAGGGCGTGCGTGAGTTCGCCACCGCTCCCCTGCGCGCCTGACGCCAGGGTGCCTGGCCTCAGGCCCGGCCTCAGCACGAACGACCCCCGCCCGTGAGCCCTGCCGTGAGCGTGAACGGACCGCGCCGGCTCGTCCGCAATCGGGTCAGGCCGTTCGCCGCGCTCTCCAGGCAGACCGCGCTGCCACCGGCTCGCCAGTACGGCGTGTACCGGACGCGCAGGAGGTAGTCGCCGGCGGCAGCAGTCCAACCGGCGACGCGTTCGTGCTCGAGCGCCGTCAGCCTCGCGGCCGCGGCACCCGACAGGATCGGAGTCGCGTGCGGCAGCTCCCAGATCGTCCCGTCCCCGCCGCTGAAGACACGCATCAGGCCCGAGCGGCCCGAGCGGAGGAGCCTCGCCTCCTCCACCGCCCCGAGCGCGTCGAGCCGCGTGTCCGGCAGGAGGACGAAGCGCACGCCGTTTCGGCGCAGCCAGCTCTGGTAGCCGGTCGCGGTGAGCGAGGCCGCGTAGAGGGGCGCGTTCTGCGCGACGTCGAGCTGGCGATACCAGCCCCTCGCGATCGGAACGCCGGCGCGAGGGAGCCAGTACGCCTCCCAGTGGTCGTAGGTCGGCACCACCTCGACACGGAAAGACGGCGCGGACCTGCTGTGGAGGTAGTCGACCGCTGGAAGCCAGAAGGCCTCGGTGGCGGCGCGGCTCTCGCTGCGGTTCGGGAGCACCGAAAGGTACGGCGCCAGGGTGTACGTCAGGCCGAGGGCGAGTCCGACGGCCGTCAAGAGGCGCGGCCGAAAGCCGGTCAGGAGGACGGTGAGGAGGCCCAACGGAAAGACGAAGAACCGCAGGCGCGTCAGGTTGCTGCCGAGCGGGGTCGGGATGAGGAACGCCGCGACGCAGACGATCCCCCAGAGCAGGAAGAACGCGAGCAGCGCACCACGGCGCTCGGCACGGGCGGCGATCGCAACCCCGAGCACGCTCGTCGTCAGGACGCCGAGAAGCGGCCAGATGCCGAATGGATACTCGGTCTCGACCGGGAACAGGGCCAGGGCGAGGAGCTGCACCCCGCCGATCGCGACCAGCGCGAGCACGAGCTTCCGTGAGCCGAGGCGGCGGCGCGAGCAGGCGACCGCGAGGAGCACGAGGCAGAGGAAGACGAACGCGAGTGGGCTGAAGCCGAGGGTCAGGGCGGCAAGCAGGACCGCGAGCCGCGGTCGCCCGAGCTGAAGCGCGCGAAGCGCTCCGAGCAGGCAAGCCAGGCCGAGTGCGTAGCTGTACGTCCCGGTCAACAGGGGGCCGCCGGCCAGGATTCCGTAGGCGCGGGCGGGCCAGCGGCCGATCTCTCCCCACTCGTGGAGGAGCAGCGATGCGAAGAGCGCCGACGCGACGATAACGGACGCAACGACGAGCGGCACGTTGCCCACGAGTGCTGCCGGGAGGTAGTAGAGGAAGCTGTACGACGCGAGCGGGTACTGACCCGCGTACCAGAGGTTGTCCCAGAGGTGAACCCCGTCGCGGACGAGCTCGGTGCGGTAGAGATGCGCCGGTGCGTCGATCGCCGGCGGCGCCGCCGCGACGACGAGCGCGGCGGAGGCAGCCGCCAGCATCGCGGCCGCGAGCGCCTCCCGGGCGACCCTAACTCTCATGCGCAACGCGCAGCGGCGATCGGCGTCGCGAGAAACCAAGGTGCGAGAGCAGGGCGAGGACGGCGATCGAACCCGTTCCGCCCCAGACGACGTGGAGCGGCCACACCGGGTTCCCGGGCACCTTCAGATGCACGTAGAGCAGGAACGAGGTGGCGGCGAGCGCGCTGCCGACGAGCAGCAGCCGCGGACCGGCGAAAGGCAGCAACGCCAGGGGCAGCAGGGCGTACCACGGGTAGGCGGGAGTTGCGAGCAGCAATAGCGCAACGAGGAGGAGCAGCGTTCCCTGCGGCTCGCTCCCGCGGCCGCGCCAGACGAGCAGCGCGAGCCCTGCGAGTGCCGTGAAGGCGAGCAGTTGGTAGGTGGAGGCGGCCGCTCGGCCCTCGAGCCCGAGCAGCAGCAGCGGGTAGAAGCGCGCTCCGGAGTCGAACCCCTCCTCTTTGAAGTAGCCGGGCAGGTAGCCGAGCACCTTCGTGCCGACCTCCAAGAAGGGGAGATAGGCGAGCACCGCGCTCGCGCTCGCGGCGGCCACGAGGATCGTGGCGCGCCGTCGCCTTCCTGCGAGGAGGGCCGGGAGCGCAGCGAGCGCGTAGAACTTGACGAGCGCCGCCCCCGCAAGTGCGATGCCGGCAGCCAGGGGCCGCCCCCGGACGCTCAGCAGGAGCGAACCGAGCAGTAGTGCCACGGCGACAACGTCGACGTGGCCGCTGTGGCCGACCTCGACGAGCGCGAGCGGGTGCCAGGCGTAGAGGAGCGCGAGCTCCGGACGCCTGCCGTGCCGGCGCAGCAACAGTCCCAGCAGCACGATCGCGATCGCGTCGACGCCGACGAACACGAGCTTCGTCCAGCGGACGCTGTCCGGTTTGGCGGCGTATGCGACCCGGAAGACGGCCTGCGCCGCCGGCGGGTAGATCGTCGGCGCGAACTTCCTGTTCACGGCCTCGTAGACGCGCGCGTCGCGGAGCTGGGCGAGGGCGGGGCTCTGCGGCGGAAAGCGGTAGGGGTTGATCCCCGCTGCCTGCACGCGCCCGTCCCAGACGTAGCGATAGACGTCGTCGGAGAGCGCCGGCGGATGCACCGCGAGCGCGAGCCGCGCCACCAGCGCGACCACGAGCACGGTCGCGAAAGCCCACCTGCCAAGGGGCGAGCGGCTGCGAACGACGAGGATCGCGGCCGCCGCGTACACACTCAGCGCCACGACGACCGCGACCACGATCGCGGCGGGTCGCTGGAAGGGATCGGGCCGGTCGAGTACGAGGCCGAGCCAGACGGTGCTTGCGACGAGCGCCAGGCCGAGCGCCGCCAGCAGAGCACGAGCCTTCACGCTTCGACGCGCACCCGCACCCGGTGTAGACCGCTCGCACCGTCCGGTACGGAATCGTCCTCCACGGTGCTCTGCAGCTCGCCGGTGCCGTCCGTTGCACGCACGACGAGCTGGTGGTCGCCTGAGCGGGAGGGACTCCAGGGGAAGCTCCAGAGCGCCCAGGTGAGGTCGGAGGCGTGGTAGTCGATCTTGGCTTCGGACCACCTACCGCCGCCGTTCGTGGACACCTCGACCCGCGAGATGCCACGATCGCCCGCAAAAGCGGCCCCGCGCACCTCCGAGCCGGTCACGCGACCGCCGTCCTTCGGCACGTCGATCCGCGACATCGTGTGCACGCGCTGCGCCTGCCAACCCTGCTTTTCGTAGTAGCCCTGGCGGTCGTCGTCGACAAGCTCGATCCTGTCGATCCACTTCACGCTCACCTCACCGTAGGTTCCGGGAACGATCAGCCTGGCGGGGTAGCCGTGCCGATCCGGCAGCGGCTCGCCATTCATCTCGAAGGCGAGGAGCGTTGTCGGCTCGAGGGCCTTCTCGAGCGTGGTCGAATGGGTGTAGCCGTCGGCGGCGTGGAGGAAGACGCGACGCGCGCCAGCATTCGGGCGGGCCTCGCCGATCAGCTCGCGCAGGGGGATCCCCCGCCAGACGGCGTTGCTCATCAGGCCGGCACCAACCCCGTTTGAGATGCACTCGAGCGTCGTCTCCTGCTCGATCGTCGGCAGGCTGCCAACCTCGCTGAAGTCGAGGGTCATCGGGTTGTCGACGAGACCGCCGAGCCGGAGCCGCCAGCGGTCGCGGTCGACGCGCGGGTCGATCAGGTTCTTCGTCACGACGTAGAAGCTCTTGTTCGGCGTGATCGGCGCCACCTGCGGACCGAGCACCTCCATTCCCTCGTAGCCGAACACCGATTGCCGGCGCAGGACTTCCGCGAGACCGCCCGAGCCGAGGACGAGTGCACCGGCAGCCGCGCGCAGGACGAGATCGCGGCGGTTCATGTGTCTCTCCGGGCGGTCACGAGGACGCCGACGAAGATCCCGACGAGCGCGAGCAGCGAGGCGGCGCTCAGCAACCGCGCGTGTCCGGGCGGAAGCCCGTGGTAGTTCGAGGCGAGCGCCGGCCAGAGCACCGCGACTGCGGCCAGCCAGGCCAGGAGCCCGGCAACGAGCGGGACGGCGAGTCGCCGCCGTGAGAGGCGTGCGTAGGCCCGGCCGGCGGCGAGGCCGATCGCCGGGAGCGCCAGGAGGCTCGAGTAGAAGGCGAGCATCTTCGCGAGGATCGGCCCGCCCACGACGCCCAGACTCGGGACGAAGATCCCGACCGGGACGAACGGCAGGAAGCGGTCGCTGACGAAATCCACCGGCAGAGGCACTCCGAGCGCGAGCCGCAGAACGAGCGAGAGGAAGAGCGCTGCAAGGCCTGCAACCACACCGGCGATCACGTCAGCACCCTTGTCTCCGACCCCTCCGGGCGGTTGGCTCGCAGGGCTGCGAGCGCCGCTCGTGTCGCCTGCAGGTCCTCGCGAACGGCTGCGTCGAGCTCGAGCAGCTCCAGGTCGGCAAGCTCGTCGACGTCGTAGGTCGGCTCGAGGAGCGAGACGGTGAGTCCCTGCCGGCGAGCCTTCTGCACGAGCTTCGAGAGCACCACTCCGGTGCTCATCCGAAGACCGGCGAGCACGTCGTGCCAGCCACGCATGCCGATCAGGTAGTAGCCGCCGTCGAGGACCGGCCCCAGCACGAGGTCGTCGCGCTCCAGTCGCGCAAAGGCCTCCGCCACGACCTCCTCCCGGATCTGCGGCGAGTCGGAGGCGATCAGGACGACGCGCTCCTCTCCACGCATGGCTGCTTCGCGGAAGAGTGCCCGCTGACGCTCGGTCCAGCTGCCCCGCGGCTGTCCGAGCACGCGTGCAGCTGGAGCGATGTAGGAGCGCGTCTCGCGCCTCCACGCGGCGGCCGGCGTCACGAACCACGCTGCGTGCGGGAACCGGACTGCCAGATCACGCAAGAACGCGCCGTAGAGACCTGTGGCAGCCGCGTCCCCGATCGCTGCAGCAAGCCGCGTCTTGACCTCGCCGGGCCGCGGCGCCTTCGCCGCGATGTAGAGGACGCTGTTCGTCTCCGCTTCTGCGCCGGCATTCATCGGAGGAGCCGCCCCATGTCTACGACCGCACGGGCTGTGCCGCGCACGGTGCCGGTGACCTTCGAGCGGCCGGAGCGGGCCAGATACTCGACCGGAACCTCTGCGATCCGCCAGCCTGCCGCGTGCGCTCGCAAGACCATCTCGAGCGGCCAGCCGAAGCGCCGGTCGGAGAGGCCGAGCCCAAGCAAGCCCTCACGGCGCGCGGCGCGCATCGGCCCGAGGTCGCGTAGCGGCAGACCCGTGCGGCGGCGCAACTCGAGCGCGAGCAGCCGGTTCGCAACGCGCGCGTGTGCCGGCCAGGCTCCTCGAGCTGCGCGGCGCTCACCGAGGACGAGGTCGGCGCGACCCTCGTCGATCGGGGTGGTCACTGCAGGGAGCGCACGTGGATCAAGGGAGCCGTCGCAGTCCATGAAGCAGACGAGCTCCGAGGTCGCGGCCGTCAAGCCGGCAAAGCAGGCGGCGCCGAAGCCGGCCTGCGGCTCGCGCACGACGTACGCGCCGAGTCGCTCGGCGAGCTCGCCGGAGCCGTCGCTCGAGCCGTTGTCGGCGACGATCGGACGGTAGCCGGCGGGCATGCGGCCGAGCACCCAGGGCAACGCCGCGGCCTCGTTCAGCACGGGCAGGATCACGTCGATCATGCGCGTGCTCCGATGAGCGCACGGGCAGCGAACCGCTCGAGCCGGTCGAGCGCCTCGGGGAAGTCGGCGCGGCCGAAGCCGATCCGGAAGTGATTGCCGGGAAAGTCGTAGACGGAGCCGGGAACGAGCAGCACACCCTCCTCCTCGACGAGCCGAACCGCCAGCTCCTCGGCGCCGAGCGGCGCGTGCAGGCGCGGGAAGGCGACGCAGCCCGCGCGCGGCCGCACCCATTCGAAGACGCCCTCCCAGTCGTCGAAGAAGCGATCGAGCAGCGCTAGGTTCCGCGTCAGCAGCGAGCGACTGCGCTCGAGCACGCGGCCTCTCGAGCGCAGAGCGGCGAGGGCCAGGAGCTCGCTGGGGGCGCTGTTGCACGAGGAGATGTACTCCTTGAGGGTCCCGATCCGGGACAGGAGCTCCCGATCTCGGGTCGCGAGCCAGCCGATGCGGAGGCCCGCAAGACCGAACGACTTCGACATCACTCCGACGCTGACCGCCCGGCCGCCGTACTCGACAGCCGCCGGCAGCAGGTCGGCCGGATCGTGCTCGAGAAACCGGTAGACCTCGTCGGAGAAGAGAACCGCTCCGACCTCGGCGGCGATCGCCGCCACCTCGTCGAAGGTCTCCCGGCTCGGGAGCGCGCCGGTGGGGTTGTGCGGAAAGTTGACGACGATGACGCGCGTCGTCGGCCTGATCGCGCGACGGAGCGCCGCGATATCCAGTTCCCACCCCTCGCGAGGGTCAAGGCGAAGCAGGGTCACCTCGGCGCCCGCGGCCTCGGCGACCTCGTGCAGCGACTGGTACGCCGGCCAGGTGACGACCGCGTGGTCACCGGGTCGAAGGGTGGCGTTGAGCGTGAGGAAGATCGCCTCGTCCGCCCCGGCGAAGGTCAGCACGTCGGCCGGCTCGAGCCCCGAGTACAACCCGGCGATCTCGGCGCGCAGCAGTGGGTGGCCGCCCGGATCCGTGTATCCGAGCGTCAGACCGTGCCAGAGCTCGAGCGTCTCCTCGTCGGCCTGCGCCAGCAGCTCCTCCAGGCGGTATGGCTCGATGTCGGAGGTGCAGAGAAGGTGCTCCGCCCGGGCGCCATGCTCGACGAAGAGACGCTCGAGCTGGAGGCCGCGCACGCTGCGGAGGGAGTTGGCAGTCATCTGCGTGCGACATTCCCTCATGCCTGCAGCAATAGGCATGAACGTTTCCTTACGTCGCGCCCAGGCTCGGGCGCTTCACGGCCCAGACTGGCGCGCTGCGTGTGTTCTCTGCGTTTTGGTTGCAGGATGAGCTGGTACCTTGGCCGGAACCGCCTTCGCCGGGAGGTGCGGTCGTTTCTGAAGATTCGCTAACACGGCTCGAGCGCCGTGTCGATCCGGGCCGAGCGAGGCAGAATGAACCTGTGCGCCCCTGGTCTCTGAGCATGCGGTGGTGGCTCGGTTTGGCCTTTGCCGTCATTGCTGCGCTAACCGCTGTGCTCGTCGCAGAGGGGCTGATGCTGCGGTCGGAGACTGCCTTCCGAAAGGACGCGGAGGCGCGGGCGGTCGCGAACAGCATCGCCGCCGGAGCCGCCCTACGGACGTCCTTGGTGCGCGGCAACCTCGGCGAGGCGCTCGAGACCGTCTCTGAGCGCCGCCGGCTGGCACTCTTCCTCTTCGACAATACCGGCCGCCCGATCACGCCTGCCCGCGCCGCGCAGACTGAGCTCCGGTCGATCCCACAGGCCGATGCCGCGGTCGGCGCGGCGCTCGATGGCCGGCGTTACGTCCGCAGCTATGACGAGGGTCGCGTCACGGTCGTCGCCCTGCCGATGCCCTGGGATTCGGCCGCCGCGCTCCTCACCTATTCGCTTCAGCCCGGCTACGGGTCGACGATGACGGTGATCCGCGATCAGATTCTGCCTGTTGTGACGCTGGCCGTCGCCCTGAGTGGACTTGCGGGACTTCTGATCGCGACGCTGACGACCCGGCGGCTGCGCCGGATCGGCAAGGCGGCGCACGCGATCGAGTCCGGCGATTTCAGCCACCGTCTCGAGCCGCGCTTCCACGATGAGGTGGGCTCGCTTGCCGTGATGGTCGACCGCATGCGGATGCGGCTCCAGCAATCCTTCGAGCGACTCCAGGCCGAGCGTTTACGACTGCGCCGAACGCTCGAACGGCTCGATCACGGCGTGCTGACGCTCGATGCAGAGCTGAATGTCGAGAGCGCGAACGACGCCGCTCGCGTGCTCGTCAAGGGGCTGGTCGAAGGAACGCCACTGCCCGAGCCCTGGCCGGACTTCCCGCTCCGGTCGTTCGCGAGCGATCTCTTCGTGGAAGGGGCGAAGGTCAAGCGCGTTCGCGTTTCGCCGCGAGAGGGGCTCCTCTACACGGTCTACGGGATACCTGCCGACAAGGGCTCCCCGACCGCCGTTCTCGTTATTGCCGACGTGTCGGAGCTCGAACGTCGCGAGCAGATCGAGCGTGAGTTCGTGGCGAACGCCGCGCACGAGCTGCGGACGCCGGTCGCCGCGATCTCAAGCGCGGTCGAGGTGCTCGAGGCGGGCGCGAAGGATCGCCTTCCCGAGCGGGATCACTTCCTGGCGATCATCGACCGGCAGTCGAGAAGGCTTGCGCGGCTCAGCCGCTCCCTGCTCGTGCTCGCTCGCGCGCAGACGGGCGAGGAGGTAGTGCAGACGGTGGCGGTCGACCTCTGCTCGCTACTCGAGGAGGTCGCCGCCTCACTGCAAACCAACGACCAGGTTCTGGTCGAGGTCGACTGTCCTGTCGGCCTTATGGTTCTGGCAGAGCTCGATCTCGTCGAGCAGGTGTTCTCGAATCTCGCGGCCAACGCGGCCCAGCACACCCGTCGCGGGCGGATCAGGATTACTGCGCGGCCGCGCGGCGACGACAAGGTCGCGATCGAGCTTGTCGATACCGGCGACGGCATTCCGAGCGAGATGCAGCCCCGTATCTTCGACCGCTTCTACCGTGGCGGTACGCACGACGCCAATGGCTTCGGTCTCGGCCTCGCGATCGTTAGACAGGCCGTGCGGGCACTCGACGGCACCATCGAGCTGGATTCGGCCGTCGACGCAGGAACCACCGTTCGGATCACGCTTCCGATCGCGGAGGTCGCGTAGATGACCGGCCGGATCCTGATCGCCGACGACGAGCAGGACATCCTCGACGCCGTCGTCTACGCGCTTACCGCCGAGGGGTTCGACGTGGATGCCGTCACCGACGGTGAATCGGCGCTGCAGGCCGCGAGGAGCGAGAGCTACGACGTCGTGCTGCTCGACGTCATGATGCCGCGACTCTCGGGCACCGAGGTCTGCCGGCGCCTCCGCAGCGACAGCATCGTCCCGATCCTGATGCTGACTGCCAAGGACTCCGAGCTCGATCGTGTCCTCGGCCTCGAGTTGGGCGCCGACGACTACGTCACGAAGCCCTTTTCCGTAGCGGAGGTCGTCAGCCGCGTGCACGCGATCCTGCGCCGGCGCGACTTCGAGCGTTCCGCCGCTGGGGTGGGGATCCGCTCCATCGGGGCGCTCACGATCGATCTCGCCCGCCACCGGGTCGAGATCGACGGCAAGCCCGTCCCGCTGACGCCGTCCGAGTTCAAGCTCCTCGACTTCCTCGCCGAGCGGCCAGAGCAAGTCCTGTCGCGCGCGCAGATCATGGAGCACCTCTGGGAGACAACATACGTCGGTGATGCTCGGGCCTGCGACGTCCACATCTACAATCTCCGCCAGAAGATCGAGACCGATCCGGCGAGCCCGCAACGGATCGTCACCGTGCGAGAGGTGGGCTACAAGCTCGCGTCGGGATGACGCTCGCTGTCGCGGCGAGCGAGTCTCCGTCTGTTCCCACGCTCGACCCGGATGCGCCTGCACCCGGAGCGGGTCTCAGGCGAAGGTGTGACCTCGGCGGTTCGGGCGTAACTGGACCGGAGCGCGTATCGTTGAATCTGTGGGCGCGCCCCGCGGCCGTTGCCGCCCGAGTCACCCGTCCCCCACGGGCACTCGAGGTTCGCGATCGTGTTTGGGAGGTGCCGCACCTCCCTGGGCGCGCCCCACACTCTCGCCCCAGATCGCAGTCTCCGCCATCGGCGTGGGGATGCCCAACGTGAACCGTGCGTCTGCTGCGGAGCGGGAGGAGCACGGGCCAGGGGAGGGGGCCGCGCACGAGCCGAAACCCCTCCCCGAACCTCTCGCTCAGCCGCCGAAGCGGCCGCCGGCCGAGCGCCGCTCTCGCGCGGCGACGGCCGTGTCGGTGTTGTCGCTGAAGAGCCCGTCGATGCCCAGGCCGAAGAAGAGCCGGTACTCGGCGGCGGCATCGCCCATCGCCAGCCGGTAGACGGGGCTCGCCGGGTTCCCGCGGCGGTGGTCCGCCGCCAGGAACTCGTTCTCGTTCCGGAACGTCCACGCATGCACGATCAGGCCGGCCGCGTGCGCATCGCCGACGAGTGAGGTCGGCGGAAGCAGGCGGTTGGCTGAATCGCGCGGCACGATCAGGTTCTTGTTCACTCCGACGCCCTCGGCGTACTGCGCCACCTCAGCGAGCCCGGTTGGTGTGGCGAGGTCGGCGTACGTCCGTCGATCGCCGGCAACCGTGAAGTCGTACGGCTGCCCGGATGCGTTCAACAGCTGGACGAGTGGCACGCTCGTCATCCCGTCGAGCTCCTTCAGGTTCGCGACCTCGAAGGACTGGATGTAGACGGGCGCGCGCCAGCCGTCCCAGCCGTTGCGCTTCAGCGTCGCGATGAGCGGCTCCTCCAATGAGAGCCCGATCGAGTCGAAGTAGGTCGGGTGCTTCGTCTCCGGATAGATACCGACGACCTTGCGCTTGGCGAGGTCGATCACCTCTTGCAGTGTCGGCACGTCGTAGAGGCCGTCGAACGCCGTGTTCTGGGGCCGGATCAGGGGAATCCGCTCCTTCGCGCGCAGGGTCTTGAGCTCGGCGAGCGTGAAGTCCTCCGTGAACCAGCCGGTAGTCGAGACTCCGTCGATCAGCTTCGTCGTCCTGCGCGCGGTGAACTGGGGGCGCTCGGCGACATCCGTCGTGCCGCTGATCTCGTTCTCGTGGCGGGCAACGAGGATGCCGTCCTTCGTCGACACGAGATCCGGCTCGATGTAGTCGGCCCCCAGATCGGCCGCGTGCTCGTAAGCGGCGAGCGTGTGCTCGGGGCGATCGCCGCTCGCGCCGCGATGCGCGATCACGATCGGCTCGCCCCGCCGGCGACCATCGTCGCGCGTGCCGCTCGCCTGGCTCTGGGTGGCGGCCGCGGCGGCCGCGACAGCCATCAGCACCGCGGCGACTGCGGCCCAACGCAGCTTGCTCGTACGTGTCAACTTCATCAGTCCCTCCCGATCGATCACAGGTCGGAGCGAGCCTGACCCACACCGGCCGGGAGATGGGTTACGCGCCTGTGAGCTGGAGGTGAAAATGCGGACCTTGGGGCGAACTGCTCGTGGCGTTCGGCGTTTTGGTCTCGCCCGACCGGGGCAAGCGGGACCTCGTGAAGAACGTCCTACTCGTCACCACTGTGGCTGCCGGACAGGGTGAGTTGACCGAGGAGTTGCGCACCGCCGTTGGTGCAGACGATGCGAACGTGCGGATCGTCGCGCCCGCAACGGAGGTCTCGAAGCTCGGCTGGCTGACGAACGACGAGGACGACGCGCGCGCCGAAGCTCGTCAGGCCGCCAGCGACGCCGCCGACGCGGTCGAGGCTTCGTCGGTCGAGATCGACCGCACGAGTCACGACACGGATGCAGCGCAGGCCGTCGCGGACGCACTCCGCAACTTCGCTGCGGACGAGATCGTCGTCGTGACGCGATCCGGCGAGAGCTCGAGCTGGCTCGAAGACGAGACCGTGGCCGCCGCCCTTGAGACGTCCGCCATTCCCGTGCGCCACGTCGAGCTCGCTGACGGCGGGAGTTAGCCCGACTCGACCTCAACGCCGCGCCAGAAGGCGACGCGATCCTTGAGTTCGGCGGCGGCGGACTTCGGCTCGGGGTAGTACCAGGCAGCGTCCGGATTCTCCTGACCGTCGACCTCGAGCGAGAGGTAGCTCGCCTCGCCCTTCCAAGGGCAGGTGGTGTGTTTCTCGCTCGCTCGCAGGTGCTCCCGCTTGACGGCCTCGAGCGGGAAGTAGTGGTTGCCCTCGACGACGACCGTGTCGTCGCTCTCGGCGATCGTCGTTCCGTTCCACGATGCACGTGCCATGGCTTCTCCTCCTGATCGATCGGTCTGACTGATCGGTGCCGCGCGGCCCCAACTGCCGGCTCGAGCACTCCAACGCCCGCCGGGTCGCTGTCATTCCGGTGTTCGGAGATCAGCCGGTGGTCAGAGACGCCATGCAGCGCTCCGCTGAGAAGCGGGCGGCGAGGCCGGCGGTGGCCTCGGGTTGCCTGGGAGCGCTGCTCAGCAGCCGCTGTCTTGGCGTTTCGGGGCGAGCGCTTACCATGAGGGTCGTGCAGGATTCGTCGCTGTCTGTGAGGTCCGCCTCCGGCGATGTCGGTGCGCGCCTCGAGCAGCATCGGCAGGAGCTGACGGCCTACTGCTACCGGATGCTCGGGTCTCCGTTCGAGGCGGAAGACGCCGTCCAGGACACGCTTGTCCGAGCGTGGCGCAGCTTCGACAGCTTCGAGGCCCGCGCTGCGCTGCGGACGTGGCTCTACCGGATCGCGACGAACGTGTGCCTGGACATGCTGAGCGGGCGCCAGAAGCGCTCCCTTCCGATCGACCTCGGTCCGGCGCAGGCTCCGATCGAGTCCAATCTGCGCATGCTTCCGGAGGCGACGTGGCTCCAACCGGTGCCGGACGGCCTCGTCGTGCCGGAGGGAGATCCGGCGGGGGTCGCCGAAGCTCGCGAGACGATCAGGCTTGCGTTCGTCGCAGCCCTGCAACACCTGCCGCCGCGCCAGCGCGCCGTTCTCATTCTCTGCGAGGTTCTGCGCTGGAAGGCGACAGAAGTCGCGGAGCTCCTCGAGACGAGCGTTGCGTCGGTGAACAGCGCTCTGCAGCGGGCGCGTGCCGGCCTGGCCTCGAGCGACATGAGCAAGACGGATGCATCGCCGCAGCTGGACGAGACGAGTCGCGCGCTCCTCCAGCGCTATGTCGAGGCGTTCGAGCGTTACGACATGGACGCGCTGACGGCGCTGATCCACGAGGACGCGACGCAGTCGATGCCTCCGTACGACCTGTGGCTGAGCGGCCGGGACGACATCCTTCAGTGGTGGGTCGGGCCGGGTGCCAGCTGCCGTGGCTCTCGGGTGATTCCCACGGTGGCGGCAAACGGCGCGCCGGCGTTCGGGCAGTACAAGCCGAGCGCCTCGGGCGAGGGCTACGAGCCGTGGGCGCTCCAGGTGCTCGAGATCTCGGAGGGGAAGGTCGTCGAGTTCACGTTCTTCCTCGACACCGAGAAGGTGTTCCCGCTCTTCGGCTTGCCGCCGCGACTCGAGGCGTAGCGAGAGAGATGCTGGCGAATCGTTCCATGCCGGCGTGCGCGGTCATTCCCGAGCTGGCCTACGACGACGTGGTCGAGGCGATTCAATGGCTCCGCGAGGCCTTCGGCTTGACGGAGCGCTGGCGAGCAGGAAGCCACCGCGCTCAGCTCGCCATCGGCGACGGGGCCGTCGCCTTGACCGAGCATCGAGGAGGCCCGGTCAGTCACTCGGTGCTGGTTCGCGTCGAAGCTGCGGATAGCCACTACGAGCACGCCCGGCAGCATGGAGCGCGGATCCTGCAGCCACCGACCGACTGCCCCTACGGCGAGAGGCAGTACACGGCCGAGGACCTCGCCGGCCACCGCTGGTCGTTCTCGCAGTCGATCGCCGACGTCGCACCCGAGGACTGGGGCGGCACCTCCAGCATCAGCACCTAGAGCACGTTCGCCAGGAGGATCGAGATGCTGGCGCCGGACGACTTCACGCGCCCCGTGACGCAGGCCATGTGCACGCACTTCCTCACCGCCACCGCGGCCGCGCGGCGCATGACCGCCCAAGGCTCCGGTGTGATCCTGATGCTCTCGTCCTCGGCGGCTCGCGAGTCCAGTCCGCAGAGGGCGGTTTCAGCCGGCGTGTGCGGCGATCGAGGCTTTCACACGGAGTCTCGACGGCGAGGTCGGGCGTCATCCGGCCGGCGTGAATTTCCGATCAAGCATCTCGTTCGGCAGGACATTGCGCAAGCCCATGAAGGTGACGAGCTCGAGCAGGTGGCTCGACGCCCGTCGCAAGTGCACCTGGCAGCCATGCCGCCGTGCCGCGACCTGGAGCCGTGCTAGTGCCTCGACCGTGACCGCGTCGACGCCGACACGGCTCACGTCACAGTGCGCGACGGCGGGTCCTCTCTCGGCCAGCAGCGTGCAGACACGCTCGCAGAGACCGGCCAGATCCGTCCGGGAAATCGGACCGTAGATCGCGAACGCGATCGCGGTCGGCGGTGGCGAGACCATCTCGAGGTAGACCGCAGCAAGGAGCGAAACTCATCGACACGGCGACCGATGAGTTCTCCACCGCGGGCCGGTCTACACCCACCAAACCGATGAGAACGCAAGGAGGGGAAGGGATGAAGACTCTGGACAACCGCACGCGCTGGCTGGCGCTGCTCGTCCTGTGCCTGGGCGATCTGATGATCGTCCTCGACACGACGATCGTGAACGTCGCGCTGCCGTCGATCCGGGAGGATCTCGGGTTCTCGGAGACCTCGCTCGCGTGGGTCGTCAACGCCTATCTCCTCACCTTCGGCGGCTTCCTGCTCCTGGGCGGGCGGCTCGGTGACCTCTACGGGCAGCGGCGGTTGTTCCTCGCCGGGATCTCGCTCTTCACCGCGGCATCGCTTGCCTGCGGCCTCGCGTCCTCGCAGGAGTTCCTCGTCGGTGCACGGGCGGTACAAGGGCTCGGCGGCGCGGTAGTCGCTGTGGTTGCGCTGTCGCTGATCATGACTCTGTTCACGGAGCCGGCCGAGCGCGCGAAGGCAATGGGCGTGATCGGCTTCGTCGCCGCCGGCGGCGGCAGCATCGGCGTGCTCCTCGGTGGGATCCTGACCGACGTCCTCAACTGGCATTGGATCTTCCTCGTCAACATCCCGGTCGGTGGCGTCGTGATCGCTCTGAGCCTCGCCCTGCTTCCCGGCGGCGGCGGAGAGGCAGCCGACGGGCGGCTCGACGTCGCCGGCGCAGTGACGGTGACGACGTCGTTGATGCTTGCCGTCTACGCGATCGTGAACGGCAACGAGACGGGGTGGACGTCCGGTCAGACGCTCGGTCTGCTCGCCGCCGCGGCGGTGTTGCTGGCGCTCTTCCTCCGCATCGAGGCCAGAGCCGGCTCGCCCCTGATGCCGCTCGGGCTCTTCCGTCTCCGCAACGTCGCGACGGCGAACGTCGTCGGCGTTCTTTGGGCAGCGGCAATGTTCGCCTGGTTCTTCCTCTCCGCCCTCTATCTGCAACTGGTGCTCGAGTACAGCCCACTGCAGGTCGGGCTTGCCTTCCTGCCCGCCAACCTGATCATGGCGGTGTTCTCCGTCGGCCTCTCAGCACGGCTCGTCATGCGCTTCGGGAACAAGCTCCCGCTGACGATGGGCCTCCTGGTCGCAGCGGTGGGGCTCCTGCTCTTCGCGCGGGCGCCGGTGGACGGGAGCTTCGTGACCGACGTGCTCCCGAGCATGGTTCTGCTCGGATTCGGCGCGGGCATCGCGTTCAACCCGATTCTCCTGGCGGCAATGAGCGATGTCGAGCCGAATGACGCAGGGCTGGCCTCGGGCATCGTGAACACCTCGTTCATGATGGGCGGCGCCCTCGGTCTCGCCGTGCTCGCGAGTCTCGCCGCCTCACGAACGGACAGCCTGCGCGCCTCGGGCGACGGCTCGCTCGCTGCGCTTGCCGGGGGCTACCACGTGGCCTTCGTCGTGGGCGCCGTGTTCGCCGCCGCCGCTGCGGTGGTGGGGGCCCTGGCGCTTCGCTCCGGCGCCCCCGCGTCCGCACACGAAGGCACCGACCCGCGCGGCGCACCCGCAGCCGCCGAACCCAGCTGATCGAGAGAGGAGCAAGACGATGTTCAAGGACACGAAGGCGTTCTCAGGTTTCTCCGCGAATGACATCGGAGCGGCGAAGAGGTTCTACGGCGAGACACTCGGGCTGAGCGTCTCCGAGGAGATGGGTGGCCTGGGGCTGCACCTCGGCGGCGGCGGCGAGGTGTTCGTCTACCCGAAGGACGATCACGCTCCTGCGAGCTTCACCGTCCTCAACTTTCCGGTCGAGGACATCGACGCCGCCGTCGACGGGCTGACGAAGGCGGGAGTCCGCTTCGAGCACTACAGCGGCGAGATCGAGACGGACGAGAAGGGCATCGCTCGGAGCAGGGGTGAGGGCCCCAACATCGCCTGGTTCAAGGATCCAGCCGGAAATATCCTGTCGGTGCTCGAGGAAGGCGCCTAGGCCGACCCGCCGACGCAGCTTCCGCGTTCTAGCTGAAGCTCGTGTGGGGAGGGGATGGACAACGCGATCGAGCGCCCCGGAGCGATCGCGCTCTTCAACGTGCGGACGGGGTCGGCTCGTCCGCAACCCGACGAGGGCTCCAAGCATCGGAGCCCGACCTTCGCCCCGACGGACGCTCGGTCGCATTCGAGCGGAGCGGGGCGATCTACCGCGTCGCGGTTGGATGAGGTCGTCCGGTGCTCCTCATCCAGCGGGGAACGCAGCCCTCCTGGAGCCACTGAACGGTCGTCGTCTTTCAAGCGAGAGGACGCGGCCCAGGCGAGGGGCTCGGCCTGTCTTCATTTGGTGCGCTGCGGCACTCCGTCGGAACACCGCAGCGCACCAGCGAGAGCTACGGCCGTTCAGCCCACGGGAGTTCGTCCCAGTGGTTTGGACGCTGAACCTCCCATCGCCCTCGGCGCTCAGGATCAGTCGTATCGACATCAGGTCCCGCGTCGTAGCGGAGCGCGACCTCGGATCGGCGGTACACCCGCTCAAGATCGTCGCGCCGGTTTCCCGCGGCGAGGATCACGCATGGCCCTGTTTCCGTCGCGACGAATGTGTGCGCGGTCATCGGCGGGCAGTGCACGAAGTCCCAAGCCCGCAGGTGCCGTTCCTGGTCTTCGATGATGAGCACACACTCGCCCATCAAGATGAGGAAGTCCTCTTGGACCGACTCTGCGTGGTAGAGATCTGCTGGTTGTCCCGGCGGCACGACGCGGATCGTGAACCCGGCGTTCGGCTTGACGTACTCGGTTAGATCGGGTCGGCCTCGCAGCACGAAGTCGTCGGACTCGAAGATGCAGACGCCGCCAGACCACACGTTGTTGACCCAGGCGGCGTCAGCTGTGTTGACGATGAACCATCCCGGCGTGACGGGTGCCAGCCCCGATGCGACACGTTCAAGGCGTGCTTCATTGACCACGGTTTCCTCCTAGTTGATCTCGTTATCAGCCGCCGATGCACGCCACCGACGGCCGGTGCGTGTCAGCCGCCCCGCCGCGAGCCGCACCAGGGAGTGCGCCCGAAGACGTGGACAGGTGGGATCAACTACGCCGGAAACGCCACAGTTGCGAGTCTAACCGCTGACCCTTCATGTGACATTCCAGCATCGCTGGCCCAGGCTGGGCCCGCTTTCGCGCATCCGAAGAAAGCTTCAACAGGCCGATGACTTTTCTCTCCCTGGCCAGTCCTATCCTTCGCGAGCCATCACGGCTTGTGTCCGACCCACCTCCGGAAAGGGTCTCAGAAAATGAGCGAATCGCTGAAGAGCGTTGGTGCCATCACGATGTTTGTCGAGGATCGGAGGCGAGCCAAAGCGTTCTACGAGAAGGTCTTCGACGTGACGGTCATGAACGAGGACGACGTTTCGATCGCGTACAAGTTCGAGGGCACGATCGTCAATCTGCTCGAGTACGGAGCCGCGCGCGAATTGATCGATCCTGCGCCGGTCGGTACCCGTGAGGCGCCGTCGCGGTTCCAGCTGACGATCTGGGTCGACGACACCGATGCCGCGTGTGCCGAACTTGCCTCGCGCGGTGTCGAGCTGCTCAACGGTCCGATAAACCGCGACTGGGGGCTCCGCACCGCAAGCTTCACCGACCCCGACGGCCACATCTGGGAGGTGGCGGGCAAGATTCCTTCGTGAGCCAGTGCCCCCTAGCAGCCGACCAGTTCCTCGAAAGCGGGCTCGCCGCGGATCGGATCGAAGTCGGAGTCGACTCCGTCTACGAACGCGAGACCGACTGGGACGGCCCGATCATCAGCGCTCTGTTCGAAATCGAGGCGCTTCTGTGATCGAGGGAAAATTGCTGAACACTGGCCCGCGAGAGCGGCTCTCCCCCTGGCGGACCATCAGTACGGTGTTTGCATGGCCGACCTGACGATGACGCCCGAGGTCACGATCGTCCCCGCCAACGAGGCGAGCTCGGAGGATCTCCAGGCCGTGCTCGGCACGCGTGGCGATCCGTCCAGATGCCAGTGCCAGCGATACAAGATGCAGCCGAGGGAGTCTTGGGCGTCGGTCGGCGCCGAGGAGCTGGCTTTCCGGCTCCGCACGCAGACCGACTGTGGTCACCCGCAGTCGGGCACGACGAGCGGCCTCGTCGCCTACCTCGACGGCGAGCCCGTCGGCTGGTGCGCGGTCGAGCCGCGCATCGCCTACCCGCGCCTGCTGCTCAAGACCCGCGTCCCCTGGGCGGGCCGCGCGGAGGACAAGACCGACGACAGCGTCTGGGCTGTGACCTGCTTCGTCACCCGCACGGGCTTCCGCCGCCGCGGGATCAGCCGCGCGCTCGCGCGCGCCGCCGTCGACTTCGCTCGGAAGCGCGGCGCACGTGCGCTCGAGGGCTACCCGATGCTCACGCAGCCCGGGCAGGAGATCACCTGGGGAGAGCTCCATGTCGGCAGCCGCAGCATCTTCGCCGCCGCCGGGTTCGCGGAGGTCAGCCGGCCGACGCTCCGCCGGGTCGTGATGCGCATCGACTTCTAGACATTCCTGAACGTTGGCCCAACCGAGCCGTTGACGCCGGGGTATTCGGTCTCGAATGGGAACATTGGCATCGTCTCGCGGTTCTCGTCCGCGCTCTCGAACCGCTTCGTCCTGGAGGCCTCATTCGCAACCGTACTCCGATCGTCTGACGCGAAGAGATCGGTCGGGAGCATTCCTGAGCTCTCTCAGCCGGTGATAGGCCGACCGCTGTGCAGTCACTCGGACAAGTCCTCCAGCACATGGCGTCGAAGTTCTTTCGACATCGCTGAGTCTGCTTTGAATCTCTCGACGCCACTCAGCACGATCGGTTCCGATCACAACGGCGCTCTCGCGAACATCCTTCGCGTTCTCTGCTAGCGCCGAGTCGATGGCGAACCACAGCGTTTCAGCCAGCGATTCGTGGTCGTGCTGAGTTGTCGTGAGGAACGGCGTCTCTGTCCGTCTTCCTTCCCCCGTCCACCCTCTGCCCATCTACGGTGGCAACCGTGCTCGAGACGCGTTACATCGGGCGAGCGAACCTCGCCAAGCGGCTCGCGCCGCTCGAGGGTGAGCCCGGGCGTACGGTGTATGCCGGCGGCAGCGCTCGGCTCGAGCTTCCCGAGACCACGCTCCTCGTCACGCCACCCTTCGGGCTCATGCACGAGGGCGACTATGAGCGTCTCGTCGTCCGGCCGCTGCTCGCCGCGCTCGCCGAAGACCGGACGGTCGCGGCGCTGCTCGTCCGGTTGGGCGGCTTCGCCGTCGGTGTCTTCGAGGGGGAGCGACTTCTCGTGTCCAAGGTCGGCTCGCGCTTCGTCAAGGGGCGGCACAAGAAGGGCGGCTCATCCGCGAACCGGTTCCGCAGGCGGCGCGAGGGGCAGGAGAGGGAGCTGATCGAGGTGGCTGCTGAGGAGGCGGCCCGCGTGCTCGGGCCATGGCAGGGGAGGATCGGGCACGTCGCGCTCGGTGGTGATCGGGACGCCGTGCGTCGGGTTCTCGCGGCGCGGGACGACCTCGGCTGGCTCGAGCCGCTCGCCCTCGAGCGCTTCTTCACGGTCCCGGATCCGCGCCGGCGCGTGCTGGACGTGCTGCCGTACCAGCTGTACGCCGCCAAGACCGCCGAGAGCTAGATCAGGATGCGCACGGCCGTGGCCGACGGACAGCCGCCCTCGATCAGCTCCACGGCGGCCTTCAGGTCGATCTGGACGTTGCTCGCGAGCACGACGGCGTCGTCGAGCTCGTAGCCGGCTGCCGCCAGCGTGCGCAGGCGCCAGCGAAGGATCTGCGTCGCGTCCTCCGTGTCGAGCCGGCTGAACCGTGCAGTCGTCATCGCCGAGTCCCCATCGGCAGGAAGTCCAGGCACCTGAACCGCCTGTTGACCTACGAGGGGTTGGCGGAGCCCGTTGCCGGTGTGCGATGCGCGCCCTGGCGGATCAGCCGATGTTTCGCCAAGACCTCCTAGGCCGGAGGCTTGCCGCCGCCGCGCTGTCGCCACTGGTGGATCCCCTTCGACTTCGAGGCCGCTTTCGGTGCCGCGGGAGGTGGCTCGGGATCGTGCTCGTCCAGCCAGCGAGCGGCCTCGTCGTTGTCATCGAGGCCGGCCGCACGCTCACGCTCCCCGCGCTTCCGCGCGCTGCGGGTCGTGGGGCGGCGCTCTCCGGCCATCGCTGAAGCTTAGAGCCGGCTCGACTTCGGATATAGTTGAGTCATCAAGTAACTTGATGGATGGACGGACGGTGGAAGTGGAACTGGGCATCTATACCTTTGCTGAGCTGACGCCCGAGTCGGAGACGGGCCGGACGGTGTCGCCCGCGCGGCGACTGCGGGATCTGATCGAAGAGATCGAGCTCGCCGACCAGGTTGGCCTCGACGTCTTCGGGGTCGGTGAGCACCACCGGTCCGATTTTGCGGTCTCCGCACCGGTGGTCGTGCTCGCGGCAGCCGCCGAGCGGACGACGCGCATCCGTCTCACGAGCGCGGTGTCCGTGCTCGGATCGGACGACCCGGTGCGGGTCTTCCAGGACTTCGCAACTCTCGACCTGCTGTCGGGTGGCCGCGCCGAGATCATGGCCGGCCGTGGCTCGTTCGTCGAGTCGTTTCCGCTCTTCGGCTACGACCTGCGCGACTACGACGAGCTCTTCGCCGAGAAGCTCGAGCTGCTCCTGAGGCTACGCGAGTCGGAGCGCGTGACCTGGGAGGGAGTGCATCGAGCTCCGATCGCCGACCGAGGCGTGTACCCGCGCCCGCTGCAGGAGCCGCTGCCGGTCTGGGTCGCGGTCGGCGGCACGCCGGAGTCGGCCGTTCGCACCGGCACGCTGGGCTTACCGATGGCGCTCGCGATCATCGGTGGTCTGCCGGAGCGCTTCACGCCGTTCGCCACGTTGCACCGGCAGGCGGCGCGCGAAGCCGGGCACGAGCAACCGTCGCTCAGCATCAACTCCCACGGCTTCGTTGCCGAGACGTCGGCACGAGCAGCCGACGAGGCCTACGGCCCCTTCGCGACGATGATGAACCGGATCGGCCGCGAGCGCGGCTGGCCGCCGCTGACGAGGGAAGCCTTCGACGCCTCGCGCGCACTGCGTGGCGCGAGCTTCGTCGGCAGTCCGCCGGAGATCGTCGAGAAGATCCTCTTCCAGCACGAGCTCTTCGGCCACCAGCGCTTCCTGCTCCAGCTGAGCGTGGGCACGATCCCGCACGACAAGCTCCTGCGTGCGATCGAACTCTTCGGGACGGAGGTGGCGCCGGCTTTGCGCGACGAGCTTGCTCGGAGGGCGGCCGGCGATCAGCGTACGACGACCTCCAGCCGCTCCCACGTCTCGCCGTAGATCAGCCCCCGGACGCTCTCCGACTCGAGAAACGACCGCGGGAAGCCGAGCTCGGGCCGGCCGGCCTCCTCGAGCTCACGCCACTCGTCCACGCTGAGATCCAGCGCGAGCGCACCGAGGTTGTCGACCATCTGCGCCTCGGTCCGGGCGCCGACGATCGGCACGATTGTCGGCAGGCCGGGTGTCGGCGGTCCGGGCGTCGGCGGCCCCGGCGCGCCTCGCAGCCAGGCGATCGCGACCTGAGCGGGCGTTGCACCCCGATTTCCGGCGATGCGGACGAGCCTCTCCACGAGCTTCTCGGTCTGCTCGCCGGCACGCTCGTCGGGCCAGCGCCGTTCCGCAGCCGGCTTCCCGGTCAGGATCCCGGCCTCGAGGAGCTACTACGCGGGCAAGGCGCGCCAGTCGCTCGGGCTACTCCTACCCCTCCCCGCGGCGGAGACGAAGCGGCGGCTCGTCGCCGCGCTCCGTCGCTTCGCGGCCGAGGTCTTCGAGCCCGTCGAAGCCGAGGTGGCGGCGATCCTCGACGCCGACGCGGAGGCCAAGCGCGCCCTGGCAGCCCGCGTGAGTCCCGACGCCTTGATCGCGAGCGCTGCCCGAGGCTTCGTCTACGAGCGCGAGCCCGAAGCGTCGCGCGTCGTGCTGGTTCCGCAGCTGGCGGCCCGACACTGGCTCCTGTTGTGCCAGCACCGCGATTCGAGGATCATCTGCTACCCGGCCGACGAGCCACGTGAGGCGGAACGGGACGTGCGGGAGCGGGCGCTGGCATTCGGGCGAGCACTCGCCGACGATGGCCGGATCCTGATCCTGAGGCGGCTCGCCGCGGGTGACGCCTCGCTGACCGAGCTGACCGAGCTGACCGGGCTCGCGAAGTCGACCGCGCACCACCACCTCACGCAGTTGCGCGCGGCGGGGCTCGTCGAGGTCCGCGGCAACGCACGCTCGTATCGCTACGCGCTGCACGAGGAGGCCGTGGGCGAAGCCGCCGCACTGCTCGCCGAGCTGCTGTCGGCGCCGCCTCCGTCGTCCTCAGTCAGCCGCGGCTCGTAGCGACTCCAGCTCCTCGCTCGTCGGCTCCCAGTCGCCCGCGCGAGCGTTTGCGCGCACCTGCTCCGGCTTCGTTGCGCCGGCGATCACCGACGCGACACCAGGCTGCGCCGCGAGGCCGCCGATCGCCACGTCGAGCAGCGTGCAGCCGTGCTCCTCCGCCCACGCCTGCAGGCGCTCGACCTTCGCCAGCCGTTCCTCGTCGAGCTCGCGCCCGTGCAGGCGCGTCCCCTCCGGCGCCGCCGCGCCGCGGCTGTACTTCCCCGTCAGGAGGCCGCTCGCAAGGGGGAAGAACGGGATGAAGCCGATCCCCAACCGCTCGCACGTGGGCAGCAGCTCGTCCTCCGCGTCACGGACGAGCCAGGAGTACTCGCTCTGTTCGCTCACGAACGGGGTCAGAGACCCGGCAACCGAGACCGTGCGCGCGTCCTCCACGAGGGACGGACTGAAGTTGGACGAGCCGATCGCGCGAACCGTTCCGTCGCGCACGAGCTCGTCGAGCGCGTCCAACGTCTCCTCGATCGGGGTGACTTCGTCGGGGCTGTGGTACTGGAGCAGGTCGATCCGATCCGTCTGGAGCCGCCGCAGCGAGGCCTCCACAGCCGTGCGGATGTACGAGCGCGAGCCCCGCGCCGTCTCGCCGGTGCCCATGTCGGATCCGAACTTCGTCGCGAGCACGACCTGGTCGCGCCGCCCGCCGAGAGCCCGGCCGATGATCTCCTCGCTGCCGCCCCGGTTGCCATACACGTCCGCGGTGTCGAAGAACGTGATGCCAGCCTCGAGGGCGGCGTCGATCACCGCGCGTGATGCGGCCTCGTCGATCCGGCCGCCGAAGTTGTTGCAGCCGAGGCCGACCACCGTGACCTGGAGGGCGGAGCTGCCGAGGGGCATCGTTCGCATGACCGCAGCCTACGGGACGACAGGCTCTTAACACCCGCGCAACCGGGCGTTCACGGACTCGTCGCAAGCCGCGGCTACCTTGGCTGCTCTATGCGCAGACGCATGATGCTGATCGCCCTGCTGGCGGCTCTCGGAGCGGCGCCGGTCGCGTCCGCCGAGATCGTCACGAGTCAGGATCAGATCGGCCGGGAGATCACGTTCGACGTCCGCGCAGCCGACGTCGACGTCGAGTGGTACGCCGAGCAGTTGCGCACCGCCGCGCACGGCGACGAGATCGCGCGCGTCACGTTCACGATCGTCTCCTTCAGCGAGCTGCGGGAGATCTGCGGGGCCGACGCGGGCGGCTGCTACAGCCGTGGGGTCAGCGCGCGAATCACGGTGCCGGCCGGGAGGTCGGAGCTCGTGTCGCACACCCTCGTGCACGAGTACGGCCATCACATCGACTCGGCCCGCGGCGTCGGCGCGGCTCTACGGGAGCCGAACGGGAGCGCCAGCTGGTGGGATGCCCGTGGCATCGGCCAGCTTCTCGGCGAAGGCAAGGTCTCGCACACCTACTCGCTCGGCTGGGAGCGCGCGATCGGCGAGATCTTTGCCGAGGACTACGCACAACTCCACCTCGAGACAGGGTTCAAGATCGGCTGGCTCGACCCGCCGACCGAGGCCGTCCGCGCGGCGCTGCGCAAGGACCTCGAGAACGTGCCGGCGGCGCCCACGCCCGCTGCGCCGAAGCCACCCGTCGTGATCACGCGCGGCGGCAAGCTCAGCACGACGACGACGGCCGTCGCGATCCCCTTCGAGCTGCTCGGCCCCGGCCGCCGCGTCACCTTCACCGCAATCACGAGGAGTGCGGCCGCACGCGTCCGGATGGAGCTCCGCTGCAGCGACGGTCGGACGGTGAAACGCCTGCTGACGGGAACGGTGCTGACGGCCACAATCGACCTGAGCAACCTCGGCCCGGCTCGCTGCACCGCCACGGTCCGCAACCTGGTCAAGGCCTCTGTCTCCTACTCGGCCAGGGTCCGGCTCGCGGTGGAGCGACCCGACCTCTAACTTGACAGCCGTTTCGGCGTCTTCTTAGATCGTGGAGCGGATGCGGCGGCTCGGAAAACCTGTGCGATCTTGAACGCGTCTGCTGCCGTGAGCGGCGCGGTCGCCACGATCCGGCTCGAGGACGTCCATAAGAGCTTCGGCTCGAACGTCGTCCTCGCCGGGATCGATTTGAGCGTCTCGCAGGGCGAGGTGCTGACGATCATCGGTGCGAGCGGCAGCGGCAAGAGCACCTTGCTTCGCTGCATCAACCGGCTCGAGCCGCTCGACTCCGGCCGCATCTTCCTCGAGGACGAGGAGATAACGCGGAAGGGCACAGACGTCTCCCGTGTGCGCCAGCGGATCGGGATGGTCTTTCAGCAGTTCAACCTGTTCCCGCACCTGAAGGTGATCGACAACGTCACGCTCGCGTCCCGGCGGGTGCGAAAGCAGCCCCGAGAGGCCGCCGAGAAGCAGGCGCTCGAGCTGCTGCAGCGCGTCGGGCTCGAGGAGAAGGCACACCAGCACCCGCATCAGCTCTCCGGTGGTCAGCAGCAACGGGTCGCGATCGCGCGCGCGCTGATGATGAACCCCGACGTGATGCTCTTCGACGAGGTCACCTCTGCGCTCGATCCCGAGCTCGTCGGGGAGGTGCTGATCGTTATGCGCGACCTGGCACAGGTCGGGATGACCATGCTGGTCGTCACGCACGAGATGCAATTCGCGCGCGAGGTCGGTGATCGCCTGATCTTCATGGATGGTGGCGTGATCGTCGAGGAAGGGCGGCCGCAGGACGTGCTCGACCGGCCGCGCGAGGAGCGAACGCAGCGCTTTCTCAAGAGATCTTTGCAGCTCGCAGGCTCACTCAGGGAACTGGAAATCAACGAAGAAGGAGTTGCGCAATGAAGCGATTCGCGTTCTTGGCGACCGTCGTGGCTGTGGCAGCCGCGGCGTTCGCGAGCTGGGGGCTCGCACAACCCGCGGTACAGTCGAGCGGCGCTGCCCCCGCCGCAGCTGTGCAGAAGCCGAAGCTGCCCGCCCTGCCGGCAGAGATCAAGAGCCGCAAGCGGTTCATCGTCGGCGTGAAGTGCGACGCTGTCCCGTTTGGCTACACCGACGCTCGTGGCAAGAACGCCGGCTTCGACGTCGACGTCGCCAAGTACTTCGCCCGGTACGCATTCGGGACTGCTCAGCGCGTCTCGTTCGTGTGTGCACCGACTCCGGCCCGAGAGCCGCTGCTCACGACGAACCGGGTCGACCTCGTCATCTCGACGTTCACCTACACGACCGACCGCGATACACGGATCGACTTCTCGCGCGCCTACTACAAGTCGACCGGCCGTCTGCTCGTGAAGAACGACTCGCCCATTCAATCGCTCGCGAACATCAAGGGCAGGCGGATAGCGACGACAACCGGTTCGATCTACGACCGCTGGATGAAGCGCTGCTTCCCAGAGGCGGAGGTTCTCGTCACCGACACCGTCACCAACGCCCAGCTGGCCTTCAATCAGGGTCGCGCGGACGCGGTGATGTTCGACGACACCGTGCTCGCCGGAATCGCGGCCTCGGATCGAACCTCGAAGCTCACCGAAGACCTGTTCCTCTCGCTGCCGTACGGGATCGGGATCAAGCAGGGCAACACGGAGCTGAAGAGGTGGGTCGACTCGCGCCTCGAGCTGATGCGCAAGAAGGACACGTTTCAGCAGATCCTCAAGGCGAATGTGGCGCCCCGCTTTGTCACTCCGTTCTCGAGGAACATCCTGAGGCCGAACAACACGTTCGGGTACGCGGCACCGGGCTCGCCGAGCGCCGACACCATCTGTCCCTAGCGCTCGGCTGAGAGCTAGGTTGAAGGGAAGCGGCCGCTCTCGGGCGGCCGCTTCCTCTGTACCTGCAAGAGTGGATCGATGCTCCTCGCCTACGACCTCGGCGCGTTCGTCTCCGACAACCGGGCGGAGCTGCTCGACGCTTTCCTGAACACGCTGAAGGTCTCGGGCTTCGCCATCGCCGGAGCACTCGTGATCGGCGCTGTCCTCGGCGCCGCACGCGCCCACCGGATTCCGGTCGTGAGCCAGCTGACGGCGGTCTACGTCGAGGTGATCAGGAACACGCCGATCCTCGTACAGATCTTCATGATCTTCTACGGGCTGCCGCAGCTCGGGATCGTGTTCGACCAGTTCACGGTCGCCTGGCTCTCGGTGATGGTCTGGGGCGGCGCGTTCAACAGCGAGAACTTCCGCGCGGGCTTCCAGGCCGTCTCCTACCGCTACCGGGAAGCCGGCTACGCCCTCGGTTTCAGCTCGTTCTCGACGTTCCTCAACGTCACGCTGCCGATCGGGGGGCGGATCGCGCTCCCCTCGTCGATCAACACGTACATCTCGGTGGTCAAGAACACGTCGTTGATGTACGTCATCGGCTACGCCGAGTTGACGACGACGTCACTCAACATCAGCAATCTCACGTTGCAGACGACCGAGGCGCTGACCGTTCTGGCCATCGTCTACCTCGTGCTTGTGTGGGCGCTCTCGGCCTCGATTCGCCTGCTCGAATCGCGGCTCGCCCTGCCGGAGAGTCAATAAGTGCCGGACTGGGTCGAGCCGGTCGCTCGCTACGTCATCCAGGAGGGTCTGCCGGGGACGCTGCGCGTGTCCGCCATCGCTGTCGTTGGCAGCGGCCTCCTCGGGCTCGTCCTGGGGACGCTGCTGACGATCAAGTTCCTCCCGCTCCAAGCAGTGATCCGGCTCTACATCGAGATCTTCCGCGGCCTACCGATCCTCGTCACCGTCTTCATCGTCTTCTTCGGGCTGCCGAGCGTGTCGCGCAGCCTCGAGTTCGACGCGCTCACGGCGGCGTCGATCGCGCTCGTCCTCTGGGGCAGCGCGCAGGTGGCCGAGGCGACGCGCGGCGCCGTTCAGTCGATCCCGCGCGAGCAGCACGAGGCGGCCTCGGCCCTCGGCTTCGGCTGGGTCGGCCGCCACGGCTTCGTGATCCTGCCGCAGGCGCTCCGCCGCCTGCTACCGCCCTTCGTCAGCCTGCTCGTGAACATCATCCAGAACTCGACGCTCGCGCAGGTGATCGGCGGACTCGAGCTGCTGGAGGCGGGCAAGCGCCAGAACGAGCGTCTGGCGGCGTTCCCGCCGATCGGCCTGGGAGAGATCCACGCCTTCGAGATCTTCGCCGGCGTCGCGGTGCTGTTCTTCCTGATCTCGTTCCCATTGACGCGCCTCGCGGTGTACCTGGAGCGCCGGCTGGTTTGACCGTGCGGATGCTTGATCCCGAGGACGCCGTCCTCGCGGGTAGCGCGCTGCCGGTTCTGGATGTCGCCATCAGTTCACCCGAGCGGGCCGTGAACGATGAGCTGTGACGCCCGCGCGATTTCGACTGTCAGGCGCCTGATGATTCCGGCGTCAGGCGCCTGATACCGCACCGAGCGCTTCGTCGATCGCGCTCAGCGTCGTCTCGTCGAGCTCGAGGCCGCTGGCGGCCGCGTTCTCCTCGACCTGCTCCGGCCGCGACGCGCCGATGATCGCCGAGGCGACGTTCGGCTCCCGCAGCACCCACGCGAGCGCGAGCTGGGACAACGTGACTCCCAGGCCGTCGGCGATCGGCCGAAGCCTCTGCACGGCCTCGAGCACGTCGTCCTCGAGGAAGCGGCCGATGAACGATCCCATCGAGTCAGACGTCGCACGCGTCTCCGGCGGCGGCGCCTCGCCGGGGAGGTACTTGCCCGTGAGGACGCCCTGGGCGAGCGGCGACCAGACGATCTGCGAGATGCCGTTGGCAGCCGAGAGAGGGATCACGTCGGCCTCCGGTGCGCGGTGGAGCAACGAGTACTGAGGCTGGCTCGAGACGAACCTCTCCACGTTCGGGAGGTCGAGAGCGGCTCCGATCTGCTCCGCTGACCACTCGCTGAAGCCGAGGTAGCGAGCCTTGCCCTCGTGGATCACCTCGGTCAACGCCTCCATCGTCTCCTCGAGCGGCGTGTCCGGGTCGTAGCGGTGACACTGGTAGAGGTCGACGTAGTCCACGCGCAGGCGAGCGAGCGAGGCGTCGATCTGCTTGGCGACCTGCTCCCGGGAGAGGCCGCGATCTGCGTCGCTCATCGGAAAGTAGAGCTTCGTCGCAAGTACGTAGGACTCGCGGGGACGGCCTGCGAGCACGTCTCCGAGGAAGCTCTCTGCCGCGCCTCTCCCGTAGACGTTCGCGGTGTCGATGAAGTTGATGCCGACCTCGAAGGCCTTCGCCACGCACGCCTCCGCCCGTTCGCGTGCGACGCCGCCCGAATAGGTCAGCCACGAGCCGAGGCTGATCTCCGAGACCTCCAGGTCGCTGGAGCCGAGGCGGCGATGGCGCATCGCGGCACGATACCCGGGTGGACGTGGTCGAAACGACCTTCGAGATCGGCGGGCTCTCGATCTCTATCGAGCATCCGCCCGATCCTGTCGAGCTGATCGACGAGGAGGCGTTCGAGCGGGAGGAGTTCCTCCCCTACTGGGCGGAGCTCTGGCCGAGCGCGATCGCACTCGCGCGAGTGGTCGCGGAGCTCGACCTCAGAGGGAAGAGTGTGGTCGAGCTCGGTTGCGGACTCGGCCTCCCGAGCATCGTTGCCGCACTTGGTGGCGCTCGCGTCCTCGCGACCGACTGGTCGCCGGACGCGCTCGTGTTCGCGTCCAGGAACGCGCGTCGAAACGGACTCGAGCTCGAGACCCGCCTCGTTGCGTGGGTGGAGCCAGACGGCCTACACGCCGAAAGCCCCTGGTCGCTCGTCCTCTGCGCCGACGTCCTCTACGAGCGCAGGAACGTCGAGCAGCTACTCGCGTTGCTGCCGAGCCTCGGTAGCGAGGTCTTGCTCGCCGATCCAGGACGGCCGGCGCTGCCCGCGTTTCTGACAGGAGCCGCTTTCGCCTGGAGGGTCGAGTGCTGCGGGGCGCCGGAGCTACCACGCGGCGGAGTTCATCGGTTGCGGGCCAGGTAGCGTGTTTCCCGATGATCGGGGTTCTGGCAGCGATCGCGCTGGCCGTCGGCCTCACGGGGCAGGGCCGCGCCGCGGAGGAGCAGTCGTTCCCCTTCTATCCCAAGGCTGGCCGTGTCGTCCGGGACGTGACAAGCGCGGCGCTCTCGGACGCTCTTCCGCGTGCGACGGCGAGGACGGGCGAGCGGGTCGCCTGCAGCGTCCAACCGTCCGATGGTCGCCTGCGCGCGGCCGGAGCGACCGCAGCAGCTACGGCGGGCTGACGATGTGGACGCGCCCTATCGAGTGGGCTCGCGCCCGGCTTCGCAACAAGCGGCTCGTAATCGCTCTGGAAGTCGTCGCCGTGACCGTCCTGCTCGGGGCGCTCGCGTGGGCGGTTCGCGACGTCTGGAGCGACGCAGCGCCGCGACTCAGGCACGCCAACCTCGTCGATCTCGGACTCGCGATCGCCGCGCTCTCCGCGTACTACCTCGTCTTCGTGCTCGGGTGGATGCGGATCCTGCTCGCCTACGGCATCCGGATCCCGTACCGCGTCGCCCTCCAGGCCGAGATGGTGTCGATGCTCGCGAAGTATGTTCCGGGAGGCGTCTTTACACCAGCCGCGCGTGTCCTCGTCTTGCGACGGCTCGGCATCAAGGAGACGCCGGTCGTTCTCGCCTCGATCCTGCTGGAGGCCGGCTTCTCGGCCCTTGCCGGTGTCGGGGTCTTCGTCGTCGGGATCGCTTTCATCGACGGCGTCGATGCGCCGGTCCTGCCGCTGCTCGCCTTCACTCTCCTCGTCGGCTTCTTGCTCTACCCGCCCGTCTTCAAGAGGGTGGCCGCACGGCTCCTGCGGCCGTTCGGCGCCGAGGAGGTCGAGGCAGTCCCGGCCCACACCGCGTTCGGCCTGCTGGGGTTCTACGCCTTGACCTGGCCCCTTGGAGGTGTGGCCCTCTTCTTCATGCTTCGTTCAGTCGGAGGCGAGCCCGACCCCGCCTCGATCCCGTTCCTCGGCGGCACGAGTGCGATCGGGGCGATCGTCGCCGTGCTTGCGATCTTCGCTCCCTCCGGTCTGGGAGTGCGGGAGGCATCCATGTACGGCCTGCTCCTCGCCGTCGTCTCCGAAGGAGTTGCACTGGGGGCGACCGTCCTGAACCGCCTAGCGATCACTGCGGTCGAGGCCGGGCTCCTGGTCGTCGGACTGCTGCTGCTGCGTAACAAGCCGCTGCCGGCTGATTCCGACGTCGAGGTGTCGGACGACGCAAGGCCGGGCACCTGGGATCCGATTCCGACGAAAGGACGATCGTGACCGACAGCTGGAATACCGAGCCGAAGGCAACAGAGAGCTCCGAGGCAACAGAGAGCTCCGAGGCAGCAGAGAGCTCCGAGGCAGCAGAGAAGGAGACGGCCGTCGAGGAAGAGGACGCGACGCTGCTGGGCCACGACCCCGTGCTGGGCCCGAGCGACCCCGAGGCCGACGAGCATGGCGACAACCTCACGCGAGTGGACGAGGACCAGCTCTAGGAGGTCTTGGCGGAACGCTCTCTGGCTAGTTCATCGAAGGGTTGGGCGGCATCGTCGCGAGGAGCGCGAGGCCGCCGCCCTGGCGGCGCAGGACGTTGCTCCAAAGCTCGTCAGGCCGCTCGCTGAAGACGTCGTCGGACTCGGCCGGCACAACGATCCAAGAACTCTCGTCGAGCTCGTTCTCGATCTGGCCGGCTGCCCAGCCGGCATAGCCGAGGAAGACGCGGCCGCGGCGAACGCTGACGTCGGGACTCTGGACGAAGCCCACGGCTCCGAGCACGAGCTGCGACGCATCCTCGGGATCTTCGACCTCTGCGAGCGCGAGCAGCGAGTCCGTCGCGACTGGCCCGCCCATGAAGACGGGCTCGGTACCGCCGGAGAGCACCGCCAACTCCGGCACCGCGTCGGCGACAACCGTGTCGGAGGGGCGGTTGAGGACGATGCCCATCGCACCGGTCTCGTCGTGCTCGGCGAGGAGGACGACCGCGCGCCGGAAGTTCGGGTCGAGCAGGGTCGGGGTAGCGACGAGGAGGCTGCCGCGGAGCGAGTGGTCGGAGGACACTAGTCGTCGATGGCGGCGCGCAGCGAGCGGACGTAGGCGGCCAGCGCGTCCGGGCCGTCCTCGGCGACCTCCACCGCGCGTGAGCCGACGACGACGCCGTCGGTGAGCGCAGCTGCCGCTCGCGCGTGGCTCGGTGTCGAGATGCCGAAGCCGGCGTAGAGGGGGGTGCTGCCTGCGATTGCTCGGGCACGTGCCGCGAGCCCCGCGAGCGCGACCGGCGCCTCGTCGCGTGCGCCTGTCGTGCCGGTGAGCGCGACGAGGTAGAGCCAGCCGTCGGTCGTTGCCGCAGCGCCCCGTATGCGCTCGTCGGTCGACGTCGGAGCGACGAGTTGCACACGGCGGAGCTCGGGGCGCTCGTCGGCCGGCAGGTCTACGACGATCAGCGACGTCGCTCCGGCGGCGCGCGCGTCGGTCGCGAACCGCTCCCAGCCATAGGCCTCGAGCAGTGAGGAGTACGTCATCGGGACGAGCGGCACGCCGATGCGTTCCCGCACCGCGGCGAGGCACTCGAGACACGCCTGGGTGCGCATCCCCGCGGCGAGTGCGCGCTCTGCCGCCCGCCGGATCACGGGGCCGTCCGCGAGTGGATCGGAGAAGGGGAAGCCGAACTCGACGAGGTCGGCACCGCTCTCGACGGCAGCCTCTGCGAGATCTGGCGTCTCGCGGCCGGCCATCAGGTAGATGACGAGTTTCTTGCTCATCGCGACCGACGTCCGCTTGAATCGAGCAGCGGCAACGCTGCGATCCCTTCCCGTCGCGACATCGTCAGGACGCCGCGATCGCCCGTCGCGATCGTGTCGCTCGGACGAGCGGAGGCCACGAGAAAGCAGTCTGGAATAGACACCTCGGTTCGGCGTCGGGCGTAATGCTTCGTTCGCAGCTCAGCAGCGCGCCACGCCTCTGCTTCCCGGCACGGCAGCACCTCGAGAAGAGAGGCGGTGAGCGCAGAGACGGCGGCGCGGACGTCCTCGCCGGGGATTCCATACACGCGCTCGACCACATCCACTGCCTCAGCCAGGTTGACCGACGGAATCGCCGTATCTCCCTCCCGAAGAAGCGACCGTACCTCGGCGAGGGCCGGCTCTCCTGCAAGGAACGCGACGAGCGCGTGGGCATCGAGCAATGTGGTCAAGGCTTGCCGTAGAGGCGGCGGAGCTTCCGGTCTTCGATCTCTGCGTTCTCCCGCCGGATCAGAGCACGCGCCTCGTCGGTCGTCATACGCAATCGGCCTTTCCAGATGCCAGCCAGCGCCTCGATCGTGTCTTCGGCAACCGGGCGCATGACTAGATGGTCGCCATGATCCTCGACCTGGACATCACGCGTCTTCCAGCGGCGGCGGACCTCCGCCGGAACCGTGACCTGGCCGCTCGTCGTGATGCGATAGCTCGTCATATATGACGAATCATACTATGAATAGAATAGTCATACTGCTACCGGGAAAGAACCTCCGCGAGATCCTTGTCGCCGCGGCCGGAGAGGCAGACGACGACGAGCTCCGCCTCGAGGTCCTCCACTCGAGCGAGGGCGTGTGAGGGCTCGAGCGCGGGGATGATCCCTTCGGTGCGGGTGAGGCGGCGGAAGGCATGGAGGGCCTCCTCGTCGGTCGTGCCGACGTAGCGAGCGCGGCCGGTGTCGCGCAGGAACGCGTGCTCGGGCCCGACGCCCGGGTAGTCGAGGCCCGCGGAGATGGAGTGCGCGTCGGCGATCTGACCGTCTTCGTCGGCGAGCACCGAGGAGCGCGAGCCGTGCAGCACGCCCGCCTGGCCGCTGCCGAGGCTGGCCGCGCCGGCTGCCTCGACGCCGACGAGCTCCACGTCGGTGTCGTCGACGAAACCGGCGAACATGCCGATCGCGTTCGAGCCGCCGCCGACGCACGCAACGACCGCGTCGGGTAGCCGCCCTTCGGCCTCGAGCACCTGCGCGCGCGACTCGCGTCCGATCACCGCCTGCAGCTCGCGGACGATCTCCGGGTACGGTGCCGGCCCGACGCACGAGCCGATCAGGTAGTGCGTCGTCTCGACGTTCGTGATCCAGTCGCGGATCGCCTCGCTCGTCGCCTCCTTCAGCGTCTTCGTTCCGAACTCGACCGGCCGCACCTCGGCGCCGAGAAGTCCCATCCGCTCGACGTTCGGGCGCTGCCGGCGCATGTCTTCGCTGCCCATGTAGACAACGCAATCGAGACCAAAGCGGGCGCAGACGGTCGCGGTTGCGACGCCGTGCTGGCCGGCCCCGGTCTCGGCCACGATCCGCTGCTTGCCGAGACGGCGCGCAAGGACTGCCTGGCCGAGAGCGTTGTTCAGCTTGTGCGCCCCCGTATGCAGGAGGTCTTCGCGCTTCAGGTACAGGCGCTTTGAGGGCGCGAATCGCTCGGCGCGGGTCAGCGGCGTCGGCCGGCCGGCGTAGCTCTCCGCGAGCCTGTCGAGCTCGTCACGGAACCCGCCGTCTGCGAGTGCGGCCTGCCAGGCCGCCGTCAGCTCGTCCAGCGCCGGGATGAGCGTCTCGGGGACGTAGCGCCCACCGTAGGCGCCGTAGGTCCCAGCGGTCATCAGCGCGCCGCCGCGACGTAGGCCCTGATCGCGTCGTGATCCTTGATCCCGGGCGCAAGCTCGAGACGCGAGCTCGCATCGACGGCCCACGGTTGCACACTGTGAATGGCCGCGGCAACGTTGTCCGCGGCCAGGCGACCTGCGAGGACGACGCGCCCGTTCGCCTGCGCAGCGCGCTTCCAATGCTCGGGATCCTCACCGTCCCAGGGCAGGTCGTACACCGTCGCGACCCGCTCGCCCTGGCGGAAGAGCGCGCCCGCCCGCCCTCGAACAACGCCGGCCGCGCGCTCGTGCACCTGGTCGAGCTGCGCAGCGCTCTCGCGCGCCTCTCCGACCCAGACCGCGACCGCGAGCAGCGACTCGGGCACGGGGAGAACCTCTCGCGAGGCGCGCGGGCTCTCCGGTGCGAGCACGAAGCCGGCGAGATCGGCACCCGCCTCGGCCGCGACCGCGACATCCTCCTCGCGGGTCAGCCCGCACACCTTCACGAGCGGCCGGCGGAGGAGGTCGGCGAGCTTCTCGGCGGGGTCGGGCGCCTGCATCAACGCCGAGCCGACGAGGATCGCATCCGCGCCAGCAAGCTCGGCGGCGGCGCCCTGAGCGCGGGTGTGGACGCCGCTCTCGGCGATGACGAGCGAGTGCGGGGAGGCCTTGTGGCTCAGAGCCACCAAGTCGAGCTGCGTCGTCCGGTCGAGCTCGAACGTCGAGAGGTTGCGGGCATTGATCCCGATCACGGGCGCGCGAAGGGCGTGTGCCCGGTCGAGCTCCGCCCGATCGTGCGCCTCGACGAGCGTGTCGAGTCCGAGCTCGGCGGCCATCCGCATCAGCTCCGCCGCCCGTGCGTCGTCCAGGTCGCGGAGGAGGAGCAGCACCGCATCCGCGCCGGCCTCCTTAGCCGTCAGCAGGTGCTCGGAGGTCGAGAAGAACCCCTTCGCCAGCAGCGGAAGCCGGGCGGCGGCACGTGCCGCGCGGAGGTCGTCCCAGCTGCCGCCGAAGCGTTCGTCGACGAGAACCGACACCGCGGCCGCGCCGACCCGCTCGTAGTCGGCGGCGATCCTCGCCGGGTCGGCGTCGGGTCGGATGTCGCCGAGCGACGGCGAACGTCGCTTGATCTCGGCGATCGCTCCGAGGCCGGGTGCCGCGAGTGCCTCGCTAAACCGCACGGGAGAACCTCGCCAGCTCCTCGAGACGTGTGGCGGCGGCCCCGCTGTCGACAGCTTCGCGTGCCAGCTCCAGTCCCTCCCTCAAGTCCTCCGCGTGGCCTGCGGCGGCGATCGCGCCGGCCGCGTTCAGGAGGATCGCGTCCTTGCCTCCTCGGCCGCCGCCCCCGGCGCCGGACAGGATAGACCTGATCGTCCTGGCGTTCTCGGCGGGAGTACCGCCGCGGAGGGCGTTGGGATCGCAGCGCGGTACGCCGAGGTCGAGCGGATCGAGCTCTCGTTCACGCATCTCGCCCCCGACGACCTCACACACGAGGTTCGGTCCGGCCGGTGAGAGCTCGTCGATGCCGTGCGCGCCGTGCACGACGAACGCGCGCCGTGCTCCGAGCTGCGCTAGCACCTCGGCCAGCGTCCGCACGAGGCCTGGTGCATAGACGCCGATCACCTGCGCCCGCGCGCCGGCCGGGTTCGTAAGCGGCCCGAGCACGTTGAACACGGTACGTGCTGCCAGCTCGCGCCGCACCGGTGCCGCATGGCGCATCGCGGGGTGATGCGAGGGAGCGAACATAAAGCCGAAGCCCAGCTCGTCAATCGACTGCGCGATCCGTTCCGAAGGTTGCTCGAGACTGAAGCCCAACGCCTCGAGCACATCCGCCGAGCCCGAGGCAGAGGAGACCGCTCTGTTGCCGTGTTTGGCAACAGCGGCTCCTGCAGCGGCGGCGACGATGGCTGCCGCGGTCGAGATGTTGATCGTGTGCGCGCCGTCGCCCCCAGTGCCTGCCGTGTCCACGAGATCGTCCCGCTCGGGTCGCACCGGCAGGACGTGCTCGCGCATCGCCTCGGCACAGCCCGCGATCTCGGCGGCGGTCTCCCCCTTCACCCGCAGGGCGACGAGGAAGCCCCCGATCTGAGCGGGAGTGGCCTCACCCCGCATGATCTCGTCCATCACCTCACGCGCACCGGCGCGTGACAGGTTCCGGCCCTCGAGCAGGTCGGCGAGGGCGGCCTGGATCACGGGCGCTCGAACGAGCTTCTTGGGAGGTTGGCCGCCCCTCCCGAGCCTGCGCCGGTGAGAAAATTGCGACCGAGCTCCGGTCCGAGCGGGGTGAGAACGCTCTCGGGGTGGAACTGCACGCCCTCGACGGGCAGCGTGCGGTGGCGAACCCCCATCACCTCCCCGTCGTGCGTTCTGGCGGAGACCTCGAGCTCGTCCGGAACCAGGGTGGCGGCGAGCGAGTGGTAGCGCCCGGCCTCGAGCCCTTGCGGCAACCCGGCGAAGACGCCCCTGCCGTCGTGCTCGACCTGCGACGCCTTGCCGTGCAGCAGCGCCTTTGCCTGACCGACCTCGCCGCCGAAAGCCTCGATGATCGCCTGATGCCCGAGGCAGACACCGAGCGTGGGTACGCGGCGTCCCAGGCGACGGACCAGCTCGACGGACACCCCTGCGCCGGCGGGGCGGCCGGGACCGGGGGAGATGAGGAGGTGCGTCGGCTGGAGGGCCTCGGCCTCCTCCACCGTGATCGCGTCGTTCCGAAAGACGCGTACGTCCGCCCCCAGCTCCTCGAACAGGTGCACCAGGTTGTAGGTGAACGAGTCGTAGTTGTCGATTACCAGGAGCAAAACTCCTCCTCCGCCAGGTCGATCGCGGCCTCGAGCGCGGCGAGCTTCGCGAGGCACTCGCGGTGCTCGGCCGCCGGATCCGAGTCTGCCACGATGCCGGCCCCCGCCTGCAGCCGGGCGATCCCATCCTGAAGGACAAGCGTCCGGATCGCGATGCACGTGTCCATGATGCCGCCCGGCAGAACGTAGCCAATGGCACCGGCGTAGCTGCCACGCCGATGTGCCTCGAGCTCGGAGACGATCTGCATCGCCCGCACCTTCGGTGCACCCGAGACCGTGCCGGCAGGAAAGCACGCGCGCAGGAGGTCGAACGGGGTCACGCCTTCGCGCAGCTCGCCTGTCACCTCGGAGACGAGATGCGTGACGTGAGAGAAGCGCTCCGGCTCGAGGAACCGGGACACCTTCACTGTCCCCGCTCGACAGACGCGCGAGAGATCGTTGCGGCCGAGGTCGACGAGCATGATGTGCTCGGCGCGGTCCTTCTCCGAGGCGAGCAGCAGCTCGGCGTCGTCCTCCCCCGGCTCTGCCGTGCCCGCGATCGGGTTCAGGCTCGCGCGGCCGCCCTGGCACTTGACGAGTGTCTCCGGCGAGCTGCCGACGAGGTCGAGGCCGTCGAGCTCCAGCAGGAAGAGGTAGGGCGAGGGATTCACGCGCCGCAGGGCGCGGTAGAGATCGAGTGCGGAGGCCGAGGTGGCGCGTTCGGCGCGCTGGGAGAGCACAACCTGGTAAGCGTCCCCCGCTCTGATGAAGTCCTTGATGCGGCGGACTCCCGTCTCGTACGTCGCCCGGTCAGGCGAGCGGCGGACGGCGCGGTCCGTCGGCCGGGAGGCGAGCTCGTGTCCCTGAAACACGAGCTCTCTCGCCAGCGCGCGTGCGATCGCCTCTGCATCGCCGGCAAGCACCGCCGCGGTGCCGCTCCCATGGTCGTAGCGAACGAGGCTCTCTGCTACGACGAAGCGGCTCTCCGGCAACGCGGGCCCGCAGTTCGGCAGCTGCACGGTCGGCTCGAGCTTCGCGACGTGATCGTAGGCTAGGTAGCCCACCACGGGCTCGCCGGCCGACTCTGCCTGCTCGAACGAGACGAGACGCGAGCCGGTTCCGATGAAGGAGTAGCGGCCCAGCCGCCTTTGCTCGACCGACTCCAGCAGGAAGCTCGCCCGGCCTTCCTCCCGCAGGCGGAGGTAGACGCCGAGTGGCGTCAACAGATCGGTCGGGATGTGCGTCGACGTGGTCTGGATGAGAGGAACCCTAGACTCAGGCGATGGCAATCCCGCCGCTGCTCGACGAGCTCCTCCGTGCGCACGGCCCATCCGGTCACGAGCACCTTGCTCACGGCGCGATTCGGGCTTCGGTCGGGGAGATCGCCGAGGTCGAGAGCGACACGGTCGGCAATCTGGTCGTGCGGCGGACGACCGACGGTGACCGTCCGCTGCTCGCGTTGTTCGCGCACCTCGACGTGATCGGGCTCGCAGTCGCGCACGTGTCGGATGACGGCCTGCTGCCGGTGCATCGCCTGGGTGGCTGGCGCGCGAACGTCGCCTACGGGCAGCGGGTCGAGATCAGGACGGCGAAGGGTGTCGTCCACGGTGTCATCGCGCGCAAGACGAAGGACGACGAGAAGGTGGAATGGGAACAGCTGTACGTCGACATCGGTGCCGGCGACGGTTCGGAGGCGCGCGAGCTCGTCGCACCGGGGGATCCGATGGTCGTCGTCGCACCGCCGATCGAGCTCGCCCACGACCGGGTCGCGTCCAGGAACCTCGACAACCGTGCCGGCGTGTACGTCGCGCTCGAGACGCTACGCCGGCTCGCAGCCGATGAGCCTGACGCGCAGGTCGCGGTCGTTGCCGGGGCGCAGGAGGAGCTCGGCCATTCGGGCGTCCCCGCTGCGATGTACCGGCTGCGGCCCGACGTCGTCATCGCGCTCGACGTCACCTACGCGACCGATGTTCCGGCGGGAAACGCGAACGAGGCCGGCGACCACAGGCTCGGCACGGGCCCGGCGATCTTCCGCGGGCCTGCGATCTCGCCAAAGGTGTTCGACCTCCTGCTGGAGGCGGCGTCGGCGGAGGGGGTCGCGCACACGGTCGAGACGGGCATGAAGACCTACACCGACGCCGACGACACCTACACCTCACGCTCCGGCGTCCCGACCGGCCTCGTCTCGGTGCCGCTCCGGAACATGCACTCGCCGGGCGAGATCGTCCAGCTCTCGGACCTCGAGGATTGCGTGCGCCTGCTGGTCTCGTTCGCCCGGCGCCTCGAGTCCGGCACCGACTTCCGGCGCTAGGGGTTTGCCGAAACATCGGCGGAGCCGCCGGGAGCGACGTTCCGCGCCGAACCCTCCTGGAGCCGGCTGAGGTCGAGGGCGAGCTCCTCGAGACTCCTGAGCTGAGCAACGGGCTTCCGGGACGGTGCACTAGGCTGCCTCCGTGACGCGCTCCGTCATCGTGGCCGCCGTGCGCACGCCCTTTGGCAGGCTGGGCGGCGGGCTGGCACAGCGCTCGGCGACGGAGCTCGGCTCGTTCGCGATCCGCGCAGCGCTCGGGCGGATCGGGCTCGAGGCGAGCGAGCCGGAGTACGTGATCTTGGGGCAGGTGCTCCAGGCCGGAGCGGGGCAGGCGCCTGCGCGACAGGCGGCGATCGGGGCCGGCCTCCCGAAGGAGACGCCGGCCGACACGATCAACAAGGTGTGCGCGTCCTCGATCCGCGCGGTCGAGATCGCGGACGCGATGATCCGCGCAGGCGAGCATGAGCTGATCGTCACCGGAGGGATGGAGTCGATGTCGAATGCTCCGTACCTCCTGCGGAAGGCCCGCTACGGCTACCGGCTCGGCCATGGCGAGCTGATCGACTCGATGATCTCCGACGGCCTCACCGACGCCTACGACCAGCAGCACATGGTGCAGCACAACTCGAGGGTGTCGCGCGAGCTCGGGATCGCACGGGAAGAGCAGGACGCCTGGGCCCTCCGCTCTCATCAACGCGCGGCCGCTGCGCAGGACGCGGGCCGGTACGAGGACGAGATCGTGGCCGTCGGCGATGTCGCTGCCGACGAGAGCGTGCGGCGGGACACGTCGCTCGAGTCGCTGGCAAAGCTGAAGCCCGTCTTCGACCCCGAGGGATCGACGACGGCCGGGAACGCGCCGGGGGTCAACGACGGTGCGTCGTGCGTCGTCGTCGCCTCCGAGGAGTTCGCGAAGCGGCGCGGGCTCGAGATCCTGGCGACGATCCTCGCCCAGGGGTACGTCGCCGATGAGTTCGCCTACCTCGTGCGCACACCCGCGAACGCGGCGGCGATCGCTTTCGGGAAGGCCGGCAAGACGATCGACGACGTCAAGCGCGTCGAGATCAACGAGGCGTTCTCCTCGGTTGCGCTGAACTCGACCAGGCTGCTCGGAGCCGACGAGGAGATCGTTAACGTCAACGGCGGTGCGGTCGCGCTCGGCCATCCGATCGGGGCCAGCGGCGGACGGATCCTCGCGACGATGGTGCACGAGCTGCGCCGGCAGGGCGGCGGGATCGGCCTCGCAGCCATCTGTTCCGGCGGTGGCCAGGGCGACGCGCTGCTCATAGAAGTCTGAGGTCGTGCGCACGCTTGCGACCACGGCCCTGGCTGTCGTCGCTCTCGTCTTTGCCTCGGACGCCGCGGCCTGTACGTGCCTTGCGGCTCCTGTCCGGCAGCGGCTCGACTCCGCGGATGCCGCTTTCATTGGACGGCTGACGGGCACACGAGCCGATCCCGAGCCCGGCCCGATCAAGAACCTCGGGCGAGAGATCGTCTACGTCTTCACGGTGGACAGCGTCGTCAAGGGCGAGCTCGGCCGACAGGTCGAGGTGCTGAGCCCTGCGAGCGGCGCCGCGTGCGGCTTCGAGCTGCGGCCCGAGGAGGCGCAGGGCATCCTCCTGCGCCGAGACGGCGAGAGCTGGACCGGCGGCCTCTGCGGTCAGCTCGCTATCGGCGAGCTGATCGCGGCCGCGGAGGCCACCGACGAGCGACTCGTGAACTGGGGCGGGGTCGTGGTCGGCGCCGGCGTCCTCGTGGCAGGCGCGGTCCTGGTGCTGCGGCGCCTGCGGCGCCGTCGTCAGAGCCTCTTGCGGTAGCCGAGCTCGACCACCTCGGCTCCCTGGAACGTGTCGGTCTTCCGCCCGCTCCGTTGCCAGCCGGCCCGCTCGTAGAAGCGGATCGCTCGCACGCCCTCGAGCACCCAGAGCAGCGCTGCCTCGAACCCGGAGTCGCGCAGTGACCTCTCGGCCTGCTCGAGGAGGGCTCACGGCACTCGCCGACGGACGCGAAGCCGACCACCTCGCCCTCGGCCTCCGCGACGAAGTCGCGCGCTGCGGTGGCAACTCCCGCGATAGGCCCGCGCGCCACATGCGCTGCCGTTCCTCCACGGAGGCCGTTTCGAGGGCATCAGCCGGCATCAGCCCCGAATAGGCGGCGCGCCAGGTCTCGACCTGGATCCGGCCGATCGCGTCGCCGTCCGCGGCGGTCGCCTCGCGGACGAGCTCCACCCTAAGGCCCGAGCACGACCGTCGGCTTGAGGGTGTGCGCGTTGCCGACGACGCGCCCGGCGCGGACGTCGACGACGGCGAAGCGCGTGCTGTTCTCGCTGCCGACGTACGCGTAGCGACCGGCGGTCTGGATGTAACCGGTGTCGTTGCCGGACAGAAGCTCGAATCTGAGTGTTCCGTCGAGCCGATAGCCGCGGAGGGCGGTGCCGCCGTGGGTGAGGAGCGTATCGCCGTGAATCTCGGCGCGGAGCGCCGTCTCGTCGAGCATGGCGGCGACGCCGGACCTGACGTCGACGATGCGGACGCCGCTCGTCGTGCGCACGTGGCGCGGGCCCTCGTACGACTCGTTCCAGCCGTAGACGCCGACACGATCCGCGCCGATCCAAACGGCACCATGGCCCCATCCCTCGATGCGCTTGCCGGCTCGAGCAGCCGTGCGTGTCACGAGAGGCTGGACACGCGTCTCAAGGGTCTCGAGATCGACGAGCACGAGCGCGTTGAGCGCCGCGACGGCGGCGCGCCGTCCATCGGCGCTGACGGCCAGGCCCGGCGAGACGTGCCGTGACGCGGCTTCCAGGTCGCGGGCAGGTGCGAAGCCCGCTGCGACTCCGGGCAGCGCAGCGGTGCGCACGGTGCCGTCTGCGGCTACGATCGCGAGGCGCGCGGGGCCGATCGCCTCGGCCGGCGTGAGCAGGGTGACGAGGCGGCCCGGAGCAGTCACGACGCCGCTCATCGACCCGGCGAGTCGGGTACGGGAGAGGGTGCGGCGCGTGTGGGGATCGAGGACAACCACCTCCGGCTCATCGCCGCTCGTCAGGACGACGAGGCGGTCTCGTGCGAGCCAGAGTGCGCCCGCGGCCGAAAAGCCGCCGAGGCGCATTAGACCGGTTCCCCGCAAGCTCTGTAGGTGGACGAGCCGCAGGCGGCCACCCGTTCCTCCTCCGAGCGCTGCCTGCGTCCGGTCGGGAGAGAGCGCGAGCAGTCTGAACGGGGCGCCGCCGACGTTGAGGCTGCTCGGCCCGGCCGGCCGGAGCGTCGTCGCCGAGACCCAGCGGAGCTGGCCTCCTCCGGCCTTCCACTCGATTGCGAGGACGCGGTTCGTCTCGGCCGCGCCGGCAGCGCCGGCAACGACGGCCGCCACGAGCAGAGCTGTCAGCACGCGCCTCATCGAAGTAGGCTCAACCCAGTATGCGCTTCGAGCACGTCCTTGTCATCGGCGCGGGTCAGATGGGCGCGGGGATCGCGCAGGTGGTGGCCGCCTCCGGCCGCCGCATTTCCCTCCACGACGCCGCGCCCGGCGCTGTCGACCGCGGCCTCGCAACGATGCGGAAGAGCCTCGGTCGATTCGCCGAGAAGGGCGGTGCGAACCCTGACGAGGTGCTCGCGCGGGTCACGCCGGTCGACGAGTTCGTGCCCGCCGACCTGATGATCGAGGCGGTCGTCGAGGACGCCGGCGTCAAGGAGGAGATCTTCCGGCTCGCCGACCAGACACTCCCCGAGACGGCGATCCTCGCGACCAACACCTCCTCGATCCCGATCACGTCACTCGCGGCGGCGACGCAGCGTCCGGATCGGGTGATCGGGATGCACTTCTTCAACCCGGTACCCGTGCTGAAGCTCGTCGAGGTGATCCGGGCCGTTCAGACCTCCGACGAGACCGCAGCCGCGATCACGCAGCTTGCGGAGGAGCTCGGCAAGGTGCCGGCGCAGGCGAACGACTCACCCGGCTTCGTCTCGAACCGGATCCTAATGCCCTTCATCAACGAGGCCGCCTACGCGCTCATGGAGGGCGTGGCCGCGCCAGAGGCGATCGACACGATCGCGAAGCTCGGATTCGCGCACCCGCTGGGACCGCTCGCCCTCGCCGACCTGATCGGACTCGACACGTGCGTCGCGATCATGGACGTCCTGTACGAGGGCCTCGGCAACCCGAAGTACGCTCCATGTCCGCTCCTGCGCCGGTATGTCGCCGCCGGCCGCCTCGGGCGGAAGAGCGGCCGGGGCTTCTACACCTACGAAGAACTCGTTTCAGCATGAAGCCTTGAACCGTCGGAGCGCGCTGTGCGGCACGACGGCGGCGTCCTCGGTCGCCTCGGACAGCGCTGCGAGCGGGGCTCTGCCGAGCTAAGCGAGGCCCCATTGCGCTCGTAGCCGGCCGTTTCGCCAGCCTCTCCTACGCGGCGGGCTGGCTCTCTGGGCTCGCCTCTGTCTTCGGCGGCGGTGGGTCCTCCGCGTGCCCGGTGTCCAGGTCCGCGAGTAGCGCCCGCACACGACGGTCGACGTCGTCGCGCACCCGGCGCACCTCATCCACGGGTGCCTCGGTCGGATCGCCGACCCGCCAGTCCTCGTGCCGCTTCCCGTCCGGGATCTCGATGGTGCCAACGCTGCGGCCCATCGTGACGATCACGGTCGCCGTCTCCAACACCTCGGCCGAGAGGGGTTTCGCGTACGCCTCGGTCAGGTCGACGCCGAGCTCCGACATCACCTCGACGACCGCGGGGTCGACGGTGGTACCCAACGTGCTTCCGGCGGAGTGGGCGGTGACTCTCCCTTCCGAGCGAAGCATCAAGAGCGCAGCTCCCATTGGCCGCGGCCGGTGTCGCCCAGGCCGATGAAGAGCACGTCGCCGGACTCGATCGCTCCCGCACGGACGAGCGCCTTCAGCCGCTCACGTGCGAAGCGGTGTGCCAGCACGGGCACGAAGTCGTCCACCTGAGCGTCGCCCGCCAACCGCTGGACGGAATCGCGCATCAGCCCGTCGATCGTCTCGCGCGAGTGGACCTCGCCGAACTCGGCGCAGAGCTTGTCGATGAATCGCTCGATGTGTCGCAGGACAACGGGACTGAGCTCGGCTCCGACACTCATCGACCTGATTCTCCGCCGCCTCCGGGTCGCCATGTGGTGACCGGGCGGTGACGAGCTGGCGAGGCACCCCGAGCTACACTCGCGGCGGTATGGACTTCTCCCTGACCGACGATCAGCGGGAGATCCAGGCGCTCGCGCGCGACTTCGCCCAGGCGGAGATCGAGCCCTACGCGTCCTCGTGGGACCGCGAGCACCGCTTTCCGACCGAGGTCTACGAGAAGCTCGCGGAGCTGGGGCTGCTCGGGGTCTGCGTCCCCGAGGAGCTCGGCGGCGCAGGCGCCGACTTCCTTGCCTACATCCTCGTGCTCGAGGAGCTCTCGCGAGCCGACGCCGGGGTCGGCGTTACCGTCGCGGTGCACACGAGCGCGGTGACGCTGCCGATCCTCGCCTACGGCACCGAGGAGCAGCGCCAACGCTTCGTGCCGCCGCTTGCGAGCGGTACGGTGCTCGGCGCGTTCGCCCTCACGGAGGCGGAGGCGGGCACCGACGCCGCTTCGCTCCGGACGTCGGCGACGCCGCGGGACGAGGGCTGGCAGCTCAGTGGAACGAAGCAGTGGATCTCCACCGCCTCTGCCGCCGGCACGATCCTCCTCTTCGCCCGCACCGACCCCGAGACGGAGGGCGCGCGGGGCATCTCGGCGTTCCTGCTCGACCGCGACCACATCGAGGTGACGCGTGTCGAGGAGAAGCTCGGGCTCAACTCGTCGATCACGAACGCCTTGCGGATCGACACCCACGTGCACGCCGACCGCCTTCTGCACGAGGAGGGCAGGGGGTTCTCGGTCGCGATGTCGACGCTAGACGGCGGCCGGATTGGGATCGCGGCACAGGCCGTAGGGATCGCGCAGGCGGCCTTCGACGTCGCCCGCGCCTATGCGCAGGAGCGGCGCCAGTTCGGGCGCCCGATCGCCGAGTTCCAGGCGATCCAGTGGAAGCTCGCCGACATGGCGACCGAGATCGACGCCGCGCGACTGCTCGTCCACCGCGCCGCCTGGCTGAAGCAGCAGGGCCGGCCGCACACCGCCGAGGGCGCGAAGGCGAAGCTCTTCGCGTCCGAGATGGCGCGCAGACAGACGGGCGAAGCGATTCAGATCCTCGGCGGCTACGGTTACTCGAAGGAGTTCCCCGTGGAGCGGTACTACCGCGACGCCAAGATCACCGAGATCTACGAGGGGACGAGCGAGGTGCAGCGGATCGTGATCGCGCGCGCCCTGCTGGCGCAGGCGGAGCGGGCGGTCGCCGCACCGTGAGCTCGCGGCGCCGCGACGAGCCGGTTCGGCTCACGAAGATCTACACGCGCGGTGGCGATGCGGGGGAGACCTCGCTCGGCGACGGCTCCCGCGTCTCCAAGCTCGACGCTCGCATCATCGCGTTCGGCGGAGTCGACGAGCTGAACGCGCAGCTCGGCGTGGCCGGCGAGAGCGGTGTGCCGGCCGAGCTCGGGGAGCTGCTGCTGCGGCTCCAGAACGAGCTCTTCGACGTCGGCGCCGACCTCTCCGTGCCCTACGAGGCCGGCGACGGGCGGCTGCGGGTCACGCAGGAGCAGATCGACGAGCTCGAGCGCGCCTGCGACGTCTGGAACGCGGAGCTGCCGGAGCTGAAGAGCTTCGTCCTGCCGGGCGGCAACCGGCTCGCGGCGCAGTTGCACGTCGCGCGCACCGCCTGCCGCCGCGCCGAGCAGGGGGCGTTGCGCGCGGCGACGGAGCACCCGCTCAACCCACTGACACTCGTCTACCTCAATCGGCTCTCGGACCTCCTGTTCATCCTGGCACGCAGTGCCGCCGGCGGCGATGAGGTTCTGTGGAGGCCTGGGAGCTCGCGCTAGCGTTCGTCGGCTCGTTCGCGGCCGGTTACCTCGGCTCGGCGCTCGGGCTCGTGCTCGGGACGCTCCGGCTGCCGTTGCTCGTCGTCGCCTCTGGTAGCCCCCTCGCGGCCGCAGGGACGAACATCGCGATCTCGGCCGCCGCGGCCGCGACAGGAGGTCTCCGCCACGCCCGGGAGGGGAGGGTCGACTGGCGCGTCGTCGCGTGGATGGCTCCACCGTCGATCGTGGGCGCGGTTCTCGGCGCGCTGCTCGCCGACGACGTGCCCCAGCGGGTGCTCTACGGCCTGATCGCCGCCGTTCTGCTCTGGAGCGGGATCGATCTCGCGCTCCGCCCGATCCGACCCAAGCCGCGCGAGCGCTTGCGCCTCGGCGCCGCCGCCGGTCACGGGCTCGTGATCGGAGCCATCGGCGGCGCTGTCGGCGTCATCCTCGGCACGCTGAGGATGCCCGCGCTCGTCCGAGGGGTCGGACTCGACCTCCGACGTGCGGCCGGCACGAACCTCGTCGTCGGTGCGCTCCTCGGCGTCGCGGGGTTCGCGACGCATGCGTCGGCCTCGGTGATCGAGTGGGATCTCCTCGTCGCCGGACTCGCCGGGGCGTTGCCCGGCGCGTGGCTCGGGGCGCGGGTCACAGCGCTGGCGTCGGAGGACGCCCTACGTCTGGCGCTCGGCGCGGTGCTCGCTGCGATCGGCATCGTCTTCGGGGTTCAGGCGGCGACGTAGAATGCGACCGATGGCTACGACGGAGGATCGAGGCTCCTCGCTCGACGGTACGCGTGCCTGGCGTGAGGAGCTCTACGAGAGACAGCCGGAGCGTGGCGGCGAGCTCCTCTCGACAATCTCGGGCGTCGCGAACGAGCCGCTGGCGACACCCGACACGGTCGAGATCGATTACGAGCGCGACCTCGGGTACCCAGGCGTCTATCCGTTCACGCGCGGGGTGTATCCCTCGATGTACCGCGGCAAGCTCTGGACGATGCGTCAGTTCGCCGGCTTCGGCACGGCCGCCGAGACCAACGAGCGCTTTCGCTACCTGCTCGAGCACGGGCAGACCGGGCTCTCCACCGCCTTCGACATGCCGACGCTGATGGGTTACGACTCCGACCACGCGCGCTCGCTCGGCGAGGTGGGCCGGGAGGGCGTAGCGATCGATTCACTGGCGGACATGGAGACGCTGTTCGACGGGATCCCGCTGGCGGACGTCTCGACGTCGATGACGATCAACTCGCCGGCCGCGATCCTGCTCGCGTTCTACATCGCGGTCGGGGAGCAGCAGGGTGTGCCGGCGAAGGAGCTTCGCGGGACGATCCAGACGGACATCCTCAAGGAGTACATCGCCCAGAAGGAGTACATCTTCCCGCCGGAGCCCTCGCTGCGGCTCGTGACCGACATGGTCGAGTATTGCGCCACCGAGCTGCCGCGGTGGCATCCGATCTCGATTTCCGGCTACCACATACGCGAGGCCGGCTCGACCGCCGCGCAGGAGCTCGCCTTCACGCTCGCCGACGGGTTCACCTATGTCGAGTGGGCGGTCGAACGGGGCCTCGACGTCGACGACTTCGCCCCGCGGCTTTCCTTCTTCTTCAACGCGCACCTCGACTTCTTCGAGGAGATCGCCAAGTACCGCGCGGCCCGCAGGATCTGGGCGCGCGAGCTGCGGGGACGGTTCGGCGCGCGCGACCCGCGTTCCTGGCTGATGCGCTTCCACTCGCAGACCGCCGGTGTCTCGCTGACGGCGCAGCAGCCCGAGGTCAACATCGTCAGGACGGCGATCGAAGCCCTCGCCGCGGTGCTCGGCGGCACCCAGAGCCTGCACACGAACTCCTTCGACGAAGCGCTCGCCCTGCCCACGGAGGATGCGGTGCGGATCGCGCTCCGAACCCAGCAGGTGATCGCCCACGAGACGGGCGTCGTCAACTCGATCGATCCGCTGGGCGGCTCCTTCCACGTCGAGGATCTGACGAACAAGATCGAGGCCCAGGCGTACGAGTACTTCGACCGGATCCAAGAGCTCGGCGGGATGGTCGAGGCGATCAAGCAGAACTTCCCCCAGCAGGAGATCGCCGACGCGGCGTTCACCTACCAGGGGGAGGTCGAGCGTGGAGAGCGGATCGTCGTCGGCGTCAACCGCTACGTGCTCGAGAACGAGCAGCCGCTCGAGATCCTGAAGATCGACGCCGCGCTCGAGCAGCAGCAGATCGCGCGGGTGCACACCCTGAGAGGCCGCCGCGACTCGGCCAAGGTCGAGCAGCGCCTCGCAGCCCTGAAGGCGGCCTCGGCACGCGAAGGCGTCAACCTGATGCCCTTGATCCTCGACGCCGCACGCGATTACGTCACGATGGGCGAGATGTGCGACGCCTGGCGCGAGGTGTGGGGCACCTGGCGCGAGCAGCCTGTCTTTTAGTCTGCGCAAGCTGAGTATCTGAAAGCAGATGCTCATCGCGCGAAGACCCCTGAAGGGGCCGCCCCGCGGCCAAGATCATTTCAGGACCTGGCGGTTTAGAGCTTGAAGTCCCCTGGGGTGCGATCCGGCACAAGATCAGCCGAGGGCTCTGTTGGCGTCACAGCTCGAGCTCGAGGCCGTCGTAGGCGAGCTCGGCGTCGGTCGGGAGCGCTCGCTCCTGCGGCCGGTGCGTGAGGAGCAACCGTTTCGCACCGGCGCGCTCGGCCGCGGCGATCGCCTCGTCGGCCGACATGTGCCCGCGCTCGGCACCCTCGTCGGCGCCATGCTCCAGGGTCGCCTCGCAGACGAACACATCCGCGTCGCGAGCCAGCTCGTCGAGCGGATCGCAGGGGCCGGTGTCACCGGAGTAGGCAAGGACGCCGCTCCCTTCGACGCGGAACCCGAACGCGTCGATGTTGTAGTGCACGACCTGGCTGGCCGTGACCTCCAGCCCTCCGGCGGAGAAGGGCCGCCCCGGCTCGTACTCCTGCACGTCGAAGGCGCGCTCGAACATGTCCTCGGTTCCGAGCTGCGCAAGGACGGGGCGGAGCGCCTCGACGCTCCCCGGCGGCAACCAGAGTTGCGCGCCGGCTCGTCCGGGGCCGAAGAGCGAGGCCCACACCCACGGGATCAGGTCTCCCCAGTGATCGAGATGGAGGTGCGTGATCGCGATCGCGTCGAGCGTCGGCCAGGGCTCCCGCTCGCGTAGGCGCGCGAGCACGCCGGGGCCGCAGTCGAGGAGCAGGCGGCCGTCGACGAGGTAGCCCGAGCACGAGCCGCCGGGGTTGGGCCACGCAGGCGACGAGCCGATGACGTCGAGCTTCACCGCCATATACTTGCCGACCTATGCCTACCCCTGGGGCGCGGAACACGCGAAGGATCAGAGTGGTGATCGCGAAGCCCGGACTCGACGGTCACGACCGGGGTGCGAAGATCATCGCGCGCGCGCTTCGGGACGCCGGCATGGAGGTGATCTACACCGGCCTCCACCAGACGCCGGAGCAGATCGTCGAGACTGCGATCCAGGAGGATGCGGACGCGGTCGGCATCTCGATCCTCTCGGGCGCCCACATGACGCTCGTGCCGCGCATTCTCGCGGGATTGAAGGAGAACGGCGTCGAGGACGTGCTTGTTGTCGTCGGAGGCACGATCCCGGGAGACGACGCGAAGGAGCTGAAGGCGCTGGGCGTCGCGGAGATCTTCACGCCGGGTGCGCCGACGACCGAGATCGTCGACTTCCTGAAGGCGCAGATCCCGATCTAGAGGGTTCCGCGAAACATCGGCCGAGCTGACCGTCCGAGCGACGTTCCGCCCAGCCCTCTGAGTCCCTGCGCGTCCTCGCTTATGGCTTGACGACGATGCGGGAGGCGGCGAGCGTGCCCTTCGCGCCGGCTTGCGCGGCCAGCGTCACCTTCGCCGGTTGTGTCCACACGGTGATCGGGCGACCCCGGGTCAGGAGCCCGAGCGCAGAGAACGGAAGACCATCCGGAACCTGCTCTGCCGGGGCGACACCCTCGACCGCTGTCGTCAGAGGAAGGGAGACGGCGACCTTCTGGCCCGTTTGCACGATCCTTCGCCCGCCCGGCCACTGGCGCACCTGGTCGAGGCTGAGCTCGAGCGCGGCTCCTCGGGCGGCGAAGACGGTACCGGTCAGGGCAAGCGTGAACGTGCTGCCGGGCCTTGCGGCGAACAGGAGCCGGGACGCCTTCTGGAGGTACGGGTAGGGGCTGACGGCGCCGCCGCCGCCCGGATGAACCTCGAAGTGCAGGTGCGAGTGGCCGCCGTCGGCATCCCCCGAGTCGCCGACGAAGCCGATCGGCTGCCCGGCTGCGACCTTCGCCCCGTCGCGCAGGCCGTCGGCGTAGGAGACGCCGGCCACGCACTTGCCGCGGTTGTCGTTCCCGGACGTGAGGTCGTTGTTCAGGTGGATGTAGAGGTACTGCGTCCCGCTCGCGCCGTCGAGGTACAGCATGCAGCCGGCGCGGGAGGAGGTCGTGTGGAACGAGATCTTCCCCGCTTCTGCGGCCAAGGCCAGTGCCCGCTTCGGCGCCACCAGGTCGTTCCCCTGATGCCCGCCCTGGCCGCGCGCATCGCCGAAGTCGTCGCTGTACTGCACGGGGCCGAGCACGGGGAAGACGACGCGCGAGAGGCCTCCTTGAGCCTCGGCGGACGGCGACGCGGAGGGGTATGCGGCAGCTGACCCTGTGCAGATCAGGAGGGCCGCGATGAGGAAAGAGGTCCCTCGGGCTGTCGTCCGGTGGCGTTCCATAAGAGCTCCGGTTCGCGCTCGAAGGGCGGGACACTAGCAGCGATGCGGCAGAAAAGGACGCAAACGGGGGAAATGACATGCGTGCGCGTCCCGCTCGTGAGACGCTCACCGCATCGCTAGAGTCTTCGCGCGATGAAGATTGCCGTTTGCGTGAAGCAGGTTCCGGACGCTGCTGTGACAAAGCGCATCGATCCGGCGACGAAGCGGCTCGACCGCTCCGGCGAGACCGCGCTCAATCCGGTTGACGCGAACGCGGTCGAAGAGGCGCTGCGGATCAGGGACGCGTCGGGCGAGGGTGAGGTCGTCGTCGTCTCGCTCGGCCCCGAGAAGGCGCTCGACGCGCTGCGCAAGGCGCTTGCGATGGGTGCCGACCGCGCGGTCCTCGTCTCCGACGACGCTGCGGCCGGCTCCGATCTCGTTGCGACGAGCTACGCGCTCGCCCGCGCGCTCGAGCGGGAAAGCGCCGATCTCGTCCTCTTCGGCCAGCAGGCTTCCGATGGGGACGGGGCCCTTCTCTGGGCGGCGGTGGCCGAGCGACTACGCCGGCCGATGATCTCGCAGGCAGCCGAGCTGACGTTCGAGAACGGCTCGGTGACCGGCAAGCGCCAGACGGAGTTCGGCTACGACGTGATCCGCGCGTCTCTGCCGGCCGTCGTGGCCGTCGCCGACTCGATCAACGAGCCGCGCTACCCGTCACTCAAGGGGATCATGGGCGCGAAGAAGAAGCCGCAGGACGTGGTGACGCTCAGCGAGCTCGGCATCGAGCCCGACCGCGCCGGATCGGCCGGGTCCCGGACGGAGGTACTCGCGCTGTCGGCACCGCCGCCGCGAGGCGACACTCGGAAGATCGAGGACGACGGCTCGGGCGCCGAGAAGATCCTCGAGTTCCTCGCAGAGAAGCGGCTGGTGCAGTGACGACGCTCGTCTTCCTCGAGCACCACGAGGGCGAGCTGCAGAAGGGCTCCCTCGGCGTCCTCGGGAAGGCGGCCGGGCTCGGGCACCCGGTTTCCGGGATCATCCTCGGGTCGGGCGTCGAGGGCTTGGCGGCCGACGCCGGCCGCTACGGCGCGGCCACGGTTTACGTGGCCGACGATCCCAGGCTCGAGGCCCCGCTCCCGCAACCGCGCGTCGACGCGCTCGCTCAGCTCGTGGAGGAGAAGGGGATCGAGACCGTGCTCTTCGCGCAGTCGATCCTCTCCGCAGACATCGCGGCCGCGCTGGCTGCGCGGCTCGACGCGGGCCTCAACTGGCAACTCGTCGACCTCGAGGAGCAGGACGGCGTGCTCGTCGGCAAGCAGTCGGCGCTCGGCGACTCCGTGCTCGTCGATGTCGGCTGGACCTCCACGCCCCGACTCGGGCTCTTCCGGGCCGGCGTGTTCGATCCGGTCGAGACCGGTGCAGCCGGCACCCTGGAGAGGCTGGACGTTAGGTTCGAAGAGCACTCGTTGCTCGCCGAGATGCTCGAGCAGGCGCACGAGGAGACGAGCGGCCCCTCGATCGAGGACGCGAGCGTCATCGTCGCCGGCGGCCGGGGGCTGGGCGCGCCCGAGGGCTTCGGGATGGTGGAGGAGCTCGCGAAGGCGTTGGGAGGAGCCGTCGGAGCGACGCGCGCCGTCGTCGACGCCGGCTGGTACCCGTACGCCTCGCAGGTCGGCCAGACCGGCAAGAACGTGTCGCCGGCCCTCTACGTCGCCTGTGGAATCTCAGGCGCGATCCAGCACAAGGTCGGCATGCAGGGCTCAAAGGTGATCGTTGCCATCAACAAGGATCCGAACGCGCCGATCTTCGAGTTCGCGGATCTCGGCGTCGTCGGAGACGTCAACCAGATCGTCCCGAAGCTGACCGAGCTCGTACGCGCCCGATCGTCATGAGCCGCGCGGCGAGCCGTGTCAGACCGTCGGACTACCCGCCGCCGTTCTCGCCGGCAGAGGTGATTGCCGCTCCAACCGACCCGTCGGGCGAGCGGATCGAGGTCGGTTTGCTCGTGGTCGGGGCCGGCCCGGCGGGGCTGGCCTGCGCGATCCGGTTCGGGCAGCTGCTCGAGGAATCCCCAGAGACGGCGGAGCGGCTCGGCGACGTGCCGGTCGCGGTCGTCGAGAAGGGCGCGAAGCCGGGCTCGCATCTCCTCTCCGGCGCCGTCGTCAACCCGCGCGGCCTCCGGCGGCTCTTCAAGGGCCGTCTGACGATGAACGACCTACCCACCTTCGGCGAGGTTCACGGCGAGGCCGTCTACATGCTGACGAAGAGCACCTCCATCCGCGTCCCGCCGCCGCCGACGATGCGCAACCACGGCAACTACGTTGCCTCCCTCGCGCAGCTCGGCCGCTTTCTCGCCGAGCAGGCGGAGGAGAGCGGTGCGGCGATCCTGCCCGAGACCGACGCCCAGAAGCTGCTCGTCGCGGACGGCCGCGTCCAGGGCATCCGAACCGGCGACAAGGGCCGCGGGCGCGACGGCCAGAAGCTCCCGAACTTCGAGTCGGGGTCGGACATCGTCGCCAGGATCACGGTGCTGGCCGAAGGGACACAGGGGCACCTGACGGGAGCCGCCATCTCGCACTTCGGGCTCGAGGGCGCGCACCCGCAGCTCTGGGCGCTTGGGGTGAAGGAGGTGTGGAAGGTGCCGAAGCCGCTTGGCCACATCGTCCATACGCTGGGGTGGCCACTTCGTAAGCCCGCCAGGTACGGAGAGTTCGGCGGCTCGTTCATCTACCCGATGGGAGCCGACCTCGTCTCGCTCGGGTTCGTCGCCGGGCTCGAGTACCGCGACGTTGAGTTCTCCGTCCACGACGTGCTGCAGCAGTTCAAGACCCACCGCATCGTTCGCAAGATCCTCCGCGACGGGGAGCGGGTCGCCTGGGGGGCGAAGACGATTACGGAAGGCGGTTACCACGCGCTGCCGAAGCGGTTCAACGCGCCCGGGATGCTGCTCGTCGGCGAAGGCGCGGGACTCGTGAACGTCCCCACCTTGAAGGGGATCCACTACGGGGTCGAGTCCGGGATCCTCGCGGCGGAGACCGCCTTCCGAGCTCTTCAGCGTGGCGAGAGCCCGTCGCGACTTGGAGCCCTCGATGGCTACGACGAGGCGCTCCGCTCGAGCTGGGTGACGAAGGAGCTGCACGCCGTGCGCAACATGCGCCAGGTCTTCGACAAGGGCTTCTTCGTAGGCGGAGCGCTCGCGAGCGCGATGACCGTCACGAAGGGAAAGTTTCCGCCCCGGGAGTTCAGCAGCGAGCCGAACGCCCGGCACGCGCTGATGAAGACCGACCGGGCGAAGAGCTACCCGGCGCCCGACGGGAAGCTGACGTTCGACAAGCTGTCCTCCGTCTTCCTCTCCGGGAACAGGACCCGGGACGACCAGCCAAACCACATCCGGCTCGAGCGGCACGTCCCGCGCGAGCTCGCCGAGCTGTGGGTGAACATGTGCCCCGCGCGCGTCTACGAGCTCGGCGACGCAGACGGCGACGGCACGGTGACGGTCGAGCTCTCGCCTTCGAACTGCGTGCAGTGTGGCGCCATCACCGCCAAGGGCGGCCGGCTGACGCCGCCCGAGGGCGGCTCAGGCCCTGAGTACACGCTGGCCTAGGAGCCTGTCGTGAAAGTCGCGCACACCAGTTGGCGGCTGCGATACAGCGCCGGATCGCCACCCTCGCTCTTGGCCAGGCAGCCGGCCCGGCCGGCGAGCGAGTGCGGCGCCCGGCTTGATCGCAGCCGTCCCCGCCCGCACGCGACTGTCACGACAGACTCCTAGCGCCTCGAGCTCTCCCAGGCGTCGACCAGGGCGAGCCGCTCGACGATGGAGGGGTGGCTGTCGAGGAAGGCATACGACCAGGCAGGCGGGTCGGGGTCGGTGAGGCCCTCGGTGGCGAAGTGGCGGAAGAGGGCGCGGGCGCCCGCCGGGTCGCGGGCGGTCTCGAACGCCACCCAGTCGGCCTCCTCCTCCAGGTGGCGGGTGATGCCGTTCTGGAGCGGCAGCGACCCGAGCTGCAACCCCACGAGTACGAGCAGCGAGAGCGGGACGGCTGCGGGCTGAGCCATGCCGCCTCGGCGCCGGGTCGCCTGCGCGATCGCGAAGGCGCCGGGAAACGCGAAGAGGCCGTACCAGGCGATCCCCTCGAGGATGTGGTTTTGCGAGTGGTGTGCCACCTCGTGCGCCACGACGACGCTGACCTCGCCGTCGGAGAAACGGCCGTCCAGAAGCGTGTTCCAGAGCACGATGCGGCGGGTGGGCCCGAAGCCGGCGGCGTACGCGTTCGGCGCGTCGGTCAGGTCGGAGACGTCCTCGATCGCGATGGGGATCGGCTCCGTGCCCTGCGCGAGCGCGAACCGGCGGGCGTCGGCCTCGACGCGCTCGTTCGCCGGCTCGGTCGAGGAGAGGTACGGGGTGATGAAGGCGAAGAGAGTCGCGAGCCCGACGAACGCCGGGGCGGCGCCGATCCACCAGCGCTGCGGGAAGCGGCCCGCGATCGCCATGACGATGACGAGCGCGAGGCAGATGAACAGAAACTCGGCGCCGAGCACCAGCCAGTTGTCCAGCAGCGCCTCGACGTAGCCGATCTCGGTCTGGTCGTACCGACGGTTCCACCACACCTCTGCAAGGCGGAATGGCACCTGCGAGAGCCACACGAGCGCGAGCCCCACCATCCCGAGCAGCATCCCGGTGCCGATCCTCCCGGCGGCCGATTCCCGCACGAACCGCGCACCACGCCAGGCGTAGACGGCGAGCACGAGTAGCAGCACGACCTGTGAGACGACGAACTCGACGCGGAGGAAGAGCTCGTAGCGCTCGGCACGCTCGACCGCGGTTGCGGAGAAGACCGCGTTCGCATCCACCCGGGGGCGCGCGAGGTCGTCCGGAACCTGCGTCTCCCAGAGCGCCCACGCAGCGACCGCCCACAGGGCGGCGAGCGCCGCAAGCGCGAGCGCTCGCCCGCGTCGCTCGCTCAGGCTCCGGCCTCCGCCGTGAACGTCGGCCACGGGTCGTGCTCGTCGGGCTCCGCACGCTCGTCCTCGGCGGGCCGCAGCCCCGGCCCGGCGTAGGGATACCGGTCTGTGAGGATGAGCCCGTATGCGTTGGCCTGTGCGGCGTAGCGGAGCGAGATCGCTCCGAGCTTCCGCAATCCGTCTGGCATCCGACCCGTGGCGAGGGCCGCGAACCAGCCGAGGAAGGCGGCGGCGAGGGCCGCACCGCCGAGCGCTCCCGAGACGAGCAGCGCCGGCAGGACGAGGATGAGGCGGAAGAACGTGATCCACCGGTTCTGCCGCTCAGGACCGGCGATCACCGCGTCGACCGGATACCCGGGCCCCCCCGTGAAACCGGGAAACGGATTGGCGACGAGCAGCAGGAATGCCCCGACCTGGGTCGCGTAGCGGACATAGGCGGCCAGGAAGCGGTGCAGCGGTCCCGCAGAGCGGCCGAGAAAGAGGGCCACGAAACCGTTCGCGAGCGCGGCGAGGAAGGCGGGAATCGTCCAGAGGGTGAGCCAGACGAGGTGCGGCAGGGCGAGCAGGAAGCGGAAGAGGACCGTCAGGCGCGAGCGCCGTCCGTCGTCGGTGAGTTCGATGCGCACCGGGTGCTCGGGAAGTGTCCACGCCGGTCCTGCGCGCTCCGGGTCGGAGGTCGGGTAGCGATCGGTCAGGAGTAGCAGGTAGGCGTACGCCTGCGCCGTGTAGCCGATCGAATACGCCGCGAGGTCCCGGAGCCCGTTGGGCATGCGGCCGAGCGCGAGGATCGCGAACCAGCCGAGGAGGGCGCAGACGGCGGCGACACCGCCGATGCCCGACAACGCCCAGGACCAGTCGTCGCCCTCGCGCCCCCAGGAGCCGCCGCCCCCGGTCACCGAGCCGAGGGTCGTGGCGAGCAGCAGCGCCGGCACCGCGAGCAGGAGCCGAAGCGCTGTCTTCCAGCGTGGCTGTTCCAGTGGCTCGGGGGGCAACTCGACCTCGATCGGGTATCCCGGCTCCCCCGTGAAGCTTGGAAACGGGTTGGCGGCGAGGAACAGGTAGGCGGCGAGGTGCGTGCCGTACCGGACGTAGGCGGCGAGGAAGCCGTGGAGCCGACGGGGCGGGCGACCGGTGAGGAGTGCCACCGTCCACATCGCGAGGGCAGCGAAGATGGCTGCGATGCTCCAGAGGGCGATCCAGATGAGGTGCGGGATCGCGAGCAGTAGCCGGAAGAAGACGGTCAGTCGCGAACGGCGGAGGTCGTCGGCGATCAGGAGCCGTACCGCACGCTGATCCATCAATCGCAGTATCGGGTAAGCATCGGCCATCCAGAGGCTTGATGTGAGCTAGACGCCCGCCTGGCTGGGGGCCTGCGCGGCGCCGCCGGGTCGATGCGATCGACATAAAGGCAGCCAGTATTGACGCCGATCGAATCGACCACTCTGCTTGGCGCAGGCCCTCCCCAGACGCACTCCTAGCTCACATCAAGCCTCTAGCATCACCCCCATGGCGGCGATCGTCTCCCCCCTCACGCGTGACGACGTGCTTGCGGCGGCCGACCGGATCCGTGGCCGCGTGCACCGCACGCCCACATTCACGTCGGCCACGTTGGGCCAGGTGCTCGGGGGTGAGCGCGTTTGGCTGAAGGCCGAGCTCTTCCAGAAGACGGGATCCTTCAAGGTTCGCGGCGTCCTGAACAAGCTCGTTTCGCTAACGCCCGAGGAACGCGCGTGCGGCGTGATCGGCGTCTCGGCAGGCAACCACGCGCAGGCCCTGGCCTGGGGTGCGCGGCTGGAAGGGTTGGATGCGCTCGTCGTGATGTGGGAGGGCGCAAGTCCCGCGAAGGTCGCGGCGACCCGCGGCTACGGCGCCGCAGTCGACCTCGGCGCAACAGGTCCTGCCGATGCGTTCGAGCGGCTCCAGGAGCTCGTCGAGGAGACGGGCCGCACGCTCGTGCACCCGTTCGACGATCCTCTCGTCCAGGCGGGCCAGGGCACGGTGGCGCTCGAGCTCCTCGAGGACGCGCCAGGCGTCGAGACGATCGTCGTGCCGGCCGGGGGTGGCGGGCTCGTCGCCGGGATCGCAGCGGCAGCGGCTGGGCGTCGGGTGATCGCCGTGGAGCCGGAGCTCTCGACTGCTGTGGGCGACGCTCTGGCGGCCGGACGATCGGTGCGTGTGCGGCCGGCTTCGGTCGCCGACGGGCTCTCTGCGCCTTTCTGCGGCGAGAATGCGCTCGCCGTCCTGCAGCGCGACAGGGTGGAGAGCGTGCTCGTCAGCGAGGCGGAGATCGAGGCTGCTTTTCGCTTTCTCTACACGCGGGCGAAGCTCGCATGTGAGCCCGCGGCGGCAGTGGGTGTCGCAGCAATCCTGGCCGGAAAGGTGACCGGGCCGGTGGCCGCCGTTGTCAGCGGAGGAAACGTGGCGCCCGAAATCACCTTTGCTATCCTGGCTGGGAAATGAAGGCTGACATTCATCCCGAGTACGTCCTCGCGCACGTCCGCTGCTCTTGCGGTAACGAGTTCGAGACGCGCTCGACCAAGCCGGATCTCCATGTCGAGATCTGCTCGGCCTGCCACCCGTTCTACACGGGCAAGCAGAAGCTGATGGACGCGGGCGGTCGCGTCGAGCGCTTCCAGCGCCGGCTCGAGAAGGCCGGCGGCCCTCGCCGCGGCTAGTACTCGGTCTTGAGTAGCTCCATCGGAGGACAGGCCGTCCTGGAGGGCGTGATGATGCGCAGCCCGTCCAACTGGGCTGTCGCCGTGCGCAAGCCGAACGGGGAGATCGCCGAGGTGACGCGCAACATCCGCTCGCCGATGGCGCGAAACCGCGTGTTTCGCCTGCCGGTCGTGCGGGGCGTCGTCGCGCTCGGAGAGTCACTCGCGATCGGCTTCCGTGCGCTCGCCATCTCCGCCAACTACGCGGCACAGGACGCGGATGCCGACGAGGTGGAGGAGGTGAAGACCGAGATCACCCGCGGCCAGATCGTCTTCTCGTTCGCGATCGCGATCGGTTTCGCGCTGATGCTGTTCAAGGTCACGCCGGCGCTGATCACGAGTTGGCTGCCGATCGACACCACCGGCGCGTTCGTCGTGATCGAAGGCGTGATCCGCGTGACGCTCTTCCTGGGGTACCTGCTGCTGATCTCGCTCCTGCCGGACTTGCGGCGGGTCTTCCAGTATCACGCCGCCGAGCACAAGGCGATCAACGCGTACGAGGCCGGGGAGGAACTGACGCCCGCGAACGTGCAGAGGTTCAGCCTGATCCACCCGCGCTGCGGCACGGCCTTCCTGCTCTGGGTGATGGTGATCGGCATCTTCGTGTTCGCCTTCGTCGGCCAGCCGGCGTGGTACTGGCTGATCCTGAGCCGGATCCTGCTGCTGCCCGTGATCGCCGGGATCGCGTACGAGCTGATCCGCTTCGCCGGGAAAAACCAGGGCAACAAGGTGTTGATGACGCTGCTCGCGCCGGGCATGTGGCTCCAGCGCCTGACGACGCGGCAGCCGACGCTCGACCAGATCGAGGTCTCGATCCGCGCGCTCCAGGAGGTTCTGCGCCTCGAAGGTGGGCTCACGAGGGAGGAACGCAAGGTCGAGGTGATGGCCTGATGCCGCGGCTCTCGCGGGACGCATCGGTCTCCTGGACGGGGAGTCTCTCGCGTGGATCGGGCGTCGTTTCGGCGGCGAGCTCGGGTGCGTTCGAGCTGCCGGTGACGCTGGGGAGCCGCATCGGCGAGCCGGAGGGCAAGACGAGCCCGGAAGAGCTGCTCGCGGCGGCACATGCATCGTGCTTCGTGACCTCTCTAGCGGGTGAATCGGCGAGGGCCGGCGGTACGGTCGAGCGGCTCGACGTTACGTGCACGGTCACGATGGATGAGGTCGAGGGGAAGGGACATCAGATCGTTGCCTCCGAGCTCGAGGCGACCTGCCGGGTCGAGGGGCTCGACGAAGACGCATTCGCCTGTGCGGCCGAGGCGGCGGACGAGGGCTGTCCGTTCTCGGCGCTCCTGCGCGCGAGTGCGTCTGTTCGCGTCCGCGCACAGCTGGAATCGAGCTAGGGAGGCGGAGATGGCGACCGAGCGCCGAGCCGAGGTGACGTGGCAGGGCGACCTGATGAGCGGATCGGGGACGATCGACCGTGTCGGTTCGGGCGCCTTCGGGCCGCTACACGTGAGCTGGCCGGCGCGCTCGGAGGAGCAGTCGGGAGGGAAGACCAGTCCAGAGGAGCTGATCGCGGCCGCCCACGCCTCGTGCTTCTCGATGGCGCTGGCGCACGGCCTCGCCCAGGCAGGCACACCTCCCGAGCGACTGGCGACCGCCGCCGCCGTCACCTTCGTGCCCGGTACCGGAATCACGAAGATCGCGCTCGAGGTGCGGGGAACGGTGCCCGGGCTCGAGGAGGCGGGTTTCCGGGAGGCTGCGGAAGGCGCGAAGGCGGATTGCCCGGTCTCGAAGGCTCTGGCAGGAGTTCCCGAAATCACGCTCGTGGTGCGGCTAGAGGACGTCTAGCGCACCGTTCGCCAATTCCATTGAGCTCTGCGGGGGTCCAGCCGCGCCGGGCGTCACCCGGCACTCGCTACCGGCACGCGCGCGGGCGCCGTGCGCCGCCAGATCAGACCTGGCCACTCCTCAGAGTTGCCACAGACTTCCGTAACTGTGCACTAGCTTTGCCGTAGCGGCTCCAGCTCCACGGCCACCGGTGGGCGAGTTTGCAGAGGCCGGCTCGAATAGGGTTCGCCTCGACGTAGCGGCAGAGATCCTCGAGGTACCGCTCGTCCTCCACGACGCGACAGCCGAAGCGGTCGCCGAAGAGGTGGCCGGTGCGGCCGTACCGGAGATTGAACCTCTGCGTGACGTCCGTTCACCTCGTGCATGCCCGCGGACAAGGCCGCGCGTGTGCTCCAGAAGACGAGGTGGAGGTGGTTGCCCATCAGGCAGAGTGCGTGCAAGCTCCAGCCGAAGCGGCGCACCGCGTCGAGCATGAGGCGAAGGAAGTACCGTCGATCATCCTCAGTTCGGTAGATTCCGCAGCCGTCGACCCCCCGTCCCGTAACGTGGTACACGCCGTCGGGGAGCACACATCGGGGGACTCGGGCCACCTCACCACGCTACTCCCGTGCGAGCGGCCGCACCCGCTGTGGAAGAAGAGTTGCTGAATCGTCACATCTCACCCGTCTCCGCGGGACGGTCCAGGGACAGTCCCTGTTCGTTCGTCGCGGTATCGGCGGAGAGCGGCAGTCCAGAGCCGTTTTACGGGGGACGGCGCGCCTGGCTAGCATCGTCGCATGTCTCAGGAGGAACCGTGGCCCGCTTCGAGCAGCTGATCGACGATCTCGAGCGCTCCTACGACGAGGTGCGCGACCGTATGTCCGACCCGAGTGTCTACAACGACCATCGCGAGGCGGCGGAGGTCGGCCGCCGTCTGAAGGAGCTCGAGGGCGCCTACAAGCTCGCGCAGGAGTGGAAGCTGGCACGTGACGATCTCGAGGCTGCCCGGGACGACGCCGAGCTCGCCTCACTCGCCTCCGGTCTCGAGGCGGACGTGGCCCGCCTCGAGGAGGAGCTGAAGCTGTCCCTCGTCGAGCGCGACCCGGCCGACGACAAGGACGTGATCGTGGAGGTTCGATCCGGCGTCGGCGGCGACGAGGCGGCGCTCTGGGCGGGCGACGTCTACAAGATGCTCAATCGCTACGCCGAGCGGCGCGGGTACAGGACGGAGATCCTTACGGCGAACGAGAGCGAGACCGGCGGCTTCAAGGAGGTGGTCTTTGCCGTCAAGGGTGACGGCGCGTACTCCGTCTTCAAGTACGAGGGAGGGACCCATCGCGTCCAGCGGGTGCCCGAGACGGAGTCTCAGGGCCGGATCCACACCTCCACCGCAACGGTCGCCGTGATGCCCGAGGTCGAGGAGATCGACGTCGAGATGCACGAGAACGATCTCAAGATCGACGTCTATCGCTCCACGGGCCCCGGAGGTCAGAGCGTCAACACGACCGATTCCGCCGTCCGGATCACCCATCTGCCGACCGGCATCGTCGTCGCCATGCAGGACGAGAAGTCGCAGCTCCAGAACAAGACGAAGGCGATGCGCGTCCTCCGTGCGCGCCTCTACGAGGCGGAGCGGGAGCGCCAGCAGGCAGAGCTGTCCGCAACGCGCAAGCTGCAGGTCGGCTCGGGCGAGCGAGCAGAGAAGATCCGCACCTACAACTATCCGGACAGCCGGGTCACCGACCACCGCGTCAAGGTGACCCTCAACCTCGAGAAGGTGCTGCCCGGCGGGCTCGACGAGTTCACCGACGCGCTGCAGTCCGAGGATCAGCGGCGCGCGCTCGAAACCGCGGCCACTGCCTAGAGGCTTGATCAGCACGGGCGAGGTGTTGCGCCGCGCCGCCGAGCACCTCGGCCGGACGTCGGAGACAGCCAGACTCGACGCCGAGCTGCTGCTGGCGCACGCCCTCGGCCGCTCGCGGATCGAGCTCTACACCCAATTCGACAGGCCTCTGACGGAGGACGAGCTCAGCGCCTATCGCGGCCTCGTCGCCCGCCGGGCGAGGCACGAGCCCGTCGCGTACCTGCTCGGCGAATGGGGCTTTCGCCGGCTGACCTTGAACGTCGATTGCCGCGCGCTGATCCCGCGACCGGAAACGGAGATCGTGGTCGGGCGTTGCCTCGAGCTGCTACGCGACCTCGAGACGCCCGCTGTTCTCGACGTCGGCACCGGCACGGGCGCGATCGCTCTCGCGATCCGCGACGAGCACCCGGGTGCATTGGTGACCGGGATCGATGCCTCAGCCGAGGCTCTTCAACTCGCCCGTGAGAATGTGCGGCTGACGGAGCTGGAGGTCGAGCTCGTCGAGCACGATTTCCGCGACAGCCTTCCGGGCGGACCTTACGATCTCGTCGTCTCGAACCCGCCCTACGTCGACCCCGCAGACCTCCAGGCGCTGATGCCGGACGTTCGGGACTACGAGCCGCACATGGCGCTCGTCGGTGAGGGAGCGTTTGAGACGATCGCCACCCATGCGCGAGGAGTGCTGCGCAGCGGTGGGGCGGTCGTCCTCGAAGTGGGCAGCGGCCAGTCGCGACGCAGCGCGAGTCTCCTTGCCGGGCTCGGCTACGGGAAGATCGTCGTCACGAACGACCTGGCCGGCCGCGACCGCGTCGTGGAGGGTCGGCGATGATCGAGGAGGCAGTTGCTGCGATCAGGTCCGGCCGGCTCGCGATCGTGCCGACCGACACCGTCTACGGCCTCGCGGCGAGTCCCTATCGGGAGGAAGCGGCTCGACGCCTGTACCGGGCGAAGGGCCGCGACGTGCTCCAGCCGACAGCGATCGTGGCAGCCGACCTCGATCTCCTGTTCGAGTGCGTGCCAGAGTTGCGCGGGCGGAGCGGCACCCTTGCGCGAGCGCTGTTCCCCGGCCCCTACACGCTCGTCCTGCCGAACCCCGCGCAGCGCTACCGCTGGCTGACGGGGTCTCGTCCGGAGGCGATCGGTGTCAGGGTGCCGCGGCTCGCCGGCCAGGCGCGCGAGTTGCTCGAGCGCGTTGGCGCCTACGTCGCGACGAGCGCCAATCTCCCGGGCGGTCCCGATCCCGCGACGCTCGACGAGGTGCCGGCCGTCCTGCAGGCGGCGGCGCACGCGGTCGTCGATGGGGGGCCGCTGCCGGGTCTGCCCTCGACGGTGATCGACTTCACGGGAGCTGAGCCGTCGGTGCTGCGCGAGGGGGCCGTCTCCGCGGCGGAGGCGCTGCGGGTCGCCGCCGTTGTCCTTTAGCATCGAGGCGACCTCTTCGGAAGGAGCACGCCATGGCCGTCGCCCAAGTCTCGCTCGACCGCCTCCGCTCCGCAGGCCTTGCCGACGTCGACCCCGAGATGGCAGAGCTGCTGGGGCGCGAGCTCGACCGCCAACGCAGCCAGATCGAGCTGATCGCATCCGAGAACTTCACCTGGCCGAGCGTGCTCGAGGCCGTAGGCTCAGTCCCCACGAACAAGTACGCCGAGGGCTATCCCGGCAAGCGCTACTACGGAGGCTGCGAGGTCGTCGACGAGATCGAGCAGCTCGCAATCGACCGAGCGAAAGCGCTCTTCGGCGCCGAGCACGCAAATGTGCAGCCGCATGCAGGCGCACAGGCGAACATGGCCGCCTACTTCGCCCTGCTCCAGCCGGGGGACCCGATCCTCGCACTGAGGCTCGACCACGGTGGCCACCTGACCCATGGCCTGAAGGTCAACTTCTCCGGGCGGCTCTACACGGTCGTGCACTACGGCGTCTCGCGGGAGACCAACGTCGTCGACTACGACGAGGTGCTCGATCTTGCGAAGGAGCACCGTCCGAGGCTGATCGTCTGCGGCGGCTCCGCGTACCCACGGACCGTCGACACGGCCGAGTTCCGCCGCATCGCCGACGAGGTGGATGCCCTGCTGATGTGCGACATGGCGCACTTCTCCGGTCTCGTCGCGGCGGGTCTGCACCCGAACCCGATCGAGCACTGCGACATCGTCACCTCGACGACGCACAAGACGCTCGCAGGCCCGCGCGCCGGCTTCGTGCTGTGCCGTGAGGAGTACGCGCAGGCGGTCGACCGCGCCGTCTTCCCGGGGATGCAGGGCGGGCCACTCGAGCACGCGATCGCTGCGAAGGCGGCTTGCTTCCGGATTGCTGCCACCGAGGCGTTCCGTGAGTACCAGACACACGTGCGCGCGAACGCGGACGCACTCTCCGAGGAGTTGACTGCCAACGGCCTCGACGTCCTGACCGGCGGAACGGACACGCACTTGCTGCAGCTCGACCTGCGGCAGACCGAGTGGACGGGCAAGGACGCCGAGGAACGCCTCCACGAGGTCAAGCTGACCGTGAACCGGAACACGGTGCCCTTCGACGAGCGGCCGCCGACGATCGCTTCCGGTGTTCGCATCGGCACGCCCGCCGCGACGATGCGCGGCTTCGACGAGGACGACTTTCGCGAGGTGGGACGCATCATCGCCGGGGCGCTCGGCGGCTCCGATGAGGTCTCGGCCCTTGCTCGGCGCGCGGAGGCGCTGTGCGACAAGCGGCCCCTCTACCCGGGTTTTCGCGGTTACACGGCGTACGCGTCTTGAGCGGTTCTGTTCTCACCGGGCCTGTCACGGAGGTCAGGCATCCGCTCGTCCAGCACAAGCTCGGGCTGCTCCGCGACACCTCGACCGATACGCACCGGTTCCGTCAGCTCGTCAACGAGCTCACGCTGTTGCTCACCTACGAGGCGACGAAGCATCTGGCGACCGAGGACGCGGAGATCGAGACGCCGCTCGAGGCGATGACCGCCCAGCGGATCTCGGGCAAGAAGGTGGCGGTATGCCCGATCCTGCGCGCGGGGATGGGAATGCTCGACGGGGTGCTCTCGCTCATCCCGGTCGCCCGCGTGGGCTTCATCGGTCTCTACCGCAACGAGGAGACGCTGGAGCCGGTGGAGTACTACGTGAAGCTCCCCGACGACCTCTCCGACCGCGACGTGATCCTGCTCGATCCGATGCTCGCGACCGGCAACTCGACCGCCGCTGCAGTCGAGCTCGTGAAGGCGGCCGGCGCGAGCTCGGTGCGCCTGATCGCGCTGATCGCCACTCCGATCGGGATCGAGCGGATCCATCGCGACCACCCCGAGGTCGCGATTGTCGTCGCGGGCATCGACCGCGAGCTGAACGAGAGGGGCTACATCGTCCCCGGCCTCGGCGACGCAGGCGACCGCTTGTACGGTACGAAGTAGGACGAGCGATGCCGCAGGAGTTGCGCGACAACCCGGAGGTTCTCTACGGGGCGGCGTTGGCGCTGCTGATCGTGATCCTGCTGACACCCGCGGTGGGTGGCATGGCGCGCCTGCTCGGGGTCGTCGACGCGCCCGAGGGGCGCCGGCTGAACCTGAACCCGGTGCCACGCCTCGGTGGGCTCGCGATCTTCTTCGGGATCTTCGTCCCGGCGCTCGCGTTCCTCGATCTCGGACGCGAGACGCGCGGCGTCCTGCTCGGCGCAGCAGTGGCGACGACGGTGGGTGCCATCGACGACTTCCGGCGGCTGCCGGCGGCCCAGAAGCTCGTCGGCCAGGTGATCGCCGCTGCTATCCCGACGTGGTTTGGCGTCTGGATCGACCGCTTCACGTTCCCGGGTCTCGGCATCCAGGAGTTGCCGGAGTGGGTGGGGGTGCCGGTGACGATCGTCTGGATCGTCGCGATCATGAACATGGTCAACTTCCTCGACGGTCTCGACGGGCTGGCCGCCGGGGTCTGCGGCATCGCCGGTGCGACCTTCTGCGTGATCGCGCTGTCGCTCGGCAAGCCCGATCCGGCCATTCTCTCGGCCGTCGTCGCCGGCGCGTGCATCGGCTTCCTACGCCACAACTTCTATCCCGCGCGGATCTTCATGGGCGACTCGGGGGCGCTCGTGCTCGGGTTCGTGCTGGCGGCCGTATCGATCCAGGGTCTGCTCAAGACCGCGTCCACGATCGTCCTCTTTCTCCCGCTCATGGTGCTCGCGGTGCCGATCCTGGACACGTCGTTCGTCGTCGCCCGACGCTTGAAGAACCGCGAGAAGCTGTACCTGGCTGACCAGGCGCACCTCCACCACCGTTTCCTCCGGCGGGGCTTCACCCAGCGGCGCGCAGCCGCGACCATGTGGGCCTGGTGCGCCACCCTGGCCGCGGCGGCACTCGCCACCCGCTTCATCCCCTTCCGCAAGGGCGGTGACTGGCACCTCTGGGAGACCCTGTGGGCCGGGGCGATCGGTCTCGTCGCGCTCGGATTCTCGGTCTATGTCGTCTACCTGCTCGAGATCGTGAAGCTGGCGAACCCCCGCATCCGGCGCCAGGAGCGGGAGGCGCGAGAGCAGAAGAGCGCCTGATGTCTCTAAAAGGACGCTTGCGCCCGCGCGGTTCGGTCTGCTAGCAGCCGCTCGACTCGTCTCTGAGACCGGGAGCGCCGCTTCCGGCCATGCGTCGCGGGCCACCTTGCCCGTCGTGTCGGCGGCTGCTAGCGCCGCTGCCATCCGTCTCTGAGACGGAAGCGTCCCGCGCCGCCCAAGCGAGCGCGACAGCCGTCGCTCAGGAGGACGAGGCCCACCACCGGAGCTGTACAAAGTGTCGGTGTTCCCTGCAAAGCAGTGGATTTGCGCTGTCACAATGTCGGCATGGGCTTTGGTATGCTCCGCGTGCATGGAGCCGTCGTCGTCTCGCTCGAACTTCAGCCTCGCAGGCGCCGGCTCCGTCCTGATCGGGACGACTGCCGCCGTGATGATCGTCGCCGCGCTGATCGGCTGGGCCGCCGGATCGCTCGCCTGGGGCTTCCTCGCGGGCGCGATCCTCGGCATCCCCGCCGGCATCTTCTCGACCTACAAGCGCTACGGCCACGCGGTCTAGCGATGGGCGGCATCCTGTCGACTCCTCGGCCGATCCCGGGCCAGCTGCCGCCCCTCCTGGCCGGAGCGATCTTGATCGCCCTCGCGTTGCCGGTGTTCTTCGCCGCCGGCTGGCCGCTCGCAGGCTGGCTGATCGGGGCCGTCGTCTGGGCGGCCTCGCGCCTTCTGGCTCTCCTACTGACGCGGCTCAATCCCGGTGCCGATAACCTCGCAGCTTCTGGCGTGGTGGGCTTCGGCATGACTTTCCGGGCGGTTGCGGTGATGGTGGTGGTGGTCGCGCTTGCGGCCTCGGACGCGCGCCTCGCGCTCGCCGTGGTGGCGCTCTACGCGCTGGCGTACACGCTCGAGCTCGGCGTCGCTCTCGCGCTCTATTTTTCAGGGGAGACAGCACGATGAAGCGCGCGCTGATCTCCGTCATGTCGCTCGCGCTTCTCGCGCCAGCTATCGCTTTCGGAGCCGAAGGCGCCGAGAGCGAGGAGGAGTTCAACCCGGAGCACGACTTCGAGATCGGCGAGTGGATCCCGATCTACCTCGGGCCGCTCGACCTCTCGATCAACAAGGCCGTCGCCTACCTGCTCCTCGGGACGGCGTGCACGATCGGCCTCGGCCTCCTGCTGATGCGCGCCCGCATCGGCGCTAAGAACGAGGTCGGGCGCCGCCAGGCGGTCGGCGAGATGGTCTATGACATCGCCCAAACGCAGGTCGCCGAGCAGGGCCTCCCGCACAAGGCGATCGGGCGCTGGTTCCCGTACGTGGCGACGCTGATGCTCTTCATCTGGGTGATCAACATCATCTCGTTCATCCCGCTACCGCTCTCGAATGAGAAGTTCACCGTGCCGGGGACGGATCTGGAGCTGCCGACGCTCGCGCTCTACGCCGCGACCTCGTCGATCTCGGTCACACTCGCGCTCGCCTTCATGACCTTCGTCTTCACCCACTTCGAGGGGATCCGCTACAACGGCCCGGTCAAGTACTTCAAGAGCTGGATCCCGGACGTGCCGAAGGTGATGTATCCGCTGATCGTGCCGCTCGAGATTCTCGGCCAGTTCATGCGGCTCGTCAGCCTCAGCGTCCGTCTGTACGCGAACATGCTCGCCGGGCACATGCTGATTCTCACGTTCATCGGCCTGATCTTCGTGCTCGGCAACCTGTTCATCGCCCCATTCGTGATCGGAGCCGCGACGCTCTTCTACCTCTTCGAGGTCGTCATCGTCGTCTCGATCCAGGCGTTCATCTTCGCCGCCCTCTCCGCAATCTACATCGGCTCGGCGATCGAGCCGGAGCACTGATTTCTGCCAAGGTTGACGCGGGCAGAGCCCGCGCCCACCGGCTAAGACCCCTCGAAAGCTCGTCGACCAGGATCCCAGAAGGAGGACAATGTTCAATCTGCTCGCTCAGGAAGCCGCCTCGAACGTCGATGCCGGGAAGGCGATCGCACTGGCGCTCGGCATCGGTCTCGGCTCGCTCGGCGCCGGGATCGGCATCGGCAACATCTTCGGCTCGATGATCCAGGCCGTCGCCCGGCAGCCCGAGCTCCGTGGCGAGCTCCAGGGCATCCAGTGGCTCGGCTTCGCGCTCACCGAGGCAGTCGTCTTCTACGGCCTGATCGGCGGCCTGCTCGCCTTCGTCCTCGTCTAGCCGATGATCGACGCTCTAACAGCGCTCATTGCGGCCTCGCCGCTGATCGACGTCGTTCCGGGTCTGATGATCTGGACGCTCGTCTGCTTCGGGATCACGTTCTTCGTTCTTCGAAAGTTCGCGTTCGGGCCGATCCAGAAGACGATCGACGAGCGGCGCAAGCGGATCCGGGACTCGGTCGAGGAGGCGGAGCGCGCGCGCGCCGAGGCGCGGAAGCTGCTCGAGGAACACCGGGCGCTGATCGGCCAGGCCAAGGGCGAGGCGGGGGAGATCCTCGCCGAGGCGCGCAGGGTCGCCGACGGCCAGCGGGAGCGCGCGCGGGAGGAGATCGAGGTCGATCGCCAGCGCAGGCTCGAGGACACACGCAAGCAGATCGACGCGGAGACCGTTCGTGCGCTCGAGCAGATCCGGGCCGAGGTGGCCGACCTCACGCTCGCAGCGACCGCCAAGGTGACGGGCAAGGTGCTCGACCGCGACGACCACCGCAGGTTGATCGAGGACGCGATCGGCGATCTCGACTTCTCCGCGCTGGAGCGCGAGCGGGTCTAGAGGTGGCGGTCTCGCAGCGCATGTATGCGCGGTCGCTCTTCCAGGCCGCGCAGGGACGCGGGAAGCTCGAGGTCGTACACCAGGAGCTGGGGGACTTCGCCGCGGCCATCGGCAGCGTGCCCGAACTGCGCAACCTGCTCGAGAACCCGGAGCTGGAGCCACGGGCGAAGGCCGCAGTGCTCGAGGAGATCCTCGGCGGAGCCGACGAGCTCATCCACAACTTCGTTCTTCTCGTCGCCGAGAAGGGCCGCGCCGCGGAGATCGAAGAGATCTACCGCGAGCTCGACGTACTCGTTGCGGCCGAACAGAGGCGGCTCAACGTCGAGCTCACCACGGCGTACGAGCTCAGCGACGAGGAGGCGGACTCGATCGTGAAGAAGATCGAGGCCGCATCCGGGCGAAGCGTGGAGGCGACCCGCGCCGTCGACCCGAAGCTCATCGGCGGCATCGTCCTCCAGGTCGGCACCATGCGCGTCGACGCGAGCGTGCGCGGCCGCCTCGACCGACTACGACAAGAACTCCGGCACGGGGGCGACCACCGTTCCCCCGTCGACCCTCTGCACGCCCCGGATCGCGACAACGGCTCCGAGCCCTCAGCCGGGCCGAGCTCCGGTCTGCCCGCAAGCGGCAGCTCGTCATGAGCGCCACCACTGTTCATCCCAGAACCGCTAAGGAGCTGACGTGAAGCTACGCCCCGAAGAGATCACCTCGATCCTGAAGAGCCGGATCGAGGACTACGACGTCCAGACAGACCTCGCCGAGGTGGGCACGGTCCTCCAGATCGGTGACGGCATCGCCCGCGTGCACGGGCTCGAGAACTGCATCGCGCTCGAGCGACTCGAGTTCGAGCACGGCGTCGTCGGCATCGCGTTCAACCTCGAGGAGGACAACGTCGGCGTCGCGCTCTTCGGCGACTGGCAGGAGGTGAAGGAGGGCGAACCTGTCCGCCGCACCGGTTCCGTCGTCAGCGTGCCGGTCGGCGACGCGCTCCTCGGGCGCGTCGTCGACCCGCTCGGCAACCCGCTCGACGGTGCGGGGTCGATCGAGACGTCCGAGCGACGGCCGCTCGAGTTCAAGGCGCCCGGCGTCATCGAGCGCCAGCCGGTGAAGGAGCCGCTGCAGACCGGAGTCAAGGCGATCGACTCGATGACGAACGTCGGCCGCGGCCAGCGTGAGCTGATCATCGGCGACCGGGGCACCGGTAAGTCGGCGGTCGCGATCGACGCGATCATCAACCAGCGGGACACGGACGTGGTCTGCATCTACGTCGCGATCGGTCAGAAGGGCTCGACGGTCGCGCAGGTCTACGAGCGCCTGAAGGAGGTGGGGGCGATGGACTACACGATCATCGTCTCGGCTGCGGCGCACGAGGCGGCGCCGATCAAGTGGATGGCCCCCTTCGCCGGTGCAGCGATGGGCGAGTACTTCCTCTACAACGGCAAGCACGCGCTGATCGTGTACGACGACCTGTCGAAGCATGCCGACGCGTACCGGCAGCTCTCGCTGCTACTCCGCCGTCCCCCGGGCCGCGAGGCATACCCCGGCGACGTCTTCTACCTCCACTCGCGGCTGCTCGAGCGCGCGTGCAAGCTGAACGACGAGCTCGGCGGTGGCTCGTTTACCGCGCTCCCGATCATCGAGACGCAGGCGGGCGACATCGCTGCCTACATCCCGACGAACGTGATCTCGATCACCGACGGCCAGATCTTCCTCGAGGCCGATCTTTTCTACTCGGGCATCCGCCCCGCGATCAACGTGGGCACCTCGGTGTCGCGCGTCGGCGGCTCGGCGCAGACGAAGGCGATGCGGAAGGTGGCGGGCCGGCTCCGGCTCGAGCTCGCCCAGTACCGTGAGCTCGAGGCGTTCTCGCAGTTCGGCTCGGAGCTCGACCAGGCGACGCAGGCGACGCTCGCGCGCGGCGAGCGCATGGTCGCGACACTGAACCAGCCGCAGTACCAGCCGTGGCCCCACGCGGAGCAGGTCGTTGCTCTCTACGCCGGGATCAACGGCCACCTCGACGAGATCCCCGTTCCCCAGGTGGCGCGCTTCCAGGACGAGCTCCGCGAGTACCTACGCACCGAGGGGACCGTCTACGCGGCGATCGACGAGACGAAGGATCTCGGCGACGAGACGACGGCGAAGCTCGACGAGGAGCTCGCGAAGTTCAAGAAGTCCTTCAACATCGAGGAAGAGTCGGTACTGGTCGCATGACGGCTCCACCTCGAGACCAGAGGAAGATCTTGGTTTCTCTCGACCGAAGTCAAGGGCGTTAGGCCTTGGCGTCGGTACAGGATCTCAAGCGGCGCGTGCGCTCGGTCCGGAACACGCGCAAGATCACGAAGGCGATGGAGCTCGTCGCCTCGGCCAGGCTTCGCCGTGCTCAGACCCGGATCGAGGCCATGCGTCCGTACGCGGAGACGATGCGCGAGCTGATCGCGGGGGTCGGGCGATCCGCCTCGTCGGTGCGCGGGCTGCCGCTGCTGCAGCAGCGCGAGGAGGTGAAGACCGTCGCGATCGTGCCCCTGACGGGAGATCGCGGCCTGGCCGGGCCGTTCAATGCCCAGATCCTGCGCCGTGCGTTCGCGCTCGAGCGCGAGCTGCGGGCCGAGGGCGCCGAGGTGCGCTTCGTCGTCGTCGGCAAGAAGGGGCGCTCCACTCTCGCGTTCCGAGGCTACGAGGTGGCAGGCGAGTTCGTCGGCTTCACGGACCGGCCCGGCTACGAGGACGCGCAAGCGATCGCCCACAGGGCCGGCGAGCTCTTCACGGAGGGAGAGGTCGACCGTGTGATCCTGCTCTACAACGCCTACGTGTCGCCGCTCGTGCAGCGCGTGACCGAGCAGGACGTGCTGCCGATCTCGGCGGACATCCTCGAGACCGACGAGGAGGAGCGCCGCGACGACGCGCTGCGCGGAGACTTCATCTTCGAGCCGGAGCCGGAGGAAATCCTCGCGCGGTTGCTGCCGGTGTACATGGAGACGCAGATCTATCGCGCGCTGCTCGAGTCGGCCGCGTCCGAGCAGGGCGCTCGGATGTCGGCGATGCGGAACGCCTCGAAGAACGCCGGTGACCTGATCGACACGCTGACGCTGCAGATGAACCGCGCCCGGCAGGCGGAGATCACCCAGGAGATCCTGGAAGTGGTCGGGGGCGCCGAGGCGCTGTCCTAGGCTTCGGCCGCGAGCGTCGTTCCTCCACCAGCCGACGTTGCCTAGCGAGTGGCCTCAACGTCTGCTTAACAGTTGCTCTGCGCGGTCCAACTAGGATCGGGCGCCATGGAGCCGGAGCAGACGCACGTCGAGGTGGCGGCGGACCCTGAACGCTTCGCGCGGGCGATCGACGTCGCCTCGCGCCTGCTCGACAACATCGAGACCGTTGTCTACGGCAAGCGCGAGGAGGTCAAGCTCGTCGTCGCGGCGCTCATGTGCGGCGGGCACGTGCTGCTCGAGGACGTACCGGGCACGGCGAAGACCGTCCTCGCCCGCGCCATCGCCGGCTCGATCCACGGCGTTACGACGTCCCGGATCCAGTGCACTCCCGATCTCCAGCCGACGGACGTCACCGGCCTGTCCGTCTTCGACCCCAAGACCCGCGACTTCGAGTTCCGCCCGGGCCCGATCTTCACGAACGTCCTGCTCGTCGACGAGATCAACCGCGCCACACCGAAAACCCAGTCGGCGCTGCTCGAGGCGATGGCCGAGGGTCAGGTCACGGTCGACGGAGCGACGCTCCCGCTCCCGAATCCCTTCTTCCTGCTCGCGACCGAGAACCCGATCGAGTACGAGGGCACGTTCCCGCTGCCCGAGGCGCAGCTCGACCGCTTCCTGCTGCGGACTGCGCTCGGCTATCCGGGCGTGCTCGAGGAGCGGCGAATCCTCCAGGAGCAGCGTTTCGGCCATCCCCTCGCGCACCTGCAGCCGGTCGTCGGCGTCGAGGACGTCCAGGAGCTGCGCGAGGGGGCGCAGCACGTCTACGTCGACGAGGTCCTGCACAACTGGATCGTTGACCTCGTGCGTGCGACCCGTGACCTCGAGGTGGTCTCGATCGGCAGCTCGGTCCGCGGCAGCCTGGCCGTCGAGCGCGTCGCCCGCGCGTGGGCGCTCCTGAACGGCCGCGGCTACGTGGTCCCGGAGGACGTCGAGCGCCTGTTCGTGCCCGTGCTCGTGCACCGCGTCGTCTTCACGCCTGCCCTCATCGCCCGCGCGCGTGCCTCGGGTTGGCTCGCGGCGATCGACGAGTTCCGCCAGGCGTGCCTCGAGCTCGCCCCCCGCCCTGGCTCCGACGAGGACCCGCTGTTCGACCACGAGCGGGCCACGAGGGCCGGGGCGCCGTGACTTGACCGGCGGCAGCCAGACCTTCCAACTCGTTCCGCGACGCCGCCTGATGGGCCTTGCTCACGGAACGATGCGCAGCGTCCGCCGCGGCCGCGGCACCGAGGTCGCAGGGTCTCGGCCCTACCGACCGGGTGACGACATCCGCTCGATCGACTGGGCCTCCTCGGCTCGACTCTCCTCGGCGCGGGGCGAGGACCAGTTCGTCGTCCGCGAGCGCTACGCCGACGAGGGCCCGCGGGTGATCACGATCTGCGACCGCAGCCCGGGCATGTCCTTCCACTCGGCCCCGCTGCCGTGGTTGAACAAGGCGCTCGCCATGCGGCGGACCCTCGAGCTCGTCCTCGCGAGCGCCGCTCAGGCCGGCGGCTTCGCCGGCTACCTCGACTTCGCCGATGGAGAGCCTTTCTGGCTACCGCCTCGCGGCGAGCGTCGTCTCGCGAGCGTGCGGGAGGAGCGGCTCGAGACAGCCGGTTGGACCTCTCCCGCGGACGGTGTGGCGCGGTCGCTCGAGCACCTCTTCGAGCACCGCCGCGTCGTCTCGGCGGGCAGCTTCGTCTTTGTCCTCTCGGACTTCCTCGACCCTCCATCGCGGCTCGTCTGGCTGACCGCCAGCGAGCATCTCTGGGACGTCGTGCCGGTCGTGATCCAGGATCCGGTGTGGGAGCAGAGCTTCCCGGACGTGAGCGGGATCGTCGTCCGGCTGCGCGACCCGCGCTCGCGCCGGATCAGCCACGTTCGTCTAACGGCGAAGGAGGTCGAAGCGCGCCGGCGCGGGAACGAGGAGCGGCTCGAAGCACTCCTCCGAGAGTTCGAGCTGCTCGACCTCGACCCGATCCTCGTCTCCTCCAGTGAGCCGAGCGACCTGCTGGGGGGCTTCCTCACCTGGACCGAGCTGCGGCAAGCCCGACGGGGAGCGATGACGTGAGCCGGCGGCGCTTCGCCGTGGTTGCCGCGGTGGTCGTCGCCCTCGCTCTCTCCGCGACGCTGGCGCTTCTTCTCCCTGGAGGCTCCGAGCCGGACGATCCGGTCGCGCGACGGCTCGTGGCGGACGCGACGCTCGAGCCGCGCGTCGTCCTCTTCGGCGACACCGTCCGGGCGCGGGTAGACGTCACGCTCGACCGTCGTCGCGTCGAGCCGGGCTCCGTGAAGGTGCGGGCCGCGTTCAAGGAATGGCGTCCCGTCGGTGCCGCGAAGGTCGTTCGCCGGGACGCGGGCAGCACGACGCACCTGCGCGTGACGTACCTCCTCCGCTGCCTGAAGTCGAACTGTCCTCCCGAGCGCGACCTTCGCCCCTTCGAGTTCGTGCCGGCGAAGATCGGGTTCCAGGAGCGTAACGGCGGCCCGCCGAGAGCGAGGACGATCCGAGCTGAGTGGCCACGCCTCGTCGTCAACACGAGGATCGGCCCCGGGGATCTGACCGCCTCTCCCAACCCCTACCGGGCGGATCTCGTGACGGTTCCCGATCCGTCGTACCGTGCCTCACCAAGCCGGCTGCTCGGGCTCCTCGCTGCGGGCGCGCTGCTGTTGGCGGGGGTCGGTGGACTCCTGGTGTATCTCGGCTGGCCCCGGCGCCGGATCGAGCCGGCAATCGCGCTCGAACCCGCTCAGGAGTTCCTGCTGACGCCCCTCGAGCAGGCGCTCGAGCTGCTCGAGGACGCGGCTCGGGCGAACGGGGCTGCCGACCAGCGGCGCTCGCTCGAGCTCGTCGCCGAGGTGCTCGCGCAGCGTGGCGACGAAGATGGCCTCGCGCCGGCCGCGCGCGAGCTGGCCTGGTCGCCTGTACCGCCCCCCGCCGAAGCCAGCAGGGGCCTTGCGGTGCGTGTGCGCGCGAGGTTGGACGAGGAGCTGCGCAAGCTGGATGCCGAGCGGCGGCGCATCGAAGCCGAAGCGGTGGCTGCAGCCGAAGCCGCGCGGGAGGTGGTGGGCGACGCTGCTCGGCGCTGATCGGATCCGCGCGATCGACAGTCGGGACGTCCGCCTGCTAAGGGGGCCGGCGACGAGGACGAGCCTGCTGCGAGCCGCTCTCGCCCTGGCAGCGGTCGGCCTCTTGGTGGCAGCGGTTGCGACCGCACGGCAGCTCGACCCGCGCGACCGCGGCCTGCTCCCGACCGGCACGACCGGCGTCGTCGTCCTCGATCTCTCGCTCTCGATCGTGGACGATCACTCCGGCTCGATTCGGGGGATCATGCAACGGCTCATCGACACGGACGCGCGCATCGGCCTCGTCATCTTCTCGGACGTGCCCTACGAGCTCCTGCCCCCAGGGACCCCGGCGGCGGAGCTGAAGCCGCTGGTTCGTCTCCTGACGCCCACGAACACGGGCGACGTGGTCACGCCGTGGTCGGACGCCTTCCGCTCCGGCACGAAAATCTCCGCCGCGCTCGCGTTGGCACGCGACATGCTCGAGGGAGACAGGGTGAAGCGCGGCTCGATCCTGCTCATCAGCGACCTCGAGACGTCACCCGACGACGTTCCTGCGACGGCGCGCGTGCTGCGCTCGCTCGTCGATGCCGACTTGCCCGTGCGTCTGTTGGGGTTGGGGCCGTCGAGCGACGCGCGGGCACTCTTCGGTGGGATTCTTGGCCCGCAGGCTTTCACCCCGTTGGCTGAACGTCCGAGCGGAGCCGCCGAGCCGCCGGCGCCCCGTCGCCGGTCGTTGCCGCTCCTGCTGCTCGTGCTCGGTGCCGGGTTCCTGCTCGCGCTCGGCGCCCACGAGCGCTACGCCGGCCGACTCGCCCTGCCCTCGCTCGCGAGAAGCGTAGAGTGAGATGGCTTCGGCTCAGGCGGGAGCTCCTGCTGCTCGCGGCCCTCGCCTGCTTCGTGCTCGCCGTCTTCCTGAGCCTGGCGGCAGTCGACGTGCACCGCTGGCGCTCGACACTTCCCGCCGACGACGTCCGCTACCGAGTCTCGTCACCCGGCGCGCTGTGGACAGTGGACACTCTTGCGCCCCGCGAGGCGGGCCGGAGGATCCTGGGTGTGGAGGACGACCTCGCCTTCCGACACGCCCTGGACGCGCTACGACGAGGTGCGATCGATGATCCGACGGTCTCCGATCCGAAGCTCGCAGTCGCGCGGACGGAGGCGTCCCGGCGGCTCGAGTCGGTCGTCGTGCACGACGGGGACGAATCCCGTCGCTCGCGCGCCGCGAACCTGCTCGGCGTACTGAATCTGGTCGCCTTCAACTCGAGCCCATCAGGCGGTGACTTCGCAGATCGGTCGGAGCTGCTGCTGAACGCGATCGCGAGCTTCGAGCAGGCGATTGCCCTCGACGCGGGCAACGCCGACGCGAAGTACAACCTCCAGGTGGTGCTCCTCCGCGGCCAGGGGCTCCTGCCGACCGAGGCCTCGGCCGGCCGCAACCCGAGCCCCGGCGGCCGTGGCGCCCGCGGCGCCGGTGCCGGCGTTCCCGGCAGCGGCTACTAGCGCCCTCTAGGTGGACGTCTCGCTGCTGACGCCGCTCGGCGCCCTCGTCGCCCTCCTGGCCGCAATCCCCATGCTCGCGCTCCGGCTCGTCTCCCGCCGGGCCACCCGAGTCCGCGGTCTCCTCGGGGTGCCGGAGCCGTCGCGCGGCTTCCGCAGCATCCCGATCGTGGCACTCGCTGCGTGCGGACTGCTGCTCGGGCTCGCGGCGGCCCAGCCGCGCGTCGAGTGGACGAGTACCCGCATGGTGCGAACCGACGCCGAGGCTTTCGTCGTCCTCGACACCTCGCGCTCGATGCTGGCGCGCAAGAGCCTTGACGCGGCCATCCGCTACCGGCGCGCTCGCAGCGCCGCCGTCCGCTTCCGCGAGGCACTCGCCGATGTGCCTGTCGGCATCGCGTCCATCACCGACCGCGTGCTCCCGCACCTCTTTCCCAGCACGGACGATGACGTGTTCGTGGCAACCCTCCGGCACTCGATCGGCGTCGACCGGCCGCCGCCTCAGGGTCACTTCGCCACGACGGCGACGAGGCTCGAGTCCCTGGAGAGCGTCGTCAACGGGCGTTTCTTCTCGCCGTCCGCGCGCCACAGGCTGATCTTCGTGCTCACGGACGGCGAGAGCGTGCCCGCTGCCGGGGCAAAGCTCGGCGCTGCCTTCCGCCGTCCCCCAGGTCTCGACGCCGTGTTCGTGCACGTGTGGGCCGGTGACGAGCGCGTCTACGTGGAGGGCCAGATCGAGCCGCAGTACAGCCCCGACCCTCGCTCGCGCTCCATCCTCGAGGCGACGGGGAGCGCAGTCGGTGGACGCGTCTTCGGGGAGGACGACCTGGGCGAGGCGATCGCGGCGGCGCGGGAGCTGATCGGCGAGGGGCAGCTCGAGGCGAGAGGCGAGCGGCGTAACCGCCTGGCCCTAGCGCCGTACCTCGCGGGCGCGACGTTTCTTCCGCTCGCTCTCCTCCTCTGGCGCCGCGACCGCTAGTTGTTCACGGAGTTGCCTGGTCGTCGTCGCCGCGGAACCAAAGCTCCACGGCCTCCGGGAAGCCCGTCTCGTCCATGTAGGAGATCGCACGGCTCGCGATCCAGGCGACCGCCTGCGGGCTCGCCTGGGCCAGTGCGGCCCGCACCGCCTCGTCCCCGTGCTGGGGGCGGCCGTGCAGCCCGGCCTGTGCGCGCCGGAGACGACAGAGCGTGAACGCGGCGCGATCCACGGAGGAACCGGAGTCGCGGTACCAATCGACCCCTTGCGCGCCCTCGAGCAGGGCCGCTGCCTCGATCGCCAGGTGGTCCGAGATCTCGGCAGCAACGACATTGTCCGGGGCGTCCCGCGGCTCCCCACCGGGAACCCGTTTCGGAATCTTCATAAATCTCCTAACCAAATCGTTTCGGTGACGTCACAGCACTATGATCCTGCACTTTGACCATGGCCAGTGAGACATTGAGAGGAACCGATCTGCGGCCCGGAGGGTCTTTGTCCGGTTTGCGGCCGCGGTTCGGGCTGGTGATTTACGGCCATGGCAGGCGCAACTCACTACGGAGGGACGTACATGCGTAAACGCTCGATGTGGCTGGCGGCTCTGCTCGCGCTCGTGGCGAGCCTCGTCGTCGGTCCCGGCGCTACAGCCGGAACAGCTCAGGGGACCGGCACCGTGGTCTTCATCCACGACCAGGAGCCGCCGAACCTCAACAGTGCTTTCGTCGGCAACAACCTGTACGCGACGAGTCTCGTCGTCAACAACGTCTTCTACGGCTGCCAGATCCGCAATGCTGCGGCCGACTTCGTCCTCGGCCTTTGCGAGAGCAAGCCGAAGCTCGTGAAGAAGAATCCGCTCACGGTCTCGTTCAAGTACAAGGCGAACGCGGTCTGGAGCGATGGCAAGCCGGTCACCGGCAACGACTTCATCGCCACCTGGAAGGTCTTCATCAACCCGGCGAACAACGTCGTCAGCCGCACCGGCTGGGAGGACATCAAGAGCGTGAAGGGGACGGGCAAGAGCGTCACCGTTACGTTCAAGAAGCAGTACGCGGCCTGGGAGTCGCTCGTCTCCGGCGGGCCGTACCCGGCCCACATCATCGCCGGCAAGGACATGAACACGTTCTTCAACAACGATCTTCCGGTGTCGAGCGGTCCTTGGCTGTTCGAGAGCTTCACCAAGGGCCAGCAGATCGCGGTCAAGAAGAACACGAAGTTCAAGGCCGGCCCCCAGATGAAGCTCAGCCGCCTCGTCTTCCGCTACATCCTGGACACGAACGCTCGCTTCCAGGCCCTGAAGGCGAACGAGGGCGACACCATGGAGCCGCAGCCGCAGCTCCAGATCGCGGACTTCCTGAAGGACAGCAAGTTCGTCGTCGACCGGAAGATCGGCTACACGTACGAGCACATCGACATCCAGTTCGGCGAGAAGGGTCATCCGGCCCTGAAGCAGCCCTACGTCCGGGAGGCCCTGATCACGGGCATCAACCGGCCGCAGGTCGCGGCCGCGCTCTACAGCACGATCTCGCCTGGTCTGCCGGCTCTGCAGAGCCTGATGTTCAAGCCATTCGAGACGCCGTACAAGAAGAACTTTGCGGCACGCGGCTTCAACCAGAATCTCGTGATCAAGCTGTTGAAGTCGAAGGGCTGCACCGGCGGTCCCGATCGGCCGAGCGCGGGGAACAGCAACATCTTCTCGTGCCCGAACGTCGGCAAGCTGTCGTTCCGGTTCTTCACGACCACGGGCAACCAGCTCCGCGCCCTGACGTTCGAGATCATCCAGCGGCAGCTGAAGTCGGTCGGCATCGAGCTCGTCCCGCGCTTCCAGACGGCCGGCACGATGTTCGGCACGACGCTGCCGTCGCGCGACTGGGACTTGATGCTGTTCGCATGGGTCGGCTCGCCTGACTCGCCGATCACGATCAAGGACATCTACGGCTGCGGTGGCGACCAGAACGACGGTGCCTACTGCAACCGCGCGCTTTCCAAGGTGCTCGACAAGGTCTCGGTCACCCTGGACGCCAAGGAGCGGGCAGCGATGCTGAACGCCGCCGAGGCCAAGTACATGGTCAGGGACATCCCGTCCATCCCCATGTTCGCGCGGCCGCTGTTCGTGATCCACAAGGCGGGCCTCAAGGGCCCTGCGGTCAACCCGACGCAGGAAGGCTCGCCCTGGAACGTCTCTGCGTGGACGCAGTAGAGAGAGCGCCCCGCTAGGCGCAACAAAAGCAGCAGAGGAACCATGTCCCGCCCCCGCCATTAGGCGGGGGCGGGATACTCCATTAGGATCGGAGCAACGCCATGCTGACCTACGTCATCCGCAGATTGCTCTACAGCCTCGTCGTGCTCATCCTCGCGAGCATGCTCGTCTTCGTCTTCGTCACCAAGTCGGGCGACCCGCTCGCGGCGCTGTCGATCTCACCGAACGTCTCGGAGCTCACCGTCCAGAACATCCGGGATCGCAAGCACATCGACGCCCCGATCTACGAGCGCTACTACTACTGGGTCGGGGACGCGGTCACGAACAACTTTGGCACCACGCTCCTCGACAATCGGCCGATTCTCCCGGACCTTTGGCGGGTGATGAAGAACACGATGCAACTGGTCCTCGCGGCGGAGCTCCTGGCGATCCTGTTGGGGGTGGCGATCGGGGTCTATTCGGCCTTGCGCCAATACACCGCCTTCGACTACTCGATGACCACGTTCAGCTTCCTCGGGCTGGCGACGCCTGTCTTCTGGCTTGCTCTGATGGCCCAGGTGGCAGTGGTCAACCTCCTTAATCAAACGGGCACCAAGATCTTCCCGGTCGCCAACCTCAGCGACGTCGACCCCGGCTCTGGACTCAATTTTTGGATCGACCGCGCGCACCACCTCGTCTTGCCCGTGCTCGTGCTGATGGTCGTGAATCTCGCGGTCTACACGCGCTACATGCGTGCGGCCATGCTCGAGGTGATCAACTCGGACTACGTGCGCACCGCGCGTGCAAAGGGCGTCGACGAGCGCCGCGTGACGATGAAGCATGCCTTCCGGAACGCGTTGATCCCGCTCGTGACGCTCGTCGCACTCAACTTCGGCGCTCTTCTCGGCGGGGCAGTGGTGACCGAGACCGTCTTCTCGCTCGACGGAATGGGGCTCTACTTCGTGAACGCGTTGCTCACCAACGACCCCTACCCGGTGATGGCGTGGTTGATGATCACGGCCGTGATGATCATCTTCTTCAATCTGGTTGCCGACATCGCCTACGGCGTCCTCGACCCGAGGGTGCGCTATGACTGACCGGCCGCCCAAATCGGACCTTCGTGCGCAGGACGGTGACGAGATCGTCCTCGACTCGGCGAACGTGGCCCGTCCCGCCGGTGCGCATGGGAATCCGGGAGCGGTCGCAATTGCGAACGAGCCCGAGGGTCCGCTGGGAACGCCGGGGCTCGTTGCAGGGGACCCCAGTCTCGAGGTGGGCTACGAGGCCGGGGTCGCGCCGAAGGTCCGGAGCCAGTGGGCGTATGCTCGCATCCGCTTCTTCCGCCACAAGCTGGCGGTCATCAGCCTAGTCGTCCTGCTCCTCATCGGCCTTGTCGCTCTCTTCGCCGAGCGGGTGGCGCCCTACGGGTTCGAGTACATCCCGTTCGCTGATCCCGAGGCGATCATCGAGAACCCGAATCTCATTCAGGAGAGCCTCAATCGACCGCCCCAGTTGGAGGGCACGCACCTGTTCGGCACCGACAATCTCGGCCGCGACTACCTGAGCCGCGTGATCTTCGGCCTTCGCACGTCGCTCTGGGTCGCGTTCTTCGTGGCGATCCTCTCGACGGCGATCGGGACGGCGGTCGGCGCCATCGCCGGGTACTACGGCGGAGTGGTCGACAACCTGCTGATGCGCTTCACCGACCTGATCCTGACGCTGCCGGGCCTCGCAGTGCTGCTGACCGCGTCGGCGTTCCTCGGCCAGGGTGACCCGCTCAAGGTGGGCCTGATTCTCGCGGCCCTCTTCTGGACGGCGCTCGCGCGCCTCGTGCGCGGGACGTTCCTCTCGCTGCGCGAGAAGGAGTATGTCGAGGCGGCCAAGGCGAGCGGCGCAAGCGACGCCCGGATCATCGTCCGGCACATGCTGCCGAACTCGCTCGGGCCGATCATCGTCAACATGACGCTCGTGATCGCTGGGGCGATCCTCGTCGAGGCGGCCCTGTCGTTCCTCGGATTCGGCATCCAGCCGCCGAATCCCGCGCTCGGCAGCCTGATCTCCCAGGGGCAAGCCGAGGGGCTGACCACCTGGTGGCTCGTCACCTTCCCCGGACTCACGATCGTCGTGATCGCGCTCGCGATCAACTTCATCGGCGACGGGCTGCGCGACGCGCTCGACCCGACGCAGCGGCGAATCCGGGCCTGATCGTGGCCGAGCCGATCCTCTCGATCCAAGACCTGACGGTCGAGTTCTCCACCGAGGATGGCACGGTCAAGGCTGTCACGGACGTCAGCTACGACCTGCACCCGGGCGAAGTACTCGGGGTCGTCGGCGAGTCCGGCTCCGGCAAGAGCGTGTCGGTGATGTCCGTGCTCGGGTTGATCCCGCAGGGCCGGGTCGTCAAGGGCGAGGCGCTCTACAAGGGCCGCAACCTGCTGAAGCTGCCGCAGAAGGAGCTCCGGCGGATCCGCGGCGGCGAGATGGCCATGATCTTCCAGGATCCGATGACCTCGCTCAACCCGGTGCTCACGATCGGCAACCAGATCGGCGAGGCCGTGAAGGTGCACAACCCCGACACCGACAACGATGGCGCCCGCAAGCGCGTGATCCACCTGCTCGAGCTCGTTGGGGTTCCCTTCGCGGAGCGCCGTGTCGACCAGTACCCGCACGAGTTCTCCGGCGGCATGCGGCAGCGGGCGATGATCGCGATGGCGATCGCGAACGACCCGGCCGTCCTGATCGCCGACGAGCCGACGACCGCCCTCGACGTGACCATCCAGGCGCAGATCGTGGAGGTGCTCAAGACCGCGCGGGAGGAGACGAATGCCGCCATCATCCTGATCACGCACGACCTGGGACTGATCGCGGAGCTCGCCGACCGTGTCGTTGTCATGTATGCCGGCAAGGTGGTCGAGCTGGCCGATGTCTTTACGATCTTCAACGCCCCTCGGCATCCCTACACGCTCGGTTTGCTCAACAGCCTGGCCCGGCTCGACGCCGAGCAGGAGATGCTGCACCCGATCCCCGGCCAGCCCCCGAGCCTTGTCTCGCTGCCACCGGGCTGTCACTTCCACCCGCGTTGCGAGCTATCGCACGGGCGTGTGGTGTGCCGGACCGACCCACCGGCGCTGCGTCCGTTCGGCGAGGGTGGCGATCACCTCTCCAGATGTCACTTCGCCGAGGAGCTCTCGGCGGCGCAAGCCACTGCGCTCGCCGAGGCCGGGAGTCGAGCCGGGAGCCCCGCGTGACGGAGCAGCCAGACATCTCCTCGAACGGCAGCGACGACCTGCTGCGCGTCGAGGGTCTCGTCAAGCATTTTCCAATCAAGGCGGGGCTCCTCAAGCGCGCTGTCGGGCAGGTGCGGGCGGTCGACGGCGTCGACTTCACGGTCAAGCGAGGCGAGACGCTCGGGGTCGTCGGCGAATCCGGCTGTGGCAAGACCACTCTCGGCCGAACCGTGATGAAGCTGCTCGAGCCGACGGCAGGCCGAATCGTGTTCGACGGTAAGGACATCACGGCCTATGGGCGCAAGGACATGAGGTCGGTGCGCCGAGAGATCCAGATCGTCTTCCAGGATCCTTACGCGTCGCTGAACCCGCGGATGACGGTCCGTGAGATCGTCGCCGAGCCGCTCCGCATCCACGGCCTCTACCGCGGCAAGAACGGGCGTTCCCGGGTCGAGGAGCTTCTGCGCACCGTGGGACTCAGTCCCGAGCACGGAAACCGGTTCCCGCACGAGTTCTCCGGCGGGCAGCGACAGCGGATCGGAGTCGCTCGCGCGCTCGCCCTTAATCCCGCGATGATCGTGCTCGACGAGCCGGTCTCGGCACTCGACGTCTCGATCCAGGCGCAGGTCGTCAACCTGCTCGAGGGGCTTCAGACCGACTTCGGGCTCACCTACCTCTTCATCGCGCACGACCTCTCCGTCGTCCGCCACGTCTCCGACCGCATCGCAGTCATGTACCTCGGCAAGGTGGTCGAGATCGGAGCGCGGGAGGAGATCTACAAGACGCCGATGCACCCGTACACGCAAGCGCTTCTCTCCGCTGTACCGATCGAGAGCCCGAATCAGCGTGGCAAGCGCAAACGGATCGTGCTCGAAGGCGACGTCCCGAGTCCGGCGAACCCGCCGTCCGGGTGCCGGTTCAGGACACGCTGCTGGAAGGCCCAGCCGATCTGCGCAGAGCAGGAGCCGCCGCTCGATCCACACGGCTCCGCACCGGAGCATCGTGCCGCCTGCCACTTTGCCGAGGTGTTTCGGCCGCTCGACCTCGCCACCGACACGGCGTCGGCACAGCCGGTCAGCTAACCTTGATTCGTCTCGCCGCCGTGGCGCTGGAGCGGTTGCACGCTCACGCCTGCATCGCGTAGATCGGCGAGTTCGGCCTGCACGGCGTTCCAGCTCGCGAAGTTGAGGCCGCGCGTGATCGGCACGTTCGGGCCCAGCAGGTCGAACGTCTCCGTGGTGTTCAGGATCTCCTCCGACAGGGCGCGCAGCGCCTCTTCGAGCTCGCGCTTGTCGGTTTTCAGGTTGCTCGGAGCCTCGGCGTCACCGAGGTCGGTTGCCGCCTTCCGTACCTCGACCGCGGCAATCTCGAGCCGGTCGAGCAGCTCGTCGAAGTCGCCTGCGGCCGTCGCCTGTTCGAGGCCGGCGTCGACGCGGTCACGTGCGTCGACGACGTTCTGCTGGAACTCCGCCTTGGAAGCGCCGTCGCCGCCGCAGCCAGGGAGGATCATGAGCTGGACGGACAGCAACGAGATGGAGACGAGGAGCGCGAAGCGCATGCCGGCATCGTAGTTGGCGCGAATTGTGGAGCCGCGGGTCCTCTCGCTCTAACTTCTTGCCGATACCCCCGTCGGAGTGACCATGAAGCGACGTCCAAAAGGAGTCTGTGATCGCGCTCGCGCTTGGGCGGCGCTTGCTCCCGACGGAGAGCTCTCCGAGATCGAGCAGAAGCTGCTCGACGCACACCTCATGCGCTGCCAGGATTGCGCCGACTTTGCGACGAGCGCCGCAGGAGTCGCCGAGGCTCTGCGCCGCGAGCGCCTCGTGCCGCTTTCGTACCCCGTCACGCTGGCCTTCCGGCGCCCCGCGGCATTCGGCCGCATCCGGGCGGCGGGAGCTGCCGCGGCGGTCGCTCTGATGGCGATTGGAATCGCCTCCCGTGGTCCGTTGCCGGCCGAAGAGCGCCAATCGTCTCCGCTGCGCATTACGAACTTCTCCAACAACGCAGAGCTCGAGGTCGCTCAGATCCTCAGAGCTGAAAAGCGGTCTAACGGTGCACTTCGGAGCCGCCCGGAGCGGCAGGGTACCAACCGGCTCTAGCTGACCGTCGCGAGGCAGCTTGGCTAGACTGATCGTGCTTCATGGGCCTGCTTCCAGCGGGCCTGCTTTACGGGGCCTCGTCGCGCGCTCGTCCTGCTATGAGAAACGGGAAATTCATGTCCGAACATGAGCAGAACCACACCGCTGGCACCATCGTCGAGATCAAGGGAGTCGTCCTCGATGCCGTGTTCCCGGAGACGCTGCCTGCGATCTACAACGCCCTGAAGATCCAGATCCCGAGTACGGATGGGAGCGGTGACGGCAGCCGGACGCTGATCGCTGAGGTGCAGCAGCACCTCGGTGACGATCGCATCCGAGCGGTTGCGATGGACACGACCGACGGCCTTGCGCGTGGTGTCGACGTCGTCGATACCGGCGGGCCCATCTCGGTGCCGGTTGGCAACGCGACGCTCGGACGGATCTGGAACGTGATCGGCGACCCGGTCGACCACGGCGAGCCCGCCGGCCCCGAGGTTGAGCGCTGGTCGATCCACCGGGATCCACCCGCGTTTCGCGATCTGTCGCCGAGCATCGAGATCTTCGAGACGGGACTGAAGGTCGTCGATCTGATCGCTCCGTACGTCAAAGGCGGCAAGGTCGGCCTCTTCGGCGGAGCGGGCACCGGCAAGACGGTGCTGATCCAGGAGTTGATCCACAACGTCGCTCAGCAGCACGGCGGGGTCTCGGTTTTCGCGGGCGTCGGCGAGCGGACGCGCGAGGGCAACGACCTCTTCCTCGAGATGACGGAGTCGGAGGTGATCGACAAGGTCGCCCTCGTCTACGGCCAGATGAACGAGCCGCCGGGTGCGCGTCTGCGCGTCGGCCTGTCGGGTCTGACGATGGCCGAGTACTTCCGCGACCAGGGCCAGGACACATTGCTCTTCATCGACAACATCTTCCGCTTCGTCCAGGCTGGCTCGGAGGTCTCCGCGCTCCTCGGGCGCATGCCGAGCGCCGTCGGCTACCAGCCGACACTCGCGACCGAGATGGGTCAGCTGCAGGAGCGGATCACCTCGACGCGGCAGGGATCGGTCACGTCAATCCAGGCGATCTATGTGCCGGCCGACGACCTTACCGACCCGGCTCCCGCGAACGTCTTTGCCCACCTCGACGCGACCACGACGCTTTCGCGTGCGATCGTGGAGAAGGGGATCTATCCCGCCGTCGACCCGCTCGACTCGGTCTCGCGCGCACTCAGCCCGGGGATCGTGTCGGACGAGCACTACGCGGTCGCCACCGGCGTCCAGCAGATCCTGCAGCGCTACAAGGACCTGCAGGACATCATCGCCATCCTCGGCATGGACGAGCTCACCGACGAGGACAAGCTCGTCGTCACGCGTGCCCGCAAGGTCGAGCGCTTCCTGTCGCAGCCGAACTTCGTCGCAGAGCAGTTCACCGGCACGCCCGGCCAGTACGTGAAGCTCGAAGACACGATCAAGGGCTTCCGCGAGATCGTCGAGGGCCAGCACGACGACCTGCCCGAGTCGGCGTTCTACATGGTCGGCACGATCGAGCAGGCCGTCGAGAAGGCGGGCACCGCGGCTGCGGCCGCGTAGGTCGGGAGCGCGAAGTGGCCGAGACGCACCCCAAGTTCGACGTCGCCATCGTCACGCCTGAAGGCGACGCATTCCGCGGCGAGGCGGAGATGCTGGTCGTGCCGGGCGCAGCCGGGGACATCGGCGTGCTCGCGCGTCACGCTCCGCTCGTTGCAACGCTCCGGGCGGGCTCGACGCGGGTCTATCGAGACCGGGCGAGCGAGGACGTGCTCGAGCTGGCGACGGGGCCGGGCTTCTTCAAGGTCGAGCTCGATTCCGCGATCGCTCTCGTGGACGATGCCGTCGACGTGAAGGAGATCGACGACCGGCGGGCGCAGGAGCAGCTCGACACTGCCCGCGCGGAGCTCGAGCGGATCGAGTTGGGCGAATCGACGGCGGATCGCTGGCAGCTCGAGCAGCGGGTGCGGCACGCCGAGAACCAGCTCACAGTTTCCGGCAGGGGTTAGCGTGCGGGCAACCGTCGCCGAGAAGCGCGAGGTTGCGAAGGGCACACTCCTCGTCCTCTTCTCTGTCAAAGGTTACCCCGACTACCGGCCCGGCCACTACTTTTGGGTCGAGCTCCCTGATCGAGGCCACCAGGACGAGAAAGGGCTCCGCCGCCACATTACTCTCGTGACGTCCCCGAGTGAGCCTGGCGTCGTCGGACTGGCGACGCGGCTGCGAGACTCCGCCTTCAAGCGCACCCTCGCCGCGCTCGAGGTCGGGGATGAGGTCGAGGTGGAGGAGCCCAAAGGGTCGTTCCTCCTTCCGGACGACACGAGCGCCGAGTACGTCTTCGTCGCCGGCGGGATCGGGATCACCGTGTTCCGGTCGATGCTCCGGTACATCGCGGACGAGCAGCAGCCCTATCGAGTTACCCTCGTCTACTCGAACCGCGACCGCAGCTCAGCCGCCTTCCTCGATGAGTTGACGGAGCTGGAGCGGCGAATCAGCGGGTTGAACGTGATCCTCACGATGACCGAGGATCCGTCGTGGGAAGGCGAGACACGCCGGATCGACGAGTCGATGCTCCGCGACCGACTGGGGGAGCTCGAGCCGCGTACCTTCCTCGTCGCAGGCCCTCCCGACATGGCGAAGGGGGTCGAGACGGTGCTCCACGCGGCGGGCGTGCCGGCTGAGCGCGTCCTGACGGACGGCTTCAGCGGGTACTAGGCCCGCGCAGGGCGCGTCGAGCCCAAACCCTCCGGCCCGTCGGGCGCCAAGGGGGATAGTTGCTGTCAGCAACTATCCTCGCGTGAGCGGCGCGCTCACCGGCGTCGGGGCGGCTAGTTGCTGACAGCAACTAATCACGCCGGCCGGCGCGGCCACGGAGAACGTGCACACAATCGGCACACGCGAGACGCTTGTTGCCCGTCAAGCTGGGGCGATGCCGCCAGCCGCGCCGCGTTACTCCCAGCAGCTCCTCGCGCTGATCGAGGTGATCGAGGACGAGAAGCTCTCGCTTGCCGAAATCGCCCGTCAGGTCGGAGCCGCTGCCGAACGTGCGGGAATCGTGCGACCGAGCCCCGTGCACGTCCGTGCGCTCGTCGCCGGGCTGCGCGAGCGCCGTCGTGACAAGCGGGAGATCCGGCGGGCCGCGGTCGATGCGCTCGTCGATCTCGCGACACAGCGCAATCCGAACCCGTTCGCCATCGTCGAGGCGGCCGGTCGCGCCCGAGAGCGGGTCGAGGCGCGAGCTCGGAGATAGTTGCTGAGAGCAACTTTTCTCCCCGAACGCCGCGTCGCGGTGCGGCCTGCGGCTTGTGACAGCGATGCTCTGGCCTCGCCGGGCAAAGCGACTGCTATTTTTCCGTGACCTGGAAAGCTTTGAACGGCAGCTTGGCGACCAGGAGAAAAACGCCTAAAGAGCCTGCGCGGAACCTAGCACCCGCCCTCTTTCGGCAACCGTGGAGGGACGAGTGAAGACCGAGGCGAGACTGAGAGCGTTGCTCGAGGAGCGCATCCTCGTGCTGGACGGAGCTTGGGGAACCATGCTCCAAGCCGCTGGTCTCACCGACGCCGACTACCGCGGCGAGCGGTTTCGTGACCACCCGTCGGAGGTGGCCGGCGACCCTGACCTGCTCAACCTGACACGGCCCGACGTCGTCCTCGACATCCACCGGCAGTACCTGGCCGCGGGCGCCGACATCATGACGACGAACACCTTCACCGCGACCTCGATCGGCCAAGCCGACTACGGCCTCGAGCACGTCGTTCGCGACCTGAACGTCTCCGGTGCCCGCCTCGCACGGCAGGCGGCGGACGAGGCGGGCGGCCGCTTCGTCGCCGGGTCGCTCGGGCCGCTCAACGTCACCCTCTCGCTGTCGCCGCGCGTCGACGAGCCGGCCTTCCGAACCGTCACTTTTGACGGCGTCAAGGAGGCGTACGCGGATCAGATCGAGGGGCTCGTCGAGGGAGGGGTCGATCTGCTGCTCGTGGAGACGATCTTCGACACGCTGAACGGAAAGGCGGCCATCGCCGCCGCGCGCGAGGTCGCGCCGGAGCTCCCGCTGTGGATCTCCGTCACCATCGTCGACCTGAGCGGCCGGACGCTCTCGGGACAGACCCTCGAAGCCTTCTGGGCATCGATCGAGCACGCACGCCCGCTGCTCGTCGGTGTCAACTGCTCGCTCGGGGCGCAGGAGCTGAGACCGCACGTCGCCGAGCTCTCGCGCCTGGCCGACTGCTACACGAGCTGCCATCCGAACGCGGGGCTTCCGAACCCATTCGGCGGCTACGACGAACAGCCAGACGAGACAGCCTCGTTCCTGCGCGAGTTCGCCGAGGCGGGTTTCGTCAACGTCGTGGGCGGCTGCTGCGGCACGACACCCGAGCACATCCGCCGAATCGCGGATCAGGTCGACGGGCTCGCGTCGCGCGTCGTTCCGCGCCACCGTCCGAGCACGCGCTTCAGTGGGCTGGAGCCGTTCGAGATCGGTCCCGACACCGGTTTCGTGATGATCGGGGAGCGCACGAACGTCACAGGCTCGAGTCGCTTCCGGCGGACGATCGAGGCGAACGACCTCCAGGGAGCCGTCGATGTTGCGCTCGAGCAGGTTCGTGGCGGCGCCAACATCCTCGACGTCAACATGGACGCCGACTTGCTCGACAGCGAGCGGGCGATCACGACCTTCCTCAACCTGATCGCGACCGAGCCCGAGGTCGCGCGGATTCCGATCATGGTCGACAGCTCCCGCTTCTCCGTGCTCGAAGCGGGCCTGAGGTGCGTTCAGGGCAAGGGGATCGTCAACTCGATCAGCCTGAAGGAGGGTGAGCCTTCGTTCCTCGAGCAGGCGCGGCGCGTCCAGGACTACGGTGCCGGGCTCGTCGTGATGGCCTTCGACGAGGCAGGCCAGGCCGACACTGCGCAGCGCAAGGTCGCGATCTGCGAGCGCGCCTACCGCCTGCTCGTCGAGGAGGTCGGCTTCGCGCCGGAGGATCTCATTTTCGATTCGAATGTGCTGGCGGTCGCGACGGGGATCGAGGAGCACAACCGCTTCGCGCTCAACTTCCTCGAGGCGCTGCCCCTGATCAAGGAGCGCTGCCCGGGCGCGCGTACGAGCGGCGGCATCTCCAACCTTTCGTTCTCGTTCCGAGGCAACGACGTCGTTCGGGAGGCGATGCACTCGGCCTTCCTTTTCCATGCCATCCGCGCCGGGCTCGATCTGGGCATCGTCAATGCCGGCCAGCTCATCGTCTACGAGGACATCCCGCCCGAGCTGCTCGAGCGCGTGGAGGACGTGATCTTCGACCGCCGTCCCGACGCAACGGACCGGCTCGTCGCACTCGCCGAGACGGTCAGAGGTGAGGGGACGAGGCGTGAGCTCGATCTGTCCTGGCGCGATGCCCCGGTGGAAGAGCGACTCGCGCACGCCCTCGTCCACGGAATCGTCGACTTTGTCGAGACGGACACAGAGGAGGCTCGGGCACGGGCCGGGCGGCCGCTCGACGTGATCGAGGGGCCACTGATGGACGGGATGAAGATCGTCGGCGACCTCTTCGGCGCGGGAAAGATGTTCCTGCCGCAGGTCGTGAAGAGTGCGCGCGCCATGAAACGAGCGGTCGCCTACCTGGAGCCCTTCATGGAGGCCGAGAAGGGCGGCGCCGGACGCGAGCAGGGCAGGATCGTGCTCGCGACGGTCAAGGGTGACGTGCACGACATCGGCAAGAACATCGTCGGGGTCGTGCTCGGCTGCAACAACTACGACGTCATCGATCTCGGCGTCATGGTGTCCGCCGAGAGGATCCTCGATACCGCGGTCGCAGAGCGAGCCGACGCCGTCGGGCTCTCCGGCCTGATCACGCCGTCGCTCGACGAGATGGTGCACGTCGCGAGGGAGATGGATCGCCGTGGGCTCGAGCTGCCGCTCTTGATCGGGGGTGCGACCACCTCGCGCCAGCACACGGCAGTGCGCATCGCTCCGGCGTACGAGCACCCGACGGTGCACGTCCTGGATGCCTCGCGCGTCGTCGGGGTCGTCTCCGACCTGCTCGAGCCCGAGCGCCGGCGGCGGCTCGACGGTGAGAATCGGGTCGAACAGGAGCGTCTCCGAGAGCTCCACGCCGCGAAGGAGCGGCGTCCGCTGCTCCCGCTCGGACTGGCACGTGAGAATCGCCTCGCGCTTACGTTCGACCGGCTCGAGACGCCGGCTTTCACCGGAACGCGTGCGGTAGCACCGGATCCCGCGGAGCTGCGCGAGTTCGTCGACTGGCAGTTCTTCTTCCACGCGTGGGAGCTGAAGGGGAAGTTCCCGGCCATCCTCGAACAGCCCGCAGCGCGCGAGCTCTTCGACGAGGCGAACGCGCTGCTCGACGAGATCCTTGCAGCCGGTGCCCTGCAAGCCCGGGGCGTCTACGGTCTCTGGCCGGCTCACGCCGACGGTGACGACGTCGTCCTCGAAACCGGGGCTCGCTTCCCGATGTTGCGGCAGCAGGCGGCGTGGGGCGACGGGCGGCCCAACCGCTCGCTCGCCGACTTCGTCGCGCCCTCGGGGGATCATCTTGGTGCCTTCGCCGTCTCGATCCACGGTGCCGACGAGCTCGCCGCCGGCTACGAGGCCGAGCACGACGACTACCGCTCCATCACCGTGAAGGCGCTCGCCGATCGGCTCGCCGAGGCGTTCGCCGAGTGGCTCCACCTGGACGCGCGGCGACAGTGGTACGAGCCGCACACGTCGCCGTCGCAGAAGGAGCTGCGGGCCGAGAGCTTCCGGGGCATCCGGCCGGCCTTTGGCTATCCCGCATGTCCGGATCACTCGGAGAAGCGCCCGTTGTTTGAGCTGCTCGGCACCGACGAGACTCTGGTCACGCTCACCGAGAGCTGCGCGATGAGCCCGGCGGCAAGCGTCAGCGGTCTGTACTTCGGCCATCCGGAGGCCCGGTACTTCGCCGTCGGGCGGATCGGCCGTGACCAGGTCGAGGACTACGCGCGCCGGAAGTCGATGGCGGTCACCGAGGTCGAGCGCTGGCTGCGGCCGAATCTCTCGTACGACTCGGGCTAGCCCAGGCAGAGAGACGCGGGTCAGCCTGATCCGACGGTGCAGGTTGGTAACGTCCTGCGATCCGCCGTCTCGATCTTCTTCGCCGAGCTCCCGACTACCGCCGACTCTTCCTCTCGACGTTCGCCTCGGGGGCGGGCACGTTCCTCGCTGCGATTGCGCTCACGGTCGACGTCTACGACCGAACGGGCTCGGCCAAGTGGGTGAGCGCGCTCCTGATCGTGGACTTCTTGCCGATCGTGGCGATCGGAATCGCTTTGGGCCCGCTCATCGACCGCTGGTCCCGCCGCGGCGTCCTGATCGTCTCGGACCTGGTGCGGGCGGCCGCGTTCTGCATGCTGCCGTTCGCCGACCGTCCTGCCTCGATCGTCGGGCTCGCGTTCGTCGCCGGCGTCGCGACCGGGTTCTTCCGCCCGGCCGTCTACGCTGGATTGCCCAACCTGGTCTCGGACGAGGATCTGCCCGCTGCGAACTCGCTGCTGCAGACGATCGAGAACCTGGCCTGGACGATCGGCCCCGTGCTCGGCGGCATTCTCGTCGCCGCCGAGGGCCCAGGCCTCGCCTACTCGCTGAACGCGGGGAGCTTCCTCGTCTCGGCGTTTCTGCTCGCGCGGATTCCCTCGCACAGGCTGCAGGCTGGAGAAGTCGAGAGCCGGGGCCACTGGGGGGACGTCGCCGACGGACTCCGGCTCGTGTTGCGCTCCCGTCCGCTGCTCACCGTGCTCGTTGTGTGGAACGTGGCCCTGCTCGGGAGCGCGAGCATCAATGTCGCCGAGATCGTGCTCGCGAAGGTCTCGCTCGACGCCGGCGACGTCGGTTTCGGCGTCCTCGTCGGCGCGACGGGTGTCGGACTGACCCTCGGCAGCTTCGCCGCGCCGCAGCTGCTCGAGCGGCTCGGGACGCGCGGGTCCTACGGAGGCTCGCTCGCGCTGATGGGAGTCGGGATCGGCCTGGCGGCGGTGGCCCCGACACTCTGGGTCGCGGTGGTTGGCGTGATGGTGGGCGCCGTCGGGAACGGAGCAGCTGTCGTCAGCAACGCGCTGCTCGTCCAACGAGGCGCGCCCGACCACCTTCGCGGTCGCGCCTTCACGGTGATCATGTCCTCGAACTACGTTGTGCTCGGCCTGGCGATGGTCGGCGCAGGCGTGCTGGTCGACACAGTCGGCGCCCGCTGGGTCTTCGGCGCCGCCAGCGTTGCCTTCCTAATCGCCGCGGCGACCGCCGCAGTCCTTGCCGCCGGCCCCCGTGTGGAGGAGACCCAGCAGCCGGAGCTCGAGGAAGCAGTCGAACCGGGAGCCTCTAGAGTCTGAGAAGCTCTAACACGGTGGGGCCTCGTCGGCTCAGAGCTTCATTGTGTTAGAGCTTCTTAGCGTGGCACGCGCAGCGTGGACGCTCGACGAGCTCGCGGCGGGTATTCGCTCCGGCGAGCGTCGGGCACTCGCGCGCGCGATCTCGCTGGTGGAGAACGCCGACCCGCTCGCCCTGGACCTCGTGCGCGAGCTCTATCCGGAGACGGGCCGCGCCTTCTTGATCGGCATCACGGGTCCCCCGGGTGTTGGCAAGTCGTCGCTGATCAGCTCGCTCGTTCGCCACGTCCGCGGCCTCGACCGCTCGGTGGGCGTGATCTCGGTCGACCCTTCGAGCCCCTTCACCCAGGGAGCTCTGCTCGGGGACCGGATCCGGCTCTCCGACCACTTCCTCGACCCGGAGGTCTTCATCCGCTCGATGGGAACCCGAGGCCACCTCGGCGGCCTCGCGGAAACGACTCTGCAGGCGGCGCTCCTTCTCGACGCTGCGGGCAAGGATCTCGTCCTGCTGGAGACGGTCGGCACCGGCCAGAGCGAGATCGAGGTGATCGGGATCGCGGATACCGTCTTGCTCGTGCTGATGCCGGGCTCGGGCGACTCGGTGCAAGCGCTGAAAGCCGGGATCATGGAGATTCCCGACGTGATCGCGATCAACAAGCTGGATCACCCTGCTGCGAAGACGATGTTGAGCGAGGTTCGCTCGATCCTGGCGCTCGATCGCGAGAGCGCGTGGAAGCCTCCGATCGTGCTGACCGAGGCCGTGCGGGGCGAGGGGGTGCCGCAGCTCTGGGAGAAGCTGGAAGCGCACCGTCAGTTCCTCGAGACCGAGGGACTGCTGGAGGAGCGGCGCCGCAAGAATCTCGCGGGCGAGGTCTTCGCCGTCGCGTCGAGTCGGGCGAAGACACACCTGCAGGAAGCCGTTGCCGACGACGCCGAGCTGCGCCGGCTCCTCGACGAGGTGCAGGCTCGCCAGCTCGACCCGCTCTCGGCAGTCCAGGAGATACTCGACAAGGTGTATGGGATTGGCGACGGCAGCCGCACCCGGTCTACGTGAGCTCGAGGCGGCGCAGCGCCGCCTCGAGGGCATCGTCCGAGTCACGCCGGTCTACACGTCGGAGACTCTGTCGCGGCGGGCGGGACGGCCCGTCCAGCTGAAGGCGGAGAACCTCCAGCGGACCGGGTCGTTCAAGATCCGCGGCGCGGTTAACACGATCGCAGCCTTCTCGGAGGAGGAGCGCGCCGCGGGTGTGGTCGCCGCGAGCGCCGGGAATCATGGTCAAGCGGTCGCGTGGGCTGCCCGCGAGGCCGGCATCGAGGCGACGGTCTTCATGCCGGAGGACTCGCCGATGGCGAAGGTCGAGGCGACCCGGAACTACGGCGCCCAGGTCGAGCTGGTCGGCGCCGGCTTCGACGAGTCGCTAGCCGCCGCCCAGGACCGTGTCGCGACCGGGGGCGCCACCTTCCTGCACGCCTTCGACGACGAGCGCGTCATCGCCGGCCAGGGAACGGTCGGCCTCGAGATCGTGAAGCAGCTGCCGTCGGTGGGGACCGTGGTCATTCCGATCGGCGGCGGCGGGCTGGCCTCGGGAGTCGCGATCGCCGTGCGGGAGCTGCGGCCTCAGGTCCGCCTCGTGGGCGTGCAGGCCGAGGCTGTCTGCCCGTTTGCGGGCGGCACCGAGCATCGCTACACGATCGCCGAGGGCATCGCTGTCAAGCAGCCCGGGGTCTTAACCTCGGCAATTCTCCGGGACCGGCTGGACGAGATCGTTACGGTCACCGACGAGCAGATCAGCCTCGCCATCGTGGTGCTGCTCGAGCGGACGAAGTTGCTGGTGGAAGGGGCTGGAGCGGCTGCGGTCGCGGCTCTCCTGGCCGGAGAGGTCGCCGGCGACGACGAGGCGTGCCTCGTTCTCTCTGGCGGCAACATCGACCCCACGCTCCTGATCCAGGTGATGCGTCACGGCTTGACGCAGGCGGGACGCTACCTCGTCCTGCGCACGCGGATCGCCGACCGCCCCGGGGAGCTGATCAAGCTGCTCCAGCTGGTGGCCGAAGAGCGTGCAAACGTCGTCTCCGTCGAGCACCATCGGGAGGGAATGGCGCTGCCGATCGCGGAGACCGAGGTCGAGCTGATCCTGGCGACGCGGGACGAGGATCACTGCGCGGATCTCCTCCGGGTGCTGGGGGAGCGCGGTTACCCTCTGCAGCGCCTGAATTAGAACTCGTCTCAGAATGACGCTTCGCCGGCGGGATGTGCTGGGTGGTGCGAGCGCAATGGGCCACGCTAGCTCGGCAGAGTCTCGGCAGCGCTATCGGGGCGATCGAGGACGCCGCGATCGTGCCGCACAGCGCGCTCCGGCGGCCCAAGGCTTCACTCTGAGTCGAGTTCTCGGCAGCCCGGTCCGAGCAAGAGCGTGCCGCCCGTGCTCGGACCGGAGCTGCAGACCTACTACGAGGAGATGCGCTGCACCGTGTCGCCGGTGAGCGAGTCGTGACCGGACTGCGCGATATCCGCCTGCGCAAGGATGCCGACGAGTTTCCCGTCCTCCTCGCACACGGGCAGGCGTCGAAGCTGGTGCTCGCCCATCAGGCGTGCTGCTTCGTCGAGGCTTTGCTGTGGGTCGATCGTGACGAGAGCCTGCGAGGCAATCTCGCCGACCGTGGTCTCGGGTCCTTTGCCCTCGGCGACGAGGCGAGTCGCGATGTCGCGGTCGGTGACGATCCCGATCAGCCTGTCGCCGTCGACGATCGGAATCGAGCCGACATCCTCGGACTGCATGAGGCGTGCCGCCTCCTGCGCGCTCGTGCCCGCTGCCACGGTCTTCGGGTTGGGCGTCATCGCATCGCGAATGGTGTGCTGCATGTCTTCCCTTCTCTCGAATGTCCCGCGGGGGATACCCTGCCTCGAGAGCGGGAAACGAGCCAGTCGCCGTTCGGATCGAGCTAGAGCTCGTCCGGCGCGAGGCGTTCGGCGAGGCTCCTGAGTACCTTCGACTTGATCTGGGTCGACGAGGAGAGGAGCCTCTGGAAGTCATTGACCCCGATGACGAGAGCCCTCACGGGTGTCGTGGTCTGAACCGTCGCGCTCCTGGGAGCGTCCGTGAGCAGCGCCAGCTCGCCGAAGAAGGAGTCGTCACCGCGCTTTGGTAGCTTCCGCCCCTTCTTGCGCACTTCCACCTCGCCCTCAACGACGACGATGAACTCGCGGCCGCGATCGCCCTCGCGGATCAGCGTGCGCCCCGCCTCGAATGTGAGCTCGTCCGCAAGTGACGCGATCGACGCGAGCTCACGTTTCGAGCAGCCGGCGAAGAGGGGGACACGGCGGATGAGCTCGATTTTGGCGTCCTTCCTCAACACTTCGACGAGTCTAGACCCGGCGCGCCGCGAAACCTAGTCCGCTCCCGGCACGTCCTCGGCGTCCCCCTGCTCCTCCTGCGGGTCGGGAACGGGTGAGCCCGGCAGCTCCTCGTTCCGGTCGTCGTGCCGCGGGTGGCTCTCGGCGGGCTGCTCAGTATCCTGATCGGTCATGAAGGTCGTTCTTCCCGATCGGACGGAACTCGAACTTCCCGATGGAGCTTCGGGTCTCGACGCAGCCCGTGCGATCGGACCGAAGCTGGCCGAGCAGGCAGTGCTCGTGCGGGCGAACGGCAAGGTGCAGGACCTGCGGCAGCCGCTCGAGGACGGGCAGCCGATCCAGATCCTGACAACGCGCGACAAGGATGATCCCGACGCGCTCTCCGTGCTCCGCCACTCGGCCGCGCATCTGCTCGCGGAGGCGGTCCGCAAGCTCTACCCCGGGGTGAAGATCGCGATCGGGCCGCCGATCGAGAACGGCTTCTACTACGACTTCGAGTTTCCCGAGCCTGTTCGCGAGGAGGAGCTCGAGCGGATCGAGGCGGAAATTGCGCGCGCGCTCGGCGAGGGCCGCTCCTGGGAGCGCGAGGAGATCTCGGCCGCCGACGCGCGCCAGCGCTTCCTCGAGGAGAACGAGCCGTACAAGGTCGAGCTCGTCGAGACGGCGGAGGGGCCGATCTCGCTCTACCGGCAATCATCCGAGCAGGGGGGCGAGTTCACCGATCTCTGCCGCGGCCCGCACCTGCAGGACTCGAAGCCAATCAAGGCGGTCAAGCTGACCTCGCTCGCGGGCGCCTACTGGCGCGGGGACGAGCACAACAAGCAGCTGACGCGGATCTACGGCACCGCCTTCTACTCGCAGGCAGACCTCGATGCGCATCTCGAGCGGCTCGAGCAGGCGCGGGCACGCGACCACCGCCGCCTCGGAGCCCAACTCGACCTCTATCACCTGTCCGAGCACTCGCCGGGATCGCCGTTCTGGCATCCGCGCGGGATGGTGATCTGGAACGAGCTCGAGGATCTCCGCCGCCGGGAGAACGCGAAGCGCGGGTACTCGGAGGTGAAGACGCCGCTGCTCTACGACGTCGACACGTACACCACCTCGGGGCACTACGAGAACTACCGCGACAACATCTTCTTCGTCTCGTCCAAGGAGGACGCGGAGAAGCAGTTCGCGCTCAAGCCGATGAACTGTCCGGGGCACATGCTGCTCTTCGGCTCGTCTCTGCGCTCGTATCGAGACCTGCCGTTCCGCTACGCCGAGTCCTCGACGCTGCACCGGGACGAGCTCGCCGGCACCCTGCACGGCCTGCTCCGCGTCAGGCACATCACCCAGGACGACGCGCACATCTTCTGCTCGCCCGAGCAGATCGAGGACGAGATCTTCGGGTGCCTCGACTTCGCGTCGTACCTGTACGACCTCTTCGGGATGGAGGCCCGCTTCGAGCTGTCGACGAGGCCCGACGACAAGCTCGGAACCGACGACGAGTGGAATTTCACAGAGGGGGCGCTGAAGGCGGCACTCGAGCGGCGCGGCATCCCCTACGAGCTGAATGAAGGGGACGGCGCCTTCTACGGGCCGAAGATCGACCTCCACATGACGGACGTCCTCGGCCGCTCCTGGCAGATGGGAACGATCCAGCTCGACTCGCAGATGCCCCAGCGCTTCGGGCTGTCCTACATGGGCGCGGACAACCGCGAGCACACCCCCTACGTGATCCACCGCGCGCTGCTCGGCTCGCTGGAGCGCTTTATCGGCATCCTCATCGAGCACCACGCGGGCGCCTTCCCGTTCTGGCTCGCCCCCGTGCAGCTGCGGCTGATCCCCGTCGGCGAGGGCCATCGCGACGCCGTGGCGGATCTCGCGGAGCGCATCCGCGCAAATCGCTACCGCGTAGACGTGGACGAGCGGGACGAGACGCTGGGGAAGCGGATCCGCGATGCCGAGCTCGAGAAGATCCCCTACACGGTCGTCTACGGAGCCCGAGAGTCCGACGACGCGCTGGCCGTACGCGAGCGCGGTGGCGGGCAGACGACCCGCTCGCTCGCCGAGTTGCTCGAGGCATTCGCCGCCGAGCTTGCTACGATCCGATCCTGAAAGTAGGAGCGTCCACGCCCCTCACCTCCGGAGCGCTGTGTTGAATTCGACATCAGCACTCATCGGGGGTTCGACCGAGCCGGTTGAAGAGGATCCGTGGCCGCTGCCTGCAGCGGTTTCGTCGTTCAAGAGAGAGGATCGAGACAGCTTGGTGAAAGCCCTTTGAGACCGAGACGGCGCCCGGAGGACCGGACGCGTCCCCAGCCCCTGGACAGGATCAACGACGCGATTCGCGTCCCGCGCGTGAGGCTCGTGGACGAGGACGGAGCGCAGATCGGGATCAAGACGACCGACGAAGCGCGCGAATATGCGTATGGGAAGGGGCTCGACCTCGTCGAGGTCGCCGCACAGGCGGACCCTCCCGTCGCCCGGGTAATGGATTACGGCAAGTACCGGTACGAGCAGGAGCAGAAGGCAAAGCTCGCCCGCCGGCACCAGCAGCAGATCAACATCAAGGAGATCAAGTTCAGGCCCAAGATCGGCATTCACGACTACGAGACGAAAAAAGGACACGTCGTGCGCTTCCTGAACCAGCGCGCGAAGGTCAAGGTCACGATCATGTTCCGAGGGCGCGAGAACCTGCACCCGGAGCGTGGACGCGACTTGCTGATCCGTCTCGCCGAAGAGATCAAGGACGTCGCGACGATCGAGTCGCCGCCGCTCCTCGACGGACGCAACATGGTGATGCTGCTCGGTCCCACGAAGAACGCAGGAGTGAAGATAGATGCCCAAGGTGAAGACATCGAGCGGAGCGAAGAAGCGCTTCAAAGTGACGGGGACCGGCAAGCTGCTGCGCCGCCAGGCAATGAAGAGCCACAACCTGCAACACAAGTCGCAGAAGCGGAAGCGAAGGTTCGATAAGGATCAGCCGGTGGCGCCGGCCGATGTGCCGCGCCTCAAGAAGCTCCTGGGACTCGGGTAAAGCGACCCATGCCAAGAGTCAAGAGGTCGGTTCACGCACGCAAGAAACGGCGTAAGGTCCTCGGTCACGCGAAGGGCTACTGGGGGCTCAAGAAGTCGAGCTACAAGTACGCCAAGGAGCAGGTCGAGCACTCGCTCGTCTACGCCTATCGCGACCGCAAGAACAAGAAACGCACCTTCCGCCAGCTCTGGATCGTCCGCATCAACGCAGCCGCGCGCGCGAATGGGATGTCGTACAACCAGTTCATCTCCGGCCTGCACAAAGCGGGAATCGAGCTCGACCGCAAAGTCCTCGCCGACCTCGCCGTCGCCGACCCCGCCGCCTTCACGGCGGTCGCGCAGCAGGCGAAGGCGGCGCACGAGTCGGCGCAGGCGGCCTGACCCAGGCGCAGGTTCAGGCGGAGGTCTTTGGCCGTCAGGCGGCTCAGGGCGATAGGCGCTCGCCGCTCTACGCCGACTTCTGCAGGAACCAGACGGCGGTGCTCGGCTACCTCAGCGATGACGCCTGGGATCGCGTGCGGGAGGCTCTCGCGGCCGCTGGTCGCGACGGCCCACTCGCGTTCGTCTGGACCGACCGGCCGGCCGAGGACGTGCACGACGACTGGGGACTGTGGCTCCAGCTCTGGCCGGGGGAGGGCCCGCGGCTCCTGGCACACGCGGACTTCCACGGCGCCTGGCTGGAGTGGCTCGGGAGCGAGTGGCTGTGATCACGGCCACGACGAATCCGAAGCTGAAGCTCGTCCGCAAGCTGCTCGCGCAGAAGCGCAAGCGGGACGAGCTCGGCCTGTTCGCGGTCGAGGGAGAGGATCTGATCGATGCAGCCCGCACGGCCGGTCTCGAGCCGGTCGAGCTGCTCCTCGCTGGGGAGACGGTGGCGCCGGAGCTCCTCGAGGAGATCTCGACGCTGCCGCACCCCGCGCGCGCGATCGGCGTCTTCCGCACTGCTGATCTGCCCCGGGACGAGCGCGAGGTGACGCTCGCGCTGTGGCGTCTAGGCGATCCGGGAAACGTCGGCACCCTGCTGCGTGCCGCCGACGCGTTCGGCGCTGCCGTCGCCCTCTCCTCCGGCTGCGCCGACCCGCTCGGGCCGAAGGCGTTGCGGGCATCGGTCGGCGCCATCTTCCGTGTGTCGCTGCTGCGCTTCGAGGAGGCGCCGGGTCGCCGTGTCGCACTGGTCGCACACGGCGGCCGGCCCCTCCGGGAGCTCGACCTCGCGGGAGCGACGACGTTCGTGCTCGGGTCGGAGCGCGAGGGCCTGCCCGAAGAACTAGTGGCCGAGAGCGACTGTCTCGCCACGATCGAGCTGCCGGGAGGCGCGGAGTCGCTGAACGTCGCCGCCGCTGCCGCGATCGCGCTCTACGAGCGCTCGCGCCGTTAGAGCGGGAGCCAGCGGAGCGGCAACGGCCGTCGCCTACGGCGCTCCTCTCGCTCCTTCCGCACCTTCAGAGCTGCCCGTCGGCGATCGAGAAGTGCGAGCATCTCACGGGTGCGGTCGTCATAGCCGGCCGCCCACGCCTCCTCTTCAGCCGTCAGTATCGGTCTCTTCTTCTTCGCCATCGTCTTCCTCCAGAAGCGCACGAATGAGTCGAAGCTCGGTTCTCAGGTCGAAGATACCGCCGATGATAGCCGTGACATCCTCATCCGAAATCATCTCCAGAGGTTCGCCGTACCGCGCCGCTTGCACAAGGTGACCGTTGCAGCCGAGTCACCAGGCGCCCCCGCCGCCACCCCCGCCGCCGCCGCCGCCGCCGCCTGAAAAGCCACCGCCGGAGCCGCCCGAGCCGGAGGAGGGCGGTGCGAGCGCCGACCCGAAGCCGGCGGCGAGGTCCCCGATGCCGAGCGAGGTCGGTCCCGAGCCCAGGTCTCCGTGCGGGCCGATCCAGTAGAGGGTGCTTGCCGTCGCGAGTGCCTCGGGCATGTGCAGCTGCGCTCCCTGGAGGACCCGCTCCGCGATCCCGAAGGCGATCCCGTAGACGAGGAAGCGCTCCCAGAGCGCGAGGGAGGCCGGCGGCGCCTCCTGCAGCCTCGGAAAGTCCGTCAGGTAACGCCGGAAGGCCTCCCACCGCTCGGCCTCCTGCTGCGCCTGCGGCTTCCGTCGGCGCCACAGCCGCCGGTTCAGGAGCGCGAGCAGGAGCACGACCGCGTTCACGATCGAGCAGGCGCCGAAGGCGATCAGGAGCACGTCGCCCCAGCGCGGCGCGAAGGTCTCGAGCCGCGAGATCCCGAGACCAAGGAGGAGGACGCCGAGTGCGACGAAGAGCACGAGACCGGCTACGAGCAGCTTGAGGCCCCCGTTCGTGAACCATTCACCCACCCTGGTGCCGACCGAAGACTTGAAGCTCGAGAACCGCTCCGAGTTCGCCGTGCGGTCGTCCTCGATGCGCTCGCGGAAGCGCGAGAGCCGCTCCGGCCCCTCCGCGACAAGCGGGTCGATCACCGAGGCGACAGGATCCTCGAAACTCGCGACGGGCGACTCCAGATCCCCCACCGAGAGCTCCAGGTCTGCGACCTGCTCCGTCCGCAGACCCGCCCAGACCGATCGCTCGGTGGTGACCGGCTCCGCTCGGTACCTGCCGCGGCGGATCAGGTCGAACAGCGTGGCGGTGAACTCGAGCGACCCGGGAGTGCCACCCTGGCTCAGCAGCGACGGGACTAGGGCCGGCTCCGTCCCGGTCGGCGGCTCCTGCTCGTATTCACGGTCGTAGCTGCTCCGGCGCTCGCGTCCCCAGAACCACCAGACCGCCGTCACGACCGCCAGGGCCGGCAGGAGGGAGAGGAGCAGCAGGACGATCAGCTCGTTCAGCGGGTTCGCCAGGGCCTCGTCGAGGCGTGCCCGGTCGCGCTCGTACGCCGCCGCATCCTCCCGCTCCTCTCGAGCGATGCGCTCGAGCGCGAGACCCGACCTCACCTTCATCCCCGCGATCGAGGTGAACGCGTCGCGGGGGATCAAGGCCCGCAGCTCCACGAAGCGCCCGGCGGGAACATCCAGTGCCCGCAACTCGACGCGCTCGTCGTCTAGGGTCACGTCGCCGCGGATGCCCACCGGATGCCCCCAGGCCCGCTCCACGGGCGCAGGCGCGACGAGGGTCGCCGTCAGCTGGCCCAGCCGCTGCTTCCACTCGTTTCCCCACACCTTCAGGTTCACGTCCGCGACGTCGTCGTAGGCGGTCGCGAGCCCGCGTAGCCGGTAGTGCACGCGGAACGTCCGCTCCTCCGAGGACGTCTTGTAGTGCCACACGATCCGCACGCCCGCGTCCGTACGTGTCGTCCCGAACGTGCCGGGGGCGCCCTCGGAGCCGAGTTCGGCCGACGCACCCGGCCGGTAGGCGCGCCCCGATTCGAACACCGCCGCCTCGTCGAGTGACTCGCCCTCCCGCAGCGGGATCTCGCGAAACGCGCCGCTGAAGCTGCCGAGGAAGCTGAACGTGATGCTCTCGTCGACGACGAGCGAGCCGTCCCCTTGCACCTTGACGACGACGTGTGCGCGCGGGAGCGTGAACGACTGCGCAGCGGCGTCCCCGGTAAGCGCGAGCGCTGCAAGGAGCGCGGCGCCTAGAACGCGACGCGTGGTGTCTCCCGGGTCGCCTCCTCGGCCTCGAAGAACTCCCGTTGCGCGAAGCCGAACGGCCCGGCGACGAGCACGCCCGGCACCGTCTGGATCGCGTTGTTGTAGGTCAGCACCGTGTCGTTGTAGACCTGCCGCGAGACCGCGATCCGGTTCTCGGTCTGCGCGAGCTCGTCCTGCAGCTGCCGGAAGTTCTCGTCGGCCTGCAGCTCGGGGTAGTCCTCGGCGACGGCGAAGAGCCGGCCGAGCGCCTGGCCGAGGATCCCTTCCGCCTGAGCCTGCTCGCCGGGGCTTTGAGCCGCTTGCGCACGCGACCTCGCATTCGTGACCGCCTCGAACGTCTCCCGCTCGTGCGCTGCGTAGCCCTTGACCGTCTCGACGAGGTTCGGGATCAGGTCGTAACGGCGCTTGAGCTGCACGTCGACCTGCGCCCACGCGTTCTGCACGCGGTTGCGCAGGGTGACAAGGCGGTTGTAGAGGAGTACGAGCCCGAGGACGAGCGCGACGACGATCCCGATCACGATCCAGAGCATGGGCTGACCGTACCGCCCGCACGGGACGCGTAGCAACTGCTGTCGCGCGCGACGACGGCGATCCTGTCGTTGCTCACTTCCTCTCGGCGACGAAGACGAAGTCCTCCTGGCCCGAGTAGGGGCGGCGATCGAACCAGCCGTAGTGCGCTTCGATCTCGAAGCCCGCCCGTTCGAGCAGCCGCCGCCACTCGAGTGCAGAGAGCCAGGCGAGCTCCATCGTCGAGGCCTCCTCGCCACGTCGCACCGACAGCGTCAGCGTCCGCTCGCCCTCGTCCCAGTCGGCCCGCTCGAAGATCCCCGGCTCGCGTTCGAGCCAGCGACCGTCCGTTGCCTCGATGTCCTCCTGCGCCGGGGCGAACACATCGAAGACGAGCCTGCCGCCGGGCTCGAGCAGCTCCCGCGCGGCGCCGAGCGCCCGTTCGCGATCGGTCTCGGTCGTCATGTGGAGCAGCGAGCGGAAGGGAACCAGGACGAGCGGGACGCGCTCGCGGACGGGCGGCTCGCGCAGATCGCCCAGCCTCAGGTCGACGCGCTCCGACACACCCGACGCTGCTGCGAGCTCGCGGGCCACCGCGAGCATTCCGGCCGAGCTGTCCACACCGATGACCGAGACGCCCGCCTTCGCGACCGGAACCGTGATCCGGCCCGTGCCGCAGGCGAGCTCGACGACCGGCCCGCCGGCTGCGAGTGCCTCCTCGACGTAGAACTCGACGTCCTCGGTGACGCTGGCGCTCCACGGGTCGTAGAGCCGCGCTATCGGGTCATAAGGGTTTGCGGACAACCCAGACGAACTCCCCCGCGCCTTCGTCGAACGGTTCGCGGTCAAAGCCTCCGTAGAGGCCTTCAACCTCGAGCCCGGCGACCTCGATCAGCCCTTCCCATTCTGCGCGGGTGACCCACCAGAGCGACACGGTGCCACCGCCGTCGAGCACGATGTCGATCCGGTTGTCGTGGGGGAAGTGCTGCACGGTGTGGGCGATGCCGTTCTCCACCTGGTGCACGCCATCGTTGCCCGCTGCGATGCGGTGGTTGAAGACGAACGCGTTCCAGGCGAACCGGCCGCCCGGCTGCAGCGACGCTGCCACCCGCTCGAACGCCCGGCGCTTGTCTCCCCACGTCGGCAGGTGCAGCAAGGAGCGGAACGGGCAGAGGACGAGGGCTGCCGGCTCGTCGAGCTCGAGCTCGCGCATGTCACCCTCGCGAAGGTCGAGCTGGACTCCTGCGCGCGCACCCTGCTCGCGCGCCAGGACGAGCATCGCGGGCGAGCGGTCGATCCCGATCACCGTGCGTCCCGTTGCGCGAGCCACGGGGATTGCGACGCGACCAGTGCCGACGGCGAGCTCCACGATCGGCCCGTCGGCCTCCTGTGCGAGCTCGACGTACCACCCGACGTCCTGCGTCATGTGGGCCGACCACCGGTCGTAGATCGACGCGAACGCCGCGTAATCGCTCACGGGGCCGATGCTATCGTCGGCCGACCCATGGATCTGAGCGCTCTCGAGCAGGAGGCGACGGCAGCCGTCGCGGCGGCAACCTCGCTCGACGAGGTCGAGGAGGCGCGGCTGCGCTACCTCGGCCGGAAGGCGGAGCTACCTCAGGCGCTGCGCGCCGTCCGCGACCGGGAGACCGGCATTGCATTGAACGCGTTGCGCCAGGCGCTGGAGTCGAGCATCGCCGAACGGCGCGACACGATCGAACGGCACGAGCTCGACCGGCGGCTGCGCGAGGAGACCATCGACGTGACGCTCCCCGGCGAGGCCATCCCGCGTGGGCACCTGCACCTGATCACCCAGATCCGTCGCGAAGTCGAGGACATCTTCCTGGGGCTCGGCTACCGGGTCGTCGACGGCCGAGAGGTCGAGACCACGCGCTACAACTTCGACGGGCTCAACTTCCCCCCTGGGCATCCCGCCCGCTCGCCGCTCGCGACGTTGTTCCTCGACGAGGAGACGGTGCTCCGTACCGAGACCTCGCCGAGCCAGATCCGGACGATGGAAGCCGAGCAACCACCGATCTACATAGTCACCCTCGGCCGCGTCTACCGGCGCGACACACCTGACGCCACTCACACGCCGACGTTCCATCAGGTCGAGGGCCTGGCCGTGGACGAGGGGCTGACGCTCGCCGACCTCGAAGGCACGCTCGACTACCTGTTGAAGGCGCTGTTCGGTGAGGAGCGGCGGACGGAGTTCCGAACGCACTACTTCCCGTTCACCGAGCCGTCGATCGAGGCCTACGTCTCCTGCCACGTCTGTGACGGCGGCGGGTGCCCGGTCTGTCGCCACTCCGGCTGGATCGAGGTAGGAGGTGCCGGAATGGTTGACCCTAAGCTCTTCGAGTTCGTGGGCTACGACGTCGAGCGGTACACGGGCTTCGCCTTCGGCTGGGGTCTCGAGCGCATCGCCGTGCTGCGCCACGGCATCCCCGATCTGCGCGAGCTCTGGCGGAACGACCCCCGACTGCTGGCTCAGTTCTAGTCTCCAGAGATGCGCGTCCCACTCTCCTGGCTCCGCGAGTACGTCGACGTCGACGTGCCGCCCGTGCAACTGGCCCGCCGGCTTTCCGTCTCCTCGCTCGAGGTCGACCGCGTCGTCGGCGTGGGCGTCCCAAACACCGGCGCCAACCTCGATCTCTTTCGCGTCGGCCGGGTCATCGAGGCCGGAAAGCATCCAAACGCCGACCGCCTCCAGCTCTGCCGGGTGGACGTGGGGGAGGCCGAGCCACGTCAGATCGTCTGCGGCGCGTGGAACTTCGGGGCCGGCGCGACGGTAGCCGTCGCGCTGCCGGGGGCTCTTCTGCCCGGCGTCGATCAGCCGCTGGGCGAGGCGAGGCTGCGCGGGGAGCTCTCGCGCGGCATGATCCTCTCGGAACGAGAGCTTCAGCTCGGCGACGACCACGGCGGGATCATGGTGCTCGAAGAGGGGCTCGAGCCGGGCGCGCCGCTCGCGGACGAGCTGCCGATCTCGGACACGGTCTTCGAGGTGACGCCAACCATGAACCGCGGCGATCTGCTCTCCGTCTACGGACTGGCTCGTGAGGTGGCCGCCCTCTTCGGCAGCGAGCTTCGGCCGATGCCCGGGAAAGACCCGCCGCTCCGCCCGAACGGGGAGGTTCAGATCCGCATCGACGACCTCGACGGCTGCCCGCGCTACATCGGCCGCGTCTTCGCCGGGGTGAAGGTCGGACCGTCGCCTGCATGGCTTCGGGGCCGCCTTGCCTCGGTTGGCATCCGCTCGATCTCCAACGTCGTCGACGTCACCAACTACGTCATGCATGCGCTCGGCAGCCCCCTGCACGTCTTCGACCGAGCATCGCTGGCAGAGGGACGGATCGTCGTCCGCCGCGCGCACGCCGGTGAGGAACTGTGCACGCTCGACGGCGAGTTGCGCCGCCTCAACTCTCTTGACCTCACGATCGCCGACGCCGAGCGGCCGGTCGCGCTAGCGGGTGTCATGGGCGGCCTCGAGACCGAGGTGACGGAGGCGACCACCGACGTCCTCCTCGAGGCCGCCAACTTCGAGCCGATCACGATCCTGCAGACATCGGAACGGCTCGGACTCCGCTCGGAAGCCTCGAACCGCTGGGAGAAAGGAGTCGACCCGGCACTGGCGGACGCTGCCGCCGTCTATGCCAGCCAGCTCCTCGTCGAGCTCGCCGGTGGCGAACTCGTCGCAGCCGCGGACGAGGGTGTTGCGCCTCCAAAGGCTGCCGTCGTGAGCCTGCGGCCGTCGCGAACGGACGCGGTGCTCGGTCTGACGGTGGCCGAGCACGAGCAGCGCGAGCTTCTCGAGCGCCTCGGCTTCGAGGTACGCGACGACTGGGGGGTGCGCGTTCCGAGCTGGCGTGCCCGCGACGTCTCCCGCGAGATCGATCTCGTCGAGGAGATCGGCCGCATCGTCCTCGACCGCATCCCGTTCTCGCTGCCGCTGCGCCGCCACGTGCGGGGCCGGCTGTCCAAGGACCAGCGGCTGCGCCGGCTGGTCGAGGACGTACTCGTCGGGGTCGGCTACGACGAGGCCTACACGTGGAGCCTTGCTGCGGCCGACCCGCATCCCGCTGCGATCCGACTTCCCGATCCGATGACGGCCGACCAGGCCGTTCTGCGGACGACTCTCTTGCCCGGCCTGATCGAGGCTGCGCGCGTTCAGCTCGATGCCGGTGCGGAGCGGATCGCGCTGTTCGAGATCGCGCGGGTCTACCTGCCGCAAGCCTCGACCAACGCGCGCCTGCCGGAGGAGCGCTGGCGTGTCGGCGGTATCGTCCGCGGCGGCTACGGCGTTGCCAAGGGAGCGGTCGAGACCCTCTACCGCGCCCTTCACCTCGAGCCGCGGTTCGAGCGTAGCCCGGAAGCGGCACCGTTGTTTCACCCTGGCAAGGCCGCGCTGACTCCCGCCGGCATCGTCGGCGCGCTCCATCCAGCCCTTCTCGAAGGTACCTGGAGCGCGTACGAGCTCGACCTCGCGACGCTGGTCGAGCAAGCGCCCGAGCGGGTCGAGTACGAGGACGTGATCACCTACCCGGCGCTCCGCCAGGACGTCGCCGTCTCCGTCGCAGAAGATGTCGAGGCGGGCGCGCTCGTTGCCGCAGCCAAGGACGCCGCCGGCGCCGAACTCCGCGAGGCGCGCGTCTTCGACGTCTACCGCGGCGAGCAGGTGGGGGAAGGGCGGAAGTCGATCGCGATCCGCCTGGCCTTCCAGTCGCCCGAGCGGACGCTCTCGGACGAAGACGCCGCGGCGATCAGGCAGCGGATCGTGACCGCACTCGCGGAGCGGTTCGGCGCCGAGCTGCGCGCCTAGAGGAGCGTCGGCGCCAACCGGTCGGCAAGCGTCTCGAGCACCCGCAGCTGGATCCGCGGCGAGTGGTCGAGCAGGGCGCGGAAGCTGGTGTCCGTGATCACGAGCAGGTTCGAGGGTTCGAGCGTCGTGACGGTCGCCGTCCGCGGCGAGCGCGAGACGAGGGCGATCTCGCCGAAGAAGTCGCCCCTTCCGAGCAGATTCACCTGCTCTCCGCCGCGCCGCACCTCCGCCGCACCCTCCAGCAGCACGAAGAACTCGCTGCCGCGCTCGCCTTCCCGTGTCAGCTCCTTGCCGGCTTTCACGTCGACCTCGTCTGCGATCTGTGCGATCTCGCCGACTTCTGCGCGGCTAAGCTGGGCGAAGAGCGGCACCTGACGGATCAGCTCCGCCTTGGCATTCCGTCCGAGAGCCACGCAACGAGTCTAACCCCGCCGGTGCCAGTTACAAACCGATCTGCCCGTGCTGGCGTAGGTGCTGTTGATGCGTTTTTGGAGTCTGCCGGTTCTCGCGGCCGCGGCGGCCTTTTCGTACCAGGCGGTGCCGCTGCACAGGCTCCTCGCCTCGAAGGCACGGTTGATCCCGGTTTCACCATCTCGCTGAAGCTTCCAGGCGGCGGGGACGTCCGACAGCTCGATCCGGGCACGTACGAGATCGTCGTCCGCGATCTGTCCGACTTCCACAACTTCCATCTTTCAGGCCCTGGGGTCGAGCAGAGCACCTCGGTCGGATTCGAGGGAACGGCAACCTGGACGGTCACGTTCCGCGAGGGGCGCTACCGCGTCGAAACACGATTGCGCTCCGCCCCGCGAGCGGCAGCCACGTGCACGCCCTGAAGTCTGGGGCCTACACGATCACTGTGCGCGACCCGGACAGCCAAGCACAGCTTCCACCTGAGCGGCGGGGGCGTGAACAAGAAGACGGGCATCACCCAGGTGGCGACGGTCACCTGGAAGGTGACGCTGAAGAAGGGGACGCTCCGCTTCTTCTCCGATGCCTCCGCGACGCTCCGCGGTAGCGTCACCGTCACCTAGCTGGCAGGCAAGTAGAGAGAGCTACCCGCGGCGGCTCGGCTTCACGAGTCCCGCGTCCGGGCCGCCGGCTGCACGGATCTCGGCTTGGCGGTCGAGCTCGGAGTTGAGCTCGGCGCCGAAGAGGAGCGCGAAGGCGGAGTAGTTGAGCCAGAGCAGCAGCACGATGCCGCTCGCGAGCGCGCCGTAGGTCTTCGAGTACGAGTCCGAGAAGCTCGTGTAGAGCGCGAAGAGCCCCGAGAGGGCGATCCACGTGACCGCCCCGACGAGCGATCCGGGCGTCAGCCACGTCCAGCTGCGGATGTCGAGGTTCGGCGCCAGGTAGTAGACGAGCGCAAAGAAGAGGAGGATCGCGACGAAGGCGATCGGCCAGCGCGCGATCGCCCACAACAGCTCGAACGCGCCGCCGAGGCCGGCCTTGTCCGCGATCGCCGTGCCGAGGGGCCCGCCGAACACGATCAGGAGCAGCAGTCCGGCCAGCACGAGTCCCGTCAGCACGACCAGCACGATCGCGAGCAGGCGCGTCTTCCAGAACGGCCGCGTCTCGACCCGGTCGTAGGCGCGATTCACGGACTTGATCACGGCATTCATCGCGCCGCTCGCCGCCCAGACGGCCCCAGCGGCACCCACGACGAACGCCACGACCGAGCTGCCCTTCGATGTCTCCTGCTGCAGCGTGTCGATTGTCTCGATCACATCGCCCGGCGCGACGGGTCTGAGAAAGTCCTGGAGCGCCTCGTAGGCCCCGACCAGGTCGAGGAGCCCGACGAGGAAGACCATCGCGGGAAAGAACGCGAGCAGGGAGCTGAAGGCGACCTGCGAGGAGAGGCCCAGCGCGTCGTCGTCGAGAAAAGACTTCAACGAGCGCTTGAGGACGTCGAGCCATTCGCGACCGGACATTCGCCAGGGACTACTCGGTGCGTGGCCCACCTCGGCCGAGGATGGCGTCAACCTGGAACCCTCACCGGCGGGCTCCTCAGCGTTCGCGGCCCTTGCGGGCGAGGAACCGCATCGTGGCACCGATGCCGCCGGCAAGGAAGAAGCCTGCACCGAGCGCGCCAGCGGCGACCACGGGGAGGTTCGCGCGCAGCTTTCCGGCTACATCCGCCGCGTCGCCGAGGCCCTCGCGCAGCTCGTCGACCGCGCCCGCGAGTGCTTCGCGCTCGTTCGCGATTTCTTGCCGGATCGCCTCCGGCGTGCGCCCGTTCGCCGATGACATGTCGCTAGCTGGTGCCACTTGCCCTCAGCGCCTCCGTCGTCAGCTTCGCTTCCTTGATCGCCTGCTCGGGAACCGGCGGGCTCCCTCGCTTGATCCTGCCGAGCGCGAGGACGCCGAGCACGCCCGCGAGCGCGAAGAGAACCAGAGTGACGAGCAAAAGTGCGAGCCAGGTGTCGAGCACGATCGCAAGAGCGGCCGTAATCGTCGCCAACAGGAATCCGAGGCCGTACAGGCCGAGCAGGGCCGCCGTAACGCCCAGCCCGATGCCGACGCCGAGCACTCGGGCTTTGCGCTTGAGCTCGACGCCGGCGAGCTCAAGCTCCAGCCGGGCGAGTGAGCTCGCATGCTCCGCCACCTGCTTCGCCGCAGCGCCCACGCCCGACTTCTCGTGGCCGACGGGACGATCAACGGCGGGGGTGGGCATGGCTCCTCCAGTCGATCAGCCTGGCCACGAGGGCGCCCAGGCCGAATGCGGCCCCGGCGATGACGAACGGATTCTGGTCTTGTCCGTAACTGGGCTTCCGGGGCCCGTGCTGCGGCCGGCGTGGTGCCCGTTGCGCTGATCCTGGTTCGCGGTCCTTCGGTGCCTCACCTCGGGCGCGCGCGACAATCAGCGACGGCTTCAACTGGCGGACGAAGGTGGCGTCCTCTCCGAGCGAGTCCGCCAGTTTCCCCGCGAGACCGCCCTTCGCAGCTGCTCGGCCAGCGAGCGTCTCGAGCTTGTCAGCGCCCTTCTCGATCGCCGCGTCGCCCCTCATCAGCGCCTCGCCGGCGGCTTCTCGCCGGTAGCGATGCGCCAGATGCTCGATGCGGCTCGTCGCGCAGCCATTGTCGCTGCGGCGCCGAGGGCGCCGTACAGAACCATCCACGAGACTTTGCGCAGCATGTCCGCTCCTTTGCCCCGCGCGGGGTTCGGCAAACGTGGAAGGTACGCGTGCCGATGGGGAGTGACGGAAGGCCCTTGCCGAATGCCCCTCTGCGAAAGGCAGAGCGTCACCGCCTGATCGGCAGCCTCGTCACTCGTCGCCGGCTCTCCACACAGCTCGAGCTCGAGCAGGCGCTCGGCCGCGCCGGCTGTTCCGTCGCCCAGGCGACGTTGTCGCGAGACCTCCGCGAGCTCGGGATCGTGAAGGTCGCGGACGGAGCGGGGCGGCCCCGCTACGTGTTGCCGGGGGCACCGCAGCGCCTCGAGCCGCGTGCAGCGCTCGCGGCGATTCTCGGCCGTTCGGCAGCGCGGGTCACAGCGGCGCAGAACATCGTCGTCATCCAGTCCGAGCTCGGCTCGGCGCCTGCAATCGCGCGTGCTCTCGATCGTGTGGGGCATCCCCTCGTCGTGGGCACGCTCGCCGGAGACGACACCTGCCTCGTGATCGCGCGCACCCGGGCCGATGCGGAGCGGCTCGCGTCCGAGCTGGGTTGACGTCCGGAAAGGCTAGGAGAGGTCGGTCGTATCGGCGCGGATCTCGGCGCTCGGAGGCACGTCGCCGTGCTCGTCGAGCCCGTCGAAGGTCTGCGCGTCGAAGTCGAGCTGGACGCGGCCCTCGACGATCGTTCCCACGCGCTCGGCCGGCACGTAGCGCGCAGTGCGCAGGAGCCCGGGTGAGACCGCGAGGCCGTTGAAGATGTCCTTGCCGGTGTCGCCGACGACCTCGTGGATCGTGCCGAGCTTCTCCCCGCCCGAGCCGACCACGTCCCACCCCTTCTCGATCAAGAGCCACGAGACGGGATCGCTCAAACCGCCTTCCCCTCCACGTACCAGACAGGGCCCTGGGTGGCGACGTTGTGGGTGTCGGAGAGCGCGCGCAGGATCGCGACGCTGCCGCGGACGCCTTCTGCGTCAAGCCGCTCCAGGCACCGTCGCGTCATCTCCGGCGAGGCGCCGTAGCCGAAGCGCCGAGCGGCTCGGAAGCGGAACGCCAGCTTGCCCGGCACCCGGGTCGGGTTCAGCGGCGCGATCAACAGGGCGCTGCGCTGCAGGTAGTCGCTCGAGGCCACCTCGAGCTCGCAGAGGAGGTCGCTCCAGTCGGACGGCAGCGTCGCGATCGCAGCCCGCCATCCGGTCGCGAGATCGGGCCGCTCGACGTCGGCGGGCCGCGCGGCCTCGGTCGTTGTTACCAGCCGTAGCTCACCCGCGATCCGCTCGCCGTCCAACCGCAGCAGGAGCCGGCGCACGGCGTCGGAGCCGGTGCCCGCGCCGCCGCGGTTGACGCTGAGGCGAAGCTCGGATCCGACGCGGCCCGGGTTCGCCGGGGCGAGGAGCGCCGCAGCGCGTGCGCGTCGAGGGGCATCGGGCACCTCCAGCGCCAGCTGCGCATCCGACCACCCCGGTGGCAGGGCAGCCTCGATGCTGCGCCATTGTGCGACCAGCGTCACAGCCTTGAGCTTAAATGAACCGCACATGGCCAAGCTCGAGAAGAAGCCGCGCGCCGGGGGAGGCCTGTCCGAGGAGGAGCTTCGCGACCTCTTCCGCCAGATGCTCCTGATCCGTCGCTTCGAGGAAAAGGTCGAGGAGCGGTTTCGCGCTGGCGAGCTGCCCGGATTCCTGCACGTCGCGATCGGACAGGAAGCGGTCGCGGCGGGTGTCTGCGCCGGGCTCGAGCGCGAGGACACGATCATGTCGACCCATCGCGCTCACGGGCACACGCTCGCGAAGGGGACACACCCGAACGCCGTCATGGCGGAGCTCTACGGGAAGCTCGAGGGCTGCTCGCACGGCTACGGCGGCTCGATGCACCTCTACGACGTGGCGAACGGGATGCTGGGCGCGAACGCCGTCGTCGGCGGCGGGCTGCCGCAGGTCACCGGCACGGCGCTCGCGTACAAGTTTCGCAAGCAGGAGCGTGTGGCCGTCGCGTTCTTCGGCGACGGCGCGACGAACACGGGCACGTTCCACGAGTCGCTCAACCTGGCGCAGCTCTGGAAGGTGCCGGCGCTCTTCGTCCTGGAGATGAACGGTTGGGCCGAGTCGACGCCGCAGTCCCAGCATGCGCCGATCGAGGACTTCTCACAGCGCGCCGTCGCGTTCGGGATGCGCTCGATCGACGTCGATGGCCAGGACGTGGAGGCTGTGTACGAGGCGACGCGAGAGGCTCGTCGGCATGCGGCTTCCGGCGAAGGCCCGGTCTTCCTGAACGTCCGCACCTACCGTCTAGTCGGCCACTACATCGGTGATCCGCAGGTCTACCGCGAAAAGTCGGAGCTCGAGGAGCTCCGCGAGACGAAGGACCCGATCGAGCTCCTGCGGGCGCAAATCGAGCTCTCGGAGGACGAGGTCGAGCAGCTCGACACGGAGGTGTCGGCGATCGTCGAAGCCTCGGTCGAGTTCGCCAAGGCGGGTACCGATCCGAACCCCGAAGACGCGTTGAAGTACGTCTATGCCTGAGCTGACCTATCGGGAGGCAGTGCGCGACGCGCTCTCGCGCGCGATGCGCGAGGACGAGGACGTCTTCATCATGGGGGAGGACATCGCCGAGATGGGCGGCTCGATGGGCGTCACCCAGGGCATGCTGGCCGAGTTCGGCCCCGAGCGCGTCCGCAACACGCCGATCTCCGAGATCGCCATCGTCGGCACCGGAATCGGCGCCGCGATGCAGGGCATGCGCCCGGTCGTCGAGATCATGTACCAGGACTTCCTGACGCTCTCGATGGAGCAGCTCGTCAACCAGGCCGCCAAGCACCGCACGATGTCCGGCGGGCAGCTGAAGGTGCCGCTGACCGTCCGCACCCAGGGCGGTGCCGGTTGGAGTCCCGGCGCGCAGCACGCGCAGCAGCTCGAGGCCTGGTTCGTGCACGTGCCCGGTCTCAAGGTTGCGTTTCCGTCGACTCCAGAGGACGCCCGCGGGCTCCTCTGGAGCGCGATCTACGACGACAATCCGGTCGTCTTCTTCGAGCATCGGCTGCTCTACCCGCTCAAGGGCGAAGTCCCGGAGGAGCTCGAGCCGATCCCGTTCGGCAAGGCGCGGGTGCTGCGCGAGGGCTCCGACGTGACGGTGATCGCGATCGGCCGGATGGTGCCGGAATCGCTGCAGGCGGCCGAACAGGCGCAGGAGGAGGAGGGAATCTCCGTGGAGGTGGTCGATCCGCGCACGCTCCAACCGCTCGACGAGGAGACGATCCTCGACTCGGTGCGAAAGACGACGCGCTGCGTCACCGCTCACGAGGCCGTCACGCGAGGCGGTTTCGGTGCTGAGCTCGCGGCGGTCGTGCAGAAGGGCGCCTTCGACTACCTCGATGCGCCGATCGAGCGCGTGGGCGCCAAGTTCGCGCCGCTCGCGTTTGCGCCTGCGATGGAGCAGTGGGCCGTGCCACATGCCGCGGACGTGCTCGAGGCCGTCAAGCGCACGGTCGCGAGGAGCTAGGTGGCCACCGAGGTCAAGCTGCCGCGGCTGGGCCAGGGGATGGAGTCCGGCACGATCGTCAAGTGGCTCAAGGGCGAGGGTGAGCCGGTCAAGAAGCGCGAGCCGCTCTACGAGCTCGATACGGACAAGGTGACGCAGGAGGTCGAGGCGGAGGCCGACGGCGTCCTGTTGAAGATCGTGATCGACTCCGGCGAGGTCGAGGTCGGGAAGACGATCGCCCTGATCGGAGCCGAAGGCGAAGAGGTTGGTGGGGCGGTTTCGGCTGCCAAGCAGACCGAAGGTGCTACGGCGCCCAAGAGCGCCGAGTCGTCCGAGGGCGGGGCAGCGGAGAACAAGGGTGGCGACGAGGCTGCCGTCGAGGCCGAGGACGAGCCGGAAGAGGAGGGTTCGCCCGCCGACGAGATGGATGACGAGCGGGAGCGCGGTCGCCGGGCAGCCGCGGCGACGGCTTCGGCTGAGGAGCCGGCAACATCGAACGGAGGCTCGGACGCAGGCGCAGCTCGTGTCAAGGCATCCCCCCTCGCACGCCGTCTTGCGCGCGAGAAGGGCATCGACATCGCACAGGTGAGCGGCACCGGGCCCGAGGGCCGCGTCGTCGCCGAGGACGTCGAGCGGGCCGCCGTCGCGCCCGCCCCCGGCGTCGCGGCACCGGCTGGTCCGGCCGGCGGGGCCGAGGTCGAGGCCGAGGTCGAGGAGCTCGCGCTCACCTCGACGCGGAAGACGATCGCCCGCCGGCTCACGGAGGCGTGGCAGGCACCCGTGTTCCAGCTCACCGTGAACGCAGACATGACGCGGGCGCTCGAGCTGCGCGAGCGGCTCGTCGCCCGCCTCGCCGAGGGTGAGACCAAGCCGACGGTGTCCGACCTGCTGACGAAGGTGGCCGCCGCCACGCTCGTCCATCACACGGCCGTGAACGCGCACTTCACCGGCGCGTCGATCCGGCGCTTCTCCTCCGCGCATGTCGGCCTCGCGGTTGCAGCGCCGAACGGGCTGGTCGTGCCCGTCATCCGCGACGCAGACCGCCGCTCGATCCAGGCGATCGCGGCTGCCCGAGCCGATCTCGTCTCTCGCGCTCGGGACGGAAAGCTCCAGCGGGCAGACCTCGAGGACGGGACGTTCACGATCTCGAACCTCGGCATGTACGGGATCGAGCAGTTCGTCGCCGTGCTGAACCCGCCGCAGGCCGCGATCCTCGCCGTCGGCTCCACGGAGCAGAAGCCGGTCGTCCGTGCCGGCCAGGTGGAGGTGAGGCCGTTGTTGACGCTGACGCTGACCTGTGATCACCGGGCGATCGACGGCTCCGACGGGGCGGAGTTCCTTCGCACCCTGAAAGAGCTGCTCGAGGAGCCGGCGCTGGCCCTCTAGGCGGGAGCGCTTGACCACCGTCTGGTACCGCGTTCGGAACTTCGACGCGGGGCGTGCGTTCTACCGCGACTTGCTCGGCTTCGAGGAGACCTACCTCGACATCGGAGGCTGCTGGTCGAGACTGGCCCGCGGCTCGATGGAGATCGCTATCTCGGAGGGCGAGCCGGACGAGGCCGGTGGGGTGGCGCACGTGGAGGTAGAGGATGTGAAGGCCGAGGCGGATCGCCTTCGGGCAGCCGGTCTCGACGTCGGTGTGGTCTTGGAGCTCGCGGGGGAGATCCGGCTCGTGGATGTCTACGACCCTGATGGCAACCGCATCCAACTCGCGCAATCGCTGTCCTGATGGCGCTGCTGATCAGACGGGGAGGCGCGCAGGACATCCGTTTCCTGCGGGACATGCTCCACCACGCGTACTACTGGCGCGAGCGGGTGCCGGGATCGCTCGTCTCACGCTACGTCCGCGGGTGGGGGCGGGCGGGCGACACGGCGGTGATCGCGCTCGAGAACGGCTTCCCCGTCGGTGCCGCGTGGTTTCGGCTCTTCACAGGGGCGGAGCCAGGCTACGGGTTCGTGGACGAACGGACGCCGGAGCTCGCGATCGCGGTCGTCCCGTCGAAGCGGGGGCACGGTGTCGGCGAGGAGCTCCTCGTGGCGCTCCTTGAGCGGGCGCGGGCGTCCGGCTACGAGGCTCTCAGCCTCAGCGTCGAGCCGGGGAATCCGGCGCGGAAGCTGTACGAGCGGCACGGCTTCGAGGTCGTCGGGCAAGGCCCGGAGGCCTGGACGATGCGTGCCTCGGTAGCATCGGCGGACTAGCTCGAGAGCGTCGGAGAAGACGGAGTGAGGAGTTGAGGCGAGATGGAATGTGACGTCGCTGTTCTGGGCGGAGGGCCCGGCGGCTATACCGCAGCGATCCGCGCGGCTCAACTGGGCGCGAAGACGATCTGCGTCGAGCAGGAGCCGGAGCTCGGCGGCACCTGCCTGCGGGTGGGCTGCATCCCGACGAAGGCCTGGGTGCAGACGGCGCACGCGCTCCACCAGGCCAACGACACCTTTGAGAAGCTCGGCGTCACGGTCGGCGAGCCGCACCTCGACTTCGGTCGGGCCGCTGACTGGAAGAACGCTGTCGTCAAGCAGATGACTCAGGGCATCGCCGGGCTCTTCAAGGCGAACGGCGTCGAGTGGGTCAAGGGGCGCGGTGTCTTCCAAGACGCGAACACGATCGTGGTCGAGGGCGGGGAGGACGTCACGTTCCGCTCTGCGATCGTCGCCACCGGCTCGTTCCCGCTTCGCCCCCCGATCGACGGCCTCGACTCGCCGCGCTGCGTCGACTCGACGGGCCTCCTGGCGGCGACGGAGGTGCCGCGCCGGCTCGTGATCCTCGGCGGCGGCATCATCGGCTGCGAGTTCGCCTCCATCTTCGGGCGCTTCGGCTCGGAGGTGACGATCATCGAGATGCTGGACTCCCTGATTCCGCAGGAGGACGCGGACGCGGCCAAGGAGCTCGCCAAGGCGTTCGGGAAGCGCGGCATCGCGCTTCAGCTGGGGAAGCAGTGCACCGGTGTGACCGACGACGGCTCGCAGCTGACCGTCCACTTCGGCGAGGGCGAGACGGCGGATGCAGACCTGATGCTGGTGAGCGTCGGCCGCGGACCCGTCGTCGAGAACCTGGGGCTGGAGGCGCTCGGGGTCGAGCTCGATCGCCGAGAGGGCATCGCGGCCGATGAGCACCGACGGACGACCGTGCCGCACATCTACGCCGTCGGAGACTGTGCCGGCTATTGGCAACTCGCCCATACGGCCTTTCGCGAAGGCGAGGTTGCGGCCGAGAACGCCTGCGGGCACGAGGCTGTCGTCGGGGACCCCGCCGTTCCGCGCCCGATCTACACCGACCCCGAGATCGCAGGAGTCGGGCTCACCGAGGCGGAGGCCCGGGAGCGTCACGGCGACGACGTGTCGGTCGGGGTGTTCCCGTGGGCCGCGAACGCGCGCGCGGTGATGCAGAACGAGACCGTGGGCTGGGTGAAGTCGATCCACGAGACGCGGTACGGGGAGCTGCTCGGGATCGTCATGGTCGGTCCGCACGTGACCGATCTGATCGAGGCGGGCACGGTCGCGATCGACGCCGAGGCGACGGTGGAGACCGTCGCGGACGGCATGGCCGCTCACCCGACCCTCTCGGAGGCGATCAAGGAAGCCGGCCTCGTCGCGCTTGGGCGAGCCATCCACCTGCCGAACAAGAAGCGGGCAGCGGCGCGCACCTGACAATTGCGTTAGCCTGGCCTCCATGGGCATCTACAACCGCCGCAACGCCGTCATGGGCTGGTTCACCTGGCTCGTGGCGAAGCGGATCCTGAAGAAGAAGGCTCGAGAGGCGCTTCCGGGCACGATCGAGGGGACGGGGCGGCCGAACAAGGGCGCGATCGTCTCGGTGCTTGCGCTCGTCGGCGGCGCGCTCTGGTTCTGGTACAGCCAGAGCGACGACGACGAGACGCCCGGCTACTAAGGGTTCCGGCGCGTGTTCCGTTCCGCCCTCGACGGGCTGGTTCCGTACGAGCCCGGGAAGCCGGAGGACGAGCTGCAGCGGGAGCTCGGGCTCCAGCGCGTCGTCAAGCTCGCCTCGAACGAGGGTCCATGGGGTCCCTTTCCCGAGGCGCTCGAGGCAATTGCAGCGAGCGCTCCGGGCCTGAACCGCTATCCCGACGGCGGGGCGTACCACCTCCGGAACGCACTCGCTGAGCGGCACGGGGTCGAGACGGATCAGATCGTCACGGGCGCGGGCGCCGATGCGGTCATCGGTCATCTCGCCGTTGCCGCGCTCGATCCGGGCGACGAGGTGGTCTCGGGCTGGCCGTCTTTCATCTCGTTCGTCCTTGACCCGCTGAAGCTCGGCGCAGTGCCGCGGCGCGTGCCGCTGCGCGACCACCATCTCGACCTGGACGCCATGCTCGCGGCGATCGGGCCGCGCACGAAGCTCGTCTTCATCGCGACACCCAACAACCCGACGGGCACGATGACCTCCCGAGCCGAGCTCGACGCCTACTTCGCAGCCGTGCCCGAGCACGTGCTCACCGTTCTCGACCAGGCGTACTTCGAGTACATCGAGCTACCGGACTACCCGGACGGTGTCGCCGAGTACCTACTGGCGGGCCGGCGCGTCCTGGTGCTTCGGACGTTCTCCAAGATCTACGGGCTCGCCGGCCTGCGCGTCGGGTACGGCGTCGGGCCCCGAGACGTGATCGAGGCGATTCTGAAGATCCGGCGAGCGTTCGATGTGAATACACAGGCCCAGGTTGCAGCGGTCGCGAGCTTCGACGCCACCGCCGAGCTCGAGCGCCGGCGGCGATTGACGGCGGAGGGCCGGGTGAGCCTCGAGCGGACGCTCAGGGAGAACGGCCTCGAGCCTGCGGGGCCTGCGGTCGCGAACTTCCTCTACACCGAGGTCGGCGAGGACGCGACCGCACTCTTCGGGGCGCTCCTGCGGCAGGGCGTGATCGTGCGCCCGATGGCCGCTTTCGGCGCGCCGGGCGCCCTGAGAATCACGGTCGGTACGCCTGACGAGAACGCCTTCTTCGCCAACGCGCTCGCCTCCGTCCGCGCCGCCTCCCGCGGGCGCGCCTGAGGTCATCCAGCCGCTCGGCTATCCTGCGAGCTTCTCCGGCGCCCGCAGCGTCGGGTTCCACCTATGCGGACGACGCTGAAGAGAGGCATGGGCCGCGCAGCGGCCGTGAACGGTAACGGCCGGGCGGTGCTCCCGCCCGGGGCACTGTCGGCCGTCACGATCTACCGTCAACCGGAGCCGGAGCGGCGCAGCCGCCTGAGTCTCGCCGCGGCGATCCTCGGCTGGGCCATCGTCACCCTGCTGATGGCGGTCGGTGCCGTGGGCGGCGGCTACTACCTCTTCCTCGAGCAGCGCGTCTCGGATCTCCGCGCGACCACCCCGGACGTCGTGATCGCGCAGAGGCAGCTGGACATCGCTCCGGCCAACGGACCGGCGACGGCGCTCATCGTCGGCTACGACAAGCGGAAGGGTGAGGACGCCGGCGTCCAATCGCGCTCGGACACCGTCATGCTCGTGCGCGCCGATCCAGGCAGCGATTCGATCTCGCTGCTCTCGTTTCCTCGCGATCTGACGGTAGACGTCACCTGCCCAGGGAAGCCGACCTACCGCGGCCGCATCAACGAGGCCTACTCCGAGTGCGGTACGACCGGAACACTCGAGACGGTGCGAAAGCTCACCGGCCTGCCGATCAACTACCTCGTCACGGTCAACTTCCGGGGCTTCCGTCAGGTGGTCGACAGCCTCGGGGGCGTGTGGCTCGACGTCGATCGGCGCTATTTCAACGACCGCGGCGGCCCGTTCGGCTATGCGACGATCAACCTCCAGCCGGGCTACCAGAAGCTGACGGGCTACCAGGCGCTGGACTACGTGCGCTACCGGCATGTGGACTCCGACCTGGCCCGCATCGTGCGCCAGCAGCTCTTTGTCGGCGCCCTGAAGGCGCAGATCAGGGATCAGCTCTCCGGCACGAGCCTCGCCCTGACCGTACCGCGGCTCGTCTCGGCGATCACGAAGAACGTCGAGGTCGGACGAGGCGGCGACAAGGAGGTCGACATCGACCTGCTGCGGTCGTATGCGCTTCTGGCCTACAGCCTGCCGCCCGGGCACGTCTTCCAGACGACGATCGAGGGGCTCGAGGAAGATGCTTCCTACCAGCTGCATGCGGCACCGGAGAATCTCGGAAAGGCGATTCAGGAGTTCACGAACCCAGATGTCGAGTCGCCGGACAAGGCCACGGCGGTCGCGCTGAACGAGAAGCCGAAGCGGAAGGCGGCAAAGGCCCCGCTGCCGCGCAACACGACGGTGACGGTGCTGAACGGCAACGGGGTTGACGGCTCGGCCGCGAATGCGAGCTACCTTCTCGGCCAGCGCGGCTACGCGATGCTCTCCCCGCCCGAAGGCCGCTCGGCGGACGCACCGAGTTACGACTACTTCGAGACCGAGGTCGCTTACGACCCGCGGCAGTCTGGGACGGAGGCCGCGGCGAGGAACGTCGCCGCGCTCTTCGGTACGGACGAGATCGTGCCGATGACCGCCAAGACCAGGCGGCTCGGGTACGCCGCGATGCTGCTCGTGACGCTGGGACAGACCCACCACGGGAGGCTTGCCGAGGCGCCGGTGGACAAGACGCCGAAGAAGCAGCCGCCGAACGTCGAGCCCGGGGCGGAGGCGTCGCTCGGGTATCTGCGCGAGCGCATGTCGAAGCTCCCGTTCACGGTAATGGTGCCGACCGTGATCGAGCGCAACTCCTCAATCGACGATTCCGGGCGCCCGGTCCGGTTGTACTGGATCGACGAGCCCGACAACGAGCACAAGACGCTGCGGCTCACGTATCGGTCTGGAACCTGGGCGAACGAGTACTGGGGCGTCCAGATGACCGACTGGATGGATGCGCCGGTCCTCTCGGAACGCAACCATGCCCGACTGATCGGCGGGCGGGCGTACGAGCTTCACTACACGGGGCCCAAGCTCCACATGGTCGTCCTCCGGCACGGTGGCGCGACCTACTGGGTAGTCAACACGCTCAAGAACTCGCTCTCGAACGACACCATGCTCGCGATCGCGAAGGGCCTCAAGCCGATCGCTCGGATCAAGTGAAGCGCGTCGGGGAAGTAGGCTCGTCGTCGTGAGCAAGGTTGCTGTTTTCGGCGCAGGCTACGTCGGGCTCGTGACGGGCGCGTGCTTCGCAGATCTCGGGCACGACGTGACGATCCGTGACGTCGTGCCCGCGCGGATCGAGGCGCTTCGGCGGGGTGAGGTGCCGATCTTCGAGCCTGGTCTCGAGGAGATGCTGTCGCGCAATACGGCCCGACTCGCCTACACGCTCGACGTCTCGGAGGCAGTGCGGGACGCCGAGTTCCTCTACGTGGCAGTCGGAACGCCGCCGACGTACTCCGGAGACGCGGATCTGTCCGCCGTCTGGACCGTTGTCGACGAGCTCGCGGGCCTTCAGGGGCAGGCGATCGTCGTGATGAAGAGCACGGTCCCCGTCGGGACGGGCGAGAAGGTGCGCCACCGGCTCGACGAGCGCGGCCTGACGCACGTCGGTTACGTCTCGAATCCCGAGTTCACGGCTGAGGGCACCGCGGTGCACGACTTTCAGCAGCCCGATCGCATCGTCGTCGGTGCGTTCGACCCCGTCGACGCGGACGCCGTGGCCGTGCTGCACCGCGGCATCGGCGGCCCGGTCGTCCGCTGTGACGTGGCGTCGGCCGAGATGATCAAGCTTGCCGCCAACGCCGCCCTGATGACGCGGATCAGCTTCATCAACGAGATCGCCAACGTCTGCGAGGTGACGGGGGCGGACGTCGTGCGCGTGGCAGAGGGCGTCGGCCTCGACCGTCGCATTGGCCCGAGCTTCCTCCGCGCCGGCATTGGCTACGGCGGCTCGTGTTTCCCGAAGGACTCACTGGCGCTGAAGCAGCTCGCCGCCAACTCCGGGTACCACTTCCAGCTCCTCAACTCGGTGATCGAGGTGAACGAGCTGCAGAAGCGGCGGGTGATCGGAAAGCTCCAGCAGCATCTCGGCAGCCTCCGCGGCAAGACCGTCGCGCTCCTGGGACTCGCGTTCAAGCCGAACACGGACGACATGCGTGAGGCGCCGAGCCTCGTCCTCGCGGGTCGCCTCGTCGCCGAGGGAGCCGACGTCCGCGCGTGGGATCCCGTCGCCGACGGGGCAGCTGCGCTGCCACGCGCGACCATCTGTGCCGACCCGCTCGAGGCGCTCGACGGCGCCGATGCCGCCGTGCTCGTCACAGAGTGGGCGCAGCTGGCCCAGCTCGACTGGGCGGACGCCGCGGGCCGCATGCGCAACCCACTCCTCGTTGACGGTCGTAACATGCTGGATCCGCAGGCCATGCGTGCCGCCGGGTTCGTCTACGACGGCATCGGCCGCGCCGCCCCGTCTTGATGGAGCCTCCTCGATGGAGGCGTTGATCCTCGCTGGAGGTAAGGCGGAGCGGCTCGGCGACGCGGCCCGCGGCAGGCCGAAGCCGCTCGTGCCCGTTGGGGGCCGGCCGCTCCTTGGCTACACGATTCGCAGGCTCGCAGCAGCGGGCGTCACGCGAGCAATCGTGGCGTGCTCGGTCGGCCAGGAGCAGCAGTTCGTGGACGGCCTGGCAGGGCTTGGAGTCGAGATCGTCGCCGCCGGGGAGCCTGAGCCGCTCGGCCGCGGCGGCGGCCTCCGCTTCGCCGCCGCGCGCCGCGGCGAAGCCGGCGCCGTGCTCGCGATGAACGGCGACGAGCTCCTCGACCTCGACTACGCAGGGCTGATCGCGCGGCACAGAGAGCGGGCGGCCGCGGCCACCGTGGTGGTCGCGCAGGTCAACTCTCCTTTCGGCGTCGTCGAGCTGGACGAAGACGACGGCATCCGGGGCTTCAGGGAGGCTCCCAAGCTCGAGCACTGGGTGAACGCGGGGGTGTACGTCCTCGGCGCGGAGGCACTGGCCCGGCTGCCCGAGAAGGGCGACCATGAGCAGAGCACGTTCCCAGCGCTGGCGCAGGAAGGGCAGCTGCGGGCGTTTCGCCACACCGGTGCCTGGCTCACCGTCAACACGCCGAAGGATCTCCGGCGTGCGGAGGAGTACCTCGCCGCGCACCCGGATTGGCAGCTCGAGAATGCATAGGTCTATGCTCGACGGCCTGAGCATCGACAGCCCCAACATCGATTCCCTGGATCGCTGGATCTCCGAGGTGCGCCGCGTCGAGAAGCCCTGGGGTTACGAGCTAATCTGGGCTCTCACCGAGCGCTACTGCGGCAAGGTGCTCTTCGTGAAGGCGGGCTGTTCGCTCAGCCTCCAGTTCCACAACGAAAAGGACGAGTCGTGGCTCGTCCAATCAGGGCGCGTGCTGCTCGAGCTGGGCGACGCCGGCGAGGCGGTGCTGCAGCAGGAGATCGTGGAGGCCGGGATGGCCTTCCACTACCCCCCGGGCACCGTTCATCGGGTCAAGGCGCTCGTGGACACGACGATCCTGGAGGTGTCGACGCCGCAGCTGGACGACGTCGTCCGGCTCGAGGATCTCTACGGGCGTGAAGGGAGCTCGGATCCCTGAGGTAGGAACCTTGCCATAACTGTGGTAAGGTTGAGGACGATGCTGCAACGCTTCACCGTTGGCCAGGCCGCCTCGAGTTCGGGCTGGTCGCCCCGGATGCTCCGCTACCTCGAAGGCCTGCGCCTCGTCGTCCCGGCGCGAACCGATTCCGGCTACCGCTCGTACGGCATCCGTGACCTGAACCAGCTGCGCTCGCTCCGCGAGTTGCGGGAGCGCTACACGGTCGAGCTCGACGAGCTGGCCTTCGCCGCGCGCCTGCGCCACGAGCTCGAGCTTCGGGCGGCCGTGGAGTCGTGGCTGGAGTCGAGCGGCGCGGGGGGCGACTGGTTCGAGTGGGAGCAGCGAAAGCACGAGCGGCTGCTCGCCGCCTGACACGACAACTGACGACGACGGACACGAGAGGAATGGATGGCTACGACACAGCGACATGACGTCAAGGATCTGGCGCTCGCCCCGGAGGGCAAGCGGCGGATCGAATGGGCCGACCGGCAGATGCCGGTGCTGGCTGCGATCCGCGAGCGGTTCGACTCGGAGCGGCCCCTCTCGGGCTATCGGATCTCTGCGTGCCTGCACGTGACGACGGAGACGGCCAACCTGATGCGCACTCTCAAGGCGGGTGGGGCAGACGTCGTGCTGTGCGCCTCCAACCCGCTGTCGACCCAGGACGACGTCGCGGCGGCTCTTGTCGAGGAGTACGGCATCTCCGTCTTCGCGATCAAGGGCGAGGACAACGACACCTACTACGCGCACATCGAGGCTGCCGTCGACCACAAGCCGCACATCACGATGGACGACGGCGCAGACGTGATCGGCGTCCTGCACAGCGCCCGTCGCGAGCAGCTCGGTGACGTGATCGCCGGCACCGAGGAGACGACGACCGGCGTGATCCGCCTGAAGGCGCTGGAGCGGGACGGCAAGCTCGGCTTCCCCGTGGTGGCGGTGAACGAGGCGCGGACGAAGCACCTGTTCGACAACCGCTACGGAACGGGCCAGTCGACGATCGACGGCATCATCCGGGCGACGAACGTCCTGATCGCCGGCAAGCGCTTCGTCGTCGCCGGCTACGGCTGGGTCGGCCGCGGGGTCGCGATGCGCGCGAAGGGCCTCGGGGCGCACGTGATCGTCACTGAGGTCGACCCGATGCCTGCGCTCGAGGCGGCAATGGAGGGCTTCGAGGTGCTCTCGATGGAGAAGGCGGCAGAGATCGGTGACATCTTCTGCACCGCCACCGGCAACAAGTCGGTGATCTCGGCCAAGCACATGGAGCGCATGAAGGACGGCGCGATCCTCTGCAACACGGGCCACTTCAACGTCGAGATCGAGATCGGGGCTCTTCGCTCGCTGGCGAGCGAGGTTCGCGACGCCCGTGAGTTCGTGGAGGAGTTCACGCTCGCCGACGGTCGGCGGCTCTACCTGCTCGGCGACGGTCGCCTGATCAACCTCGCCGCCGCCGAGGGGCACCCGGCGATCGTGATGGACATGTCGTTCGCCAACCAGGCCCTCTCGGCGGAGCACGTCGTCCAGAACGCGGCCTCGCTCGAGAAGAAGGTGTACGTCGTGCCGAAGGAGATCGACGACGAGATCGCGCGCCTCAAGCTCGCGACTATGGGAATCGAGATCGACCAGTTGACCGAGGAGCAGGCGAAGTACCTCGCTTCCTGGGACGAAGGCACGTAGCTCGAGCCGTCGCGAGGCCGGCCCGTTTACCGGGGCCGGCCTCGCTGCTCACGCAACGACGATCGCGTGCAGGCACGCGGCCCCGAGGTGCCCGAGCTCACCGGGCTCGATACGGTGCTCTCGCGGCTGCTCCGAAGGAAGGCGCGGCTATCGTCCTCGCTCCTAGAGCAATGAACACGACCGAGCTGACTCCCGAACGGATCCTGCGCCTGGAAGCTGGGGCGGTCGTCGTGCTCGACCAGCGCCGGCTGCCGGACGAGGAGGTCGAGCTGCGCTGCGATTCCGCCGCGGCGGTGGCCGAGGCGATCAGGACGCTCGCCGTGCGCGGCGCACCCGCCATCGGCATCGCGGCGGCCTACGGCTACGCGCTCGCGGCCGAGCGAGGAGAGGACCTCGACGCGGCCTACGGCGTGCTGGCAGCGTCGCGCCCGACGGCGGTCAACCTCGTCTGGGCGCTCGACCAGATGAGGCACGATCCCTCGCCCGAACGCGCCCGTGAGCTGCACGAGGAGGAGGTCGATCGCTGCCGTCGCATGGCCGCGCATGCAGCGGTGCTGTTCGGCCCAAAAACTCGAGCGCTCACGCATTGCAACGCCGGCGGCCTCGCCACGGGCGGGTACGGGTCGGCAGTTGGTGCCCTGCGGACGGCCTGGGAGGAAGGTCTCCTCGCCCACGTCTGGGTCGACGAGACCCGGCCGCTCCTCCAAGGGGCCCGCCTGACGGCGTGGGAGCTGGAGGCCGTCGGCATCCCGAGCACCGTCATCGCCGACTCGGCCGCCGCGCACCTGATGCGCCGCGGCGAGGTCGACTGCGTCGTCACGGGTGCCGACCGCATCGCTTCCAATGGCGATACGGCGAACAAGATCGGCACCTACGCCCTCGCGGTCGCAGCGGCCCACCACGGGATCCCGTTGTACGTCGTGGCGCCGACCTCCACCTTGGATCCCGAGACACCGACGGGGGCCGAGATCCCGATCGAGGAGCGCGACGGCGGCGAGCTGACGAGCCGCTTCGGGGCGTACAACCCGGCTTTCGACGTCACTCCTGCCGAGCTGATCGCAGCGATCGTGACGGAGGCGGGCGTGCACCGAGCCCCCTTCGCACACTCGCTGCCACGAGCCGTGCGCACCGGATGAAGCTGCTCGTCATCGCAGCGGGGTACGCGACGCGGCTCTACCCGTTGACGCTCGACCAGCCGAAGGCGCTCCTGCCCGTGGGAGGCTTGCCGATGCTCGATCGTGTGCTCGGTTCCCTCGCGAGCGTCCAGCCGGACGAGATCTACGTCGTCACGAACTCGAAGTTCGCGCCACACTTTCGTCAGTGGGCGGCGGAGCGGCCGTCGGGGCAGCCGGAAGTGACAGTGGTCGACGACGGCACGGCGAGCGAGGCCGACAAGCTTGGGGCGATCGGCGACATCGCCTTCGTGCTCGATCACGAACGCGTCGACGACGACCTCGTCGTTGTCGCCGGCGACAACCTCTTCTCCGACGACCTGGCCGGTTTCGGTGCCTTCTGCCGGGAGCGCGACGCTCCCGTGGTGGGCGTGCACGACGTGGGGGATCTGGAGCAGATGTCCAAGTACAACGTGATCGAGATCGACGAGGAAGGTCGGATCACCTACTTCGAGGAGAAGCCTCGGCAGGCGACGAGCACGCTGACGGGGATCGCGCTCTACTTCTACCCGCGCCACGTGCTGCCCCTCATCCTGCGGTATGTCGCTCAGGGCAATAACCCGGATCAGCCCGGTCGTCTCGTCCAGTGGCTCTATCCACGCACCGACGTCTTCACCTGGCGCGTGCCGGGCGACTGGTACGACATCGGCTCCGAGGAGACGCTGCGGCAGGCCGATCTCGAGTTTTCACGGAGTTAAGAGCCTGTCGTGAGAGTCGCGTGCGGGCGGGGACGGCTGCGATGTAGCCGGGCGCCGCACTCGCTCGCCGGCTAGGCCGGCTGCCTGGCCAAGAGCGAGGGTGGTGATCCGGCGCCGTATCGCAGCCGCCAACTGGTGTGCGCGACTTTCACGACAGGCTCTTAACCCTCGAGCTTTCACAGAATTGACGCAAGGTCGACGCGTTCTCGTCACACGAGGGGCTCTAGCGTGAAGTCGTGCTCCGACTCGCGCTCTCTCTCCTCCTCCCACAGCGCTGCGCGTGTTGTCGCCTACCGGGTGCCGGGATCTGCGACGGGTGCCGCGACTTGCTCGTTCGGCTGGCACCGCCGCTCTGCGGCCGCTGCGGCTCACCCGGGGCCTGGCCCGTGCAGCGATGCGCCGAATGTGCCGGCCGGAGGATCGGATTCGCGAGCGCACGGGCTGCGATCCTCTACGACGACCGGGCGCGGCTGTTCGTCTCCGCCTGGAAGGAACGGGGGCAGCGGCAGCTCGCAGGGGAGGCCGCAGGTCTCGTTGTCGAGGCGCTGGCGCGGCCCGAGGTCGCGGCACTCACCTTCGTCCCGAGCGACGGTGAGCGAAGCCTGGAACGAGGCTACAGACCGGCAGAGGCGCTCGCACGCCAGCTAGGGAAGCGCTGGGACCTGCGGGTGGAGCCGCTCCTGCGACGAGCCCGGCTAGTGGAGCGCCGCCAGCGCGGCCTCGGCCTGAAGGAGCGCCGCCGCAACGTCGCCGGCGCCTTCGCGCCGGTCCGGTCGTCTCCGCCGCGCATCTGTCTCGTCGACGACGTCTACACGAGCGGGGCGACCGCGGCGGCCGGTGCGTCGGCACTCCGAAAGGGTGGTGCACGACATGTCGAGGTCATAACTCTCGCGAGGGCGACGCGGTAACACCTCGTGTCTCCGGATCCGTCTGGCCAACTGATGTGCAAACCCATGAATCTGACCGACCTCAGGATCGGGGGCTCCTAACCGCGAGCGATGGCATCCGCACGGACACTCTGGCGTGGGCGGCGCCAGTTACGCTGAGCGAACACCGGACGAAAGGGAGCGATGCGACTCGAGGTGAAGGGCCGAAACGTCGAGGTCAGCGAGTCGATCCGGAGGTATGCCGAGGCGAAGCTCGGCAAGCTCGAGCGCCAGCTTGCCGATCCGACCCAGGTCGAGCTGGAGCTCACGCTCGAGCACAACCCCTCGATCGCGAATGATCACGTCGCGGAGGCGACCATCTGGACGAAGGGTCCGACGCTGCGAGCCCGCGAGAGCGCGACCGCCTTCGAGGCGTCGATCGACCAGCTCGTGGAAAAGCTCGAGCGCCAGGTGAAGCGCTATCGCGAGAAGCGCAGTCGTCGGGGAACCGGCCGCCGTGCGAACGGCCCGTCGACCGGCGAGCCGCAGTTCTCGGCGGAGCAGCTGGAGCGGATGATCGTCAAGTCGAAGCAGTTCGAGCTGCAGTCGGTGACGCCCGAGGAAGCGACGCTGCAGCTCGAGCTTGTGGGCCACGACTTCTTCGTCTTCCGGAACGAGGCAACCGGACGCACCGAGGTCGTCTATCGCCGGCGCGGCGGGGGGTACGGGCACATCGAGCCGCAAGCTTGAGCAGGCCCACGAGCTTGAGGAGGCCCACAACCTTGAGGAGGCAGAGGTGAGCCCGTTCTGGCGGCGGAAGGAGCCGTTGCACGAGAAACTCGCCCGCGAGGGCGGGCTCGCCGAACGACCACCGCACGATCCGAGCCCACGCTGGGGCGAGGTCGGGATCCACGGCGTCCACCGTCAGCGCGTCTGGGATGCGGTCGCAACGGTCGAGGTGCCCGATCTCGAGGGCGAGACCGCGGCGTTTGTGGCGCTCCCGGACGGCAGCTTGCTCGCCGAGACGGACGATCTCGACATCGAGCCACTGGCGGGTGCACTCGAGGCCATGATCCAACCGCCTTACCGCGCCGAGGCGGTTCGCCGCGCTGACGGGCTCTGGGCCGTCGCCGCGCGCCGGATCGATGTGATCGACGTGCCAGAGCCGATTGACGGTGACCAGGTCGTCGTCACGAACCGGCACGGCGAGCGGACGATCGAGGTGGACGGCGCCCGGGTCTTCGGGTCGCTGCCGACGTTCGAGCAGCTCTTGGCGTCCGACGCGGTGCTGACCGCTCACCGCCTCGACGAGCTCCTCTGGCAGGTCGAGGTGGTGCCGCTCTAGCTCACCGGGGGAAACCGGCGCACGGAGACGACCCTGCCGTTGGCTACGGCGAGTTCTGTCCCTTCAGCTTGCGCGAACGACCCGCGGCCGAGCTCGCGATCGACGAAAGGTGAAGTCGAGACCGAACGGATCGACCCGCGGCGTTCGTAGATTGCACCCGAGCCGATCGCATCCAGCAGCTCCGCCGCCCGAGAGACCGCCCACTCTTGCCGCACCGACCCGTCACGCAACTCGAGCACGGCGCCTCGCAGGACGAAGAGCCCGTTGCCGGTGAACCGGATCGCCTCGATCTCGGAGCCGAACGACTCCCGGCGACGCACGGATCCCTCAGCGTCGAGGATCGTCACCTCGCCACCCTCGAGAGCGACGGCGAGCTCCCCTCTGGCAGCGGACAAGCCGACGACGCGACGTGGCGCCGACCAGGTGAAGCGACGTGCGCCGTCGGCCCTGAGCACGACGACCTCCGAATCGACTGCGTACGGCAGCATGCCGCCGTCATTCGAGCTCTCTCCGTTGCCGACGACGATCGGCGCAACCGCATCCACATCGCGTGCGACTGCGCGCAGGCGGACCGGCATCCGCTTCGTGGTGCTCGCCGTCCACAGCGTCCACTCCCGGATGTTCCCGCCGGTGTAGTGCAGCCAGACAACCCGCGTCCCCGCGAGCGCAAGCGACGCGACACCGGTACCCGTGCTCGTTCTCTCGCAGGACGTGCTGCGCCCGAGCGCAGTCACAGCACGGGTCTTGAGGTTCCAGATCCGGATCCGGTCGCAATCGTCGCTCGAGCGACCGGAGGCAAAGGCGACGAGACGGCCCTCCAGCGCCAGAGCAGTCACGGCCGCCGGCGCCGAGACCGTGCGGAGCGGAGCCGCCGTTGCGGCCGGAACCGCTATTGCGAGGAGGCAGAGAGTTGCGATCAACCGCACCTTCCGACCGTACCCCCGACGTGTGAGGGGGGCGAGCGGCGTGTGTTAGAGGTCCGTGAAGAGTCCGGACCAACGGCTACCCTGTAGCGGATGCCTTCGCAGAGCTTCGGCCGTCTCGAAAAGGTCCTGCGCGTCGGCGAAGGCCGGCGGATGAAGCGGCTCAAGCAGCAGGCGGACTACATCGCCTCCCTTGAGCCCGACTTCCAGCAGCTCTCCGACGAGGCGCTACGCGGGCAGACTGCCGAGTTCAGGCAGCGGCTCGAGAATGGCGCCAGCCCCGACGAGCTCCTCTTCGAGGCCTACGCGGCCGTGCGTGAGGCGCGCTGGCGGGAGTCGCAGCAGCGTATGTTCGACGTTCAGATGATGGGCGGGATTGTCCTGCACGAGGGCGACATCGCAGAGATGAAGACCGGCGAGGGCAAGACCTTCGTTGCGAGCCTGGCGCTCTTCCTGAACGGCCTATCCGGTACCGGCGTGCACCTCGTGACCGTGAACGACTACCTCGCGAAGCGCGACGCCGAGTGGAACCAGCCCGTGTACGAGCGCCTCGGCATGACCGTCGGCTACATCCAGAACATGATGCCGTTCACCCAGCGCAAGCAGGCCTACGAGGCCGACATCACCTACGGCACGAACTCGGAGTTCGGCTTCGACTACCTCCGCGACAACATGGCCGTCTCCGGCGAGGGGCTCGTCCAGCGCAGCCACGAGTACGCGATCGTGGACGAGGTCGACTCGATCCTGATCGACGAGGCACGAACGCCGCTGATCATCTCCGGTGAGCCCGAGACGGCGGCGACGACCTACTACGACTTCGCGCGGATCGTCAAGGCCTTGGAAGGCGCCGCTTCGACGCGGAAGGGCCAGAAGGGGGAGGACGAGACCGAGCTCTCCGGCGCCGACTACCTCTACGACGAGAAGCACAAGACGGTTTCTCCGGCTCAGACCGCGATCGAGAAGGTGGAGCGCGCGCTCGGGATCGAGAACCTCTACGACCCCCGCAACGTGCAGCTCGTGAATCACCTGATCCAGGCGCTGAAGGCGCAGTCGCTCTACCAGCGAGACATCGAGTACGTGATCCAGGAGGGTGAGGTCAAGATCGTCGACGAGTTCACCGGCCGGATCATGGAGGGGCGCCGCTGGAGCGAGGGACTGCATCAGGCGGTCGAGGCGAAAGAGGGCGTTCGGATCCAGGAGGAGAACCAGACGCTCGCGACGATCACGCTGCAGAACTACTTCCGGCTCTACGAGAAGCTCGGTGGCATGACCGGCACGGCCAAGACCGAGGAGAAGGAGTTCGTCGAGATCTACGACCTGCACGTGGTCGAGATCCCGACGAACGTCGCCGTCGCGCGCCTCGATGAGAACGACTTCATCTTCAAGTCGAAGGAGGCGAAGTTCGCAGCGGTGATCGACGACATCGGCGAGCGGCACGAAAAAGGTCAGCCGGTGCTCGTGGGCACGATCGCCGTCGAGACGTCCGAGTACCTCTCCGAGCTGATGAAGCGGCGCGGCATCCCGCATAACGTCCTGAACGCGAAGGAGCACGAGCGCGAGTCCGAGATCATCAAGGACGCGGGCCAACCGGGCCAGGTCACGATCGCGACCAACATGGCCGGCCGCGGCGTCGACATCAAGCTCGGCGAAGGCGTCGTCGACCTCGGCGGTCTCTACGTGCTCGCGACCGAGCGCCACGAGTCACGCCGGATCGACAACCAGCTGCGCGGCCGTTGTGGCCGCCAGGGCGATCCCGGCGAGACCCGTTTCTATCTGTCGGCCCAGGATGATCTCGTCCGGCTCTTCGCCGGCGACCGCATCCACGGGATCATGGAGCGCTTCAAGCTGCCGGACAACGAGCCGATGGAGGCCGGAATCCTGTCGCGCCAGATCGAAGGAGCGCAGAAGAAGGTCGAGGAGCAGAACTTCGTCGCCCGCAAGAACGTCCTCAAGTACGACGACGTCATGAACACCCAGCGGATGGTGATCTACGAGCAGCGTCGCCGCGTGCTCGAGGGCGAGGACTTCTCGGACGACGTGCGCGCCTGGATCGAGGAGGTCGTCAGGGTGAACGTTGCCAACGCGACCGATGAGGAGTTCGCGGAGGACTGGAATCTCGAGCCGCTCGTGCAGCAGATGCAAGCGCTCTACGGCACCGACATCACGGTCGACGAGCTCACCGAGGAGGTCGAACTCGACCGCGAGGCGCTCGCCGAGGAGTTCGTCGACGACGCGCTCGACACGTATGCGGAGAAGGAGCAGGAGCTCGGAAGCGAGCTGATGCGCGATGTCGAGCGCTACGTGATCCTCCAGGTCGTCGACTCGCGCTGGCGCGCGCACCTCGATGCGATGGACTACCTCCGCGACGGCATCCACCTCCGGGCGATGGCGCAGAAGGATCCGCTCGTCGAGTACCGGGGGGAGGGGCACCTGATGTTCGAAGAGCTCAGCCGCACGATCCGCGAGGAGGCAGTGCTGACGCTCTTCCACGCGCAGGTCGAGGTGCAACCCGAGCAGCTCGAGCCCGTGCAACCGACGAACGGCAGCCTCTCCTACCAGCACGAGACCTCTGCGGGAGCAGAGGCGATCGCCGCGGCGGGAACCGGAGCGGGAGCGACCGCAACTGCGCTCGCGCCGCCTCCGGGACGGCAGACGCAGACGCAGACCCAGGGAACGGTGGTGAACGACGAGCACCAGGACGTCGGGCGCAACGACCCCTGCTGGTGCGGCAGCGGCAAGAAGTTCAAGAAGTGTCACGGCGCCTGAGCCGCCCCGCCTGATCAGGCCTGAGCCGACACGCTGTCGCCCTCCGCGATGACGCCGTCGCTGAGGATGTCTGCACGCAACCCGCCGCGGTGAACGAGACCGCGGAGGACACCTGGCCTCGTCAGGCGCTGGAGATGAGCGCAGGGCTCCGCCAACCGCCGGCCGATGCATTCGACCTCGCCGACCCGAAACTGACGTCCCACAAGCGCGTTGAGGTCGATGCCTCGCGTGACGACGTTCCGGCGCGCCTCTTCCCACCCGAATACGATTCCGCCTCGGGCTAGCTCGTCGAGCGCCTCAGCCTCGATCAGCGTCAGGTCGTAACCGTTGCCGCCGTCGCCACCGAACGTGCCGCGTCGCGCCGCGTAGCGGTCGCCTTCGAGCCCTTCGCCTCGTAGAGCGCGGACGCGTGAGAGTCGGGTCAACGGGACACATGCCTCCGGTGCGACCAGGACGGCCTCGACGCGGCCGTCAAGGGAGGGTTGCCCGCTTTGCGATCCGCGGAAGAAAAGCGCTCCGAGCGGAGCCACAACGAATCCTTCCTCGATCGTTCGCGTTGTGTCGCGGTCCAGCACGCCGGCAGGGTCGAGCACCGGACCGGAGGGGAGGCCGAACATGACGACCGCCTGCTGCTCCCCGGCCGCATCGCGAACGAGACCGAGCCAGTTGCCTGCCCACCCGAATCGTTCCGCCTCGGCGACGGGCACGAGCCCCAGCTGGCGTTCTGCCAGCCATTGCTGCCAGAAGACGAGCGGCTCACGGTCGTGGGTCTCCGGCACCTCGCCGGAGGCGTCGCCGAGTACGAACGCGAGACACCTTCCGAACCCGTTCACGACTGCAGATCCTAGTCCCAAGCGTGATCGAGCGACCGGCGCCCGAGGTCACCTGACACGCTCGGCTACGATCGTCGCGTGTCCGAGACCACCCTTCCGCTGACGCAGCAACTGGAGGAGATCAGAGCCCAGCTCGCCTGGGTTCGTGATTACCTTTGACCCGGATGCCGTTCGGCTCCGGATCGTCGAGCTCGAGCAGGCGATGGGGGAGCCCGGCTTCTGGAGCGATCAGGGTCGCGCGGCCCGGATCTCCACCGATCAGTCGCGGCTGACGAAGCGCCTCGAGCGGTACGAGCGCCTGCAGGGCGAGTTCAAGGACGCCACCGAGCTGCTCGAGCTGGACTCCTCACTCGAGCAGGAGCTGACCGCACAGCTGCAGCCGCTCCGGCAGGAACTGGCCCGCCTGCAGGAAGACGCGCTCTTCAACGGCGAGTACGACGGCGGCGATGCCGTGGTCTCGATTCACGCCGGCACGGGCGGCACCGACGCGCAGGACTGGACGGAGATGCTGCTGCGGATGTATCTGCGCTGGTCGGAGGACCGCAGCTTCGCGGCCGAGCTCGTCGAGGCGAGCCCGGGCGAGGAGGCGGGGCTGAAATCGGCGACGTTCACCGTCAAGGGAGAGAACGCCTACGGCATCCTGAAGGCAGAGCGGGGCGTGCACCGGCTCGTGCGCCAATCGCCGTTCGACAGCGCGCACCGGCGCCATACCGCCTTCTCCCAGGTGGTGGTAGCACCGCTCCTCGCCGACGAGGCCGAGGTCGAGATCGACGAGTCGGACCTCAGGGTCGATACCTACCGTGCCTCCGGCGCCGGCGGGCAGCACGTGAACAAGACCGACTCGGCGGTCCGAATCACCCACCTGCCGACCGGCATCGTCGTCCAGTGCCAGAACGAGCGGTCGCAGACCTCGAACAAGCAGACGGCAATGCGGATCCTCAAGTCCCGGCTCGTCGAGGTGCAGGAGGAGGAGCGCGAGGCCGAGCTCGCGAAGGAGCGCGGTGCCGCGCAGGACATCGGCTTCGGAAGTCAAATCCGCAGCTATGTCCTTCACCCCTACCAGCTCGTGAAGGACCACCGCACCGAGTTCGAGGTCGGCAACGCGCAGGGGGTGCTCGACGGCAAGCTCGACGGCTTCGTGCACGCCTACCTGCTGGCGAAGGCCGCCGGCCAGGTCGTCTAGCGGGACTTCTGGCTAGACTCTGATGCGAACTCCAGAAACCGGAGCGGCAGCCTCTGAGAGCAGCGGCGTGTCGACTTCCTCGTCACATCCGGTGCCGGAACAGGATCTACAGACCTACGTAACCGAGCCGTCGAATGGTGCGCTCCCGCTCGGGCCGGAGCCGAACGGCTCGAAGAGCACCGAGCCAGAGGCGCCGGCGGGCACGATGATCGTGTTCGAAGGCGTCACGAAGGTCTACGACCCTCAGGTTCTCGCGCTGAACGATGTCTCGTTCGCGATCGACAAGGGCGAGTTTGTCTTCGTCGTCGGCGCCTCCGGCTCCGGCAAGTCGACGATGATCCGGCTGCTGCTGAAGGAGCTCGAGCCGACCTCCGGCCGCATCCTCGTTGGCGGCCGCGATCTGACGCGACTCAAGCGTTCGAAGGTGCCGCTCCTGCGCCGTAACGTCGGGTGCGTCTTCCAAGACTTCAAGCTGCTGCCGGCCCGCACAGCCGCCGAGAACGTCGCCTATGCGCTCAAGGTGCAGGGCGAGAGCAAGGCGAGCATCCGCCGCAAGGTGCCCGAGGTGCTCTCGCTCGTCGGCCTGTCGGACAAGATGAGCTCGGTCCCCGAGGAGCTCTCCGGCGGCGAGCAGCAGCGCGTCTCGATCGCTCGCGCGGTGGTCAACCACCCGCCGCTCCTGATCTGCGACGAGCCGACCGGCAACCTCGATCCCGATACGTCCGTGGGCATCATGCAGCTGCTCTACCGGATCAACCGGGGCGGGACGACGATCCTGATGGTCACGCACGACCGCGAGATGGTGGACAAGATGCGCAAGCGCGTGATCGCGCTCGAGGACGGGCGGCTCGCACGCGACGAGCGCCGGGGAGGCTACGCCTCCGAATGAGGACGACGTCTTGAGATTGCGACTGCTCTTCTCCGAATCCGTTCGCTCGCTCGCAGCGAACCTGTCGACGACGGTCGCTGCGACGATGACCGTCCTGATCGGCATGTTCCTGCTGGGTCTCTTCGTCGCGCTCGGCTCCTGGGTCGTCTCCTGGTCAGATCACGTGAAGCGAGAGCTCGTCGTGAAGGCCTTCTTCGTCCCGGAAGCGGAGGAAGCCCAGTTCAACTCGGTGCGGCGCCTGCTCGCCGCCGACACCGTGGGTGCGGACGCGAAGATCAAGTCCTTCCAGTTCATCTCCAAAGGCGAGGCCCTCGAGCGGATGCGCAAGCAGTTCCCTGACTTCACGTCCGATCTCACCTCGAACCCGCTCCCGGCCGCCTACGAGATCGTCCCCAAGCGCGGCGAGGACGTCGAGGCGATCGCCACCAGCCTGAAGCCGCTACCGGCGGGCCTCGACAAGGTCACCTACGGCAAGCAGACCGCGGATCGGATCCTGCGCGTGGCGCGTGTGATCGAGATCGTGTTCCTGGCGGCCGTGCTCGTGCTGCTGGCGGCGTCGACGCTGCTGATCGCGAACACGATCCGCCTCTCGATCTTCTCGCGTCGGCGGGAAATCGAGGTGATGAAACTCGTCGGTGCGACGAACTGGTTCGTGCGCGGCCCGTTCATGCTGGAGGGCCTGCTTTGCGGGCTTGCCGGCGCGGTCGCGGCGATCTTCCTGCTTCTGCTCGGCAAGGAGCTGGCGCTGCCCGCGATCCTCGGCCGCATCGAGTCGTCCTCCGACGTCCAGGCGCTCGCGTTCTCGCTCAACGCGGCCATCCTGATCGGGGTGGGGCTCACGATCGGCGCGATCGGCTCTGGGCTCACCCTCCGCCGCTTCCTGAACGTCTAGCGCGCGTCCCTGCGTCGGCGGCTCCCGCCGAGCGGCTTGCATTGAGCAAATCCACCCACCTGTGCCCGGGGTGGACGCCCGAGCGCCGACGCCAACCAGCTTCGGCGCCCGTCGTCGAGCGCAGAGAGAACCGCCGCCGGGTCGGCCTCGTCCTTCGGCTCGGGCAGGCGAGCCTTGTGGAGGAGCACGATCTCCGGCGCCAGGATCGACAGTCCGGCAAGCGTCGTGACGCCAACCTCGTCGAGCGGCCGACTCAGACGCGGGTCGCGGCGGAAGAGCCACTCGCCGCCGCTTGATTCGTTCAGGAGCAGCTCGAGCCGCCAGCGAGGATCATCGTGCGTCCGCGCCCAGATCTCGTGACGTGGCAGCTCCAACCACTCTTCCTCAGGCCAAGCGTGGAGCCCGCCGTCGGCGGCGTAGTGCAACTCCCATCCGAGCAGGTGCCGCCGGAGGGACTGCTGATCCCGCCGCAGCAGCGCCACCTCGATGTCCCCGTGCTCTCGGGTCGTGTGGCCGAGGAAGAGATCGATCGCCCAGCCGCCCGCGATCCACCAGCTGTGCGGGAAGCACCTGAAGAGCTCCCGACGGCGTCAGGAGTGAGCGGCGCACGTTCATAACCCGACATAGAGATGAGGCTACTGCCGCTCCTCGGTCGCGTTCTGACTCCTCGACGTGGTCTGTTCCTGGCACCGAGGCGGGAGGAGCTCGGCGGCTACCGTAGGCGGATGTCGACGAGACGTGAGCAGCGGGGTCGGCAGAAGCGGCCGAGCCGCGCCCAGCGCCGGCGCCGGCAGCAGGAGGTCTTCCGCGCGATCGACCCGGACGTGACTCTCCCTACCAGGCGCACTCAGCCGGAGACGGTCGTCGCCCATCTTGGCCCGACGAACTCCGGCAAGACGCACTCGGCGCTCGAGTTCCTCGCCGAGTCGGGCCGCGGTGTGTTCGCGGCGCCGCTGCGGATGCTGGCGCAGGAGGCCCACCGGCGGCTCGCGGCACAACTGGGGGAGGAGCGCGTCGGCCTGATCACCGGTGAGGAGAGGATCAACGAGGGTGCCCCGATCGTCTGCTGCACGGCCGAGATGGCACCGCAGCGTGGTGAGGTGCTCGTCCTCGACGAGATCCAGTGGGCCGACGATGAGGAACGCGGCTCGGCGTGGACGCGCCTGCTGCTCGCCGGCGAGTACCGCCATATCCTGCTGCTCGGCGCTGTCGAGGCGCTGCCGCTCGTCCAGAACGCGTTTCCGCAGGCCGAGCTTCGCTTCTTCGAGCGGAAGGCTCCGCTCGACTGGGTCGGGTCGGTGGCCTTCCAGAGTCTCCGCCCGGGCACGGTGGTCGTCGCTTTCAGCCGCCGCGCCGTGCTTGCTCTTGCCGGCGAGCTGAACCGGCGCTACGAGGGGCGCGTCGCGGTGCTGTACGGCGCGATGCCGCTCGGGTCTCGGCGCGTCGAGATCGATCGCTTCGTCAGCGGCCGCGCCGATCTCTGTGCCGCCACGGACGTGCTCGGGCACGGCGTCAACCTCCCGTGCGAGACGCTCCTCTTTGCGGAGACGACGAAGTTCGACGGCCAGGAGCGGCGAGACCTCCATCCCTGGGAGATCGCGCAGATCGCGGGACGCGCAGGCCGCTTCGGGCTGGTGGAGCGAGGTCACGTGGGCGTGCTCACCGGCATCGTGTGGGCACAGGCGGATCCGAAGCTCGTTGAGTCGGCGCTCGTGCCGCACGTCGAGCTTCCTGGCGCCCACTTCGGCTACAGGATCGTCGACACGGCGCGGATCCGGCCGCGGCTCGACGACCTGCCGATCGAGTCGCCGGCGCAGCTCTCGGCGGCTCTTCGCGCCTGGCACGACGCAGCCCTACGCCAGTGGGCGACGGAGGGCTGGCTCTCGGTCGAATCGATCAGTCCGCTGCTCGGTCGCCTCGACACCGTGCAGCGGCGGCTGCGCGAGCGCGGGCGGAGCCTCTCGCTCGAGCAGACATGGAAGCTCGTGAACGCCCCCGTGGACGAGGACAACGCGGAGCTGCTCGCCACGCTTGCGCTTGCCGTCGCGGGGGACAAGGCCCAACGAACCGTGCTGGGTTGGCTCCTCGACGTCGGGCGGCTGCGCGACGCATCGCTCGAGGACGCGGAGGAGGCGGCCCGCACCGCCAGCATTCTGCGCTGGTTCGCGCTCCAGTATCCCGGTGTCGGCGGCGTTACGAGCGAGCGCGCTGCCGAGCTCGAGCAGGCGGCGGCCGAGCGTGTCAGCGCGCGGTTGGCGGCGGAGGTGCGCGCCCCTTCGGTCGGCCGCTGTCGCTCCTGCGGCCGCAGCACGGCGCCTTGGTTCGCTCTGTGCGAACGCTGTTACGCCGGCCGGCGGTAGCGCACGGCAACCCCGATCGTGACCGCGATCACGACGGCCGCCACGATGTTGGGGACGATCAAGGCAAGGTTGTCGATCGAGATTCCATAGGCGAGCCAGATCAGGAAGCCGACGAAGAGGACGATCGGGTAGCCGAGCGAGATCCCGTGGGAGGAGCGGAGTTCGATCATCCGGCGGATCTGGAAGACCGGAGAGAGGGCCATGGCAACGCCCCAGCCGGAAGCGAGAAATGCAAGTTCGGTCGTCATGGCGCAACGGTAGCTGTGTGGGGCGTCCCTACAATCGCTGCGTGGCCAGACCGAGCGGCACGAAGCTGATCCACGACAACCGCCGGGCGCGGTTCGACTACGAGCTGCTCGACCGGTTCGAAGCGGGGATTGTTCTGACCGGCACGGAGGTGAAGTCGCTGCGGGAAGGTCGTGTCACGCTCGCGCAGGCCTATGCCGACGTCCGGGAGCTGGAGGTCTGGTTGATCGGTGCCGAGATCGCCGTCTACGGGCAGGGAAACATCCAGAATCACGATCCGACACGCGACCGAAAGCTGCTGCTTCGGCGCGTCGAGATCTCGTCGCTCGTGGGGAAGGTGAAGGAGCGGGGCCTGACGCTCGTGCCCACGCGCATCTACTTCAAGGACGGCAAGGTCAAGCTCGAGCTGGCACTCGCTCGCGGCAAGGAGAAGGGCGACAAGCGGCGGACGATCGCAGACCGCGACGCGAAGCGGCAGATCGATCGGGCGCTCAAGGCGCGACGATAGCGCGGCGCACGATCACGATGCCCGGCTCCAGCACGTACCCGTGGCGCTCGTTGAGGCGCCGGATCGGCTCGTTTCGCACCTCGTTCGAGGTCTGCAGGGACTTGTAGCCGCTCGCTCGTGCCCAGCCGATCTGCGTTCGCTTGAGGGCGCCTGCGATGCCTTTGCCGCGGTGGGCGCGGCGGACACCGGTGAGATCGTGGTAGGCGCGCTCCGGCGTTTCCGGTGACAGGGAGAGCTTCGCGAAGCCGGCGACCTCCCCGCCCACGAGCGCGACGAAGACTGCGCGCGGGTCGTCGCTCGCGCCCTGCATGTCGCGGGCGAGCCATTCCTCGAGAGTGCCGACGTCGTCCTCCTCCTCGCCGGGGATGTCCCGCGTCGCCTCGCGCGCGACCTCCCAGATGCCGTGTGCGAGCTCGGGTCGCTCGGCCCAGGTGAGGATCTCGACGCCCTCCGGCGGGTGGGCAGCCGGGGCCCTGATCCCGGTGAGGTCGAGGACGAGGCGCGAGTTCCGTCCGATCTCGGTGTAGCCGCGGCGACCGGCCCAGGCGAAGCTCTCACCGTCGTTCTCGCTGACGGGTCCTTCGAGCTCCCTCACGCCACGTGCCTCGGCCCACTCCTCGAGCGCCGCGACGAGAGCCGTACCGACGCCTGCGCCTCGCCGCTCCGGTGCGACGAACGCGGCAGCGATCGCCCGATGCGGCGGCGTGTGCCAGCCGGTGAGCGCGTAGGCCGCTCCCACCGCATCGCCGCGCTCCTCCGCGAGCAGCCAGACCATCTCGTGTGCCTGCCGGCGCCAGTCGACGAAGCCGGACACGCTCGCGTGCTCGCGCGGTTGGGCCGCCCGCGCGATCTCAATCAGCAGCTCGAGCTCGTCCTCGCCGATCTCCCTGATCTCGGGCACATCGCTACAATACGGAGACAACATACGGGGGCGACCTGGTTTCGACGTGGTCGGTTCTCCGGCAGAGCTGCAAGCCGAGGTCCCCGGTCGGCCTCGTAAATCCACCGGGAAACGAACAAATGCGAAGAATGATCTCGCACTCGCTGCCTAGGTAAAACTAGGATTGGCGACGCCGCTCCTGACTCGGCCCGAGGTCAGGTAAGCGGCGCCAACGTTCGGGCTCGGCGCCGAGGGAGAGCCAATCGCCCGAGGCGCGACAGTGCAGGATGGCTAGCTCGTCGGTAGGTCGTCTGCGAACCGGCCGCCGGGTGAAACCAAAGCGCAGACTACGCTTGTAGAGGTTCTGTCCGGTGCGTCCGCGGACGCGGGTTCGATTCCCGCCGCCTCCACCTTTGGCTCAACCGAGCCGTTCCCGTGCCGGTCGGTGAAGCTCTAGTCGGCCGGCTCGTCCTTTGGCGGCCGAGCGCCCCAGCGCGTCCAAATGCCCGCTTCAGCTCGCCGACGCTGGCGCATTGAGGCACTCATAGACGTACGGCGCAGCGTCGCCGAGCGGTACGGCGCCCTAGCCGAAGCAGAGGACGCCGAAGGCTCTGCGGGTACGATTCCCGTCGCGTCCATCAGACCGTGTACGCCATGCCGCCCACGGGCAGTCAGGAGTCGACCGATGAAGGGTTTACAGAAGCCGAAGAAGCTGGACAAGAAGCCGGCGCAGAAGACGCTGAAGGAACGCCGCACCGAGAAGCGTGCGGCTGCGAAGCATGTCAAGCAACTCGACGTCTGATCCGGAGGTACTCGGCCGGCTGGGGAGAAGAGCGATGACAACCGAACGCAGAGATCGAGCGCCCGCGCGCGCGACCCTGAAGCTGTAGGGCGGCCCGCGGAGGCGGGCAGGTTCTTCGAAGCACGCGCTGGCCGCGGCCACCAGGATCGTGAGACGTTGGCAGGTGGCCCCCTCGAAGTGGTGATCGCTGAGGCGCGATCGGCTGCCGATACGGCTGGCGATGCACCGCGCTCGCCGCCAGCGCGCCGAGAACGCGCCGAGAACGCGTCCGTTGTAAGGACGCCGTCGCGGGCTCGCGCTCGTCCTGCTCCTCACCGTAACCATCTTGACCCTGCCTGCTGCCTTCGGTGCGCCTCCGAGGCCAGCGAAGCCGCCCGCGCTGCCGAAGGGCTGCACCGAGCTCGGCAGCTACCGAGACGATCCCACCCGTTCTTTCTCCTCGCTCACAAGGAGCTTCGGCCAGAACCCGACGACCCTCTCCACCTACGTTACGACGGGACACGGTCTCGATCCGAAGGTCGCCGCCCTCGCGCGCTCGCGGTCTCCGCCTGCTCGTGACGGGATGCTCGACGGCGGCACCGATCTAGGCTGTCCCGGTGGCAGAGGCGCCGGCAGAGTGGGAAGAGCGGCTGTCGGATCTGTGGACATCTTTCGCCGACCACAGCGAGGAGCAGTTCTCGGCCCGGATGGAGCAACTCGTCGCCGAGCTGCCGGCGGACAGCGCGGTGGCCGCGTTCGAACGGGCGGGCGCGTTCGACTCGACCGGCCACTCCGACCGGGCGGTTGCGCTGTACCGGCAGGCGCTCGAGCTCGGGCTCGGGGAGGAGCGGCGACGCCGGGCGGTGATCCAGTTGGCCAGTTCGTTACGTAACCTCGGTCGAGCGCCAGAGAGCGTCGCGCTGCTGACCGCAGAGCGTAACGCTGGTTCCGATGACCTCGACGATGCGGTCAGTGCTTTCCTCGCGCTCGCCCTTGTCGACACGGGGCACGACCGTGAAGCAGTGTCGCTCGCTCTGACGGCGCTGTCTCGTCATCTGACCCGGTATCAGCGGTCGCTGGCCAATTACGCCCGAGAGCTCTCGGATCGCCCCGACCCCAAGCTCAACCTCAGGGTGAAGCCTTGACCCGCAGGGCGATGGCATTCTGAATGAGCTCAACCGCCGCCCGCGGTCTCGCTCGAGGCCAGGAAGGTGGACGCGGCAGCCTCACCCGCCGCGAAGCTCTTTTCCGCGAGCCAGCCGCCGTCCACCGTGAGCGCGATGCCGTTCACGTAGGCAGACAGGTCGCTTGCGAGGTAGAGCGCGGCGTCGGCGACGTCGGCAGCGAGCCCGACTCGACCCTGAGGGACGACCGTGCGCAGCCCTTCCTCGAACGCATCCTCGGCGAAGTACTGCTCGGTCAACGGCGTCCGGATCAGCCCCGGGCAGATCGCGTTGACCCGGATCCCTGCAGGGCCGAGGTCGCGGGCCAGGCTCTTCGTCAGCCCGACGACCCCGTGCTTCGCCGCCGTGTACGCGGGACGCCGCGCGAGCCCGATCAGGCCGCCGACGGAGGAGATGTTCACGATCGAACCACCTCCACTCTCCCGCATGGCGCGCGCGGCGGCCTGGCAGCAATAGAACGTGCCGCTCAGGTTGACGGCGATCACGTTGTCCCATTCGTCGGTCGCCATCGTGTAGACGTCGCCAATCTCACGGACGCCGGCGCTACACACGAGGACGTCGATGCGACCCTCGGAAGCCACGACCTCCGTGACCGCGCGCTCGACGTCGGCGGGAGCGCGCACGTCGCCATGGATCGCGACGTTGCCCGCCCGGTCGAAGCCGATCACGCGGGCGCCCTCGCGTTCGAACCGCGCAGCGATCTCCCGGCCGATGCCGCTCGCCGCCCCCGTGACCAGCGCCACCCGATCTTTCAGCATCTGTTTCATCACCGAAGTACGTTAATCCTATGAGCGCGTGGGCGATCGACGGGCCGCGTCATGCGGGGATCACGGTCTCGGACCTCGACCGCTCGGTCGCGTTCTACTGCGGCCTGCTCGGGCTCGAGCTCCTCTGGCGACGACTCTACGAGGAGCCCGAGATCACGAGGATCGTCGGCGTCCCCGACGCGACGGGCCTCGAGATCGCGATGCTCCGCGTGCCCGGAAGCGACCTCGAGGTCGAGCTAATCGAGTACCGGGGCTGTGAGCGCCACTCCGGCAGCTCCAGGCCGTGCGACTACGGCACGGGCCACTTCTGCGTCTTCGTGACGGGGATCGACGCGCTCTACGAGGAGCTGCGTGCGCGCGGCGTCTCGTTCCGGTCGGACGGGCCGGTCGAGATGACCGCAGGCGCCAACGCGGGCGGCAAGAGCCTCTACTCGCTCGACCCGGACGGCTATGTCTTCGAGCTCCACCAGCGGCCGCCCCGATGAGCGTCGAGGCCGCCGCCGCGACAGAGCGACCCGCCGACCGGCCCGCACTCCTCGAGCAGTACCGCCTCATGGTGTTGATCCGCCGCTTCGAGGACCGGGCCGCCGAGCTCTTCCAGCAGGGCGTCATCTTCGGCACGGCGCACAGCTGCGTCGGCCAGGAGGCAATTGCCGTCGGCGCCGCCGGCGTCATGCAGAACACTGATTACCTCGTCGGCCATCACCGCTCGCACGGCCATTTGATCGCAGCGGGAGCGGATCTCCGGCGAATGATGGCCGAGATGTTCGGGAAGCGGACGGGCTACTGCAAGGGACTCGGCGGCTCGATGCACATCGCTGACCTCTCGCTCGACATCCTCGGCTGCAACGGGATCGTAGGCGCCGGGATCCCGCACGCGTGCGGGGCGGCGCTGACCTCGAAGCTGCGGGATAGCGGGAGGGTGGCAGTCGCCTTCTTCGGCGACGGAGCCGCCGGTCAGGGGTCGGTCCACGAGGGGATGAACCTCGCCGCCACGTGGGCGCTCCCGGTCGTCTTCATCTGCGAGAACAACCAGTTCGCGCTCTCGGCCGACTGGCGGGCGCAGCGCGCCGTGGAGGATCTCGCCGACCGCGCCGCCGGTTACGGGATGCCTGGCCAGATCGTGGACGGCAACGACCTGCTCGCAGTCGAGGACGCGGTCGCAACCGCGCTCGAGCGGGCACGGGGGGGTGCGGGGCCGACGTTGCTCGAGCTGAAGACGTTCCGGCGGATGCAGCACTCCATGCGCGCCAACCTCCCCGACGTGCGCGACCCGGCGCTCGTCGTGGAGTGGGAGGCGAAGGATCCGCTCCCGAGGCTCGAGCTGCTGTTGCGTGACCTTGGAGAGCTCGACGACGCGAAGGTCGAAGCGGTCCTGCAGGAGGTGGAGCGCGACGTCGAGGTTGCGATCGAGCTCGCGCTCGACGACGAGGACGCAAGCGCCGACGATCTCCTGCCCTCGGTGTTCGGCCCCCAGCGGAGTTATGAGGCTCCCGCTGCTGAGCACGACCGAAGGCTCGGCTTCGTGGCAGCCGTGCGGGAAGCGCTCGACCTCGAGCTGCAGGCCGACCCGAGCGTGATCGTGATCGGCGAGGACATCGGCAGGGTGGGCGGGCTCTTCCGCGCCACCGAGGGGCTCCTCGAGCGGCACGGGGCCGATCGGATCCGCGACACGCCGCTCACCGAGAGCGGCTTCGTCGGCTGCGGGATCGGCGCGGCGCTCACCGGGCTGCGTCCGATCGTCGAGCTGCAGTTCTCGGACTTCGCCGGCGTCGCGTTCGACCAGATCATGAACCAGGCGGCGAAGCTCCGCTTCATGATGGGCGGGGCGCCGAGCATCCCCCTCGTGATCCGGATGGTCTCGGGTGGCGGCGTCCGTCTCGGCGCCCAGCACTCACAGAGTCTGGAGGCGATCTTCGCGCACATACCGGGGCTCGTCGTCGCCATGCCCTCGAACCCCTACGACGCCAAGGGCCTGCTCTCCGCGGCGATCCGCGGTGACAACCCGGTCATCTTCCTCGAGCAGAAGCTCCTCTTCTTCGACGAGCCCGCGCCCGTTCCGGAAGAGCGCTACGGGATCGAGCTGGGCGTGGGTCGTGTCGCCCGGGAAGGGACGGACGTCACCGTCGTCGCCCTGGGCGCGCTGGTTCCCGCCGCGCTCCGGGCGGCCCATGAGCTCGAGAGAGGAGGCGTCAGCGTCGAGGTCGTCGACCCGCGGACGCTCGTTCCGCTCGACACCGGCCTGATCGCGGAGTCGGTCGCAAAGACGCACCGGCTCGTCGTCGCCCACGAGGCCGTCCGGTTCTGCGGTTTCGGCTCAGAGATCGCAGCGCACGTAGCGGAACATTGCTTCTGGGATCTCGACGCGCCCGTCGTCCGCGTCGGTGCTCCATCGCATCCGGTTCCCTACGGCAAGGAACTCGAGCTCGCGACGCTGCCCGGAACGGCTGAGATCGCGGCGGCTGTGCGCGGCATCGTCCAGGCATCGTCGTAGACCTGCGTCGAACCGGCGCAGATCGGGCACAGACCGAGTCGACCACAATCGAAGGAGCGGCATGAACGAACAGCAGTACACCGATGACGAGATCGAGGTGCTCCGCAAGGGAGCGATGGGCGCTGGCATGCTCGTCGCCGTCAGCGATCGGAGCTTCTTCGACTCGTTCAAGGAGGCCGGCGCGCTCGCGAAGCACCTGGCCTCGGCGCGCAAGTCCGAGAGCTCGCTGATCAAGCGCGTTGCGGAGGGCCGTGGCACCGGCTTCGGCCTAACCGATTCGCCCGCCGAGATCGAGGCCGAGACCCTGGAAGCGTTGAAATCGGCCCGCGACCTGCTCGAGAGTCGCGCGCCGGACGAGCTCGAGGGCTACCGCACGTTCGTGCTCGAGGTCGCGACCTCCGTGTCGGCGGCTGCCGGCGGCGGTGACGAGGCCGAGGCTGCAGCAACCGCGAAGATCCGCTCGGCGCTGGGTTCGGGCACAGCCTAAGAGCTCGCTTCAGAGTGACGCTGCGCGGGCGGGCTTGAAACGAGCTCCAAGCAGGATCGTCAACGAGAGGAGGTGTCGGCATGGAAGCAATTTGGATCGTCGTCATCGTGATCGTCGCCCTGATCGTGCTCGGGGCGCTCGCCGTCGCCGGTCGGCGTCGTAGCGAACAGGTGCGGGAGGAGAAGCGCGAGGAGGCGCAGGGCGTACGCGACGAGGCTCGCGTGGCTGCGCGCAATGCGGAGCAGGCTCGGCTGCAGGCCGAGGAGCAGGCCGAGCGAGCCCGGAGCGAGGGGGAAGCCGCCCGCGAACTGGAGCGGGAGGCGGCGCGGATCGATCCGGACGTCGACGACGTCGAGCGCGAGCGGTAGCGCGCCGCTGCGTCCTCCGGGAGACCCCGGCGGCTACCCTGGGAAGGAGTGGATCGGCGCGAGCGAGAGCGGATCATGCGGCAGGGGGTTGTCCTGCCGGAGACCCCCAGGCAGCGGCTCGCACGCAAGGGTCTCGAGCAGGATCTGATCGACCATCCCCTCAAGGGGAGGCCGCTGCGTCGGCGCTACCGGAATTTCAGCTCGGACGCGGGCTCGTACCTTGCGTCGCTCGGCGGCCCGCTGCCGTACATGACGCGCGTGCGCGAGATCGCGGCCCTCGTCGCCCGGCACGAGCACGAGCTGTCGCAGGAATACGAGACGCTTGACGCGGACGCATGGCTCGAGTACGTCGAGCGTCTTGACTTCGGCGAGGTGAACGAGTTGATCGACCGGCACAACCGCTGGTTTCCGATCGAGGCACGGCTCCCGATGGATCCCCGGACCGGCGAGTTCGCGCTCGTCAACGGAGAGCACTACGCGAAGGATCCGCTCGATGCTCGCTGGGTGCTCGAGCGGTTTCCCGCCCGGGCCGCCTGACGCGGTAGCTCGCGACGAGCGTCAACGCGCAGAGGATGGCCGCGGCGGCGTAGGGAACCCCGTCGCCGCCGGCCTCCGCGAGGGCGCCGCCGGCGGAGGGGCCGGTCATGTTCCCGAGCGCCCAGGCCGTGTTCATGATCCCGAAACCGAGCCCCTGGGAGAGGCCCACGATCTCGGCTCGGTCGGAGACAAGCGCCATCCCGGGGGTGTAGAAGCCGCCGAAAGCCACTGCGGCGAGGACCGCGACGACGGTCACGGACACGGGGTCGCGCACGAAGGCGAAGGCAATCGCGACGGCGACCGAGGCCGCAAGCGCCACGCGGATGGGGAGGAGGCGTCCACGCCGATCGGAGAATCGGCCGAGAATCGGGTTTACAGCGGTCTCCAGCAGGCCGGCGAACAGGAAGACCGCGCCGATCGCGAGAGTGCTCCAGCCGTTGGTGTCGAGCCGTAGCGGCACGAGCACGACGATCACGCCGAAGAGCAGGGCGGGGAGGGCGTTGAGCCAGAGGCCACCGAGGAAGCCGGGATCACGCAGGGCGCGGAGAATGGCGGCCGGCGTCTGTTCCTCTGCCGGCGCGTGCGGCCGGCTGGCGGCCCAGCCCGCGAGTGCGAGCGCGATCAGCCCGACGACCGTGAAGGTGCCGCGGATGCTGATCTCCTCGGCGAGCGCGCCGAACATCGGGCCGACGATGGCCCCGAACACGGCAGCGCCGAAGGCGGTGCCGAGGAGCTCGCCGCGGCGCTCGCGGGGGCCGGCGACCGTGAGCCACGCGAGCGCGCCTGCCCAGGTCGTCGTGCTGGAGAGCCCCTGCACGAACCGCGCCAGTCCGAGCGTCCATGGCCCATCGGCCGCCGCGAACCCGAAGCTCGCGACGGCGAGCAGAACGAGCCCCACGACGACCGCGCCCTTCGGCCCGAAGCGCGCGGCGGCGAGCCCGCCGGGAATGCCGCCGAACAGAGCACCAGCGCCGAACGAGCCGACGAGCAGGCCTGCGCCTGTCTTCGAGAGACCGAACTCCTCGGCGTACCCTGGAATGAGCGGCGCGAGGCAGCCGAACAGCATCGCGTCGACGAGAACGATCGTGCTGACCAGGAGAAGCAGCCGTCGCACCTCGAGACCGTACAGCCGGCCGTGGAGAGATCCCGACACGTCGGCTCGGTCGCAGCGCAGGCGGTGCGAACCAGGCCGGTGGCCCGTCAGAGGTCATCGGCGCACGTAGGGTCGCGGATCCCGACGTGCTTGCAAAAGAATTCAGCGAGCCGGGTGCGCTTTCGTCCGCCACTCCGACGAACTTTCGGCTTCCGCCTACGGCCTACCGGAGGGGACTCGACCTACTCGCGTCCCGTGCTCGCTGCAAGGGAGAACCTAGGGCGTCGGGGAGAGCCGGTCAAGCTGCCCGAGCTAGCAAGCGCCGCAAATAGCGGCAGTTCCGTCGGCGAGCACCCTGAGTCCAGGTGCTCAGGTCGGGCCAGACCGAGGTCCTGCTCGCTTCCATCTGCAAGCCTTCCACCCGGCGGAAGCCGAGCCCCGCATCCGTCCCGCGCAGCTTCAGGGTTCTTCGCGCACGTCGGGATCTGCCAAGTAGTAGGCCGGACGGAAGCCGAGCCCCGAATTCGTCCCACGCAGCTTCAGGGGTCTTCGCGCGCACGTAGGGATCTGCGCGAGCAGATCACGACGTGCTTGCAAAGAAGTTCAGCGAGCCGGTGGCGGTTTCGTCCGCTCCTCCGACTGACGTTTCCGCTTCCGCGTACACGCCTTCCGGTTGAGCATCGATCTACTTCCGCTCCGTGCTCGCTGCAAGAGCGACCGTACGGGAGTGGCCAGCGACCGGTCAAGAGGCGACCGCGGGCGGCGGACGCAAATTGCGGCTTTTTTCGCTCACACAGAGAGATTTGCCGTTCGTTCATACGCTCTGAGACGACATCAGGGCCGGACGGAGCTCTGCGGGTCAGCCGGAAGGGTCGGAATCTATGCTCCCCGCTGCCGCTCCTGCAAGTCCGGGGGCGCAGAGACCACGCAACGAGCGACGACGAACGAGCGGGAGAGGGCTGGATGAGGCGGTTCGAGGGGAGGCACGTCGTTGTCACCGGCGGCGGCGTCGGGATCGGCAAGGCGATCGCGGAGCGGCTGGCCGCGGAGGGGGCGAGCATCACCCTGCTCGCACGCGACTCTGAGCGGCTGAAGCGGGTCGCCATCGAGCTCGGGGCGCGCGCGGCTGCCTGTGATATCCGGGATCGTGCTCAGGTGGACGAAGCGTTTGCCGCGGCGGCCTCGGCGTACGGTCCCATCCATGCACTGGTCGCGAACAGCGGGATCGGCGGACCGAATGAGGAGGGCCGCGCGGATCGTTTCGACGACCTCGTGCACACGAACCTGATCGGCACCTACTCGTGCGCACGGGCCGCCGTCCGCCACCTCGCCGAGGGCCCCGAGCCACGTCACGTCGTCGTGGTCTCGTCGATCCTCGCGCGCATCGCGGTTCCCGGCTACACGGGCTACAGCGCCTCGAAGGCGGGCCTGCTCGGTCTCGTTCGCTCGTTGGCTGCCGAGTTGGCACCGCAACACATCCAGGTGAACGCGATCTGCCCCGGCTGGGTGAACACGGAGATGGCGTGGGAGGGGCTCGACGGGCTTGCAGAGGCGATAGGCGGGAGCCGCGATGACGCTTTTCGGGAGGCGATGCGCAACGTCCCGCTCGGCCGGATGGGTGAGCCGGAGGACGTGGCCGGCACGGTGGCGTGGCTCCTCTCGTCGGATGCACGAGGCGTAACCGGGCAGGCGATCGACCAGAATGGCGGCGCCTGGACTGGCTAGCCGAGTGACGCCACGAGCTCACGGCTCAGCTGAGCGAGCTGTCGTGGCTAGACCGCTCCCGTGCAGACGGGTGCGTGCAGCGATCCTCTAGTTTTTCCTCGTGCGACGGCCTCTCCATCCCGCGTGGGGCGTCGCCGCTGTCGCATTCGTCGCGCTCGTGCGGCGGGATTCCGCTCGATCACGGGAGTCCTGCTGATTCGGACGACACGACCGGCGAAGTGAGCGGCACCTGGGTGACCGGCCGGCCCTCGTCTCCTGATCCTGGGCTGTTGCTCTACATCATGGTCGACAGCGTCGCCGCGACGGTCGACATGGTGACCGCCCACGGAGGCGAGGTCGTGCAGCCGCTCGGAGAGGACGCGCCCGAGCTCACGGCGCGATTTCGGGATCCCGGAGGAAACGTGATCGGCCTGTACCAGGAACCTTCCTCTACTTGATGAGTGATGCCCCATACTGCTACGAGCGCGAGCGCCTCTTTTGAGCGTGGCTAGACCCATGATCGGGATCACGGCGTACGCGGAGCCGGCCGTGAGCTGGGGCGTGTGGAGTGTGCCTGCCGCGCTGATCCCGCTCGCCTACGTCCGTGCGATCGAGCGGGCAGGCGGACGCGCGCTGATCGTTCCGCCCGCCGCAGACGGGATCGACGAGACGCTCGACGCGCTCGACGGGGTGCTGTTCTCGGGCGGCTCGGATCTCGACCCAGTCACCTACGGCCAGGAGCCGCATCCGAAGACGACGGGCGTGCGGGCAGACCGTGACGCCGGCGAGCTGGCGCTGCTCCAGGCTGCGCTGGCGCGGGACATGCCGGTGCTCGCCGTGTGCCGCGGCTCTCAGGTGCTCAATGTCGCGCTGGGAGGTGATCTCGTCCAGCATCTCCCGGACGTCGTCGGCGACGAGAAGCACAAGCACACCCCAGGGGTGTTCGCCGACCACGACGTCGCTGTCGAGTCCGGCAGCCGCCTCGGCGGGCTTCTGGGGGAGCGGGCGCCCGTCAAGTCGCACCACCACCAGGGCTTCGGCCGCCTCGGGGAGGGGCTGAGGACGGTGGCGTGGGCCGAGGACGGGACGCCGGAGGCACTCGAGAGCGCGGAGAGGCGCTTCGCGCTCGGCGTGCTCTGGCATCCCGAGGAGGGGGAGGACGCGGCGCTCTTCAGGGCGCTCGTGGAGGAGGCGCGCGCGTACCGCGCTTCGAAGAGCTAGTGACTGTTCCTAGACGCCGACGACCTGGACGAGCCAGCGCCGGTCGCGCTCGCGGTCGAGCTCGAGGAAGAGCACCCGCTGCCAGGTCCCGAGGCAGAGGTCGCCGTCGCGAACGGGGATCGACTCGCCCGCAGGCCCGAGCAGCATGGACATGCAGTGCGAGTGGCCGTTCCCGAAGTCCATGTCCTCCGGGCAGATGTTCTCGGTGCGCTTGTCCCAGTCGTCGTGGGCGTAGTACCGATCGCTAGGAACGAGGCGCTTCAGGAGGAGCGCGAAGTCTTCGAGAAAACCCGATTCGAACTCGTTGACCCGCACCGAGCAGGTTGTGTGGGGCGAGTAGACCGAGCAGATTCCGTTCTTGACCCCGCTCGCCGCGACCGCCTCCTGTACCTCTTCCGTGATGTCCTTGACGGACAGCCCCCCCGCGGTCCGGAGCTGCGTCTCCTGCCCATAGGCTTTCACTGCGTGACATTGTGGCAGTCGGCTGCCGCCCACCGTGGGGAGAACCGGCCGGCGTTACGCTCCAGTGAGCGGGCCCGTAGCTCAGCGGTTCAGAGCAGCCGACTCATAATCGGTTGGTCCCTGGTTCGAATCCAGGCGGGCCCATACGAAACCGCACCGGCTGACCCGTTCCGCATGTTCATGCGGGTCAGGCGAGCCGGGTATGTCACCTATGTGCGTGGCGTGCCCCCACCGGTGCCCCCACGGCGTCCCAGCCGCCCTACCCCCGCCGCGTCGAAATCTCGTCTACGTCACGACGCGTGAGGAGGCTCGGCCTGACATTGAGTCCAGGTCTTACCGTCCCTGAGAGCGATGTTGCTGAGCGCCGGACGTGTTACCGCTATGTCAAGGACGTCCAGCGCTTGGCCTTGGACGGCCGCCTTGCGTCACCGGACGCGGATCGCGCGGAACGTGATCACGCGGGTGAAGTCGCGACCATCGATTTGCCACGCATAGCAGCCGGGTGCGCGTACGCGCGTGTACGTCCCCTTGTTGAGCCAGCTGCCCTCGCCGAGATCGCCTGCGCTGAACCTGAGCCTCAGCTCCACCTGTGGCTGGGGTCTGTCGCCAAACCTAAGGCCATCGGATCCGTCGCGCCGCCCACCACGAATCAGTACGCGTCCAGCGAAGCCCGTGCGCGCTACCCAGGCCACCTTGTTGCCGCTCCACTCGGACGGATACCAGACCTGTGTTAACTCGACGGGGTAGATGAACCGCAGACCTCCGGCGGCACCCAACGGATACACAGGGCCCGTTCCCTGACCCGGCGCGAACCGCGACGAAAGCACGCGGGCGGGTGAAACAGGGCATCTCGCTGCCGTCTCTAGCGCGTCGATCCGCAGCGGTCGCCGCAACTCAGCCCAACTCACGTTCCCAGCGCGGCGTACACCGTCGCCGCCCTCCTCTCCGGTGCAGCCCGCAAAGAAAACCAGTCCTGAGAGCAGGACCCCAATCGGGAGGGTGGTTCTCAGATTGCACATCATGCTGCTGTTTCTACGCCTTCCGGCTCGTTCAGGTTCCTGCGTGGCGGCCCCGGCGACCGAGCGCGCTCTTGCGCCGATCGGTCGCCTTGGCCAGCGTGCGGGAATTTCCCTAACAGGGCGGCTGCCGTTGTATGGTTCCCGCGTGTTACAGCTGCGTTCGGTAGCCGCCCTCATCACAGCCGCAGCTGCGACGTGTGCGCTGCTGGTGGCGACCGCAGCGGGTGCGTCCGGGACTTCCAATCCGCGGGTCGTCGAGTTCAGCCAGCTCCCGCATGGCTGGATCGAAGGGATCCCGCGAGATGTTCGCCCGAACTCGCGGATCGTCGGCGTGTTTGCGGGTCACCGGCTCGCCGTAGCGCCTACCAGGAACGGCAACTTCTGCAAGGCGTTCTCCGGCGGGTTCGCCGGATGCCGAGTCCGTGCCGCAAACACGATCAATCCGACGCTTCTCGGCACCAGCCAAGGCCTAGAGGCGATCGCAGGGGACATTGTCGCCGAGGCCCGGGGGGCATTGTTCGTGACGTTCGGCTCACGGCAGTACCCCATCGCAGTCACCTGGGTTTCGCGGCCAATCGCGGCGGGATTCTTCTTCATCACCGTCCCGAAGGGACAGACGGCGGCGCGGCTTATCCTGCGCAGCGGTAGCCACATCGTCACGCGTACAGACACATTGCGTATCCAGGTTCCTCGGAAGCACCCCTAGCCCCGAAAGGTACGTTCGAGGGCTCGGCGACCCGCTTCGCCGACGCTCGCCAGGCGCATCCTGAATTCGCTCCGATGACTGCCCGCGACGTGCTCTCTATTCCTGCGCGGGTTTCATTACGCGGGAGTCAAGACCTGTTCGATAAGCGACCCGTCAGTGCCATAGGCGCGGAGCGCCGTTGGGAAGTCAGGTCCAGAAGAAGGCGCGTAGGCGAAGGCTCGCCATTGGTTTAGCGCCAGCTTCCTTTCTTCGCCGGCCGTGGTAACTACCGTGAGACGCGAGACGTCGCTGCGGACGACACCAACAACGGTCACCCAGCTGACGATGCCAAGCTTTGTCCCACCGTCCGCGACAAAGCGAATGATCGCACTGTTGCCGACACTCTCCTCCAGACAGCTGAACTGACGTCCGCCACCGCCGGAGATGAAGGACAGACACGGTGCACCTGTCGCATCCTGAGCGGCGATCAATACGAGCTCTCGTCTGCCAATGCCGGCGCTGATCACGCGCCGCAGGCTAAGTGGATCAACCTGCCGCTCCGAGATCGCGATCACGGCCTGCGCCGCCGCTTGGCCCGTCGCGGGAAGCTGGAGATCACGCGTTCCTGGCACGCGTTGATCCCATACCCACCTGCCGTCGGCCGTCCGACCCTCGCCGGCCATTGTCGTGGTAGCAAGAACCGCAGCCGCAATGGCAACAACCGCAGCTCCTCCGACAGCACTCTTGGCGATCTTCATGGGAGAGCTTTCCTAACTCGCGAGGGTGTTTCGGACGTGAGAGTTGTTCGGGCAGGCCAGTAGTTCGTGTCGGAGTTCCGACATCCGCCCGAGCGGTACAACGGTTGCTCGAGCACGTGCGGTGAACAATAGAAGCTCTGGCGACATCCGCTCGTCTGGGCGAGCGTCGCTCTCGCTTGAGAACGCGTGTCGCTCTCAGCGCTCTCCTCAGTTGGGCTTCGAATGGGAAGCGCGCGCGTTCCGTCAGAACGTCATTCGGTCGTGATCTCGAGTTCGACCGCTAGGCGAGGGTAGTCGAGTTCGCGGTCGTCGAGCAGCACGTGGGTGTACGTGTCGGCGGTAACTGAGAGTGACCTCTGTCCGACGCGTGCGCCGATGAGTGCCCAGGTTTCGCCTTGCCGGTGCCAGAGGCTGATTCGTCGATGCCGCAGGTCGTGGGGCGACCACATCGGCGTCCCCGATGCCCTGCAGGCGCGGGCGATCGCCGTGCGCAGCCGCTCCTGGGTCAGGCCGGGGAACACCGGCCGCTCTGGGTCGCGGTCCTCGCGCGGAGGCAGCGTCGCGATGACGGCGACGAAGAGGTCGGGCGGGAGCGAGACCCAGCGGCCGCGACGGCTCTTCTCGACCGCGCGGCGGACGCGCCAACGTGTGTTCGGCTCGTCGAGGTCGCCGTAGCGCAGGCCCTTCTCCTCAAGCTCGCCCACGCGCATCCCGGTCGCGTCGAGCACGAGAATCGCGAGTGCATAGGGGCGCGGCATCAGGCGCAGGACGGCCTCGATCTGGCCGGCGACGGGCGGGGAGGGCTCTTCGCGTTCCTCGCGTGGCAGCCGTACGTGTACGCGATCACGGGCTGGGTTGTCCTTGACGCCTGCGAAATCGAGGACCTGCGCGAGGACGGTGAGGCTCTTGCGGATCGTTTCGCGCTTACGGCCGTTCGCGTGCAGAGCCGCGACGAGCTCGGCGATGTCGGACGTCGTGATTTCGTCGACGCGGCGGGAGCCGAGCATCGGCAGGACGCGGGCGAGTTGGACGCGATGGCCGACAGCTGTGCCGTCCGCGACGTCGACGCGGGAGGCGCGCCAGCGCTCGGCCGTCTCGGCAATCGTTGGCGCGGCGAGGCTTGGGTTGTCGGTCAGGTTGATGGTGGGCGCGCGCATTGCGGCTAGTTCGCCGGCGACCCAGGCGCGGCGGGTCAGCACGGCACGTTTCGTCTCGAATGAGCCCGCGTAGCGCCGCGCGCTCTCGCGGCCGCCAAGTCGGTACTTGACCAGGTAGCGGATCTGCCCGTTGGCGGTCTTGCGGCGCTCGATCCAGACACTAGGCATGACGAGGACGAACGCGGTCGTCACGGTAGGTGTGCTCCTCCACCAAAGCGAGATACTCCCGCGCCCGGATCATCGGCCGTGAGTAGCCCGGCAGCGCAACGACTGGAAGCGTGCGGAAGACGGCGTCGATCGCGCGTCGCTCCAGACCAAGCCCGCGTAGGTGCGAGCGGGTGAGCAGAGCGTCTGGAGTCTCGAGAAGCTCGGCGGCTGAGGGTCGCTGCACAGCGCGTTCCATGCGGTCAGCGTTTGGGGACGGTGGCTCCGGACGGGTCACCTCGAGTTCCAACTGCTCCGGCGCAACACGGCGCATCGACACAGTGTAGCAGATAAGTCTCAGTAGGATATTCGGCTACAGAGGGCTAGGATGGGTTCGTGACCAGTGGGATGCTGATTCGGGAGGCGCGTCTGCGGGCCGGGCTCTCGCAGGTCGAGCTCTCGCAGCGCAGCGGCAAGGATCGCGCCCAGCTCGCGCGCTGGGAACGCGACGTCGTTCAGCCGAGCTTCGAGACGCTGCGGGAGGTCGTGCGCGCCTGCGGCTTCGACCTCCAGGCGGCGCTGGTGCCTCATGAGCTGGACGAGCCGCAGGATGCGCGGCTGCGCAAGCGCCTGCTCCGCTCACCGCAGGAGCGGCTGCAGGCGATGTCCAGAGCCCGCAGGAGCGGATGACGCCGCCGGCGCGGCCCAAGTTCGATCCGATCGCCGTCCTGCAGGCGCTCGACCGCCAGCGGGTCTCCTACGTCGTGATCGGGGCGCTCGCGCGCGTGATCCAGGGCAGCGTCGAGCTGACCGACGGGATCGACCTCGTCCCCTCGACCCGGGTCGAGAACCTGCGTCGGCTGCAGCTCGCCCTGGAGGAGCTGAATGCCCGCCGCGCAGACGGGGCGCCGCTCGCGCTCGAAGCGAACCTCGCCCAGGAGCCGGTGCTGGAGTTGCAGACCGCGCACGGCGAGCTGAAGCTAGTCCCCCAGCCGGCCGGCACGCGCGGCTACGACGACCTGCGCCGCGCCGCCAATCGCGAGCCGCTCGGGCACGGTGTCCGCCCTGCGGTCGCCTCGATCGGCGACCTCGCGCGCATGCTGGCCGCACTCGGCCGCGAGCAAGACCTCGCACCACTCGGCATGCTGCACCGCCTCGCCGAGCTGGAACGCGAACTCGGCCGCGGCATCGAGCGCTGACCAGTCCCCGGCCGTACAGCAACTATCAACGTCGATAGGAAGCGAGACACAGATGCACCTCGGTGCGAATCAAACGCATGATTGTTGTACGATGTAGGGATGGCGAACCGACGGCAGCGAAGAAGGAGCGAGAAAGAGCACCGCCACTCGCCACGATCACCGACGCCGCCGGCGCCAGACGTCCAGCTCGCCGCGCGAGTCGAGCGACTCGCCTACACACGCCAGCAAGCCGCCAAGGCGATCGGCGTCAGCCTCGCAACGCTCGATCGCCGCGTCGTCCCGGCAATCGCAACAGTGCAGACCGAATGGGGTGCACGGCTGATCCCCGTCGCCGAGCTCGAGCGCTACCTGGTCGAGCGCAGGCAAGCGGCGCGAGTTCGCCAAGCTACGCGGCCTGGTCGCAAGCCGGGGCTCCCGCCCGAGCTGGTCACTCACATCCGCCGAAGACACGCCAAAGGCGAGAGCCTGGGCGAGATCGCGCGCCAGCTCAACACTGAACATGTCCCGACCGCGCAGGGCGGGCGCCAGTGGTGGCCGTCGACAGTACGCGCCGTTCTCGTCCGCTCTGCTCCGCCCGTCGCCGCCCCAGCGCTCGAATAGGGCGTTGCTCGAGCTGCTCGTACGAATCCCATGTGGAAGCGTACGAAGAACGGGGAGGGCTACCGCCCGGACGGGAGCACTGCGAAGTGCATCTGCGTCTCACTCGATATCTAGGGAAGTGGGTTGGGCGGACGGCTGCTGTCCACGCTGCCTCGTCGAGTGCCTCCTCGTCGGGTGCGGGTTGGTCTCCGGCGGCGGCCTGCCGTTCGGCGAGGTGTTTCTTGACGGAGGCGGGTGCGACGCGGCGGACGAGCCTGCCGATGAGCTCGGAGGATGCGAGAAGCTCGGGCTCATGGATTCCCTGCCGGTCGGCGTTCGGCTGGCCCTCCGTGTCGACGAGCCGCTGCGCGACGAGCAGGCGCAGCACCACCGCGACCGCGTCCTCTGGGGTGCGGGTGCGCGCGAGGGCGGCCACTGCTTCCGCGTGGTGCTCGCGCTCCGCCTCCGCCCCGCGCGGGTCCGGGTGGTCACCTTCCCTTGCTTGGTCGTCGTCGGCTGGTCGACGCACAGCCGGTACGCCCAGGCCGCCGCGCGGCCGTAATGCTCGAGGACGACCAAAACGAGGAACTTGATCGCCTCCGTATCGAGCTTCGGCTGCCAGCGCGCGAGCGCCGCTCCGAGGTCGAGGTTGCGCGACTGTGCGGAGAAGCGGCAACCGACAGCTCAACCGCGCGCCGCACCAGATCGCGATCACGCAGGCGCGCATGCACCCGCCCGCCCGCGCCTACCTCGAACGACGCCAGGCCGACGGCAAGACACGCCGCGAAGCCCTCCGCTGTCTCAAGCGACAACTCGCCCGCACCGTCTACACCACCCTCAAAAACGAGCCGCTCTTACATAGGAGCAACGGTCGGACAGCCAAGGGCACGTATCGGGGCAGCAGCCTCAGCATGCAGTCATTAACGGTGCGCCGGTGGCTACGCACATGGCGATGTGTCTCGACGCGGCTTCTTCGTCGTTGACGGGGCAATCGCGTTTACCCACTCCGGGTGCGCGCTGGTGCTTGGCAACGGAAACATGCTCTATCGGACGGCGATCGTCAGCTTCCGGAAGTGGAGGCGGCGCCTTGATGCAAATCGATGCCGGCGGCGACGCGATGCGCCACTCGCGACCCGGACTCCGCACCGCGCGGCCACGAGCCTGTTTTACGATGCGACCGTGCCCAGCGATCAGACGTTCGCCGATGTGCTTGCCGCGAACGAGACATATGCGCACGACTTCCGACTCGCGGGGCTCCCCGCGCACGCCGCCAGGGGCCTGGCGGTCCTCACGTGCATCGACTCGCGCATCGAGCCGCTCGCGATGCTCGGTCTTCGTCCCGGCGACGCGAAGATCCTGCGAAATGCCGGTGCTCGCGTCACCGACGACGTCCTACGCACGCTCGTGCTCGCGTCCTACCTGCTCGGGGTCGACCGCGCCATGGTGATTGCACACACGAACTGCCGAATGGCTGCGGGAAGCGAGGACGACGTGCACGCCGCGGTGGGAGAGGCCGGGGGACCCGACACCCGGAGCCTTGCCTTCCTTGTGACGAGCGATCAGGAGGCGACCGTCTACGCCGACGTCCAGCGGGTGCAGTCGTGGCCGTACCTCACGAGCCTCCGCGTGGGCGGGTTCCTGTACGACGTCGACACCGGGCGCCTCACCCAGCTCTGCTGATCCGCCACGTGACGGCTACACGGCGTGGGCAGCTCGCGCGCCCCGCTTCCGTGGTTCCATTCTTGGCCGGAGACCGAGGCTCCACTTTCTGCCGCAGTTGAGAGGCCGGGAGGGTACGACAAGATGGGCGCGCGATTCAGCCTGCTCTATGCAGGAAGCCTGCCTGCGGGGAAGATGGACGGCGGATGCTCGACGTCACCACCGCCACCTGGGCCATCACGGTCGGCCTCATCCTCGTGCTGCTCGCCGTCGACCTCGCGCTCGCCATCGCGCGCCCCCACCAGGTTGGCTTCCGCGAGGCGACGCTCTCGTCGATCTTCTACATCGCTGTAGCGATCGCCTTCGGCGTGGTTTTTGGCTCCACCGCCGGTTGGGACTTCGGCGGGCAGTACTTCGCCGGCTACATCGTCGAGAAGAGCCTGTCGGTCGACAACCTCTTCGTCTTCGTGGTGATCATGACCTCCTTCGCGGTGCCCCGCGAGCACCAGCAGAAGGTGCTCATCATCGGCATCGTCCTCGCGCTCGTCCTGCGCGTGATCTTCATCGTCCTGGGCGCCGCCCTGCTTGATGCCTTCTCCTTCATGTTCCTGCTATTCGGGCTGCTGCTCCTCGCCACGGCTATCCAGCTCTTCCGCCACCGCGATCAGGACCCGTCGGTGGAGGACAACGCGCTCGTGAACTTCGCTCAGCGACGGCTGCCCGTCACCGACGAGTATGACGGCGGCAAGCTCCTCACGCACGTCGGGCAGCGGCGCATGGTCACACCGCTCTTTCTCGTACTTGTTGCCATCGGCAGCACGGACATCCTCTTCGCGCTCGACTCAATCCCCGCCGTGTTCGGCGTCACCGACGAGGTGTACATCGTCTTCACGGCCAACGCATTCGCGCTACTCGGCCTGCGCCCGCTGTTCTTCCTCGTCACCGGCCTGCTCGACCGGCTCGTCTACCTCTCGACCGGCCTGTCGCTCATCCTCGCCTTCATCGGCGTCAAGCTCGCCCTGCACTGGGGCCACCTGCAACACGACAGCGTGCCGGAGATCTCCACGACGACCTCGCTCGTCGTCATCGCCGTCGTGCTCACCATCACGACGATCGCGAGCCTGGTGAAGGCGCGCCGCGACCCGTCGGCGCGGGCCCACGCGGGCTCCCTGCGCGCTCACCCGCCCAACGACGGTGCACGCCGCGCGCCACCCCGCTAGCGCTAGTAGACGCGGCTGGAAGTTCTAATCGCTGGGCCGCGAGCTGGAGGGCCGGCTCGCGCTCGGCGAGCTTGACCAGGACGCGGTCGAGGTCCCCCGGGTGAAGGTTCAGCCATGCCCGCTCACCGGCGCTAGGACTCATTTGGGTGGGGGCAAAGATGCTGAAGTGGAGGCGCGCGAGCTATCGAGTAGCGATGGAGGAGCGGCGCCTGGGCGCAACGGTCGCCTCCGGCGTCCCGAGCGCCTGGAGGAGCTCTCCGATCTTGCGGTGGTGCTCGAGCGGGTGGCGGAGCGGAAGCTGCGTGTTGACCTCGTAGCGGTTGCGGCGCCCCACCCGCGTTCTCCCGACGTAGCCGGCCTCGACCAGGTCGCCGACGATGCCCTGCGCGCCTCGCAGCGTGATGCCGACGCTGTCGGCGATGTCCTGGATGCGCGTGCCGGGGTCGCGGGCGATGCAGACGAGCGCGTGGGCGTGGTTCGTGAGGAACGTCCAGGTGCGCCGAACATCGTCTTCAGGGGAACCGGACATCGTGCATCAGCGTACCTGTGTTGTGCTCGCCCGAGCAATATGCGCAACTTGACACGCGCAATGTGGTTCTGCTATAAAGCAGTACCAACCGGAGGGGAGTACCCCCACGGGCTCCGTCGTCAATACGGCCGAGATGGCCCGGCGGAGCCGGCCCCCAAAGCGGGGCGGAGAGACCTCCGGCTTGTAGGTGTCGACCTTCGAGCCGGAGGAAGCCGATGAAATGCCCTGTCTGCGAGACCGTGGAGCTGGCGCTTGCCGAGCGCGAGCGCGTCGAGATCGACTACTGCCCGACCTGCCGCGGCGTCTGGCTGGACCGCGGCGAGCTGGACAAGTTCATTGAACACTACGACGGAGGCTCGCGTCGTGAACGTGACGACCACGACCACGACAGCGAGCGCGAACGCGCCGGTGGGCGTCCGCGCCGCGGCCGGCGCGAGTCCCTGCTCGGCGAGTTCTTCGACTTCGGCTCATGAGCGTCAGCGCAACCAGGAGCGAGCTGCTCGCGAGGCGGGCGCGGATCGCGCTCGCCGTCCAGGGCCGCGAGCTGCTGAAGGAGAAGCGGGCGGCCCTGATGCGGGAGTTCAACCGGCTCGGCGCTTCGGTGCTGGAGGCGATGGAGGCGCTCGAGCTGGGAGCGAACGATGCCGGCCGTCTGCTCGGCGATGCTGTTGCGGCACACGGGCCCGAGCAGGTGCACTCGGCGGCGTTTGCGGCCGAGGACGAGGTCAAGCTCTCCTTGCTGAGCCGGAGCGTCGCCGGAGTCGCGATCGTCGAGATCGAGAGCGAGGCGGTGGCGCGACCCCGCATCGCCCGCGGGTACAGCCTGGCGGCGACAAGCGCACGCATCGACGCGGCGGCCGAGGGCTTCGAAGCGGTGCTGGACGGGCTACTCGAGGTGGCGGCGCTCGAGCTCTCGCTGAGGCGGCTCGCCGACGAGATCGGCCGGACGACGCGGCGGGTGAACGCACTGGAGCACGTGGTCGTGCCCCGGCTCGAGGACGAGCGCGCCTTCATCGCGCTCGTCCTGGAGGAGCGCGAGCTGGAAGGCCGGATCCGGCTGCTGCGCGCCCGCTCGAAGGTCGAGCGCGGCAGGAGGGTGGCGTGACCGGGCAGAACGGCGCCGTCGGCGACAGTGGGACGCTGGACGGGGTTCGGCGGCTCGAGCGGGCGCTGGAGGGACGCTCGGGCGCGGACGAGCTGGCCGCGGCGCGCCTCGCGGCCGCGCGCAGCGAGGCCGACAGGATCCTCATCGCCGCCCATGCGGCAGGTGTGGAGGAGGGTCGCCGGCGCGCGGCCGCGCTGCTCGCCGCGGCCGCAGCCGAGGCGGCGACGATCCGGGCGGGCGGCCAGGCCGACGCGCAGGAGCTCCAGGAGCGCGTGTTGGCCGAGCGCGATGAACTCGTCGCCGAGCTCGCCGCGTTCGTCACGGGAGAGGGGGCGTAGCCGGTGCTCGCCCCGATGACGAAGGTGCAGATCGTCGGTCGCAGACACGAGCTCGAGCGCGCCGTCGAGGAGCTCCACCAGCTCGGGCTCGTCGAGCTCGCCGACGCGTCCGTGTCGCTGCCCGTCGAGGCGGTTGGCGACGACGGCGCCCGTTCCGCCCTGCGCGACGAGCTCCGCTTCCTCGTGGCGGAGACGGACGCCGTGCTCGGGCTGCTCCCGGCTGCCGCCCTCCCGCCCGGCGACCCGGTGCCCGGTGCTGTCGACACCGCCGCGCTCCGTGCCGAGCTGGACCGGCTGGCACCCGACGTCGAGGCGTTGGCCGGGCGCCTGGACGCCCTTCGCGACGAGCTGGTCGTCCTGCCGCGCTACCTCGAGCCGCTCCGCCAGCTGCTGTCCCTCGTGCCGGAGCTGGCCGACCTCGACGATGACGAGCTCGCGCTGCTTCGCCTGGACACGGTCGCGCTTGTCCTGAACACCGACGACGATCGGCTCGTCGAGACGCTGCGCGAGGAGCTCTTCGAGGCGATCGGCGCTCGCTTCGAGCTCGTGTCGACGCACGTCGAGGAGGGAGCGATCGGCTGCATCGTCGTCTTCCCGCATGGCGTGACCGAGGAGGTGCACCGCCTCTTGGGCGGCGAGCACGTCCGCCACGTCGCGCTGCCCGAGGCGTTCGCGCGCCTTTCGCTGCGCGGTGCGGTCGGGGCGGTGGCGAGCCGTCTGGCCGAGCTGCCCGAGGCCGTTGCCGCCGTCGAGCGCGAGCTCGTGGCGCTCATCGGTCCGCACGCCGGGCGGCTGCGCACGCTGCTCGCGGGCATGGCGGCGGAGCTCGAGCAGCTCGACGCCGTCGAGCAGCTCGGGGCGACCCGGCGCGCCTTCGTGGCTGTCTGCTGGGTGCCCATGCGCGATGTCGACCGGCTCCGGAGCGAGCTTCGGACGCGGCTCGGGGCGGAGGTCGTCGTCGAGAAGCTGGCGACCTCTCCGCGCGACCCGGAGACGCCGGTGTTGATGCGCAATCCACGACTTGCGCGCCCGTTCGAGTTCTTCGTGCGCTTCCTCGATCTGCCGCGGGCGGGCTCGCTCGACCCGACGCTCCTAACGGCGCTCTTCCTGCCGCTGATGTTCGGGGTGATGGTCGGCGACGTCGCCTACGGCGCCCTCCTGCTCGTGTTCGCGCTCGCCGGCCGCCGTCGGTTCGCCGGCCGCTCGCCCGTCCTCGCCGACCTCTCCTGGGTGCTGCTCGCAGGGGCGGTCTGGTCGATCGTCTTCGGTGTCCTCTTCGGCGAGTTCCTCGGCGATCTGGGCAAGCGCCTGTTCGGTGATTGGGCGCTCTGGATGTACCGGCCCGGCGCCGAGGCGCTCGAGCCGCTGCTCCTGTTCGCGATCGGCATCGGGGCCGCCCACGTCGTCCTCGGCGTCCTGCTCGGCGCCTGGCAGGCCGCCCGCTTCCGCCAGCACCGGACACTGCTGGACAAGCTCGGGACGCTGCTCGTGCTCGGCGGCGTGTTCGGCCTGGCCGGCTGGGCGGCCGACCGCCTGCCCGGTGAGGCGCTGACCCCGGCGGTCGGCGCGGTCGTCGTCGGGCTCGTTCTCGTGATGTCGCTACACGGGGCCCTCGGTATGGTGATGGGCCCGCTCGAGTTGATCGGGACGCTCGGCAACGTGCTCTCGTACCTGCGGCTGGCCGCGGTCGGGCTCGCCTCCGCCTACCTGGCGATTGTCGCCAACGAGCTCGCCACGGCCGGGCCGATCTGGATGGGGATCCTGATCGGCGCGTTCTTCCACGCGCTCAACCTCGCACTTGCGGCGTTCAGCCCGATGATCCAGGCGCTCCGCCTGCACTACGTCGAGTTCTTCAGCAAGTTCCTGATCGGCGGCGGCCGGCCGTTCCGGCCTTTCGGACAGCCGGACGGCCTCTCAGCCGACTCGGCTCACTGACGCAAAGGAGACGAAGACGATGGAAGCAGGACTCATTGCGATTGGAGCCGGACTCGCCGTCGGCCTATCCGCGCTCGCGACGGGGCTCGCGCAGTCGCGAATCGGCGCGGCAGCGATGGGCGTGATCGCCGAGAAGCCGGAGCTGACCGGCCGCGCCATCCTGATGGTGGCGATCCCCGAAACGCTCGTCATCCTCGGCTTCGCGGTCGCGGCGATGACGATCGTGCTGCTCTGATGCCGCTCGCCGACCTGCTCCGGGCGATCGAGGCCGACGCCGACGAGGATCTCGCCCGGCTCGAACGCGATACGGCCGCGGAGGTCGAGGCAGTCGTCGAGCGCGCGCGATTCGAGGCGCGTGCGCTCGAAGGCGAGCTGGCGGCCGCGCCCGAGGCGGAGGGGAGGCGCGAGGCGGAGCGGACGCTCGCGCTCGCCCGCCTCGACGCGGCGGCCGCCGTCCGGGCCGCACGGGAGGAGTCGTTCGCCTCGCTCCTAGACGGCGTTCGCGCCGAGCTCGCCGCCCTGCGCGACAGCGAGCGGTACCCGCAGCTCCTGCGGGCGCTCGTCGCCGAGAGCCGGCGTGCGCTGCCCGCCGCCGGCGTCCTGCGTGTCGACCCGCGGGACGCCGAGCTCGCCCGGCCGCTCGCCGGCGGGCTCCGGCTCGAGCCGGAACTCGAGACATGGGGCGGCGTCGAGCTCGCGAGCGACGACGGCCGCCTCGTCCGGAACACGTTCGAGGAGCGGCTCGCGAACGCAGAGCCGCTCCTGCGCCTGCGCTTCGCCGAGCGACTCGCCCGCAGCGCCGAGCCGCTGGCCGGAGCCCTGCGATGAAGTTCCTCGCCGGCGCCGACTTCGCCTACGGCAACACCCGCGTGCGCGCCCGCAAGGGCGGCCTCCTGTCGCCCGCCGACTGCGAGCGCCTCGTCGGCAAGAACGTCGAGGCCCTCCTCGGCGCCCTCGACGGAACGCCGTACGCCCAGGACGTCGAGGCGGCGCTCACGCGCCAGCACGGGCTGCGGCGACTCCACGAGGCGATCCGGCTCCACCTCGGGCGCTCACTGGAGGAGATGCGCTCCTTCTATGCCGGCCCGGCGCGCGAGCTCGTCGACCTGCTGCTCTCGCGCTTCGACGTTCAGAACGTCGTCGCGCTGCTGCGCGCGCAGGCCGGTCGCTCCCGCTCGGCCGAGGACGCGCTCCTCGGGGTCGTTCCCGTCGGCTGGCTCCTCGAGCCGCTCGCGCGCGAGATCCTCCGCCCGCACGAGCTGGCCGGGGCGGTCGCGCTCCTCGCCCGCTGGACACCCGACGCCGCCCAGGCGCGCGCGCTCCGCGCCGCCTTCACCGAGTATGAGCGCAGCGACGACCTCGCGGCCTTCGAGCGGGCGATCCTCGCCGACCACGTCACCCGGCTCGCCGAGGCGCTCGAGCGGGCGGGCCAGGACGGCGAGACGCTGCTCCGGTTCGTCCGGCGGGAGATCGACGAGCAGAACCTCCTCGTTGCCCTCCGCCTGCGTAGCGCGCTCGAGCGAGGCGAGGTAACGGAGCTCGCGCTCGACGGCGAGCTGCTGCCCGGTGGGCGGGTCTCGGCTGCCTCGCTGGAAGCGGCCGTACGCGGCCCGGCGGCGGTCTCGGATCTCCGCACGCTCGGCGGCGAGGCATGGCGGGCGCCGCTCGCGCGCTGGGCGACGACCGGTGACCTCGTCGCCCTGGAGCGAGAGCTCGAGCAACGCTGGGTCGCCGACGCGACCGCGCTCTTCGCCGAGGGCGACCCGCTCTCGATCGACGTGCCGCTCGCGTTCTCGGTCGCCAAGCAGACGGAGGCGCAGAACCTGCGCCTCCTCGGCGAGGCGGCCGTCCGCCACAGCGACCCGGAGCTTGTTCGGCGCGAGTTGCTCGCAGGGGGGCTGGCGTGAGCCGCCTGCTCGTGCTGACGAGGCCGGAGCTCGCTCCCGGCTACCGCCTTGCAGGCGCCACCGCGCTCGAGGTCTCCTCGCCCGAGGAGACCTCGACCCGGCTCGAAGAGCTCCTCCCGGACGAGCGCGGCGTCGTCGCCGTCCACGAGCCCTACTTCCAGGCGCTCGACCGAGCGCTCCGGGCGCGGCTCGACGCGCTCCGGGCGCCGCTCGTGGTGCCGCTGCCGGCGGGCGTGGGCGCCGAGGGCGCCGGCGGGCGGCGAGAGCGCCTGCTGCAGATGCTCTGGCAGGCGGTCGGCTACGAGATCACATTCGACAGCGAAGGAAGGACGAAATGAGCACAGGCTCACTGCTCGAAAGCCCGCCCCTCACCGGGGAGATCTGGCGCGTCGCCGGCCCCGTCGTCGTGGCGCGCGGGCTCCCCGGCGTGCGGCTCTACAACGTCGTCCGCGTCGGCGAGATGGCATTGCCCGGCGAGGTGATCCGCCTCGACGGCGAACAGGCGACGATCCAGGTGTACGAGGACACGGCCGGGTTGCGGCCGGGCGAGCCGGTCGTCGATACCGGCCGGCCGCTCGAGGTCGAGCTCGGACCCGGCCTGCTCGGCCGCATCTTCGACGGCACGCAACGGCCGCTTGAGGTGCTCGCCCGCGCCGGCGCCGACCCGCTCGGGCGGCCGATGCTCCCGCGCGGCGTCGACGTGCCTGCGCTCGACCGCGAGCGCGTGTGGTCGTTCGAATCGCGCGTCGCCGAGGGCGATGCTGTCGAGCCCGGCGACGTGCTCGGCGTCGTTGCCGAGACCGCTGCGCTCGAGCACCGGATCCTGGTAGCCGCAGGCTCCGGCGGCACGGTCACGGCCGTCCGCTCCGGGCCGGCGCGGCTCGACGAGCCGGTCGCTTGGATCGAGGGCGAGCCGGTGACGCTGCTGCAGCGCTGGGCGGTGCGCGAGCCGCGGCCATTCGCACGCCGCCTCGAGGCCACGACGCCGCTCGTCACCGGACAAAGGGGGATCGACGTTCTCTTCCCGATCGCCCGCGGCGGCGCCGCGACCATCCCCGGCGGCTTTGGCACCGGCAAGACGGTGCTCGAGCAGTCGCTCGCGAAATGGGCACATGCCGACGTCGTCGTCTACGTCGGCTGCGGCGAGCGCGGCAACGAGCTGACCGAGGTGCTCGAGGAGTTCCCCGAGCTCGTCGACCCGCGTACCGGCGCTTCGCTGATGGAGCGGACGATCCTGATCGCGAACACCTCGAACATGCCGGTCGCCGCGCGCGAGGCGTCGATCTACACCGGGATCACGCTCGCCGAGTACTTCCGCGACCAGGGCTACCACGTCGCGCTGATGGCTGACTCGACGAGCCGCTGGGGCGAGGCGCTGCGCGAGGTCTCCGGCCGGCTCGATGAGATGCCCGCCGAGGAGGGCTACCCCGCCTACCTCTCGTCGCGGCTCGCCGAGTTCTACGAGCGGGCGGGCGCCGTCCGTTGCCTCGGCTCTGCAGAGAGCGAGGGGTCGGTGACGGTCGTCGGCGCCGTCTCGCCGGCCGGCGGCGACTTCTCGGAGCCGATCACCCAGCACTCGCTGCGCCTGGCGGGCACGTTCTGGGCGCTCGACACGACCCTCGCACGCCAGCGCCACTTCCCGGCGATCGACTGGAACCGCAGCTACACCCTCTACGACCTCGTCGGTTGGTTTCAACGGGAGGTCGCGACCGACTGGGAGGAGCACCGTGCCTGGGCACGTGAGCTGCTCGGACGGGAGAGCGAGCTACTGGATATCGTCCAACTGCTCGGCACCGACTCGCTCGCGCCGCCCCAGCGCGTCATCCTGCGCACCGGCCGCCTGCTGCGCGAGGATTTCCTCCAGCAGTCGGCCTTCGACGAGCGCGACGCCTACTGCGACCTGCGCAAGCAGATCGCGATGCTGCGGACGATCCGGCGCGCGCACGAGGCGCTCGCCGCGGCGGTCGACCGCGGAGCGACGGCTGAGGACGCAGGCGCAATGCCGACACTGGCCGATGTCGCGCGGATGCGCGACTGGCCACCGGACGAGGCCGAAGGACGAGCCGAGGCGTTGGCGGAACGGATCGAGCGCGAGCTGGGGGAGGTACGATGAGCAGGCTCTACACGATCGAGCACCGGACCGTCAGCTATGTCTCGGGCCCGCTGCTCGTGGCCGAGCGAACGGAGGGCGTCGGCTACGGCGAGCTCGTTGAGGTGGTCACGCCGGCCGGGCAGCCGCGGCGCGGTCAGGTGCTCGAGGTCGAGGGCGACCGGATGGTCGTGCAGGTGCTCGGCGGCACGCGCGGTCTCGACATCCCCTCGACGGCCGTGCTCGTACGTGCCCACGCGGCCCGGCTGCCGGTAGGTCCCGACTTGATCGGGCGGATCCTCGACGGGAGCGGCCGCCCGATCGACGGCGGCCCGCCGCTTCTCCCGGAAGGCGAGCGCGACCTGAACGGGCTGCCGCTGAACCCGGTCGCCCGCGCCCACCCGTCCGAGTTCATCGAGACGGGGATCTCGGCGATCGACGGCCTGCACACGCTCGTCCGCGGGCAGAAGCTGCCGGTCTTCTCGGGCTTCGGCCTGCCGGGGCTCGAGCTCGCAGCGACGATCGCCGAGAACGCACGCGTCCCCGGCGCCGACGAGGGCTTCGTCGTCGTCTTCGCCGCCATCGGCGTGACCGACCGCGAGGCGGCGTTCCTGCGGCGTCGCTTCGCCGAGGGCGCCGCGCTCGAGCGATCCGTGCTCTTCCTCAACCTCGCCGACGAGCCGACCGTCGAGCGGCTCACCTGCCCGCGCGCCGCGCTCACGGCCGCCGAGTACCTCGCCTTCGAGCGCGGTCTCGACGCGCTCGTCGTGCTCGTCGACATGACCAACTACTGCGAGGCGCTCCGCGAGGTCGCCGCCGCACGCGAGGAGATCCCCGGCCGCCGCGGCTACCCCGGCTACATGTACACCGACCTCGCCTCGCTCTACGAGCGGGCAGGGCGGATCCGCGGTCGCCCAGGGTCGGTGACGCAGCTGCCGATCCTCTCGATGCCCGACGACGACGTCACGCACCCGATCCCCGACCTGACCGGCTACATCACCGAGGGCCAGATCGTGCTCTCGCGCGAGCTCGATCGGCGCGGCATCTCGCCGCCGATCGACGTGCTCCCCTCGCTCAGCCGGCTGATGAACGCGGGCATCGGCGCCGGCAAGACGCGCGAGGACCACCGCGGCGTCGCCGACCAGCTCTACGCGTTCCTCGCCCGCGGGCGCGAACTGCGGCGGCTCGTCTCGATCGTCGGCGAGCAGGCGCTCTCCGACGACGACCGGCGCACGCTCGCCTTCGCAGACGAGTTCGAGCAGCGCTTCGTCGGTCAGGGCGGCGAGCGGCGCTCGATCGAGGAGACACTCGAGCTCGCCTGGGAGCTCCTCGCGCGGTTCCCGGCCGGCGAGCTGAAGCGGATCAAGCCGGAGCTGATCGACCGGTACGCCGCGACCGCCGAAAGGCGCAGCGGCGAGCCGCAAGGCGCGAATGCGTCTCGCGCTTGACACACGAACAACAATGCGCTACTTTGAGTTCTGTAAACCGGAGGGGAGTATCCCCTCGAGGCGCCGCCGTCACTTCGGCCGACGGCCCGGCGGCGCCGGCGTTTCGCGCGTCTGGGAGAGACCTCCGGCTGACCGTCCCCAACGATCAGTCGGAAGGAGACTCCATGGCCTCGGCACCCGCCTCGGCGCGAATGCGCGAGTTCCGCTGCTTCGCCTGCGACGTCCCGCTCTCACAGGCGGTCCGCGAGGGCGTCGAGATCGACTACTGCCCCCGCTGCCGCTCGATCTGGCTCGACCGGGGCGAGCTCGAGAAGCTCGTCAACCGGCTCGGCGCATGGTACCCCGAGACGGACGACGGCCACGAGACGCCCTGGTGGGACGAGGGCGACGACCGCATCGGGCCGAGCTCGCGGCTCGACGACCTCTTCGACGTCCGATGACGACGATCGCCCAGCCTCGCCCGCTCGCGCTCGCCACGGAAGCCGAGGCGTCGCGCCTGCGCCGCCTGGACGCTGCCATGGGCGTACTTCCACCGGTCTAGGAGGACGCCCGTGGCGACTCTCGACCTCACGCGCGAGCGGCCTGCCGGGATCCCCTTCGCCTGGCACGCCACACCGGCTGGCGAGGTCCTCGAGGCGCTCGCAAGCCACGAGGACGGACTTGACGCGGACGACGCCGCACGCCGACTGGCCGCCCACGGCCCGAACGTGATCCCGCTGGCCGGCGCGGACGGCCCCCTGCGGGTGCTCGTCCGCCAGATCCACAACCCGCTGATCTGGGTGCTGATCGGCGCCGGCGCGCTCGCGATCGCGCTCGGGAAGCCGATTGACGGCGCCGTCGTCCTCGGCGTCGTGGTCGCGAACGCCCTGATCGGCTTCGTCCAGGAGTTCCGGGCCGGGAAGGCGATCGAGGCCCTGATTCAGATGGTGCCCGACTCCGCGACTGTCTTCCGTAACGGGACGCGGCTGACAGTGCCCGCGGCCGAGCTCGTGCCCGGTGACGTCGTCCAGCTCGCGTCGGGCGACAAGGTGCCCGCCGACGTGCGCCTCCTCGACGTGCGCAACCTCCAGGTTGAGGAGGCGGCCCTGACCGGCGAGTCGGTGCCGGTGGCGAAGCGCGCCCCGCCCGTCGAGCCGGAGAGCACGATCGCCGACCGGCTCAGCATGGCCTACGGCGGCACGCTCGTCACGTACGGGACGGGCACCGCGGTCGTCGTCGCGACCGGCGGCGCGACCGAACTCGGCCGCATCTCGTCGCTCCTCGAAGGGGCCTCCAAGCTCGAGACGCCGCTGACGCAGGCGATGGCAGGGGTCGCGACCTGGCTCACGATCGCGATCTCGGCCATCGCCGCGCTACTGATCGCAGTCGGCCTCGCGCGCGGCTACCCGTTCGTCGACGCAGTCCTCGCCGGCATCACGCTTGCCGTCGGCGCGATCCCGGAGGGCCTGCCGGCGATCATCACGATCGCGCTCGCGATCGGCGTCCAGCGGATGGCCCGGCGGCGCGCCGTCATCCGGCGGCTGCCCGCGGTCGAGACGCTCGGCTCGACGACCGTCGTCTGCACCGACAAGACGGGCACGCTGACGCGGAACGAGATGACCGTCCAGGAGCTCTGGACGCCCTCCGGCGGCGGCTACCGCCTCACCGGGGTCGGCTACGCGCCCGAGGGGGAGCTCTTCCGCGGCGGTGACAGCGTGGCCGAGCCGCCGGCCGACGTGCAGGCGCTCGTCCGGAGCGCGGTCCTCTGCAGCGACGCCGCCGTCGCGCTCGAAGACGGCGCCTGGCGCGTCCACGGCGACCCGACCGAGGGCGCGCTCATCGTCGCGGCGCGCAAGGCCGGTGTCGACCCGGAGGCCCTGCGCCAGCGGCACCCGCGCCTCGACGCGATTTCGTTCGAGTCGGAGCGGCAGTTCATGGCGACGCTGCACGCCGGCGAGATGCTGCTCAAGGGAGCCCCCGAGGTGATCCTCGCTCGCTGCGACCACGTCGACGCGGACGCGTTCCATGCCGAGGTCGAGCGAATGGCCGCCCAGGGGATGCGCGTGCTCGCCGTCGCGCGGCGCGCGCATCCGGGCTCCTCGCTCGACGATGGCGACGTCGATGGCGGCTTCGAGCTGCTCGGCCTCCAGGGCATGATCGACCCGCCCCGGCCGGAGGCGATCGAAGCCGTCGCCGCCTGCCGCCGCGCCGGGATCACCGTCAAGATGATCACCGGCGACCACCGCGTCACCGCCGAGGCGATCGCACGCGAGCTCAGCCTGCTCGACGAGGACGAGCGCGGGCTCACAGGCGCCGAGCTCGCCCGCCTCTCCGACGCCGAGCTCGCCGTGGCGGTTAGGCGCACAAACGTGTTCGCGCGCGTCGCGCCCGAGCACAAGCTCCGCCTCGTCACCGCGCTCCAGGCCCAGGGCGAGGTGGCGGCCATGACCGGCGACGGCGTCAACGACGCGCCCGCGCTCAAGCAGGCCAACATCGGCGTCGCGATGGGGATCACCGGCACGGCCGTCTCGAAAGAGGCCGCGGACATCGTGCTCGCCGACGACAACTTCGCGAGTATCGCCGCCGCGGTCGAGGAGGGGCGGCGGGTCTACGACAACCTCGTCAAGGCGCTCGCCTTCGTCCTGCCGACCAACGTGGGCTTCGCGCTCGTGATCCTGCTCTCGGTGCTCTTCTTCCCGATCGAGGACGGCGTGCCGCTGCTGCCGATGGAGCCGGCGCAGCTGCTCTGGATCAACCTCGTCGCCACCGTCGCGCTCGCGCTCCCGCTCGCCTTCGAGGCGAAAGAGCCGGACCTGATGCGGCGGCCGCCGCGCCGGCCCGACGCGCCCATCCTCAGCCGCTTCATCCTCGTGCGCACCGTGATCGTCGCAGCGCTGATGACGGCGGGTGCGATCGGCCTCTTCCTCTGGGAGTACTACGTGGAGGTCGACCGCGGCGTCCCGGACGCGACGGCCCTCGCCGAGGCGCAGACGATGGCGGTGACGACCGTGATCCTGTTCCAGATCTTCTACCTACTCAACTGCCGCTCGTTCCGTGACTCGGCGCTCACGATCGGACTCTGGACGAACCCGACCGTCTACGCCGGCATCGCCGCGCTGCTTCTGCTCCAGCTCGGCTTCGTCTATCTCCCCTTCATGAACGAGCTCTTCGGCTCGGCGCCGCTCGCCCTCGACGCCTGGCTCGCCGCGGCCCTCGTCTCGGCCGTCGTCCTGCCCGTGATCTCGCTCGAGAAGCGGGTGCGCCAGACGCTCCGTAAGAGAGAATTGCAAAACACGTACTAATTTGCTATAGTCGAACGCGCGAGGGGAGTATCCCCAGAGGGTTCCGCCGTCAGGACGGCCAGCTGGCCCGGCGGAACCGGCCGTAGGCCGGGAGAGACCGCGCAATCCGGTCAACCGTCGTCAAGGAGGTACGCGCCATGCGCCGTCGCAGGTTCCTCGACCTGAGACCATGCCTCGCCTTCGTGCTCGCTCAGAGAGCCCACGCGCGGCGGCTGCGCCGGCTCGTCTCCGGCCTTCGCATCTCCAAGCACTCCGCCGGCTCCCGGCCCTCGCAGGACTCACCCGAACGGACGCTTCGATGACGCTCGCAGACACCGCCCAGACCGACACCGCCGTCTCGCTCTTCGACCGGATCGTGGTCGGCATCGACGAGACGCCCGAGAGCCTCGAGGCGGCGCGGCAAGCGGCCGTCCTCCGTTCTCCCGGCGGCACGCTGCACCTGCTCGCAGTCGTCGACGCAGCGAAGGCAATCCACACCGGCTTCGCCGCAAGCGCGGTCGCCGACCAGATGCTGAACGGCGGTCGCCAAGCGCTCGACCGGGCGGCCGAGACGATCGGCCCCACGACGAGCACGCTGCTCACGGGCAGGCCAACGCCGCTCCTGCTCCAACAGCTCCGCCGCCACCAGGCGACGCTCGTCGCGCTCGGCTGCCACCACCACCGGCGGACAGCCGGGCTCCTGGTCAGCGCAGTCGGATCAGTGCTTCTCAGGGACGCACCATGCTCCCTCCTGCTCGCCCGTCGGGAGAGCTGGCCGGAAGGGCGGCCGGAACGGATCGTCGCCGGCGTCGACGGCTCCCCCGAGTCGGCGCGTGCGGTCGAGGTGGCGCGCGCTCTGCGAGACAGGTTCGGCGCCCGGCTCGCGCTCGTCGTCGGAGTCGGAGGCAAGCTCCGTGACGCATCCGCGGTCACCGACCTCTACCCGGAGGCGATCGTCGACGAGCGGCCGCCCGTCGACGCGCTCGTCGCCGCCTCCTGCGCGGCCGACCTCGTCGTCGTCGGCAGCCACGGCCTCCACGGGCTCCAGGCACTCGGCAGCGTCAGCGAGCGCGTGGCCCACCGCGCCCACGCCTCCGTCCTCGTCGTCCGCGACCTCCAGTCGAGGCCAGCGCGATGAGCATCGTCGACACACCGACGCCCGACACCGTGCCATTCGTCGGCTACCGACGGGCGGTTTGCGGTATCGACGGCTTGCCGGCAGCGGCATCGTCAACGTTTCCGAGGCCAGTTGTTGCGGGACCAGTCCGGGCAGAATCCGGGCGCCCCTGTCGCTGGTGCGGAGAAGACTCAGCTTGCCCTCCGTGGCCGTCACTCGTGATGAAGGTCAGCGGTCGCGTCGAGACCTTTACGTATGCGTGCGTCTCTCGATCGCGTTGACGAAGATGGCAACAAGATGTCCGAAAAATGTCCGTCCGCGCTGAAATCAGTTGCTGACGGCGACCAGCGCTCGTGGACCACGTTTCCGCTAGACGGCGCGTAGAGCCATGTTCCTCCATCCCGCGCCAACATGGCCCAACCACTGGCCTGCCCTGCGGAGGCAGAGTTCAACGTCTGCGTAGCGCGCACTCAGGCAGCAGGGCGGCTTCGGCGTCGAACCACGGTTCGGTGCGGATCCCCTGCTGCCCGACCCGCGTCCGTCGCTTGTGCTGACAACGTGCCGTGTTATCACCGAGGTATGCACCGCATGCGCTTCGGCGGCATCCACGGCTCGCCTGACCCACGGTTTCAAGCCAAATCCGTGGTTCAGAAAGAAGTAGAAAGGCCCATACGGGGCTCCGACACACCCCGCAAATCGCCGCTGACGTCGTCGTGGTGTTTTACGCGAGTCTCACGAGGCGGACGCGTGCGACACTCAAAGCATGACCGAAGCGGCCCGAATCGTTCACTGCGCGGAGTGGGCTCACCAACTCCTCGAGAGCGGTAGCGAGCCTGTCGACGACCGCAAACCGTCCTGCCTGTGGCTCGACGGCTCGGCGCGTCGAACTGCATCTCACCGCCAAGGTCGAGCTCAAGACCATGCTCGAAGGGAAGGGGAAGCCGGCAGGCGGCGGCCGTTGGTTCGTCAAGTTCAAGCAAGGCGATGACCTCTTCCGCCTCACACAGCGGTGGCATCGCTTGAGCCGCGTGATCGACCGCCGTAGGAACCGCTAGACCGAGCACATTGAGGACGCTGAGACCGGTCAAGTGGTTCGACACGTCGACGAGCCGTTGACGGAGCATATGGGACGCGGTAGCGCTCGTAAGCCGCCGCCTCAGCCTCCCACGAGCGAGACCTAGCCGAGCGCTTCCACAAGCGCGCCTCCGGGTCCGACCAAACATGCCAGGCGCGGGCGAGCGCGCGCGCGGCGTGCCCCCACCGGTGCACCCACGCACGCGAACAAAGGCTCATTTGCAGGCGTGTGAATCCAGGCGGGCCCATCGCGCCAATGGCTGCACGCAACGAGGTTCGCCCGTCCGCCTAGCAGCTGTCTTCGCCGAGCTCACGCTCGGCGCACTCGGGACAGAGGACGATGACGTTCGTCTCGCGTTCCGCGTCCAGCCGGTAGGCGCGCCAGCCTCTTTCGAACTCGCAAGCACCAGAGTCGCAGGTCAGGCATTGCAAAAGCCTCATGTCGAGCCGGCCCTAGGAGACTCGCGCCGCGAACACGACGTACCGGAATTTGGCGCTGCCGGCGGGATGGCAGGCCGAGAGCACGAGACCGGTGTAACGCAACACCCAGAGCTCGGTCGGCCGTACCACAACGCTTCGTCTCACTTCGTAGCGCGTCCTGCCGAGCCGGATCTGGTCGCCACGACGGAGCTTCGGGAGGTGCAGGAACGGATGCGTGTGCGTCGTCCTGTGCCCTGCGATGCCGATCGTGTCCTGGTCGCGGTAGTACAGCCTGGGGCCGCCCTCGAGCTGCGAAGCCACCGGCACGTCGAGGTGCAGCCGCGGGATCACGAGCCGCGGTGACGGCGCCGCCGTGACGGGACTGGCAAATGCCAGCCCCGTCCCGACGACGACGAGTGCCCTAAGGAGTGAACGGAAGGACACGGAGGTTCTTGATCTTTGCCTTGTTCAGCTTCGGACGCGGCGTCGGCTTCGCCTTGACCTTCGCCTTCGCCTTGACCTTCGCCTTCGCCTTCGCCTTCGCCTTCGCCTTGACCTTCGCCTTCGCCTTCGGCTTGGCCGCCGCGGGCGTCTTGGTCGAGATCACGCTCGTGATCACGCTCGCAATTGCAGCCGTCGGCGGGCTGGCGGCCGGTGTCGAGGGCGTCGAAACTGCCGCCGGGGTGTTCTCGACAGCGGGGGTGTTCTCGACAGCCGCGGTGTTCCCGGCAGCCGGCGTCGAGGGTGTCGAAACTGCTGCCGGGGTGTCCGCTCGGGGCGTGCTCGACTGAACGACGAGGCAGGTACCCGCAGAGTCTTTGACCATCCCCGCAGGCACGCTCGCCTGCATGCCCTCCAGGTTCGGGCAGACATCCGTCACCACCACGATCGGCAGCGGCGCAGGCGTCGGCGTCACACAGTCGCCGCTCGACTCCTTAACCATCCCTGTAGGCACCGAGGACTGGTCGCCGGCGATGTTCGGGCAGACGTCCGTTGCCGGTACCGGAACCACCAGCGGTACGCAGTTGCCGGCCTCGTTCTTGACCATTCCCGCCGGCACACTCTCCTGCATGCCCTCCAGGTTCGGGCACACGTCGACGGGTGCAGGCGGAAGAGCGGCGCAGCCGTTCTCATAGATGAGGATGTGCGCGGCGTCCCAGTTCTGGCCCGCGGCGAGCGAATCGTCTTCGTCTCTGCCGTTCCCGTTCGGCTGATAGCGGAACGGCGGGATGATGTCCTCGCCGAGCTGGTGCCCCTCCCCAGCGTGGCCGAACACGACGCCTGCCGACGGTGCGATCTGGATGTAGGTGTCCTTGTTGTCCTCACCGAGGGCGTGACAGATCACGACGTGGTCCCCCGGCCCGACAACCGGGACGGGCGCTCCGCCGGCCAGCACCAGCGTGTTCTGGCCGAGCGCGTAACCCGCCGGCCCGACGACGACGTGGTCCCCATTCCCGGCGAGCGCCGATGCCGAGAAGGCAACCGACGCCAGAGCAGCGCCGGCCACCGAAAGAAGTACTCGCTTCATGAAATCCCCCCAAAGCCGCAGTTGCGTCCTCCCACCGACAGCCGGTGGCATGAGTTCCTTGTAGTCCGGGTTCGGGAGCAGCGCTCGAAAGATCCCCTGGACGAGGGATCTGTGGGTCAGAAGATCACTCGAATGGGTGTCAGGATCCAATCAGCGCACGGGCTGTGACAGGATTTCGCGCGCTCGCCACCGATTCGATCTCGCAGCCGGTTCCCTGATACCGGATGGGTAGACTCAATCTGTGAGCGAAACCGGGACGATGCGCGTCAAGAGCGGCCTTGCCGAGATGCTCAAGGGCGGGGTGATCATGGATGTCGTCGACGCCGAGCAGGCCCGGATCGCCGAGGACTCCGGTGCTGTCGCCGTGATGGCGCTCGAGCGCGTGCCGGCCGACATCCGCCGTGACGGGGGCGTCGCCCGCATGTCGGATCCGGCGATGGTTCAGGAGATTCAGGAGGCGGTGTCGATCCCGGTCATGGCTAAGTGCCGCATCGGTCATTTCGTCGAGGCGCAGATCCTGCAGGCGCTCGAGATCGACTACATCGACGAGTCGGAGGTGCTGACGCCCGCGGACGTCGCTCACCATGTCGAGAAATGGCACTTCACGATCCCGTTCGTCTGTGGTGCCACGAATCTCGGCGAGGCGCTTCGCCGCATTGCGGAGGGCGCAGCGATGATCCGTACGAAGGGCGAGGCCGGGACGGGTGACGTGGTCAACGCCGTCACGCACATGCGCGCTGTCTACGGCGGCATCCGCCGCCTCGGCGCCCTGCGGCCGGAGGAGCTCTTTGCCGAGGCGAAGGAGCTCCGCGCCCCCTACGAGCTCGTCCGCTGGGTGGCCGAGCACGGACGGCTGCCGGTCGTGACGTTCACAGCGGGCGGAATCGCAACGCCTGCCGACGCCGCGCTCTGCATGCAGCTCGGGGCTGACGGTGTCTTCGTCGGCTCGGGCATCTTCAAGTCAGGCGACCCGGCGCTCCGCGCGAAGGCGATCGTCGAGGCCACCACGCACTTCCGCGACGCCGAGATCCTGGCGCGCGTCTCCGCTGGGCTCGGCGAGCCCATGGTCGGCATCTCCGCCGCCGAGCTCGCCCCCGAGCAGCTGCTCGAAACCCGAGGCTGGTAGCCCCGCCGCGCCTCTGGCCGACGTCGCCTCCCCGGCCGGCGGAGCCGGCCGCCCGGCGCCGCCTCGCGCGCCTGAGCGCACGCGGCTCTCCGGGTCTGGCCTCTCGGCCTACCCCCTCCGGCCGCGCACGCTCAGCCACGCGCCAGAGACGCGGGCCGCGTAATCGTTCCTGCCGGTGCTCAGGGCCGGTGTCGCCTCCTGACCGGCGGAGCGGACCGCCCGGCGCCGCCTCGCGCGCCTGAGCGCACGCGGCTCTCGGGGTCCGGCCTCTCGGCCTCTCCCCTCCGACTGCGGGGCTTCCGAGCGGGCGAAAACTACTATCACGACATGAAGGTTGGAGTTCTGTCACTCCAGGGCAACTTCCGCGAGCACGCGGCACTCTTACGAGAGCTCGGCGTGGACGTCGTGGAGGTCCGGTTGCCTGATCAACTCGACGGGCTGGATGGCCTCATCATTCCCGGCGGCGAGTCGACGGCGATCACGCGCTTGATGCAGCTCTACGGACTCGAGGATGCGCTGCGTGCTTTCCGGGGTGCCGTGTTCGGTACCTGTGCGGGCATGATCCTGCTCGATCGAGCGCACCTGGGCCTTGCCGACGTCGAGGTAGACCGCAACGCGTACGGCCGCCAGAGCCGGAGCTTCGAGGCTGACCTCGAGCTCGTCGGCGACGACCGACCGCTGCGCGGTGTCTTCATCAGGGCGCCGCGAGTCGTCTACTGGGGCCCGGGGGTCGAGATCTTGGCGGAGCATGAGGGGATGCCGGTCCTCCTGCGCGACGGCCGTATTCTAGTGGCGTCGTTTCACCCGGAGTTGACGGAGGACACTCGGGTGCACGAGGGGTTCTTGGATCTCGTACGGGAGGAGCAGCGTGTCCGGTCATAGCAAGTGGTCCTCGATCAAGCACAAGAAGGGAGCCGCCGACGCCAAGCGCGGGCAGCTCTTCACGAAGCTCTCGCGGGCGATCATCGTGGCGGCAAAGGAGGGGGGGCCCGATCCGACCGCGAACCTCTCCCTCCAAAATGCGGTCGAGAAGGCCAGGAGCTACTCGATGCCGAAGGACAACATCGAGCGGGCGATCGCGAAGGGTTCCGGCGCGGACGCGTCTGCTTCTGCATTCGAAACCGTTGTCTACGAAGGCTACGGGCCGGACGGCGTCGCGGTGCTGGTCGAGGCTCTCACCGACAATCGCAACCGGACTGCGGCGGACGTCCGAAACCTCTTCGCAAAGCATGGGGGCAACCTCGGTACGACGGGCGCGGTGGCGTGGCTGTTCGAACGACGCGGGCTCGTTCTCGTCGACTCGGAGGCCGTCGACGAGGACGAGCTGACACTCGCAGCCGCCGAGGGGGGCGCGGACGACGTCGAGCGCGACGGCACCGTCTTCCAGGTCTCCTCGGGGCCCGAGCACCTCGTTGCTGTTCGACAGGCGATCGAGGCAGCGGGGATCAGGGTCTCCTCCGCCGAGCTCTCGATGGTGCCGAAGACGACCGTCGAGGTGGCCGAGGAGTCTGCGGCGAAGAAGCTCGTTCGGCTGATCGACGCCCTCGAGGAGAACGACGACATCCAGGACGTCTGGGCAAACTTCGACATCTCGGATCAGGTGCTGGAAGCCGCTGTCTCGTAGCGCTGCGGGCAGGTAGGTGCTGCCTCCGGGAAACCGACGAGGCGGCGTCGCCCTGCCCCAGCAGGGGCGACGCTGCCCCGTTCGGCTTCCGCCCCCCGAGCTAGCGGCTCTGCTGACCGCCGCCTGTTCCGCGCGGGCCGTCTGAGTCGAAGCTCATAAGCGCCGGCGGGTCCGTGCTTACTGAATCTCCGAATCGGTGCACGCGAAAACGCCCCGCCGGTAAATCGTCACCCAGGTGACGTCGGGTGACCTAGCCTGAGAACGAGCCGTTCAGAACCAGCCGTACGCCCGGCCGAGGCGACACAATGCACGTCGCTTGGCGTGCGGCGGCAGCTCCGAGAGACCAGCCTTCGCATAGGTTCGGCGCAGGCCGGCCTTGACCGAGCCCACTGCATCAGGGGTTCCGAGGTAGGCGGCGATCTCCTCGTTCGTCGGCATGCGGTCGAGACTCCGCGCGCCGATCCAAGCGCCGCACAGGGCGCGGACGAGCTGAAGCTGGAAGGGGGTCAGCTCGATCGTTCGGGGTTCGATCGCGTCGAACTCGTTGGTGCGATCCGGATCGTCGCGCTGAACGGGCCAGGAGAAGAGCAGCGTCGCACCGCCGACGCCGATCCGATCGCCATGCCTGAGCGGGTGCGGCGACCCGAACGGAACCCGTGCGTCGTTCACGAAGGTGCCGTTGGCGCTCCCGCGATCCTCGACGAGCCAGCGCGACTCCAGCCAGACAGCCTGGCATGCCGCCTGCTCACGGCGGGCTCGGTGAGAACGATGTCGTTCTCCTCTCCGCGCCCGATTGAGAGCTCGTGGCGGAGCCGATGTTCCTCTCCCTCCGCGAGGAGCACACCCTGGTCCTCCATGATCCGCAGGTACCACAAACGCCATGATTCGACGCCTCGGACACTTCGGTGAGCCGCTGGTACCGCCCGCGCAGGAACGTCCGGCCTGCCGCCTAACCTCTCCGCGTGAGGGTTCTCGGCATCGACCCAGGGACGGCGACGTGCGGATACGGGATCGTGGAGGGAGACGGCGGACGTCTCCGGGCCATCGACCACGGCTGGTGGCAAACGCCTGCGGGCGAGCGCCCGGAGCTCCGCCTCAGGACGACCTTCGAGCGCGTGCAGAGCCTCATTGCGGAGCACGAGCCGGTCGCCGTCGCGCTGGAAGAGTCGTTCGTGGGAGCCGACGCCCGCATCGCGCTCTCCGTCGGGCAGGCACGAGGCGCCGTCCTCGTCGCAGCCGCGACGGTCGGCGTCGAGTGCAGCGAGTACGCGCCCGCCCGCGTCAAGCAAGCGGTCTGCGGCTACGGCCGTGCCGAGAAGGCGCAGGTACAGCGGATGGTGCGCGCGATCCTCGCTCTCGACGCGCTGCCGACCCCGAACCACGCTTCCGACGCTCTTGCCGTCGCGATCTGCCATGCGCTGGCGCCGCCGCTCCTCAAGATTGCCCGCGAGGTGGCGGGGGTAAAGGGAGCACCGTGATCTCGAGGCTGCGCGGTATTCCGGTCTCACGGTCGGTGGAAGGCCTCGTCCTCGACGTCAACGGCGTCGGCTACCTCGTCGCGGCCTCGTCGGCAGCACTTCGTCGAGCGAACGGAAGCGGTGAGCTGGTCGTCGAGACCTATCTCCACGTACGGGAGGATGCTCTGCAGCTGTACGGCTTCGCCGACGCCGCAGAGCGCGAGCTCTTCACCCAGCTCCTGACCGTCAACGGCATCGGCCCGAAAGTCGCCCTCGCGATCGTCTCCGGCTCGGCCACAGCAGACCTGCGTCGCGCGATCGCCCGTGAGGACGCAGCCCGCTTCCAGGCGATCCCCGGGATCGGCAAGAAGACCGCCGAGCGGATCGTGCTCGAGCTGAAGGGCAAGCTCGCCGCGGAAGACCTGGCGCCGGTCGCCGCCAGCGGTACCGACGAGCACGTCACCGCCCGCGAGGCCCTCGTCGAGCTCGGTTACTCGCTCGGCGAAGCGGAGCAGGCACTGGCGGCGGTCGACGCGGAGCTCCCGCCGCAGGAGCGCGTGCGGCTCGCCCTCAAGGCGGCGGCATGAGGAGCGGTCTCCTCACGCCCGCCCTCGAAGAAGATGCGAGCGCGGACGAGCTCGAGCGCTCGCTGCGGCCGCGCTGCCTTGCGGACTTCGTCGGGCAGGAGAGCGTCAAGGAGCAGCTTGCGATTGCGTTGGCGGCAGCGAAGGCGCGCGGCGAGGCGCTCGACCATGTGCTGCTCGTCGGGCCGCCCGGTCTCGGCAAGACGACCCTAGCCCAGATCGTGCGGGAGGAGCTCGGCGTCGGCATCCGCACGGTCGCTGGACCAGCGCTGGAGCGCAAGGGCGACATGGCCGCGATCCTCACGGGCCTCGAGGAGCGCGACGTCCTCTTCGTCGACGAGATCCACCGCGTCAACCGGGCGATCGAGGAGATCCTGTATCCGGCGCTCGAGGACTTCCGGCTCGACATCATCGTCGGCCAGGGTCCGGCGGCGCGGACGCTGACGCTCGACCTGCCGTCGTTCACGCTCGTGGGCGCGACGACCCGCACCGGTCTCCTGACGACCCCGCTGCGCGACCGCTTCGGCATGACGTTCAGGCTGGGCTATTACGATGCGGAGCAGCTGACGGCGATCGTCCGTCGCTCCGCCGGCATCCTCGGCGTCACGATCGAGGACGATGCGGCCGGTGAGATCGCGCGGCGCTCGCGCGGGACGCCGCGTATCGCCAACCGGATCCTCCGGCGTGTGCGCGACGTGGCAGAGGTGCGGCACAACGGTGCCGTGACGAACGCGATCGCACAGGAGGCTCTCGACCTGCTGGAGGTCGACGACGAGGGGCTCGAGGCGACCGACCGAGAGCTCCTGCGCGCGATCGCGCACAAGTTCGACGGCGGACCCGTCGGCCTCTCGACGCTCGCCGTCACGCTGGGCGAGGAGACGGACACGATCGAGGACGTCTACGAGCCGTACCTGCTGCAGCTCGGGTTCCTGCAGCGAACGCCTCGCGGCCGCGTGATCACGAAGCTCGGCCGCGTGCACATCGGGGCTGCTCTCTCCGCGCCAGAACGGGATTCGCAGGAGCGGATCCCCTTCGCGCAAGACCGCTGAAAAGCGGCGCAAGCGACCGCGCAAGAGAACCCTGAAAGTCGCTCCGGTCACCGTTTCAGCGCGGTAGGCTCGGGTGGTGTCTCACCCAGACCTGCCGGCCGAGCAGGCGTACGTCGACCATGCCCACGTGTGCCTCGAGCGGATGCGGGAGGTCGTCGGACGGGCGGCGACCGCGACCGACCAGGAGGTGGCGGCGCTCGCGCTCGAGGCTTGGAGCGCACGTCGGCTCGCGACGTACGAAGACGCAGAGCGTGGCCTCATCCTCGGGCGGCTCGACTTCGAGGAGGTCGAGCGGTCTCTCTACATCGGCCGACGCTGGGTGCACGACGAAGAGCGCGAGCAGGTGGTCGTGAACTGGCAGGCGCCCGCCGCGCGGCCCTTCTACACCGCCACCCCGGTCGACCCGCAGCGCGTGACGCTCCGCCGACGCTTCCGTACCGACGGCCGTCGGCTGCTCGACCTCGCCGACGAGGTGCTGGACGGCTCGACGCTCGACGAGGCGACCGTCGGCGACTTCTTGCTCGAGGAGCTCGAGCGGAGCCGAGAGTTGCACATGCGCGACATCGTCGCCACGATCCAGGCCGACCAGTACCGGTTGATCACCCGGGAACCGGATCGTCCACTCATCATCCAGGGTGGGCCCGGCACGGGCAAGACGGCCGTCGGGCTTCACCGTGCGTCGTGGCTGCTCTACACCTTTCGCGAGCGGCACTCGCGGGAGCGCGTCCTCATCGTCGGCCCGAACCGGACGTTCATGGAGTACGTCTCCCACGTGCTGCCTGCTCTCGGCGAGAACGCGGTCGAGCAGCGCGCCGTCTCCGAGCTGGTGCACGGTGTCGAGGCGACCATCAGCGAAGTGCCGGAGGTGGCGCGCCTGAAGGCGGATCCGCGGCTCTCCGACGTCGTCTGCCGCGCAGCTGAGCTGCGCGGGCAGGGCGAGCCGGAGGAGGTTCTGCTGCGGCTCGACGGTGTCTATGTCCGTGTCCGCGCGCGTGAGGCTCGCGAGCTTCTCGAGGAGGTTCGCGAGGAGCACGGCGCCACCGCCGCTGCGCGTGAGCGCTTCCGGATGGGGCTCGTCCGGCGCTTCTACGCGGCCTACGGCCAGACGCTTGGCGGCGGCGCCGTCCGCGACGGAGAGCAGGTCGAGCAAGCGTTGCGCGCCGGCGGTTACCTGAACCGCGTCGTCGAGCAGGCGTGGCCCGCCGTCAACCCCGAGAAGCTCGTGCGCGCGCTCCTCACGACGCCTGCGTTGCTGGCGGAAGCTGCGGACGGGATCCTCTCTCCGACGGAGCAGCGGCTCCTGCGACGGCGTGGCACCGGCTGGAGCGAGGCCGACATCCCACTGCTCGACGAGGCTCATGCGCTCGTGGGGGAGCCGGTGCGCACCTACGGACACGTGATCGTCGACGAGGCACAGGATCTGACGCCGATGCAGCTCCGCATGGTGGCACGACGAGCAAGGGCCGGATCGCTCACGGCACTCGGGGATGTCGCGCAGGCGACGGGCGCCGTCGTCTACCGGAGCTGGAGCGACGTGCTGCCCCACCTGCCGCGGGGGGACGAGGCTGAGGTGGAAGAGCTCCGTCACGCCTACCGCGTTCCCCGCGAGATCATGGAGCTCGCGCTGCCGCTACTCGACGAGATCGCACCGGACGTGGCTCGACCGCTCGCGTACCGGACGGGGGCGGCACCGCCAGTGCTGCGGCAGGTGCGTGCCGAGGAGCTGCTGCAGGAGGGCTACCGCGAAGCGGTTCGACTGGCGCGCGGTGACGGCCTCGTCGCGCTGATCGTTCCCGACGAGCTCGCGGAGCCGGAGTTGGTGGAGGACAACGCCTACGAGCGTGTCGCCGTCCTCACGCCGCGCCAGGCGAAAGGGCTCGAGTTCGACCACGTTGTCGTCGTGGAACCGGCCCTTGTCGCCGAGCGCGACCAGGGCCTGCGGCACCTCTACGTTGCCCTGACCAGGCCCACGAAATCGCTCGTCGTGATCCACTCGCGGCCGCTGCCGTCCGCGCTCGCGGCGTAGAGTCAGGCGGATGCCGGAGCTCTGGACACCGGGCGTCCACGGCCCTCACGACGACCTCGTCACGCGGATCCACCGCCGGGTCGAGGCGTTCGCCCGAGAGCACGGCGTGGAGGCGATGGTCGAGGCCGAGTTGTCGGACGGTTCGCTGCACCGGCTGAAGTCGATCTCGCCTGAGCCCGGCTACGGCTTCGTCACGTTCTGCCCGCACGGGGAGGTGGGCGAGCCGCAGGAGCTGATCGTTCCCCTAGGCGCCATCCGCCAGCTCACGATCGGCGTCACCGAGCCGGAGCGCCGTTTCGGTTTCTCGCTCCCATCCGAGCAGCCCTAGAACTCTTCGGTTTCTCGCTCCCATCCGAGCAGCCCTAGAACTCGTTTTCAAGATGAAGCGGTGAGCCGTCGGGGCGCGCTGTGCGGCACGATCGCCGCGTCCTCGGTCGCCTCGAGAGCGCTGCTATCGAGGCTCTGCCGAGCTACGCGAGGCCCATTGCGCTCGCACCATCCAGCACACCCCGCCGGCGAAGCGCCACTCCGAAACGAGTTCTTAGTCAAGCATCGCAGTGTCGTCACGGTCCCGTTGCGGCTTCGCTGCTTCGCAATGCGTCTGGGAACGCGCCGGTGTGTGCGCGACCGTCCGCGAGGGACGTGGCCGTGGCTCTAAGCCATAGACGCGGCCCGAACCGACCCGGCGCTCTGGCGTGGCCCGGCTGCTTGCCCTTGACGGGTTCCGCCGGAGCACGCTCCCGGGACGTTGCCCGAGCGCGACGAGCCTCGGGGCGACGGCAAGCGCGACGATGTCGAACCAGACGTAGCCGCTCGCGACACCGCTCGGCGGATTGCCGTTCGCGACCTCCGTTCCGGGCACGACCGGGGCCCACTCCCACGTCCCGATCGCAGTGCCGTAGAGCTCCAGCCAGGCGACGACCAGGAAGACGCCCGCGTAGATCTGCGGTGCACGACCGCGAACGAGGTAGATCGCGAGGAGGGCGGCGCCGAGCGCGCCGGCCGTGTCCTCGCGTGGCAGCACCGTGATTCCTGCGACTCCCCAGGTGAGCACGAGCACGAGCGCGATCCCGACCAGCATCTTGGGCCGCGGCGCCGCGGCGCGCGCGATCGCTGCGCCCGCAAGATAGACCAGCCCGTGAGCCGGGGGCACGAAGCTCGGCAGGTTCTCGAGCCGGTAGGTGTAGACGCCCCACACGATCGAGCCGAGGAGCTCCGCGCACGTCGCGACGACCACGACTACGAGCGCCTGCGCCCGCAGGAGCGGCGGCACGCCCCGGCACGCGAGCCAGAGCGCGATCCAGGCCGCCGCCCCGAGCAGAAGCTGGAGTCGCGCGTCGACCTGAGTGTCGACAGCGAGGAGAATCGCGAGGAAGCCGACGATGGCGAGCGCACGGTTCATCGGGGCGGATCGAGCCCTCGCGAGCAGAGGATCATGTCGCGCAACGTCGCTCCGATCCGCTCGTGCTGCCTGAGGACCCCTCTCTCGACGAACCCTGCTGCACGAGCCACTGCTCTCGACGCCTCGTTGGCCGGTTCGATGTACAGCTCGAGTCTCTCGACGCCGAGGTCGGTCAGCGCCCACGCGCTAACGAGGCGAAGCCCGCGGGTCGCGAATCCGCGGCCGCGGAACGGTGGAAAGACCCAGTACGAGAGGTGCGCGACGCCTTTCTCGCGCAGCCGCACCTGGACGCCTCCGGCCAGAACGCAGGAGTCGGCGTCCCGTAGAGCGAACGTGCGTTTGGGGCCGTTGGAGCTCCAATCCGCCGCCCAGCCGTCGAAGGCGCGGCGGACGCTCGTCCGTGTCGAACGCCGGGGGTACCAGCCGAACCGCCGAGCTTGCTCCTCGTCTTCACCGGCTAGATGCGCCTCGAGGTCGTCGTTGGAGTGCCGGTCGAGCACGACGGTTCCGTCGCTCAGGCTCGGCTGCACCTCAGCGTTTGAACTGGAGCTCGTGCCACGACGGCACCGGTGCGAGCTCGAGGAGCGCACGTCCGCCGCGCGGCTCCGCGTAGCCGAAGTCGGCCAGCTCCTCGTCCCACGCGATCTCGAGCAGGCCCTCCTTCACACGGTGGTCGAGCCACGCGCCGCGAAAGACGAGTTTGCGCAACCAGTAGACGAGCGACTCGCCCTCGAGCAGGCCCACCCGTTCCCAGTGACGCACGAGGTACCGGCCGAGCTGGCTGCGCCCGTCGACGATCCTGCCGTCCGCGGCGAGCTCGACGAGATCGGCGGTCTCGTCCTCGTCGAGGTCGTTCGAGCCGATCAGGCCGAGCTTCACGGCGGAGGCGGTGATCCGCTCCTCGAAGTCCGCAGCGCTGAACCCGAAGCTCGAGCCCAGGAACTCGACGACGTAATCCTTGCCGGACGCGTAGTTCGTCTCACTCATCCCGTTGAAGGGTACCGTGGCCCCATGTTCGCGCCGTCGCAGCGCCGCCTCATAGTCGTGATGATCGTCGTCGTGCTCGCGATCTGGCTCCTCGGGACGTGGGTGACGAAGTTCTCGCTCGGGGAGATGGCGATCTACACGCCGATCGCGGTGCTCGCCCTCGGGGCGCTCGCCGGCATCGTCCTCCTCTGGGTCAAGATCGTGACCGAGTCGTTGCGCCGGCGTCGTACGCACGAGCCGTAGTCAGGCCTGCTACCGGTCTGTCCGATCCCGTCCGTACCGTCGGTCAGCCATGTTCGACGGCAACTGGACGATCCGACAATGCTCCTACTCCGAGGTGCAATCGCTTGCGCGCGAGCTCGGCGTGAGCGAGGTTACGGCCTCCATCCTCGCGCGCCGCGGCCTCTCTGACGCCGCCCAAGCTCGTGCATTCCTGGAGGGGGAGCGCGAGCCTCACGACCCGTTCCTGCTGGGCGACATGACCGAGGCTGTCGCGCGCATTCGCGCTGCCGTCGCCGAGGGACGGCGGATCTGCGTGCACGGCGACTACGACGTCGACGGGATCTGCGCCACGGCGCTTGCGGTGCTGACGCTGCGAGTGCTCGGCGCGGAGGTGGAGTGGCACCTTCCGAGCCGCTTCGAGGAAGGCTACGGGGTCTCGCGGCAAACCCTCGCACGGCTCGCCGAAGCGGGCTGCGGGCTCGTGCTCACCGTCGATTGCGGGATCACCGCAGCCGAAGAGGTCGCTGAGGCGAAGGCGCTCGGTCTCGAGGTGATCGTGACCGACCACCACCGTCCGGCGCAGACGCTGCCCTCGTGCCCGCTCGTCGCGACGCGACCATCCGAGTACCCGTTTCCTGAACTGTGCGGCACCGGCGTCGTGTACAAGCTTGCGCAGGCGCTGCTCGGAGTCGACCATCCTGCCCTCGCCCGGCACGCCGACCTCGTCGCCCTCGCGACGATCGCGGACGTCGTCCCCCTGCTCGACGAGAACCGCTCGCTGGCGATCGCCGGTCTCCGGGGCCTCGCGCGGACCCAGAAGCCCGGTCTGCGCGCCTTGATGCGACGCGCCTCCGTCGACCCGGCGACGGTCGACGCAGGGGCTGTCGGGTTTCGGCTCGCGCCTCGGATCAACGCCGCGGGACGGCTGGGACGCCCGGACGCCGCGCTCGAGCTCTTGCTGACCGAGAGCGAGGAGGAGGCGAAGCGTCTCGCGGACGAGCTCGAGACGCTGAACCGCGACCGGCAGGCCGTCGAGGAGCGGATCCTGCGCGCGGCCGTCGCACAGGTGGAGTCGTGGCCGGAGGCGAAGCGGCGTCGTCGGGGATACGTCCTCTGGGACGAGGAGTGGCACGAGGGCGTGATCGGGATCGTCGCGTCGCGGCTCGTCGAGCGCTTCGGTCGGCCGGTCGTGATGATCACGCGTGCAGAGAGCAGTTGGAAAGGCTCCGGCCGCTCGGTCACCTCATTCGACCTTCACAGCGCTTTCGCCGCCTGCTCCGCACACCTGCTGCGCTTCGGCGGCCACCGGGCCGCCGCCGGCCTTTCGATCGAGCACGACCGATTGGAGGCGTTCGCGAGCGCCTTCGCTGCGCAGGCCGACCTGACGCTCGTCGACGACGACCTCGTGCCGACGACGCACATCGACGCGGTCGTGCCCGGCCGCGCGCTCACGCTCGACCTTGCCACCGAGCTCGAGCGGATCGCGCCCTTCGGTCTCGGCAATCCGGAGATCACGCTGCTCGTGCCGAGCTGCGAGCCGGTCGCGCCGTCGCTCGTTGGCGAAGGCAAGCACCTGCGGTTCCGTGTCCGCCAGGGTGGACGGGATGCGGGCTCCGCGATCGCGTTCGGGCTCGGCGGCCAGCTCGACCGCTTGTGCCGAACGAACGGACAGAGCCCGATGCGGTACGACCTCGCCTGTCGGCTGAAGGAGAACCACTGGAACGGAACCGTGGCGCCGCAGCTCGTCATCCGCCGCGTCTTCGAGGCACCCGACGGGTACGAGGCGCTGCGAGCCGACCTCGGGGAGCTCTGGCGGGCAGGTGAAGGCGCCTGGTCGCCCGATGCCCGCAGCGTCTTCGAGGAGCTCGAGCTGGACGAAGGTGTGCAGCGCCAGCTGTACGAGTCCGAAGCCTTCCGCGCGCTGCTCCTCGCAGAGCCGGCGATGGCCGCCGCCGCATAGCTACGGCACGTAGACGATCTCGAGCTTCAGTCCGTCGGTATCGCTGAAGAAACCATGGAGCCCGAGCCGCACGAGCGCAGGTTTCTAGCGCCTAGCGGGCGCCGATCGAGAGCCGGTTCCGGCGGGGGAGCGACGATCGACGCTCGCGCGCCGCGTCGTCCAGCGCCACGAGCAGCCGCGCCAGCTCGGTCGCCTTCTTGACTTGTCTCCGGCGGCGGAACAATGCGTGACTCCGTTCCCCACCAAGACCGAGAGTCCTGCCGGGCGGTTTCGCCCGCAGAGGTGCTCAGTACACTGAAAGGGTGGCTGTCGTTGACGTTTCGAGGCATCACCAAGACCTCGTCGACGAGCTGATCGCTGCGGTCGAGGGGTACTTCCCCGGCCTCGACAAGCAGCTGATCGCCCGCGCGTTCCAGTATGCGGCCGCAGCGCACGAGGGCCAGGTTCGGCGGTCCGGCGAGCCGTTCGTGCACCATCCCTGGTCGACGGCGAAGATCTGCGCCGAGCTCCATCTCGACGATCAGTCGATTGCCGCCGCGCTTCTCCACGACGTGGTCGAGGACACCGACCGCGACCTCGACGACGTGCGCGCCGAGTTCGGCGGCGAGATCGCGCAGCTCGTCGAGGGCGTCACGAAGCTGACCCGGACGAGCTTCCAGAGCCGTGAGCAGGCCGAAGCGGAGAACTACCGGAAGATGATCGTCGCGATGGCCCAGGACGTGCGGGTCATCCTGATCAAGCTCGCGGACCGGCTCCACAACATGCGCACGATCGAGTACCAGGGCAAGCAGGCCCAGGTGCGCAAGGCGAAGGAGACGCTCGAGGTCTACGCGCCGCTAGCCCACCGGCTCGGGATCCACGCGCTCAAGTGGGAGCTCGAGGACCTTTCGTTCGAGATCCTCCATCCACGCAAGTACGCGGAGATCCGAGCGATGGTCGCCGACCGGCGGGCAGACCGGGAGGCCCAGGTCGCGAAGGCGAGCGCAACTCTGCGCGCCGAGCTCGAGAAGGTGGACATCCCGGTCGACATCTCCGGGCGCGCGAAGCACTTCTACTCGATCTACGACAAGATGGCGAAGAAGGGCCGCGAGTTCAACGAGATCTACGACCTGACGGCCATGCGCGTCACGGTCGAGCGCTCCGGGGACGAGGGAACGCGCGACTGCTACGGCGCGCTCGGCCTCATCCACTCCCTCTGGAAGCCGATGCCAGGCCGGTTCAAGGACTTCGTCGCGATGCCGAAGTTCAACCGCTACCGCTCGCTGCACACGACGGTGATCGGGCCCGAGGGCAACCCGCTCGAGATCCAGGTACGCACCCGCGAGATGCACGAGGAGGCGGAATACGGGATCGCCGCCCACTGGGTCTACAAGCGCGGCAAGGGAGCCAAGCAGGACGACGACTGGCTGACCTGGGTGAAGTCGCTGATGGACTGGCAGCAGGACGAGGCCGACCCGCGCGAGTTCATGAAGACGTTCCGCACAGACCTCTTCGACGACGAGGTGTACGTCTTCACCCCGAAGGGAGAGGTGAAGACGCTGCCCACGGGAGCAACCCCGATCGACTTCGCCTACGCAGTCCACACGGACGTCGGACACAAGACCGTTGGCGCCAAGATCAACGGCCGCATCGTCCCGCTCCACTACCGCCTGAAGAGCGGCGACTTCGTTCAGATCCTGACCTCCAAGACGGGCCGCGGCCCTTCGCGCGACTGGATGTCCCTCGCCGCGTCGTCGCGCGCGCGCAACAAGATCCGCCAGTTCTTTCAGCGGGAGACGCGAGGCGAGACGGAGGCGAAGGGTCGCGAGCTCCTGGACAACGCCCTGAAGGCCCAGAGCCTGCCCTATCGCAAGCTCCAGGGCTCGGCCGTGCTCGCCCAGGTGATTCGCGAGACCGGCTTCAAGAAGGCGGAGGACTTCTACATCGCGCTCGGCTCGGGGAAGCTGCAGGCCGGCCACATCGTGAACAAGGTGCTCCAGCGCCTGAAGACGGAGGAGGTCGCGGAGGAGCCGGTCGTCTCGCTAAAGCCGCCGAGATCCCGCTCCACCGTGGCGAGCGACAGTCTCGGGATCAAGGTGCACGGGGTCGACGATGTGCTCGCGCGCATGGCCAAATGCTGTACGCCCGTCCCGGGAGACCCTATCCTCGGCTACATCTCCCTCGGACGAGGGATCACGATCCACCGCGAGGACTGTCCCAACGTGAAAGCGCTGATGCGCACCCCGGAGCGCTTCACCCCGGTCGAGTGGGACGGCAGCATCGCGGCGAGCTTTCGGGTGCAGATCGCCGTCGACTCGTTCGACCGACCACGGCTGCTGGAGGACGTCGCGCGGACGTTCGCCGAGCACGGCGCCAACATCGTCTCGTACGGCGGGGTTGTCGAAGACGGCATGGCCCGCAACTGGTACACGGCGGAGATCGGCGAGGTGAAGGAGTTGCGCACGCTGCTCGGCGCGCTGCGGAACCTCGATGCGGTCTTCGACGCCTATCGAATGACGCCCAACTAGAGGCGTCTAGTTCCCTCGTTCGAGGGATCGTCCCTCAAACCAGCGGGGTACCTCGTCTGAGGGATAGACGCCGTGCCCGATTCGACGTAGAACGAGAGAGAAGCAAGGGGGATGGGGACGCGGGAGCTGCAACGCCCGTTCGAGGCTGGGGGGCTTCGAACGGGCGCGCCCCGCAAGACTTCAGGGCGTCCAGGCCTCGCCGCCCGTGTCCCAGCCAACGAGGGCGTACGGCGAGATCAGCGTCGCGATTCGGCGGACGAGCTCGCCGTCGTCAGTCGCCAGCTCGAATGTGGCGACTTGCGAACCGCCGAAGACGACGGGTGCCTCAATGCTGTCGGCCTCGCGGCCCGCCGACGGACCGGGCACGAGCCGGTCGCCCTCGACGAAGCTGACCGCCGCGTACGAGAACCCGCGCTCGTGCAGCACCTGAACGACGTCTCGCAGCACGTCGTCGGCCTCGCCGCCCCGATTCACGACCCGCTCGATCGCCTCGAGAGCGCCCCCGGGATCGCTCACGCCTGGAGATCAGCTCCCTCGAAGCGGCGGATGACATCGCGGTATGCGGCGGGGATCTCGGTCGCTCGCCGTTCCAGCAGGTCGACCAAGACGAGCGTCTGGGTGGCGGTGACGGTGAGCTCGTCGTCCTCGAGTCGGTACGCGGCGCACTCGTAGGTGGCGCTCGTCCGGCCGATGCGCGCGAGCCGCACGAAGATCTCGAGCAGGTCGTCGAACCGAGCGGGTGCGTGGTATTCGACGCTCGAGGCTCGCATCACGAAGTCGTGGCCCTCCATCCAGGTGCCACTGATACCGAGGTGGCGGTGGTACTCGGTGCGCGCGTGGTCGAAGTAGGGGAGGTACCGGCCGTAGTAGACGATCCCTTGCGCGTCGGTGTCCGAGAACCAAACGCGCGCAACGGCGGCGTACTTGAAGGACGACTTGCGGTCGGTCGTGTGGCCCAGCTCGTAGGTCATCCTCGAATCAGCCCGACCACCTCGTCGCGCTTGCGCTCCATCAGGTCCCGCGAGGTTGCCTCGAGGTTCAGGCGCAGCAGCGGCTCCGTGTTCGAGGGCCGCACGTTGAAGTGCCAGTCGTCGTAATCGACCGAGATGCCGTCGAGATGCGTGATTTTCCCGTCGCCATAGCGCTCTTTCAGCTCTTGCAGCTTCAGGGCGACGTCGGCGACCGGCGTGTTGATCTCGCCGGTGAGGAAGAACCGCTCGCGAAACGGCGCGAGGATCTCGGACAGCGGTCTGCCCTCCTTCGAGATCAACTCCAGCATGAGCAGGAATGGGATGATGCCGGAGTCGGCCTGCGAGAAGTCGCGGAAGTAGTAGTGGGCGGAGACCTCGCCCCCGAAGACGGCACCCTCCTTGCGCATGCGGTGCTTGATGTACGCGTGGCCGACGCGGTTCATGAGGGCCTCGCCGCCAGCCGCCTCGATCGCCTCCGGCACCGCGCGGCTCGCGCGCACGTCGTAGATGACCTTGGCGACGCCGCCTTCCTTCGCCAGGATCGACCGCGCGAGCAGGGCCGTGATGAAGTCACCCGGCACGAACTGGCCGGTGTCGTCCACGAAGAAGCAGCGGTCGGCGTCACCGTCGAAGGCAACGCCAAGGTCGGCATCGGATTCCGTCGTCTTCCGGACGATGAACTCACGGTTCTCGGGCAGCAGCGGGTTCGGCTCGTGGTTCGGGAACGTCCCGTCCGGCTCGAAGTAGCACCGCACGGCATCGATCGGCAGTCGCTGGAGGACGGGCGGAAGCATCGTTCCAGCCATCCCATTGGCGGCGTCGACGACGACGCGCAGCGGCTTGATCGCAGCGACGTCGACGAACGAGAGCACCTTGTCGATGAACCCGGGCCAGATGTCCTCCCCGCGTACCGTGCCGCGCCGACGGGGGAGATAGTGGCTCTGAGCCACTATCTCGACCGCGCGATCTCGGAGCTCGAGCAGGCCCGACTCGCCGCCCACCGGCAACGCGCCGCGGCGGACGATCTTCATGCCCGTGTACTCCTTCGGGTTGTGCGAGGCGGTGACAACGATCCCGCCGTCGAGCCCCAGCTCGCCGACCGCGAAGTAGACCATCTCGGTGCCGACGCGCCCGAGGTCGAGCACGTCGGTACCCGCGTCGGCGGCACCGTCGATCAGCGCGGCAGCCATCGCGGGGGAGGAGAGGCGCATGTCTCGTCCGACGGCGATCCGCCGCGGCTCGAACTGCTCCACATAAGCCCGGCCGATTGCGCGGGCACCGTCCTCGTCGAGCTCGGACCCGTAGAGGCCACGGACGTCGTACGCCTTGAAGGCCTTCGGATCGAGCACGCGTTCGATGGTAGATGAGTGCTCGCTCGCGCCTCGGGCCGAGGGGTCGGCGGTCACTACAATCACAGGGTGGAACGCAAGCTCGCAACCGTCATCTTCGTCGACCTCGTAGGCTCGACGGAGTTCGTCTCCACGCGCGACCCGGAGGTCGTCCGTCGCCGCGTGACGTCGTTCTTCGAGCACGTCTCGCACTGCGTCACGACCCACGGCGGGATCGTCGAGAAGTTCGCCGGCGATGCCGTGATGGCCGCCTTCGGGATCCCGCAGGCCCACGAGGACGACGCCGAACGCGCGGTGCGGGCGGCTGTCGGGATTATGGAGTCCGTTCATGGGCTCGCGCTCGAGGCACGCATCGGGATCGAGTCGGGAGAGGTGGTCGCTGACGAGTCGGAGTCGACCTTCGCAACCGGCGAGGCGGTCAACATCGCCGCCCGGCTGCAGCAGGCAGCCGCGCCGGGCGAGATCCTGATCGGCCCCTACGCACACCGTCTGGCAGGAGCGTGCGTCGAGGCCGAGGATCGCGGCACCCTCGACCTGCGCGGTTTCGGCGAGGCGCTTCCCGTCAGGCTCGTCGTCGGCGTCCGCGCGGGCGACGGTCGCGCGCCCACGATCTCGGCGCCACTCGTCGGTCGCGACTACGAGCTCGAGCTGCTCCACACGACCTTCGCCCGCGCGACCCGCGATCGGCGTGCTCACCTGTTCACGATCTATGGCGAGCCCGGAATCGGCAAGAGCCGGCTCGCACGCGAGTTCGCCGCGGGTGTCGAGGGCGCAACCGTCCTCACAGGGCGATCCCTGCCCTACGGGGAGAGCATCACCTACTGGCCGCTCGCGGAGATGGTCAAGGTCGCGGCTGGGATCACGGACGACGACCCGGTGCAGGAAGCGGTCTCGAAGCTGCGTGCCTGCTGCGGCGACGACGCTGTCGCCGACCTGCTCGCGCTCGCAGCCGGCGTCCTCGATGCGGTCCAGGCCGAGCGTAGCCAGCAGGAGATCGCGTGGGCGGCACGCGAGTGGGCGACCGAGCTCGCTCACGCGCAGCCGCTGATTCTGGTCTTCGAGGACATCCATTGGGCCGAGGAGCCGCTGCTCGAGCTTGTCGAGCATCTCGCCGGCCGAATCAAGGACGCGCCCTTGCTCATCGTGTGCTTGGCACGCCCGGAGCTGCTCGACCTGCGTCCCGGCTGGGGCGGCGGACGGGTTCGTGCGACGGCGATCGAGCTGGAACCGCTCGCGCTGGCCGAGAGCGAGGAGCTCGTGGACGCCCTCCTCAGAGACCGGGAGCTCTCGATCGCCGATCGGCGATCCCTGCTCGAAAAGACGGAGGGAAACCCCCTGTACGTCGAGGAGACGGCGCGGATGCTGCTCGAGGACGGCAACAGCGCGAAGCGCATCCCCGACACGCTCCAGGCGATGATCGCCGCGCGCATCGACAGGCTCCCGCGCAACGAGAAGACGCTGCTCCAGCGCGCGGCCGTCGTCGGGCGAATCTTCTGGGAAGGCGCGGTCGCGACTCTCGCTCCCGAGATCGAGGCGCTCGACTCGGTGCTCGACGACCTGCTGTTGCGCGACTTCCTGCTCCGCGAGAACCGCTCGACCATCTCCGGCGAGCCTGCCTACCGCTTCAAGCATGTGCTGATCCGCGACGTGGCGTACTCCGGCTTGACGAAGGGCGCGCGTGCGGAGCTGCACCAGCAGGTGTCGAACTGGCTCGAGGAGCGCACCGGCGACGAGCTGCTCGAGATCCGCGCGTACCACCTCGACCAGGCGGCCGGTCTGCTGGGGGATCTCGACGGGTCGCCGCCGGCCGAGCTCGCAGCCGAGGCGGCCGCGGCGCTCGAGTCCGCCGGCAAGAGGGCGCTTGCACGCGAGGCGAATACCGCGGCCCGGCGCCTGCTGCTGCGCTCGGTTGAGCTCGAGCCCACGCTCGAACGCCGCTATCAGGCTGCCCGTGCGGCGTGGCGGCTCACCGACCTGCCCGCCGTCTCGACGGAGATGGAGAACGTTCGGGCAGCGGCGGCCGAAGCCGGCGACGCCCGACTTCAGGGGCGGGCGCTGACGGCTCTCGCGGAGGTCGCGCTGTCGCGTGACGCAGACGTGACCCGTGCGCGCGAGCTCGCCCACGCGGCGCTCGACGTGCTGCCCGGCGACGATGATCCCGGCCGGTACGACGCGCTCGCGCTGCTCAGCCAGATCGGCTGGTGGGAGGGCGACCTGACGAGCGTCGAGCGGTATGCGCTGCAGACGCTCGAGATCGCTCGGCGCGCCGACCGAAAGGACCTCGAGAGTGGCTCTGCGGTCGAGCTCGCCGCGATGCACTACTCGCGCCTCGACGACGACCAGGCCGAGCAGTACCTCACGGAAGCGATCAAGCTCGCGGAGGAGAGCGGCAGCTTCGTCGCTCGGGCTTGGGCGCTGCGCACCCAGGGCGAGCTGCACGTGCGCAGGGAGGAGCTCGACGAGGCAGAGGAGGCCTTCGAGGAGGCCCTGCGGCTCTTCCAGGAAGCGGGCGTCACGATCCCGACTGCAAGGGTGCTCAACTGGCTCGCGCTGGTTCGCTGGCGTCGCGGGCATCCCGCCGATGCCGAGCAGCTCTTGCGTGAGGCGATCCGGATGCTGAAGCCGCTGGAGGACCGCAGCACGCTCGTCGAGACCCAGCGCACGCTGGCCCAGGTGCTGCTGGAGCAGGGCAAGGTTCCCGAGGCGGAGCGGTATGCGCTCGAGTCGAGGCAGACGGTCGGCCCGCGCGACATGAGCTCGCGCGCCACCACGCGCGTCGCGCTCGGGCTCGTGCGGGCCGCTCAGGGCAACGACGAGGAGGCCGAGGCGCTGCTGCGGGAGGCGCTCGAGATCCTGGATGGCACGGACTACCGGCGCTACCGGATCGAGCCGCTGGAGGCACTCGCCACCTTCCTCCGCTCTCGCGGCCGGGCGGCCGATGCCGCTCCCTACGAGGAACGGTTGGCCGAGCTCGTTCCGGCCCCCAGTAGCGCGCCGATCGTCTGAGTCGACGCTTCGTCGGGCGACTCCGAGATCACCGTCGCATCGCGGTTGAACCGGGCGAGCGCCTCGGCGAGCGGCTCCGCGCGCAGCGTCCCCTCGCCGTAGGACAGGTGCTTCGTCTCGTTGCGGTTCGCGTAGGCGATGTCAGAGAAATGGATGTGGAACGCCGCGGCCGGCTCGAGCAGAGCATCGGCGCGCGCGAGGGCTTCCGCGAACGGCTCGACGTCGGTGAAGGCGCCGTCAGAGGTCGCGTGCAGGTGCGCGAAGTCGAGCACCGGCCGGGCGAATGGGACGCGCTGGGAAAGCTCGAGCACGTCGTCGAGGGAGCCGAGCTCGCGGACGCGGCCCATGACCTCGACGCCGAAGGGAACGGTGCGGTCCTTTCGTTCGAGCCGCTCCCACAGCGCCTCCAGCTGGCGCGCGACGTCGTCGAGGGTCTGCAAGCGCTCGCGACCGAGCCAGAAGCCGGGGTGGATCACGACGATCCCTGCTCCGGCCGCCGTCGCCAGGCCCGCGCTCCGGTCGAGGGCGCCGAGCGCCTGCTTCGCCTTCCGCTCGTCGGGATGACCCGGGAAGGCGAAGAGGGGTGCGTGCACGGAGAGCGCGATGTCGTGTGCTCGCGCGGCTGCTCCAAGCCTCTCGGCCCAGGGATAGTCCATCCAGAAGCCGCTCTCGAAGTCGAGCTCGCAGGCCGTGTAGCCGCGCTCGACGAGGAGCGCAATGGCGCGCTCGGGCGTCTCGCGGGAGGGGAGGCGCGCAGGTCCGAGCCGGATTCGGCTCACGGCCACGAGCGTGATCCTAGCCTCGCCGGCAGGTGTCGTCCGACGGGGGACCTACGCTTTTCCTATGTTGAACACGCCGACGCGAATCGACCTGCTGGAGCTCGACATCGACCTGCGCCTCACCGATCTCTGGCGAGAGGCAGCCGAGGTCTCGGAGTGGAGCATCGAGGTGATGGCGGCCTTCATGCGTGCCGCGTACGGGAAGGGCTATTGCGACGCCCTCACCGAGGACTCGCCCGGGTCGCTGTGCCACGACCACGGCTACCGCGTTCCCGCTCGTCGTGAGACCGCTCCCCGGTCGGTCTGACAGCTCCGTCGGCCTGACCACCCGGTCGAACTGACCGCGCCTCAGGCGGCGCCACGCCGGCCGACGGTACGATGGGGTCGTGGCACGGAAGCGCAGTCCCGCGCGGCTCGTGATCGCGCTGTCGGTGGCAGCGGTGCTCGCGGTCTTCCTGCTCTACACGTCGATCGTGGGTGGCGGCACGCCCATGATCCAGCCGAGCGAGCTCCTGGGGAGAACCGAGGTCGTCTCGCTCGCGGGCCATGTCGTCGGCTCGCCTCGCGGGGACGCACATGCCGGCGGTCTCCGGTTCCAGCTGCGCGACATCCGGGGCGAGGGGCAGGGACGTGTGACCGTCCTGTACGAGGGCTCGGTTCCGGACCTCTTCCGGCCGGGGCGCGACGTCGTCGTCGACGGGCAACTACGCAACGGGACGTTCGTTGCGATCCCGGGTTCCCTGATCACGAAGTGCCCGTCGAAGTACGCGCCGGACACAGACAAGAGCACGACATAGCCCCCTCCCGCTGATGCCTGAGCTCGGTCGCGCCGCGCTCGTCGTTACGCTCGCGCTCGCGCTGTACGCGGTCGTTGCTGGCGCCTACGCCGCCCGCAACCGGAAGCGCAGGCTCGCGCACTCAGCGCAGAACGCGCTGATCGCGGCCTTCGGCAGCACCATCATCGCCTCTGGGGTACTCGTCGTCGCTCTCATCCGCAACGACTTCTCATTCGTCTACGCCGCGGCCCACACGAGCCGCGACCTGCCCACGGGCTACACGATCTCGGCGTTCTGGGGCGGCCAGGAAGGGTCCCTCCTGCTGTGGCTCCTCATTCTCACCGGCTACGCCGCGATTGCCGTCCTGCTCAACCGTCGCAGCGCCCGCGACCTGATCGCGTGGGTGGTGCCGGTGCTGGGACTCGTTGCAGCTTTCTTCGCGTTCCTCGTCGTCTTTCGGGCCTCGCCGTTCGTGACCCAGGTCGCACCGCTCGATGGACGTGGGCTCAACCCGAGCCTGCAGAACCCCTACATGATGGCCCACCCGCCGCTGCTCTATCTCGGCTACGTCGGTCTCACCGTCCCCTTCGCGTTCGCGATCGGCGCGCTGCTCGCCCGCCGTGCGGACGAGCGTTGGATCGTCGCGACCCGACGCTGGACGCTCGTCGCGTGGACGGCGCTCGGCATCGGCCAGTTGCTCGGGGCCCACTGGGCCTACGAGGAAGTGGGCTGGGGCGGCTACTACGCCTGGGATCCGGTCGAGAATGCCGCCCTGATGCCGTGGCTCGCGGCCACCGCGTTCCTGCACTCGGTCATGATCCAGGAGAAGCGCGGGATGCTAAAGGTCTGGAACGTCCTGCTCGTGCTCCTCGCCTTCTCGCTCTCGCTCTTCGGGACGTTCCTGACGCGATCCGGGATCATCAGCTCGATCCATGCGTTCACGGAGGGAGACCTCGGCCCCTGGTTCCTGGGCTTCATCTGCCTCGTTGTGGCCGGCTCGCTCGCGCTCGTCCTGTCGCGGCTGCCGCTGCTGCGCGCGCAAACTCGCCTCGAGTCGCTCGTCTCCCGGGAGGCGACGTTCCTCTACAACAACCTGCTCTTCGTCGCGCTCACGCTGACTATCCTCTGGGGCGTCACGTACCCGATCCTGCACGAGGCCGTGTACGGCGAGCAGCGGATCCTCGGGCCGGGTTACTACAACTTCTTCCTGCGTGCGTTCGGGCTGCCCCTGCTGCTGCTGATGGGAATCGGGCCGCTTGTCGCGTGGCGCCGCGCATCCCTCCGCAGCCTCGCGGCATCGTTCGCCTGGCCGGCGGGTGCCGCCGTCGCGACCGGCGTGCTGCTGCTCGCGCTCGGCGCCGGCTCCTCGATCCCAGGGCTCGTCGCCTACACCTTCTCGGCTTTCGTGCTCACGTCGATCCTCTACGAGTTCACGCGTGGGACGCGAGCCCGGCGCGCTCTCTCGGGCGGCTCGTGGCTCCGCGCGTTCTCCGATCTTGTCGCACGTAACCGGCGCCGCTACGGCGGCTACGTCGTCCACGCCGCCGTTGTCCTCTTCGCGATCGGCGTTGCCGGCTCGAGCGCGTACGACACCGTCGCCGAAGGGCGGCTGACGCGCGGCGAGACCCTCGCAGTCGGCGACTACCGACTCACGTACGTGTCGCTCGAGGAGACGGCCGGCTCGAACGCGACTGAGTTGCGCGCGAAGGTGGACGTGACGCGCAACGGCACGTCGCTCGGCACGCTCGAGGCGGGGAAGAACGCCTATACCGCTGAGCAGCAGGTCTCGAACGAGGTCGGTATCCGCAGCGACCTCGTGAGGGGCGAGGATCTGTTCCTGATCGCGGAGCAGCTCGATCCGGACGGCGCGGTCTACTTCCGCGCCTTCGTCAAGCCGCTCGTCAACCTGATCTGGCTCGCGGGCCTCGTCTTCCTGCTCGGGTCGCTCGTCACGCTCTGGCCGGACGCGCGCGAGCAGCGCCGCCTCGCGCTCCGCTACGCGCGCGCGGGCATCTCAGCGCGGTCGTGACCCTCGCGCTCGCTCTGGGCGCGCTGCTCGCAGCAGTCTGCGTGGTCGCGGTCGCGTTGCCGTACCTGCGCGACCCACTCGCAGCCGAGGACACGCTCGAGGAGCCAGGCGAGCTCGAGCGGCGCCAGCTTGAGCTCGGCGAGATACGCGATCGGGCGCTGGCGTCGCTGAAGGAGTTGGAGCTCGACCACCGCACCGGCAAGGTCTCGGACGACGACTACCGCACGCTCGTCGGCCCGCTCCGCCGCGAGGCGAGCGAGGCGCTCAGGGCGCTCGAGCCTCAAGCCGCGCAAGCTCACTCGCGTGTAAGAGCGGACAGGCCGGGGTAGAGGTCTCGCATGGAACCCACCCCGCAGCCCCAGCCTCCGCAGCCCCAGCCGATCCCCGAGCCGTATCCGCCGCCCGGCGAGCTCGACCCCCCGCAGCCACCGCAGATCCCCGAGCCGTATCCGCCGCCCGGCGAGCTCGACCCCCCGCAGCCACCGCAGATCCCCGAGCCCGGCCCGCTGTAGAACGCCTCGAAGAGGGCGTCAGCAGGCATTTTTCTCGCGCGCCGCAACGAATACCTGTCGGAACCTGATTAGACTGGCGGCTTGCCGATCCGGGAGGGACGGCTGACTACCTGCCGAAATCTATTTTGGGAATGACACGGCTCGTCATCGCCGCTGCGCTGACGCTCACGCTCTGCGTCGTCGCACCAGCCACCGGTCAGGATGCCGGGCTCCGGAAACGGGTGCTCGATGCCCGCATCGACAACCTCGAGCAGAAGATCGAGCGCGCCCGCGACCGTGAAGGGGTCCTCTCGTCGCAGATCGAGGTGGTGACACAAAAAATTGCCGCGCTCGAGGGTGAGGTCGGCTCGGCCCAGGCGCGGCTCGACCGGCTCGAGAGCGAGCTCGTGCTGCAGCAGCGCCGGCTCGACCGGCTGAACGAGCTCTTCCACCTGCAGACGAGCAGGCTCGAGTTCCTCCAGAAGCAGCACGCCGCCGCCACCGTGCGTCTGAACAGGCGACTCGTCGAGATCTATACCTCCGACCCGACCGAGCCTCTGAGCGTCGTCCTGGAGGCGGCGAGCTTCGGCGACATGCTCGACCAGCTGGAGTTCCTGAGCGATATCGGCCGGCAGGACGAGAAGATCGTGACGGAGGTCAGGCGCGCAAAGCTCCACATGCACCGGCTGCGCGAGAACACCAAAGTGACGCGTGAAGCCCAGGTCGAGACGACGCGGGCGGTCGAGGCGCGGACGGCCGAACAACGGGCGGCTCGTGACCGGCTAGCGTGGAGCCAGCGCGAGCTCGCGACCGCCCGGCAAGCGAAGCAATCGACCCTCAACGGCGTGCAAGCAGACCGTAACGACGCGCAGGCGCACATGGACGAGCTGGAGGCTGAGAGTGCGGCGCTCGCGGCCAGGATCCAGGCGGCGCAGGCCGCGCGGGCGGCGCAGGCAGCCCAGGCAGCCCAGGCAGCGCAAACTGAGCGATCTGCGCACGCGGATCGAGCCACGAGCCAGGCGATGCCGTCGCCAGCGTCATCTGAGCCAGCGTCACCTGAACCAGTGTCATCTGGATCCGGGTTCATCTGGCCGGTGCACGGGGTGGTCACGAGTGTCTTCGGCTGGCGCTGGGGTCGGATGCACGAAGGTATCGATATCGCGGTCGCCAGCGGCACGCCGGTCGTCTCGGCGGCTGCGGGCACCGTGATCATCGCCGGCTGGTCAGGCGGCTACGGCAACCTCGTCGTCGTCGACCACGGCAACGGGATTGCGACCGCCTACGGCCACAACACGAACGTCACGGTGTTCGTCGGCCAGTCAGTCAGTCAGGGGCAGCTGATCGCTTACTCCGGGAGCACCGGACACTCGACGGGACCGCACGTGCACTTCGAGGTGCGAGTGAACGGTGCCGCAACGGATCCGTTCGGCTACTTGTAGCCGTCGGCGGTCAGAAGATCCGGGAGCTCCTCGGGCACGACGAAGTGGAGGTCGGGCAGGGCACGCCAGCGTTCGTCGAGCCCTAGCCCGTAGCCGGCGAAGAGCTCGTCCGGCACCGTGAAGCCGACGAAACGGAGCGGCACATCGTCGACGAGCCGGCGATACGGGCGGTCGAGCAGCGTCACCGCCGCCAGACTCGCGACCTGCCGCGGCGACAGCGTCCGGGAGAGGAAGTTGAGAGTCAGGCCGGTGTCGACCACATCCTCGACGATGAGTACGTGACGGCCAGTCACGGAGGCGTCCAGGTCTTTGAGGACACGCGCTGTCGTGCCATGACCCCCGGTGTAGGCAGCCAGTTCGAGGAAGTCCAGCTCGTGCGGGATCGGGAGCGCGCGCGAGAGGTCGGCGAGAAAGACGGCGCTTGCCTTCAGCGGCGCGACGAGCATCGGGTTGGTGCCCCGATAGGCCGCCGCGATCTCGACGCCGAGCTCGGCTACGCGCCGCGCGATCTCCCCCCGGGAGAGGTAGATCTCCCCGACCGGGGCTGCCTCTAGCTGGCGAGCTTGAGCCTGAATCGCTGGGCCAGGCGCTCGATGTCGCGCCGGTAGAAGAGCTTGACGTTGACCTCAGGGTACAGCCGCCGCACCTCGCGCAGCTTGCGGTTCTTGCGCGTGACGAGCGCCTGCCGCATGACTGTCACCTCGACGTAGAGATCCTGCTCCGGAAGGTAGAAATCGGGCGCGAAAGCACAGGTCACACGACCGTCGGCGTCACGCTCCAGTACGAACGTCCGGGGTTCGTAGGCCCAGGGGACGCCGTAGAAGTCGAGCAGCTTCGCGCACTCCAGCTCGACCTCGTTCGCGAATCTCGGCGGGGCCGCTCCGGTGTAAGCCTGGAACGCAGGCAGTTGCCACGGCACGACCCCGAGGGTACCCACCCCCCCGGACGTGGCTAGCTCCGTCCAGTCCTCAGGCGCAGCGTAAAAGGAGCACGAACCGAGCCGGAGATGAAGACGCGGTACCGTTCGGGGAGCGCCGGGTGGGAGAGCCGTAGCGGGGTCCGGCCCGAGATCCGGGCCACCCGAGCACCTCGAGCATCGACGAGCGTCAACATCAGGGTGCGAGCACGCGGCGCCGTCAGCGTTGCGATCAAACGTCCGTGGCGGAGAGGCCCGACCACGAACCGGAGCGGCGATCCTCCCAGCGTGCCGCGGATAGTCGTGACCTGCGGCGAGGGAGTCCTTGCCGGAGTCTGTCCGCTCGCCGCCGGGGGCGGATCCGGCAGCGGCCTCTCGGGTTGAGGCGCATGCCGATCAGGGATCGCGGTGGGCGCCACTGGTGCGGGCACCGGAGGAGCGAGAGCAGGAGCGGGAACGGGAACGGGAACGGGAACGGGAACGGGAGGAGAGAGGGCGGGTGCCGGACTCGTCGGCTTTACCCCTAGGGCAGCGAGGGCCAGCTCGGCGTTCACCCTGCCGTACCGGACGGAGGTTCCAATCGGATTCGCCGAGCGAAAGAGCGCGTTCTCCACCTCAGTTCGGGTGGCTAGCGGCCGCCCCGAGAGAGCGAGACCGGCGATTCCGGCGACCACGGGGGCGGCCGCCGATGTGCCGCAAAAGTTGACGTACTCGCCACGCAAGAAGGGGGCGATGTTGCAGCCCGGTGCTGCGACGGGCACCCACGAACCGTAGTTCGACCAGCTGTAGAGAACGTCCTTCTGATCCGAGCCGGCGACGCCGATCACGCCGACGTACGCAGCGGGGTAGGAAAGGTTCTGACTGCTTTCGTTCCCGGCAGCTGCAACAAGGACGGCGCCCTTGCGCACCGCGTAGTCGACAGCTTCGGCGAGCGTCCGGGTTGGCTCCGAGCCCCCGAGGCTCATGCTGATCACCCGCGCGCCGTGGTCGACCGCCCAGACGAGACCCGCTGCAACCGCTGACGTCGTCCCGCTGCGGTTCGCGTTCAGCACCTTGATCGGCATCAGAGAGCAGCGCCAGCACAGGCCCGCCTGACCCCTGCTGTTATTCGTTCGCGCTCCGATCACTCCAGCGGTCGCCGTCCCGTGTCCGTTGTCATCCGTGGGGAACGCGTCGCCTTCGACGAAGTCGTAGCCGGGTACGACGGCATCCTGCAGATCGGGATGCGTACTGTCGATGCCGGTGTCGAGGACGGCCACGATGATTCCTGGCGAGCCCATGGTCGCATCCCAGGCGGTGGGTGCACGGACGAGCATAGGGCCCCACTGCTGCTCCCACAGCGTGTCGTTCGGGGTGGTGGTGAAGCTCTGCACGGCTGCGTCGCGCTCCACGTACTCCACCGCGGGTGCTTCTGCGAGCTCCTCGATGGCGTCCAGCGTTCGGCCACGCCGAACATCGACGACGTAGACGTCAAGGGGCCTCACGGTCAGCTCCAACTGCGTCTCTGCGTCCGCAAGCACCTTCCGCTCCAACCACGGCTGAGTTCCGTCGACGAACTTGACGAGGAGACGCCCCTGGACGAACTCAGGTTCCGGCATGAGTCTGTCTGCGCCGGCAAGCGTCGACCCGGCCGCTCGACTCGCTCCGGCTGAGGCCTCGTCCGGAGCGTCGAAGACGGTGGGTAGCGAGGGCTGAGCAGGAGGGGAGGGAGCTGTCGCTGCCTCCCCGATCGCTGCCCGCCCGGGCTCGTCGAACGACGCGATCGTCACGGCAGCCGCAACTGCGGCGAGGAGGGAAGGCAGCAGGCACTTCCCTGCGCGTGAGCACCAACGATCCGCCGCAGATGTGCTTCTCATACCGCTGGACATTCGGGCTCGCTCCTTCGTGCTTAGTGGCCTGCAGGTGCACGACGCCCTGCCGCTCCGGGGAGCGGCAGGGCGTACCAGTCCTTCGTTCAGCGTCCGCTGCGCCTGGCGGGGAGCCGGAACGAGGTCACGAGGGAGGTTGATGCGTTCGGAGTCGAGGCGATCGACGCGACGACGAACCGCTTGGTTTTCAAGCGGCTGGTGAGCACACGCTTGTTGAGCTTGATCGTGAAGGTAGCTCGACCGATCTTGCTGGTCGTCTTGGTCTGTGCGCCCTTCAGGGTCAGGAAGACGGTCCTGGCGACGCCGCGGATCCGCACTTTCGCACCACGAACGAGCAGGCCGCGGCGATCCTTGACCGTGACGATCATCGTTACCTTGCCCGTGCGCACGAGGTTCTTCGTCAGGTAGCGCACGGAGGTGATGCGCACGCCGCTCGCTCCCTTGGCTGCGACCGAACGGCCGGCGGACGTCGCGATGACCGACGAGGCCTGCACGGTGGTGAAGCTGCTCGTCTGCGAGACGCCCTGACGATCGGTGGCCGTGACGTTGACCTCGCGGCTCGTGCCGGAGACGGGAGCGTCGAACGAGCCGTCGGGACGGAGCGTCGCGAGCACGTCCTTGCCGTTCACGGTCAGGCTCGCGAGCTTGTCCTTCTCGAGGACCGAGCCCTCGAGCTTGAGCGGCTGGCCGTCGAAGATCTTGAAGCCCTCCAGCGGCCGGATGATGTTGATCCCGGCGTCGGTGAGCGGCTTGAGCACGTCGGAGCGGATCAGTCCGTCGGGCCCGACCGTCTTGGTGTTGATCGGGATCGAGATTCGGGCCGTCTCGCCGTTGGTCGGGTTCTTCAGCGTCAGGTTGAGCGCAGACTGACCGCCCAGATTCACCGACCCGGTGAACTGCCCGTTCGCATTGACGCCGACCGGGGAGCCGTTGACGGTGAGGACCACGTCGGCCACGGAGTCGCCGCCGACGTTGCCCGAGACGGTGACGGTGCCGTTCAGCACGGAAACCGGACCGAGACTGATGACCGGCGCCGAGTCGGCGGCCCTGCCGTTCTGGACGAGCGTCAGCGACAGGGTCGCGGCTGCTACCGCAATGAGCAGCCGGAGGAAGGAGAAGCGCGGAGTGGTGATGCCGTGAGGCATTGGACCTCCTGGAGGGATGTGTAGGCGCGGAGGGGACAAGCAACGCCGCCGTAGTCCTTCGGCCAAAGCTCGCGAGTTCCGAATCCCTCGTTCTAGGACGAATCTCCGCCTCCGTGCTCGGCTGCGGTCCGACCGCCGGCGGATCCGACTCGGGGCCGGATCCGCGCAGAACCTGCCTATGCTTGCGCCATGGCGGATCGCAGAGACGCAACGTTCACGATTGCCCACCTCTCCGACCTCCATTGCGGCGGGCAGTACTTCGTCCCCGGCCTGCTCGACCGCGCGATCGCGGAGATCAACGACGTGCAGCCGGACATCGTCGTCTGCTCCGGCGACCTCACGACGTTCGGCTTCAAGCACGAATACCAGGAGGCCAAGCGCTATCTCGACCGGATCGAGTGCGAGTCGCTGGTCGTGATCCCCGGCAACCATGACTCGCGCAACGTCGGCTACGTCCACTTCGAGGAGCTCTTCGGCGAGCGCAATTCGGTGACGAGGGTTGGACCGGTAACAGTTGTTGCGGTCGATTCGACCGAGCCGGACCTCGATCACGGCCAGATCGGACGAGGCCGCTACCGCTGGATCGAGGAGCAGTTCCGGGAGGAGGCGCTCATGCGTGTCTTCGTCTGCCATCACCACCTGCTGCCCGTCCCGGGTACCGGCCGCGAGCGCAACGTCATCTACGACGCCGGAGACACGATCGAGACGCTCCAGCGTGCCGGTGTGCAGCTCGTGCTCTCCGGCCACAAGCACGTGCCGTACGCCTGGCGGCTCGAGAACCTCTTCGTCGTCAACACGGGAACCGTCTCGTCGCTGCGCCTTCGGGGTAACACTCGGCCTTGCTACAACCTCGTCGAAGTCTCGGGAACCCACGTCGACGTCTGGCGGAAGCACCCCTTTCACGGCCAGGAGCGAATCATCCAGTTCTCGCTCGACACGTTTGCCTACGAGAAGTACACGGGCCGGATCGAGGACGAGGTGAGGACGCGCTCGTGACGGCGACTGGCGTGAGGGCGCTCGCGCTGATCGATGGGGAGCACTACGCGCCGGTGGTTCGCGCTGCGCTGGAGGAGCTCCCGTACGAGTTCGTCGCCGCGCACCTGCTCGGCGGGAAGGAGAAGCTCCGGGACGAGTCCGACTACGGGGTGCCCCTCGCCAAGACGCTGGAGGGCGCCCTCGAGGAGCACCGACCGGAGGTCGTGGTCGATCTTTCCGACGAGCCCGTGCTCGGTCCAGTGGAGCGCCTCCGCGTCGCCAGCGCGGTGCTCGTGCACGGCCTGCCGTACATCGGCGCCGACTTCCGCTTCGACCCGCCGGTGTTCGAGCCGTTTCCGCTCCCCTCGATCGGGATCGTCGGGACCGGCAAGCGCGTCGGCAAGACCGCGATCACGGCGCACGCGGCCGCGCTCCTCGCGCGCAACCGCAAGGTCGTCGTCGTCTCGATGGGCCGCGGCGGGCCGCCCGAGCCGGAGGTGGCGGAGATCGCGCCGACGGTGGACGCGCTGCTGGAGCTCTCCGAGTCAGGACGTCACGCGGCCTCCGACTATCTCGAGACGGCTGCCCTTGCCGGCGTTCCAACCGTCGGCTGCCGCCGTTGCGGCGGCGGGCTTGCCGGCGCGGTTTTCGCGTCGAACGTCGCCGAGGGAGCTCGCAAGGCGGTCGACCTTGAGCCGGAGCTCGTGCTCTTCGACGGTAGCGGGGCCGCGCTGCCACCCGTCGAGACCGGCCGACGGATCCTTGTCGTCAACGCACAGCAGGATCCTGCCGTCGTCACGGGCTACCTGAACGAATACCGCCACCTGATCTCCGACCTTGCCGTGTTAACGATGGCGGAGGAGGGGAGCGGGTGGGAGGAGCTTCGAGACCGTGCCCGCGAGCTCGTGCCGCGGGTCGTTGCCGTTGTTCTGCGTCCTCGCCCGGTCGAGCCGATCGAGGGCCGCCGCGTCGCTTTCTTCTCGACCGCGCCGGCGAGCGCACACGAAGGATTCGCCGAGCATCTCGGAGAGCAGCACGGGGCAGAGGTGGTGCATGTCTCCGGCAGCCTCGCCGACCGGGCCGCGCTTGCCGAGGAACTGAAGTCGGTCGATGCCGACGTCTTTCTCGTCGAGCTGAAGGCGGCGGCAATCGATGTCGTGGCCGCGGCGGCCCGCGAGCGCGGAGTCGACGTCGTCCTGGCGGGAAGCGATGTCACGTCGGCGCCGGGCGAGCCCGATCTCGACGAAGAGCTCGTCCGGCTGGCCGAAGAGGCGTGCGGGTGACCGAGCGACGACACGGGCAGCTCGACTTCCTGGGCGGAGCGAGCGTCCCGTACTCCAAGGGGCTGATGGCGCGTGTGCTGGCCGCCGTCGGCGTGCAGGAGGATCAGGCGTACGAGCTCGCGCGGCGGATCGAGTTCGACCTCGCCGCGCGGCGCGCGACGGCCGTCGACCTCGATCGCATGCGCGAGCTCGCGATCGATCTGCTCGGCGAGGGTGCGGGGTCGCGTGCCGTCCGGCGCCTGCAGCGCTACCGCGACCTCCAGGAGCTCGACCTCCCCGTGATCCTGCTCGTCGGCGGCGGCACCGGCACCGGCAAGTCGACCGTGGCCACCGAGGTGGCGTACCGGCTCGGGATCACGCGCGTCACCTCGACCGACTTCGTCCGGCAGACGATGCGCGCGTTCTTCGCCAAGGAGTTCATGCCGTCGATCCACTACTCCAGCTTCGAGGCGGCTCTCGGCCTGAGCAAGGCTGAGGAGGAGGAATCGGGCGACGTCGCGCTGCTCGGCTTCCTCGATCAGACCCGGAACGTGCTGGTCGGAGTGGAGGCGGCGCTGCAGCGGGCGCTCGACGAGGGGTGGTCGATGGTGCTCGAGGGAGTGCACCTCGTCCCGGGCATGTTCGAGACGAACCTGGATCGCGCGCTCGTCGTCCAGTGCGTGCTCGCGATCCACGACGAGGAGATCCACCGCACGCATTTCTGGAGCCGCGATCTGAGCTCCGACGGGGGGCGGCCCGTCGACCGTTACATGGCGGCGCTCCCGGAGATCAGGATGATTCAGGACTACATCGTCGAACGCGCGAGGAGGTGTGACGTGCCCGTGATCGAGAACGAGTCGCGTGACGGCGGCATCGGCGCGGTGATGGAGCTCGTGCTCGAGCGGGCCGAACGGATCGCGCGGGTGTCACGGTGAGCGAGGAGCGTCGGCTGCCGTGCCCATGTGCCCTGTTCGCTCGTGCGACGGAGTGGGCTGCGCTCGCGGGGGCGCGCTGGCTCGGTCGGGACGACCAGGATGCCGCCGAGAACGCCGCTGAAGGCGCAATGCTCGCGGGCCTCTCTGAGCTCCCCATCGACGGCACGATCGTGATCGGCGCCGGCGGCGGCGAGGAGCTCGAGGTCGGGTCGAGCATCGGCGCGGGCGGCGCTGCGTTCGACCTGGCGGTCGATCCGCTCGAGGGGCGCGGTGTCGTCGCCCGCGGCGGCAACGGCGCCATGTCGATGATCGCCGTCGGTCCCCCCGGCTCGCTGCTCCGGCTGCCGGACATGTACATGCGGCGGATGGCAGTGGGGCCGAGGGCGCGCGGAAAGATCGACCTGACGAAGCCAATCGCGGACAACGTCGCCGCGATCGCAGAGAGCTTCGGCCGGAACGTGAACGACATCACCACGATCATCCTCGACCGCCCGCGGCATCACGACCTGATCGAGGAGATTCGCGCTTCCGGCGCGCGCATCAAGTTGATCCAGGACGGTGACGTGACGGCGTCGATCTCCGCCGCGATCCGCGGCACGAACGACCATCTCGCGATCGGGATCGGCGGGACGCGCCAGGCAGTGCTCTCCGCAGCTGCCCTGCGCTGCCTCGGCGGCGACCTGCAGGCGCAGCTCTGGCCGACGACCCGGCAGGAGATCGAGGCCGCGCGCGAGCACGGGGTGGAGGACGTCAACCGCGTCTTCAGCTCGGACGACCTCGCGCCGGGCGAGGTGATCGTCGTCGCGACGGGCGTCTCGAACGGGGACCTCCTGCGCGGGGTTCGCTTCCACGCTGACAGCGCGCGGACACATTCGCTAGTGATGTGCATGCGGTGCAACTGGGTGCGCTTCACCGATGGGATCCACTTCTTCGCCCGGGAGCGGAAGGAAGAAGTGCGGCTCCTCGGCTGACCTCGTTAATAACGTGGAGCACGCTAAGCTGTGGTGATGGCGAAGCGCAACCTGACGGTTCAACTCGACGAGGAGGTGATCCGCAAGGCGCGCATCGTCGCGGCGGAGCGGTCGCTGTCGATCAGCAGGCTGGTTGCCCAGCAGATCGAGACCCTCGTCGGCGACGAGGATGCATACGAGGCCGCCGAGCGCGAGGCGATCGCGAGGCTCGAGCGCGGATTCGATCTCGGCGGAGAGCCGCTCGGTCCGCGCGAGCAGCTGCACGAGTGGTGAGTTGCCGACGTTCGTCGACACCAACGTGCTCGTATACGCGCACGACCGGCGTGCCCACGTTCATGAGCGCGCACGCTTGCTCGTGGCCGAGCTGTGGCGGGAACGGGAAGGGATCCTGAGCACGCAAGTGCTGCAGGAGCTCTACGTCGCGCTGACGCGGAAGGTTCAGAAGCCGCTTCGGCGAACTCTTGCCCGCGAGGTAATCCGCTCCTACCTAGCGTGGCCGGTTCGCGCGATCGAGCCCGCCGACGTGCTCGCCGCAGCCGAGCTGGAGCAACGGCAGCGGCTGTCTTTCTGGGATGCCCTGATCGTCGTTGCCGCCCGCGAGGCGGGCGCCGACCGGATCCTCTCTGCGGACTTCCAACCCGGCCGGACGATTGCCGGTGTTGCGATCGAGAATCCGTTCAGCTGAGCTGCCCGGCTACACTCGACCCATGCCGACCAAGGAAGCAATCGTCGAGGCGCTGCACACGGTCGAGGATCCCGAGCTCGGGATGGACATCGTCGAGCTGGGGCTCTTCTACGACGTCGAGATCGACGGCCCCAAGGTGAAGGTGATCCACAGCCTCACCTCGATGGGCTGTCCGGCCGGTCAGATGATCCAGGACGGGATCCACGACGCTGCCGCCTCGGTGGAAGGCGTGGACGAGGTCGAGGTCGAGCTGACGTTCGACCCGCCGTGGACGCCCGAGCGCATGTCGGACGACGCGAAGTTCATCCTGGGCTTTGGCTGACGCCGAGGTCTAGAAATGCCGACCGGCCGCCCGTTCTGTGCCATCGTGCGCGGTGAGCAGGCTCAGGAGATCGTCTACTCCGATGAACGAGCCATGGGATTCCTGTGCGAGCCTCCGGCAACGACGGGACACTTGCTCGTCGCTCCTCGGGCACATCTGAGAGACGTCTGGGAGATCGGCGAAGCCGAGGCGGCGCATGTGATGGCGGTTGCCCATCGAGTCGGGCCTGCGCTCCGGAAGGCGCTTGAGCCTGCGGGCGTCAACATCCGGCACAACTCCGGAACCGTCGCCGGCCAGGACGTTTTTACTTTCATGTACATGTGATTCCCCGATACGACGGAGACACCGTTCAGCCGGGGTGCGTGTGGGGTTCGCCGCCATGGGTGCCGCCTCCCGGGGGTGCCGCAGAGCGCGGCCGCACGGCCGATCTGATCCGCGGACGTCTCAGTCGGCTGTACTCGCCAATTCCGGGTTAGCCCGGAATCGCGAGCACGATCTTTCCCAGCTGCTCGCCCGCCTCGAGCCGCTCGTGCGCGGCGCGCGTCTCGCTGAGGGGGAAGACCGAGTCGACATGCACGCGGGCGCGGCCAGTTCGCACGAGCTCGTAGGCGCCCAGAAAGTCCTCGCGCGTGCCCATCGTGGAGCCGTAGATCGTCAGCTGTTTCCACCAGAACCGGTGCAGCTGCGCCGGCGGATTCGGTCCGCTCGTCGCGCCGCAGACGGTTACGCGCCCTCCGGGCTTAACGGCGGCGAGTGATGTCTTCCAGGTGGCCTCTCCGACGGTCTCTACGACCACGTCGGCGCCGCCGACCTCCTTCACCGCCGCGCCGACGTCGCCCGTGTGGTGATTGACCGTGGCGTCGGCCCCCCATTCGCGTGCCCGCTCGAGCTTCTCGTCGCTGCCTGAGGTGACGATCGTGCGAGCCCCTACCGCACGTGCGATTTCGAAGGCCGCGGTCGCGACGCCGCCACCGATGCCCCAGATCAGCACCCACTCGCCGGCTGAGAGCGCTGCCTTCGTCACGAGCATCCGGTAGGCGGTTTCGTAGACGAGCGGGAATGCGGCGGCGGTCTCGAAGCTGATCCCGTCGTCCAGCGGGAACACGTTCGCCTCGGGTACCGCGATCAGCTCGCAGTGCGTCCCGTCGGTGTGCTCGCCGATCACCCCGATCGAGGAACCGTGCTCGAGCCCCGGGTTGAGGACGACCCGCTCGCCGGTATCGACGCGAACGCCGGCGCCGTCGGCGCCAAGGATTCGGGGCTTCGGCACCGAAGGCATGCCCTTCCGGATCCAGAGGTCGAGGTGGTTCAAGGATGCCGCACGCAGGGAAATGAGCACATCCCCAGCCCCGGCGACGGGATCGGGCACGTCCTCGTAGCGGAGAACCTCAGGCCCCCCATCTTCGTGAATACGGATCGCTTTCATGTGCACAATTCTCCCATGCATGGGGGGACGCTTGCGCGTGCGGCCGCCGAGCTCGGTCTCGACGTCGTCGGGGCCGCTCCGGCCGAGGCTTACCGGGAGACCGAGCAGCACATCCGCGAGCGGAAGGCCCGCGGCCTCTTTGCCGGCATGCGGTTCACCATGGCGAGACCCGAGGTCTCGTGCCACCCGGAGTCGCTGCTCCGGGGCGCCCGCACCGTCGTCTCCGCAGCGCTCTGTTACTACGCCCCGACCGCCGAGCCTGCCGCCGGGGAGGGCCGCCTGTCGCGGTACACGTGGGCGGATCGCTATGCGGAGCTGCGCGAGAAGCTGGATGCGCTGGGGCGCACCCTCGGCGGCACCTACCGCGTCCTCGTGGACGCAAACCAGCACGTCGACCGCGAGGGTGCCGCGCGCGCTGGAGTCGGCTTCTACGGCAAGAACACGCTCCTGATCACGCGGCGATACGGATCGTGGGTGGTGCTCGGCACGCTTGTCACCGACGTGGAGCTCGAGCCGACGCAGCCGCTCGACGCGGGTTGCGGCTCGTGCACGCTCTGCATCGACGCCTGCCCGACGGGCGCGCTCGACGAGCCGGGCGTGCTCGACTCGACCCGCTGCCTCTCGTACTGGACGCAGGCTCCGGATGCGATTCCTGAGGGCTACCGCGAGCACCTGGGCTCGTCCGTCTACGGCTGCGACATCTGCCAGGACGTTTGCCCCTGGAATCGAGGGATCGAGAAGCGGCGCGCCGAGGCCGTGCCGCCAGCGGGGGCGGAGCCGGCGATCTCGCTCGTCGACTGGCTCGAGGCCGACGGTGAGGAGCTCGTGAGCCGCTACGACCGTCTGTACGTCCCCCGGAACGACCCGCGGTACCTGCGGCGCAACGCACTGGTCGCGGCCGGCAACGTCGGCGGCGAGGCCACGCGGGTCGCGGTGGAACGGTACGTCGACGATGAGGACGGCATGCTGCGCGAGCACGCGCGCTGGGCGGTCGAACGGCTGGATGAACGCGGCGTATGACCCTGCTGCGGATGCTCTCGCTCGTCAGGCTCGCCCTCGTTCCGCTGGCGTTCGCCCAGCTCCTGGGCAAGCGGAGTTACTTCCCGGCCGGCTACGAGGCTGCGGCCTGGGCTGCCCTCGCCTTCCAGCTTGCCCTGGCGCTCGCCCTCTTCTCGCTCGTAGGCCGATCGCTCCTGGGCCGATGGCGAGGCCGCCGCCGGACGCTCGCGCTGGCTGGGCTTGCGGCCGACGTTGCCGTCACGATCGCGCTTCTCTTCGTCTACTCCTTCGAGCCCGGCCAGCCGTTGCGGGCGCTGCTCTTCCTCGTGGTGCTCGAAGCCGCGTTCGTCCTGGGCGAGCGCGGCGGCGTCACCGTCGCTCTCATTGCGGTTCCGATTCTGGCAGGGGCGGAGGCCTGGCGGTCGACGCAGTTCGGCTACGAGGTTCAGGTGGAGTCGGTCGTCGTGCGAGCCGGTGTCGCGCTCGTGCTCGGCCTGGTCGTCGGCCGGCTCGTCAGGCTGCAAGCGGAACAGGAGGCGCTGGCGTTGTCGCGGGCAGAGGAGGCAGAGCGGCTTCGCGACCAGCTTGGGCGGCGCGTCGACCACCTCGAAGCGACCAATCGGTGCGCTCGCGCACTCGGCTCGTCGCTCGAGCTCGACGCCGCCTTCGCCGGGTTCATCGCGGAGCTGCAGGCGCTCGTGCCGTTCCACCGGGCTGCGATCCTGCTCGTGGACGGCGATGACGCTCGCGTAATGGCCACGTCCGGAGTCGCGGCCGACTGCCACCTCCCGCGCGGCAGCTCGATGGCTGTCGAGGGATCGGTGCTCGAGCGGTTGATCGAACGCTCGGAGACCGTTCACCGCGAGGACTTCTCGGAGCCGAGCTACCCGGAGGAGCACGGCCTGCTCGAGCTCGGGCTCCGCACGCGCGTCCTGGCGCCGCTCCAGCTCGGCGCGCGCTCGATCGGAGCGCTCGTGCTGGCGCGGCGGGAGCCCCGCTCGTTCCGGCCCGAGGAGGTCGAGCTGATGACGCTGCTCGGGCGGCTCGTGGCCTCCGCTGTACAGAACATCCGAACGTACGACGCGAAGCGCGAGAGCGTCGAGGAGCTTCGGCGGCTGTCCGCTCTCCGTGCCGACTTCGTCTCACTCGTCTCGCACGAGTTGCGCGCTCCGATGGCAGCCGTGATCGGATCCGCGCGCACGCTGCAGGCGCGGTGGGAAGAGCTACTGCCGGAGCAGCGGAACGCTTTCCTCGGGCTCATCGGTGACGAGACGAGCCGCCTCGCCGTGCTCGTAGGCGACGTTCTCGACACGTCCCGCATCGAAGCTGGGACGTTCCCGTACACGTTCGACAGCGTCGATCTCGGAGCGCTTCTGCGCGAGGCGATCGGAGCCGGCAGATCGGGCAAGAGGAGGTCGCTGTGCGGATGGAGATCGCGGGCCCGCTGCCGGCGGTCTGGGGCGACCGCGACCGGCTGCGCCAGCTCGTGGACAATCTGATCTCGAACGCGCTGAAGTTCTCTCGTCGCGGCGCCGAGGTGACGGTGGGGGCGTACGGCCTCGATCGGCTCGTCGAGGTTCGGATCTGCGACGAAGGTCCCGGCATCCCGCTCGACCAGCAGACGCTGATCTTCGAGAAGTTCGGCCGCGCCTCGTCGGGCGAGGTGGCGAAGCCCGGCTCCGGGCTCGGCCTCTTCATCTCCCGCTCCTTCGCCGAGGCCCACGGGGGTTCGCTCGAGGTCGAGTCGGCGCCGGGCGAGGGCGCCACCTTCACACTGAAGCTGCCGGTCGCCGCGTAGGAGGGGAGAAGCCGCACCTTGCGCGGGTCTGCTGTAGATAGCACCGATCCGTTACCTGGCGCCCCGAGCCCAACTCGTCACCGTGCTGGCTCGTGAATGCTGCCCTGCGCCCTGGCACAGGCTTCGCTGGCCGCCAGTCCGTCGGGCACGAGCGGGTTGCGCACTACGAGGCTCGCGAAGCGGGTGAAGTCTCGATCCGCTGACCAGAGGTCTTGGACGCAGTGTGCGACGCAAAGGACAGCTACACGTGCGTCGTGTACGCGCGGGCCGGTGGCGCGGGTCTCAAGGATCAGCTCGGAGGCGACAGGCCAGTTCTCGCTTCCCCCGGCGAGCAGGCTCAGCCTCGGCGACTCCCGCCAAGCCGCAACCTGATCGAGAGCACGCTCGAACGGAGTTGGCGGCGCGTAGATCCTCGGATGGGTCGACTGCCAGGAACTCGTGCACGCAGGGCCACGGGATCCCTCAGGAGTCCCTCCCTCGGCCAGCTCGCGAAGGGAGTCAGCGGCGACCTCGTGCCAGTCGGAGTCTCAGCGATGGGCGTGGTTCTCGGAGCTCCGGTCGCATCCCCTCACCCTACGAAGGTCGAGTCGCGGATACGGAACGTCGCTCCCTCGCGCTCCGCGTCAACTCTTCTCAGGCCGGCCTCCACGAGCTCACACAGGGTCGACCCTTCCCGTGCCGCGAAGCTCCTTCGCCGACGCCAGGTCTCCTACGATCGCTCGCGCACGCGGGTGACCTTCAGCTCTCGCACGAGCTCCGCCGCACGCGCCGCGACCGTCGCCCTCAATTCCTCGGGCTCGACGATCACGGCCTCGCCGCGGTCCTGGAGCAGCTCACCGACGATCCAGTCCTCCGTCTTGAAAGCGACGTCGGCGATCGCAGCGCGATCGGAGAGCGGGCGGGCGCCTCGCTCGAGCTTCCACCTGGCGATCTCCGGTGAGTACCAGACGCGCGCCACCCGCGGATCGCGCAGGTAGTTCGGGTCGAAGCCCACCCTGGGCTCGAACGTCTGGGCGCTCAGGCGGGCGGAGCGCATGCGATCGAGTCGGTAGGTTCGCGCCCCGCCGGAGGTGCGATCCCACGTGTGGACGCGCCAGACCGGCGGCTCGCGGTCGAAGGTGTAGGGCTCCACGAGCCGGGTCGATGGCGTCTCCTCGCCCTCCTTGAGGTACTCGATCTCGACGAGCCGGTGCCGGTCGATTCCCTCCGAAAGCGTTCCCACGAGCTCCTCGTCGTCGCCTTCGGCTCGCGGCCTCGGTGTCTGCGCGAGCTCGAACTGCCCGAACGTCTCCTCCAGCTTGTGCCGCACCCGGTCGAGCGGCGAGTGGGACTCCGCTGCGATCGAGGGCCCGACGTACTCGAGCGCGAGCCGGATCGCGCGTGCCTCGAGCGGCGTCAGGCGGGGTGCGAGCCGGAAGACGTCCCCGTACAACTCCTTGTCGACGCGCACCCGGTCGTCGTCGAGCTCCGCGTAGACCGTGTAGCAGCCACCGCCGAAGTTGACGAGGTTGAGCAGCGACAGATGCTCCTGGAGGTCTTCACGTGGGATCGAGAATCGCTCCGCGAGCCCGTCGGCGTCGAGATCCGCGTCCCGGCTCTCGCCGCACGCGGCGAGCAGATACGCGAGCAGCGCCTGCAACACTGCGAATCGCTCCGGCGCCACCGGTGGCGCGGGCCGCTCGACTGCCGTCCCGTTGGCGCGCGGCTTGGGCTTCTCCTTCGCGAGCCGGGGGGGCTCGCCGTGGTGGCGCTCGCGGACGAGGGAGAGCGCGCCTGCCACCTGCGCGCGCAGCGCCTCGGGCTCGAGCGGCACCGCCCGGCCGTTCTGGCGGAGCACCCAGCCTGCCAGCGGCTCTAGCGACGCGTACTCCGTCTCGAAAACGCCGTCCTCGAGGATGCCGGAGTCGCCGAGCGTGCGCATCACCCACCACGCGGTGTCGCCGCTTACGGCAACGCGTGCGGTGCCGGAGATCTCGCCGATCTGCCACGGCGAGCGGCGCCGGTGGTTCTCGACGTCGAAGTCGGCCGGCAGGCGGAAATCGCGCTCTCGCCTCGTTGCGAAGCGGATGTCGCTGCGAACGCGCGAGACCCGGAACGTCTTCTCCCGCTCGTCGTCCAAGTCCTTGCCGATCACGTACCAGACGCCCTCGTCGTGGCGGAGGGCATACGGGTTCAGCGTCCGCTCCTTGACGCGATCGCGCTGCGGCGACCAGTAGCTGAACTTGATCGTGCGCTGCTTCGAGATCGCCGCCTCGAGCTTCGACAGCCGGCCCGCCATCTCGGGTGAGTAGTCGGGGTCGCTCACCTTCACCCGGTCGGCCGTCTCGGTCGGCGCGTCGTCGAAGCCCGGACGGCCGAGCGCCAGGTTCTGCAGCGCGAGCCGAAGGGGCTCGGCGTACGCGAATGTGCCCTCGAGGAGGTGGAGGCTCGTGAGGAGCGCCGCGAGCTCGTCGTCTGTCAGCTCGAGCTTGGGCAGGAAGTAGTTCTCCGACCGCAACGTGTAGAGCTCCTCCCCCGTGAACTCGTCACGCTGCGAGTGGAGCGGCACTCCCAGTGCGATCAGCTCGGCGCGATCGGAGTAGTAGCGGCGGGCGAACGCCTCGTCGGACATCTCCGAGTACCCCTCGACATTGCCCTTTACATCCCGTGCCGTCAGCGGTCGGCGCTCCGCCATCAGGAACGCGACGAGCGAGAGCTGTCGGATCAGCTTGTCGGTGTCGTGCGACATCGCTGCGCGAGCTTATCGCCCGCGAAGTGGGACAAACAGACGCTAAGCCGCTGCGAGCGAGTTTTCCAGGTGCTGGTGCGACGGGCAGTAGTCGCGCTCAGGGAGCGGCGTCCGTTGGCACGGCTTGCCTTTGCGCGTGGTCGCACGGCACCGGGCGACGCCGCCGTCGAGGGCTCCTGCCTCCAGTTGCTCCTCGATGAAGCCGATTGCCGCGCCGACGCCCTCGCGTACCGCCCAGGCAACCTGTGCCTGCGCAGTGATCGGGAAGTACCGCCGGATGTCCTGGAAGAGCGCTCGATCCGGCTTCGCGAAGTAGTGAGGGTCGGCCGCGAGCCGTTCCATCGTGCCCTCGCACTGCTCGAGGACGGCTCGGCGCGAGTCGAGCTGCGTCGAGGCATCGGAATAGGGGTCGATCAGGTCCTTGATCGAACGATAGATCGCGCGAGAATATTGATACATGCAGGTCTGCAGTTGCGCGAGCTGGGCTTCTATCTGGGCACTCATAGCTCTCTGTAAAGTCCTTTACGCAGGCCGAATATGGACTGTTCGCCGCTCTCCCCCTGTGAGTATACGGTTGCCGGGGAGCTTGTCACAAAGTCTTCACTAATCTTCTCTACGGGACCTACCGGCAGCCTCCAAGAGCGCGCAGCCAACTGACGGGCGGGTGCCTGCATCCTGACGTGCTGGCGCCCGTTTGTCGAGCCTTCGACTCTCCTGTTCCAGGCGCCGATCTTGTCCACAGGGCGCGTTACGGCACGATCTCGCGCACATAGGCGGGCCGGAAGACGCTGCGGGCCCGTCGCACAACGCTCGTTGCCTCCGCCTCGGAGTCGAACACCCCCTGGAAAACGACGTAATAGCCGGGGTGCAGGCTCGCGAAGTGGGAGGAGTTCAAGACGCCCACTCGCCTCAGGCCGCCGCGTCGCGCCACCTCGGCGCGTTCGGCCGCGGCCGCCCTGCCGCTGTTTTGGGGCATCGAGAGCAGCACGATCGTCCACCCTCGCCGGCGGGGAGGCCAGACGATCGCCCGCGGAACGGCGGGTCGTGCTGGGCGCGGCGCTGGGGCAGGCGTCGTCGCGGGCGGCTCGGGTGGCGTCAACGTCTCCAGTGCGCGGGTGATGGTGAGGCTGCCTCCCGTCGCGGTCGGGGGAGCGGCCTCCGGCTGCGCGTCGTCGGAGATCGCGAGCGCCGCGCCCGTGCCCAGGATCGCGACTACCAGGCCGAGGAGCGCCGGCACGATCCAGCCCGCAGACCGCGGGTCGCGCCCGGCGCCGACGGTCGTACGAACGAGCTTTGCCGGCCGCTCCTGTGGCAGCCGCGAGCCGCAGTCGACGCAGTACTCCTGGTTCGGGTCGACCGCCGCCGAGCAGCTGGGGCAATTCGCGTGCTGCAGCTGTTCCGTGCTCACCGCTCTCGGGTCGGGTCGGGTTCGGCGTCGAGAGGGCCAAGAGCGGCATCGTCCGGGGCAGGGCGGCCGCAGTTGGCGCAGAAGTGGGCACCGAGGAGGAGCGGCGCGCCACACTCGCAGCGGGCGCTGAAACGTTGCTCCCGCTGGGCACGCGTGCCGCCGAGCAGCGCGTCGAGTTCGTGAACCCGCGCTTCCAACCCGATCAGCTCGGCGCAACGCCCGACGAGAAGGTCTCCGCGGAAGCGATCACGGCGGTACATCTCAAGCGCCAGACCACCGAGGTCACGCAGCCTCTGCTCGCGCACGCGCATGAGCGCCCGCCGCTCGCGGCGCAACTCGCCTGGCGGGGGTGCGGCCCGTCGGCGCCTTGGCGGGCTGGGCTGGCTGGGCTCGGCCGAGGGTGCCGTCGTCGAGGGCGCGTCCGGATCGGGCTGCCGCAGCAGGCGGGTGAGCAGCGGTAGGCGAGCCATCGAGCCGCCGCCGAGTCTACCTGGGCGTCCGGCGCGTCTCAGCCGCGGTTGGCGGCTAGGCGATCAGAGATCGAAGACGACGAGCCGTTCCTCCGTCAGTTCGCGCACCGCGTACGCGGGGCCTTCGCGGGTGTTGCCCGAGGCCTTCACGCCGCCGTATGGCATCTGATCCGCGCGAAAGGTCGGGGCCTCGTTGACCGTGATGCCTCCGAACTCGAGCCGCTGTGCGGCGGCGAGTGCGGTCTTCACGTGCGAGGTGAAGATCCCGGCCTGAAGGCCGTACCGGGTTCCGTTTGCGAGCGCGATCGCATCGTCGAAGGTCTCGTAGGCGTTGACGGTGCACACCGGCCCGAACACCTCTTCGCACGACACCTTCAGCTCCGGGCCCGCGTCGGCGATCACGGTCGGGCGGAGGAGCTCCCCGTCCAGGTTTCCGCCGGTGACGATCCGGGCGCCGTGTGCTCGGGCCTCGTCGATCCAGGCGAGCACACGGTCGCGGGCCTCGCGGTCGATCAGCGGCCCCACATCAGTCGCCTCGTCGGCCGGGTCGCCGACCGTGAGCGCCTCGACCTTCGGCACGAGGAGCGAGAGAAGCTCGTCGTACACCTCACGCTGGACGTAGATCCGCTGCACGGAGATGCAGCTCTGGCCGGCGAAGGAGAAAGCATTCGCCGCGAGCTTGGCAGCCGCGTCCTCCAGATCTGCGTCCGCCTCGACGATCACCGGCGTCGCGTTACCGAGCTCGAGCTTCACGCGCTTGCGCGACGCCCGCTCGGCGAGCTTCCAGCCAACCTCTCCGGAGCCCGTGAAGGTGAGCGCCTTCACCCGTTCGTCCTCGACGAGGACGTCGCCGATCTCGGACGCGGGCCCGACGAGGACGTTCAGCCAGCCCGCGGGCAGACCCGCTTCGGCCTCGAGCTCGGCCAGCAGGAGCGCAGACAGCGGCGTCTGCGACGCAGGCTTGAGGACGACGGCGCAGCCGGCAGCGAGTGCCGGAGCAATCTTGTGCGCGACGAGGTTGAGCGGGAAGTTGAAGGGCGAGATCGCGCCCACGATCCCGATCGGCACGCGGAGGGTGAATGCGAGCTTGCCGGTCCCGGTCTGCGACGCGTCCATAGGCACCATCTCGCCCGCGAGCTTCCGGGCCTCGACCGCCGCCATCGTGAAGGTTGACATCGCGCGCGAGGCCTCCACACGCGCGGCCTTCAGCGGCTTGCCGGACTCGGCGCAGATCGTCTGCGCGACCTCCTCGTGCCGCCGCCCGAGGTAGCCGGCGACACGGACGAGGATCTCCGCGCGCTTGTGGGCCGGCAGCGGTTCCTGCATCGCGCGCTCGGCGGCGTCGATTGCCTGCCGCGCCTCGGCTGCGCCTGCCTGCGCCACTCGGGCGACGATCTCGCCGGAGTAGGGCGACCGAACCTCCTGCCATGCGCCCGTCTCGACCCATTCGCCCTCGAGGAAGAGCTTCCGCTCGGTCGCCGTCGCAGCCACCGCCCGAGTGTACGAGACTCGGCCCGGTGAACATTCCGGCAACCCGGTATGCGCGGAGCGGCGGCGTGAACATCGCCTACCAGGTCAGCGGCGAGGGACCGCTCGATCTCGTGCTCGTACCCGGATTCGTCTCCCACCTCGACCTCGACTGGGAGGAGCCCCGTTCGGCCCACTCGCTGAGGCGGCTCTCGTCGTTCTCCCGCCTGATCCGCTTCGACAAGCGGGGAACCGGGCTCTCCGATCGCACCGTCGGCCTACCCGACCTCGAGACGCGAATGGACGACGTTCGCGCCGTCATGGACGCTGTCGGAAGCGATCGTGCCGCCCTGTACGGCTACTCCGAGGGCGGACCGATGTGTTGCCTGTTCGCCGCGACCTATCCGGAGCGGGTCTCCGCGCTCGTCCTCTACGCTTCCTACGGGAAGCGGAGGGATCCGGACGCGGACTACCCCTGGGCGGCGAGCTGGGAGGAGCGGCAGGCATATGCGGCCGAGGTCGAGCGCAGCTGGGGGGAGGAAGCCGATCGCATTCGGATGGGGGCAAACATGGACGGGGCGCTCGCGGACTGGTGGCTCCGGCGCGCCCGCGCGGCGGCGAGCCCCGGGGCAGCACGCGATCTCATCCTCATGAACAGCCAGATCGACGTGCGTCACGTCCTGCCCACCATCGGCGTTCCGACGATCGTCTTGCACCGCACGGGCGACCGCGATTCGAGCGTCGAGGAGGGCCGCTACCTTGCCGACCGCATTCCGGGCGCACGGTTCGTCGAGCTGCAGGGAGATGACCACTTGCCGTGGATCGAGCCCGACCAGATCGTCGACGAGATCGAGGATTTCCTCACCGGCGTGCGGCGTGGGCCTGACCCCGACCGGGTGCTGGCGACCGTCCTCTTCACCGATCTCGTGCGCTCCACCGAGCGGGCGGTCGAGGTCGGCGATCGGCGTTGGGCCGGGCTGGTCGAGGCGCACCATGGAGCGGTGCGGCGGGAGCTCGGGCGGTTCGGCGGCCGGGAGCTCGACGTCGCCGGCGATGGTTTCTTTGCCGCCTTCGACGGCCCGGCGCGGGCCGTGCGGTGTGCGGTTGGCGTTCGCGCCGGGCTCGCTCGGATCGGCCTCGAGGTGCGCGTGGGAGTGCACACGGGTGAGTGCGAGCAGGTCGAAGGGAAGCTCGCGGGCGTGGCGGTCGTCATCGGAGCTCGTATCTCCGCCAGAGCCGCACCTGGTGAGATCCTCGTCTCGGGCACGGTGCACGATCTCGTCGCCGGCTCGGGCCTTTCGTTCGTGGATCGTGGCGAGTACGAGCTGAAGGGCGTTCCGGGGTCGTGCCGGATCTATGCTGTCGTCGATGCGTAGCGACGCGCTGATCGTCGACGCTGTCCGCTCCCCGATCGGGAGGCGGAACGGCACGCTCTCCGGGATTCGGGGAGACGAGCTCGCCGCGCAGGTATTGAACGGCCTCGTCGCACGCCACGACCTCGATCCGGCCGAGGTCGAGGACGTCCAGATGGGGTGCGTGACCCAGATCGGCGAGCAGGGCTGGAACATCGGCCGGATGGCGCCGATGGTGGCCGGCTGGCCGGAGACGGTGTGCGGCACGACCGTTGATCGCCAGTGCGGCTCGTCGATGCAGACGAACCTCAACGCAGCCGCGGCGATCTGGGCGGGTCAGCTCGAGGTCGTGGTGTCGGCGGGCGTGGAGATGATGTCCCGCGTCCCGATGGGCTCAAACGGCGGTGACCTCTCGGACAAGCTGCACGAGCGCTGGCGGATCGTGCCGCAAGGCATCTCTGCCGAGGCGCTCGCGTCGGAGTGGAACCTCGCGCGCGAGTCGCTCGACGCGTACTCCTTGGAGTCGCACCGGCGGGCGATCGCCGCGATCGAGGCGGGTCGCTTCGACAACGAGATCGTCCCGGTCGAGGTCGCTGCCGCCGGCGCTGCCGTGCTCGTCGGCCTCGACGAAGCTCCGCGGCGCGACACCTCCGCCGAGAAGCTCGCAACGCTCGCGCCGGCGTTTCTGCCGGACGGGGTCGTGACAGCGGGCAACTCGAGCCAGATCGTCGACGGGGCCGCGGCCGTGCTCGTCACGAGCGAGGCGGCCGCGGCGAGGCTCGGCCTCGAGCCGCGCGCCCGGTTCGTCTCGTTCGGCCTCGCCGGCGTCGACCCCTACCGGATGCTGCACGGGAACCCCGAGGCGTGCCGGAAGGCGCTCGCGAAGGCTGGGCTCGGCTGGGACGACATCGCCGTGATCGAGGTGAACGAGGCGTTCGCGTCGGTCGTGTTGCAGTTCGCGCGCGATGCCGGGCTCGAGAGCCGTTTCGACGACATCAACCCGAACGGCGGCGGGATCTCGCTCGGGCATCCGCTCGGTGCCACAGGGGCACGCGTCACCGCGACGCTCCTGAACGAGCTCGAGCGCCGCGAGGCGCGTTACGGGATCGCCTGCATGTGCATCGGCTTCGGCCAGGCGATCGCGGCTGTGATCGAGCGCCTGGATTGACCTTCTGGTTGCTCGTCCGCGGTAGCGGAGAGCGACCGCTCGAGCGCCAGGTCGACCCGCGCGGGATCGTCTCCCACTCGTCGTCGCGCCGGCCGTTGGTGCAACCCGGTGACCTCGCGATCCTCTACGCAGCCGTCTGGCAAGCGATCTTCGGGGTTGTCGAGGTCGCCGGCGAGCCCTTGCACGACGCCGCTCGCGCGCGATGGGCTTGGCGGTTTCCGCTGCGGCTCCTTGCACTCGTACCCGATCTCGATCGCGCGCCGGCGGTCGAGGCGGCTGGGATCTACCCGCAAAGCCTCTGGCGGCACTCCCACATTCGGCTTAGCCCGGAGCAGTGCGAAGCAGCCAGGGAGTTGGTCGAGACGCAGTAGCGCCGCGAGCCGGGTAGGATCGCGCGCCGTGACGGCGTCAGCGGCGACCGAGGTGCGCAAGGTGGGCGTGGTCGGCCTCGGTGCCATGGGTGCCGGGATCGTGCAGCTGTGTCTCGAGGCCGGCGTCGAGACCGTCGGGCGCGAGGTTAGCGCCGACCTGGGGGAGCGGGCGCGGGACCGGATCACGCACTTTCTCACCCGCAAGGTGGAGAAAGGCCAGCTGGATCAGCCGGCGGTCGACGCCGCGCTCGGCCGCCTCACCTTGACTACCGACCTCGAGGACTTCGCCGGCTGCGAGCTCGTGATCGAGGCGATCGTCGAGGAGCTCGAGCCGAAGCGGCACCTCTTCGCGGCGCTCGAGCGAATCTGCGGGCCTGAGGCGGTGCTGGCCACGAACACCTCCGCTCTCTCCGTCACGGAGATCGCCGCCGCCACGGAACGGCCGGAGCGCGTCGTCGGCATGCACTTCTTCAACCCCGCCCCGCTGATGCCGCTCGTCGAGATCGTGCGAGCCGAGCTCACGGCCGACGATCCGTTCGAGACGGCGTACGCCTTCGGCGCGCGCATCGGTAAGACGCCGATCCGCTGTCACGACACCCCCGGCTTCGTGGTCAACCGCGTCCTGATCCCGCTTCTGAACGACTGCATCCGCGTGCTCGACGAGGCGCGCGTCAGCCCCGAGGATCTCGACGCCGGCATGCGCGGCGGGGCCGGCTGGCCGATGGGCCCGTGCGCGCTTGTGGATCTCATCGGGATCGACGTGCACGTCCACGCTTCCGAGGCCTTGTACGAGAAGACGCGCGACCGCGCGGCCGCGCCGCCGCCGCGGCTCGTCGCGATGCGGAACGCAGGCCTGCTGGGCCGAAAGTCGGGGCGCGGCTTCTACCGCTACGACGCACAGCGCGGCAACCACTAGCGATTCTCCGACCGGTAGACAGGCACGCCGAGTCGTGCCGCAACCGCGGGGACGAGTCCGCCCTGCACGACCACCGAGACGAGGACGACGACGAAAACGACGTTGTAGATCGCAGCGGCGTCCTCGACGTTGGCGATCACGGCCAGAGCTGCGAGGAGGATCGGGACGGCGCCCTTGAGGCCGCTCCAGGCGACAAAGAACCGCTCGCCCCAGTCGAGCTTGACCGGGAGCAGCAGCAGGAGCACAACGGCCGGCCTGATCAGCAGGCCGAGTAGCGCGACGAGCACGAGCCCGTCGACCCAGTCGCCGCTCGAGAGCACGTCGGTCAAGTCGACGGTCAGTCCGAGCGCGACGAACGCGGTGATCTCGGCGAGGCTGGCGAGCGAGGAGTGGAAGCCCTCGATCTCGTCCTGGCGCGGGGCGCCGGAGTCGCCGATCAGCAGGCCGGCGATGAAGACCGCGAGGAAGCCGGAGCCGTGCACGAGGGTCGCGGCGCCGTAGATGACGCCGGCGGCGGCCAGGACGCGGAGAGGGTAGAGCGACGCCTCCGGCAGCCGGGCGCGGCGCATCAATGGCAGCAGCGCCGCCGCTCCGGCCACGCCGACGACAGCGCCGCCGATCATCTCGATCGAGAACTCCTCGACGACGGTCCAGAACGTGCCGTCGTCGCTCGTCGCCAGCTCGACCATCCCGATCATGAGCGCGATCCCGACCGGGTCGTTCGCGCCGGACTCACCCTGCAGGATCGTGCCCGTTCGCCCGCGGATCTCGCGGCCGCCGAGCACGGAGAAGGTCACGGCAGGATCGGTCGGTGCGAGTGCGGCTCCGAGCAGTCCGCTCGTGATCCAGGAGAAGCCGAGCAGGCCATGTGCGGCGAGCGCGATCAGGCCGGCCGTGGCGAAGGTGCCGAGGATGCCCAACGACACGATCGGGACGAGCGACACGGCCGCCTGGCGCCAGCCGATGTGCATGCCGCCGTCGAAGAGGATCACGATCACCGCGACGACGCCGACCCGTTCGACGGTGACGAAGGACATCGCCTCGCCGAGCGCAGGTGTGACGTCGGAAGCGACCGCGGCGGCGAGGAGGAAGACGGCTGCGCTCGGAATCGCCAGGCGCTCGGTGATCGTGCGTCCGAGCAGCGCGAGCGAGAAGCCGGCGGCGACGATCAGGACGATCTGACCGAAATCTGCGATCTCGTTCACGCGTTCGGACTCTAGGATGGTTTGGCGAGCCATGTGCTCCAGCCACCGGCGAGCCAGGTCTCACCGACCCTCCTTGGGACGAGCCGGGCCGGGGCGCCGTACTTTTCCCTTACAATCCGCTCACCCTCAGCACACTCCGACCCGAGATACTCACATCCATGCGGAAGTCCGTTGCGATCCTGTTCGGCTGCCTGCTGGCGGTCCCGGCCGTGGGGGCGGCCCTACCTGCCGGCGACGGCGCACTCTCCGTCGCCGAGGGGCGGGGCCAGGTGACGTTGCAGGCGCGGGGAGGTGTGATCGGCCGCATCGACAGCGGCTGCGTGACCGTCTCCGACCTGACTCCCGAGGATCTCAATTTCCCGCAGGTGTGGGGTGACGATGAGCCACTGGTGGAGCTTCCGCGCGGCGGCGTCAGGTACTGCGGCAAGGCAGTCCGCTTCCGCCTGATCGGCGGTAAGTTCAAGGTCGTCGTCGGCGGGCGCGCGACCGATCCCTTCGGCGGCCGCGGGATCGATCTCTCCGCCGTCGGGGTGGGCGACGGCTCGATCGTGACCGACGACCCGAGGCTCCCCGGGCTGTACTCGCTGGACGGCGACGACTGCCGCTCGCCCCGCGCGGTCTGCAAGCCGCTGCCGACCGAGATCCTCCGCTTCAAGCTGGGCACGGCGACAGCCCCGCCGACGCCCGAGAAGAGCGCGAAGGGCGACAAGGGCGTAAAGGGCGAGAAGAGCGTCGGGCGTTTCAGCGCCTGATGCCTAGCTGCTGATGATGGTGGGCCTCGGATGACCGCGGGCGCACAGACCATCCTCGTCGTCGAGGACGAGGCTTCGATCGCCTCTTTCGTCGCCCTCTATCTGAAGAACGCGGGCTACGGCGTGCGCGCCGTCTCCACCGGAGCGGCTGCGCTGGCGCAGGTCGCAGCAGAGTCCCCCGCGCTGATCATCCTCGACCTGATGCTTCCAGACCTTGACGGGATCGAGATCTGCCGCCGTGTTCGCAAGACCTCGGACGTGCCGATCTTGATGTTGACCGCACGGGACGAGGACGTCGACAAGATCATCGGGCTTGAGGTGGGCGCCGACGACTACCTGACGAAGCCGTTCAACCCACGCGAGCTGGTCGCGCGCGTGAAGTCGGTGCTGAGACGTGCCGCGCCCGAGCGGCGGCGGGACGAGAGCAAGGAGCTGCAGCACGGCGACCTCACGATCAACGCCGGCCGCCGCGAGGTGAAGGTCGTTGACGAGGAGATCCAGTTGGCGCCGAAGGAGTTCGACCTGCTCTGGGAGCTGCTCGACCACCGCGGGCTCGTGCTCACACGCGACCAACTGCTCGAGCGGGTCTGGGGCTATACGTTCGCGGGCGACACCCGCACCGTCGACGTGCACGTCAGGCAGCTGCGACGCAAGCTGGGCGACGCCTCGCCGATCGTCACGGTGTGGGGGGTCGGCTACAAGGTCGGGCCCGAGCGGGCGCCCACCGCCGCAGCCTAACTCTCCGTGTTCCGGTCGCTTCGTTTTCGCCTGCCGGCGCTCTTCTTGGCGGCGATCGCGCTCGCGGGGCTGATCGCGAGCCTCATCGCGCTGCGGCTCTTCCAGGACTACACGCGCGACCAGACGCTCGTGCAGTTGCGGCGGGAGGCGCGCGGGATCGCGCGGCTCTACGCGGAATCAGCGCTCCGCGTCACCGACGAGGGTCGGGACGCGCCAGTCTTCGCCGCCGAGCGGCTCGAGGCTGCGACGGGCAACCGGATCTTCTACGTCGGCCCTGGCGTGTTCCCGGGCGAGGACCCGGGGTTGACCCGCCTGAGCGTGGTCGACACCGGCACCGACCTCAGCGGCGGCCAGATCCGCAGCTTCGAGTTCACGCCGCCCGGCGAGGACAAGACCTTCCTCGCTGCGTCCCATCCGCTGCGACCCGGCGGCCCGAACACGCCTGCTTTCGGCTCTCTCGTCGTTGCAACGCCGCAGACGGAGCTGCGCGACCGCTGGGTGACCCTCATCTCCCGGCTGGCGCTCGCCTTCCTCGGTGCGCTCGTCGTGGTCGGCGGCCTGGCGTTGTACCTGTCGCGGCGAATCACGGATCCCGTGCTGGCGCTCTCCGCGGCGGCGGACGAGGTCGCGGAGGGGCGGTACGACGTCGAGGTGCCGCGCGTCCCGGGCGGCAGCGAGATCGGGCATCTTGCCAACCGCTTCCGCGAGATGGCCGCCAGGCTCGCCGAGGCGGAGGAGCGGGAGCGGAACTTCCTCATGTCCGTCTCGCACGAGTTGCGCACGCCGCTGACGGCAATCCGCGGCCATGTGGCTGCGTTGCAGGAGGGTGTCGTCACCGATCCCGAGCTCACCGAACGCTCGCTCGAGATCGTGGCGCAAGAGGCGGAACGGCTCGGGCGGCTGGTCGGCGACGTCCTCGACCTTGCGAAGCTCGACGCGCACCGGTTCACGGTGCTCACCGAGGAGGTCGACATGGGCAGGCTCTGCGAGCGCGCCTACGCGACCTTCACGGACGAGGCGCGCCGCCGGAGCATCGAGTTTGCGAAGCGAGCAGCCGACGAGCCCGTGATCGTCACGGACGGGGACCGGGTTTTGCAGATCATCTCGAACCTGCTCTCGAACGCGTTCCGCTGGACGCCGGACGGCGGCCGGATCGATGTCGCGCTGGCGAGCGGCAACGGCTCGGTAACCGTCGACGTCGCCGACACCGGCCCGGGCATCCGAGTGGAGGAGCGGGACCGCATCTTCAGGCCGTTCTGGTCGCGGGATGGGCGCGGCACCGGGCTCGGCCTGCCGATCGCAAGCGAGCTTGCGATCGCCCTCGGAGGCAAGATCGAGCTCGAGAGCGAGGTGGGCAAGGGGAGCCGGTTCCGGCTCGTCCTGCCAGCGCGCCACCTGTAGACCGCCCGCGCGACGCCTCGCGACGCTTTGGGGGTCTCTAGGCCGCGGCCTGCTGGGCGACCGGCTCAGGAGCGCGCTCGAGGCGCCCCAGCCGTTCGTCGACGCCCTGCCAGCCCGACGTGATCAGCTCGACGACAAGGGCGAGATCGTCGATGCGTGCGTGGCGCTCGGCGAGCAGGTCGCCTTCCAGCCGCTCTAGCCTGCGAATGGTCTGGTTCAGGAGGCCCCTGATCTCGGCCAGCTGCCGAGCGACCGGAAGCACTTCCGCTCGCAGCCCGTCCCCGAGCGCTGCCCCGATTCGCTGGGGCAGCGTCGCCTCGATCTCCGCCGTTGCCTGCGCCAGCGACTCGATCTGCACCCGCGACCGCTCGAGCACGGCCTCGAGTTGAGCCGGAGCCACGTCTCCTGCAGCCGCCGCCGCGATGCGTGCCTTCGCCCGTTCGAGCGCTCGTTCGTCCATGGACACGAGGCTACGCTCCCGGTCGGATGGACTCCGCCGAGCTCGACTACGAGCTGCCGCCCGAGCTGGTCGCACAGCAACCGGCGGAGCGGCGTGACGCCTCCCGCCTGCTCGTCTACGAGCGTTCGACGGGCACAGTTCGACACCGCGTGTTCACCGACCTGCCCGAGGAGATCGGTGACGTCCTCGCGGTGGTGAACGACACGCGGGTCGTGCCCGCCCGGATCCGCCTCGAGCGGCCGAGGGGGGAGGTGCTGCTGCTCGAGCGCCTGGGCGACGGCACCTGGGTCGCGCTGGCCCGCCCGACGCGGCGGTTGAGGCCGGGGTTCCGGCACGGTCCGGTCGAGCTGCTGGAGCACCTCGGCGAGGGCCGCTGGCAGGTGCGCCTCGAAGGCGAGCCGGACGGGGAGACGCCACTGCCGCCCTACATCACGGAGCCACTGAACGACCCGACGCGCTACCAGACGGTTTACGCCCGAGAGGCCGGCTCGGCTGCCGCGCCGACAGCCGGACTGCACTTCACGCCCGAGCTGCTCGAACGCGTCGAGGTCGCACGCGTGACGCTGCACGTCGGCCTCGACACGTTCCGGCCGCTCACCGCTGCGGCTGTCGAGGAGCACGAGCTGCACGGCGAGCGGTACTCCGTCAGTCGCGAGGCGTGGGAGCGGATCGAGGCAGCAGAGCGTGTGCTCGCGGTGGGGACGACGACGGTGCGCGTGCTCGAGACCGTCGCTCGTGACGCTGTGTTACAAGGTCGGACGTCGCTCTTCATCACGCCGGGGTTCGGGTTCCGGCGCGTCGACGCGCTGCTGACGAACTTCCACCTCCCGCGCTCGACGCTGCTGGCGCTCGTGATGGCGTTCGCCGGCGTGCAGGAGACGCGGCGGCTCTACGAGCTCGCGATCGCCGAGCGCTACCGCTTCTACTCGTTCGGCGACGCGATGCTGATCCTCTGACGTCGCGCACTGAGCCTTCGTGCCGACGGTCAAGGACGCTCAGCCTCGCGGACGGTACTCCGACGGGCCGGCCAAGACGACCAGGTATCCATCCGGATCCCGCAGCCAGAGCTCCCATTGCTTGGCGTTCGGGTTGACATGGGCGTCGCGCTCGACCTGGGCTTCAACGCTCTTCGCCCGTTCGGCCGCTGCCTCGAAATCCGACACCTCGAACCAGAGCAGGGCGCCGTTTCCGAGGGGAACCTCAGGCGAGGCGAGAGGCCCATGGTGGTGTTCCACCTCGATGTGGTGCAGCTGCAGGATGAGCTCTCCGTCGCTGACGAGTTGCTCGTACTCCTCGCCTCCGTGTGCGCTCTCGGCACCGAGGATCTGCCCGTAGAACCGGCTTGACGCCTGGACGTCGCGGACGACGATGAGTGGCTGCGGCCAGATGCTCGTGGTCACGGGAAACACCATAGGCGTTCGGTCGCCGGTAAACGACCGGCGGCCATCAAGCCGGGCCGGTGCCGCTACCCTCGCCGCCGTGAGAACGTTCGAGGTCACGGCCACGGACGGTGCCGCGCGTGCCGGGCTCCTCCGAACGGCGCACGGGGAGGTGCGGACGCCCGCGTTCATGCCGGTGGGAACGAAGGGAACCGTGAAGAGCCTCGACCCCGACGAGCTCCGCGGCGTGGGATCTCAGATCATCCTCGGCAACACGTACCACCTGCACTTCCGGCCAGGCGATGAGCTGATCGCCGAGCTGGGCGGGCTGCACGCCTTCTCGGGCTGGGACGGGCCGATCCTGACGGACTCGGGCGGCTTCCAGGTCTTCTCGCTCCGGGATACGCTCCTCGCCGTCGACGACGACGGCGTCACGTTCCGTTCGGTCTACGACGGGGCGGCCGCCCGCTTCACGCCGGAGCTGGCGGCGCAGATCCAGCGGAACCTCGGCTCGGATGTGGCGATGTGCCTCGACGTCTGCCCGCCGTCGGGGGTGCCTCGTACAGAGCTCGAGGACGCCGTCCGGCGCACCGGCCTCTGGGCGGAGCGACAGCTGACAGCCGGGCGCGCGCCGGGGCAGCTCATCTTCGGGATCACGCAAGGCGGGGCCGACAAGGAGTTGCGCCAGCGCTCGATCGAGGAGCTCATCCGGCTCGGCTTCGACGGTTACGCCCTGGGCGGGCTCGCGGTGGGGGAGAGCCGCGGGGAGATGTTCGCCGCAACGGGGTGGGCTGCCCCGCTCCTGCCGGCCGATCAGCCGCGCTACTTCATGGGGATCGGGGACGCGGAGGGCGTTCTCCGCGTCATCGGGGCCGGCATCGACATGTTCGACTGCGTGCTCCCGACACGCACCGCCCGCAACGGGTCAGCCCTGACAGGCACCGGCCGCCTGAACCTGCGGAACGCACGGTTCGCGCGCGACCCGAGGCCGCTCGAGGACGGTTGCGTGTGCCCCGCGTGCCGGCGCTTCTCCCGGGCCTACATCCGTCACCTCGTCAACCAGGAGGAGCTGCTCGGGCTGCGCCTGCTCAGTCTGCATAATCTCCAGTTCTTGCACGGACTGACCGCGGGCGCGCGGGAGGCGATCGAACGAGGACGGTTGGGTAGCTACACGTCGACCTACCTGGAACGTCTCGCCGGCGGCCCGCAGGAGGACCCTTGGGACAACTGATCGTCATCATCGCCATGCTCGCACTGGTCTGGTTGCTGCTGATCCGCCCCGCGCGCCGTCGCCAGGTCGTCCAGCGGGAGCTCCACACGGGCATCGAGGTCGGCGACGAGATCGTGACCGCAGGCGGCGTTTACGGCCACGTCGTCGAGGCGCACGAGGAGGACGAGCTCCTCGTTGCGGTGACCCCCGCCGTGAACCTGCGAATCGCGCGCCGCGCCGTCGCAGCCGTCATTCCACCGGAGGTGGAAGAGGAGGCGGAAGAGGCCGAGGAAGAGGCGCTCATGGAAGCGGCCGAGGATGACGAAGAAGGTTCACCGCGCGCTAACCCGAATGAAACGAACCGCGGCTAATCTCCTTCAGCAGTGAACCGTAGATCCCATCTCATCTTCGTCGGGCTCATCCTGGCGGCCCTCGTCGGCGTGGCGCTGCTCGCCATCCCGGGCTCGCCGCTGAAGCAGGAGCCGACGCTCGGCCTCGACCTCCAGGGCGGTCTCGAGGTCACGCTGCAAGCCGTCCCGCCGGCGAACCGGCCGCTCCAGGAATCGGATCTCAAGCGTTCGGTCGAGATCCTGCGCGACCGCATCGACGCCCTCGGTGTCGCCGAGCCCGAGATCCGGGAGTCGGGAGACGACCAGATCTCGATCGGCATCCCCGGTGTCTCGAACCCCGAGCGGGTGATCGAGATCCTCGGCCAGACGGCACAGCTCGAGCTCTTCGACCTTCAGAAGAATCTGAAGTCGCCGTCCATCGACGCCCAGGGGTTCCCGGTCGCCACCGGCACGATCTACGAGCTGCTCGCGCGCCAACAGGCGCTCGTCAACGAAGAAGACACGTCGAGCTGGTACCTGTTCAACGGCAAGAAGAAGCTCGTGGCGGGCCCTGCCGCCGAGCGTCAGAAGCTGCTCGACAGCGAGGTGCTCAAGAACGCGCGCTCCGGTGGCTCGTCCGGAGACGAGCTGCCCAAGGGCTGGAAGCTCTTCGGCGTGCCGCCGCAGACAGTCGTGCTGGAGTGCGGCCGCGGCGAGGTCGTCTGCCCCGGCGTCGGCTCCGAGAACCCGACCCGCGACTTCTACTACCTGATCGAGTTCGACCCCGCGAATCCGGTCGAGGAGGAGCGCACCCCGGAGATGACCGGCGCCGACCTGCGCCTGTCCGGGACGCGGCAGGACTTCGACACCACGAGCGGAGAGCCGATCGTGACGATGCAGTTCACGGACGCCGGAGAGAACAAGTTCGGGCGCATCACGGCCGATGAGGCCAGTCGCGGCCGGACGCAGTCGCAGCTGCTCGGCCAGAAGGTGACGCAGAACTTCGCGATCGTGCTCGACCGCGAGATCAAGTCGTGGCCGTCGATCGACTGGGAGGAGTACGCGAACGGCATCAGCGGCTCCAACGGCGCCCAGATCACCGGTATCGGCGCGCTCGGCGAGGCCAACGACCTCGCGCTCGTGCTACAGAGCGGTGCGCTGCCGGTGACGTTCCAGACGCTCGAGACGACGGCGATCTCGGCCACCCTCGGCGAGGACTCGCTCCGCGAGGCGTGGTTCGCGGCGATCGCCGGCCTGATCGTCGTGGCGATCTTCCTGCTCGTCTTCTACCGGTTCCTCGGTCTCGTCGCCGTCATCGGGCTGGGCATCTATGCGGCATTCCTCTACGCGACGATTCTCATCTTCGACGTAACGCTGACGCTGCCGGGCTTCGCGGGCATGATCCTCACCCTTGGCGTCGCGGCCGACGCGAACATCGTCATCTTCGAGCGCATCAAGGAAGAGGCGCGCGCCGGCAAGTCCGTGCGCTCGGCGATCGCGACGGGCTACGCGAAGGGCTTCAAGACGATCGTCGACGCGAACGTCGTGACCGCGATCACGGCGGTGATCCTGTTCGTGCTGGCGACGTCGGGCGTTCGCGGCTTCGCGTTCCTGCTGCTGCTCGGCACGGCGCTCTCGGTCGTCACCGCCGTCTTCGCGACGCGCGCCCTGCTCGCGCTGATGGGCGACGCGCGCTGGTTCGACAACCCGTCGCTGATGGGTGCGAACGCACGGGGGATCCCGGCGTGGCAGCGGATCGACTTTGTCGGCCGGCGCCGCATCTGGTTCGCCGTCGCGGGCGTGCTGATCGCTGCGTCGATCGGCAGCATCGTCTTCAAGGGCCTCAACCTTGGCATCGACTTCGAGGGCGGCACGGAGATCACGTTCCAGACGACGCAACCAATCGCGCTCACCGACGTGCGTGAGCAGGCCGCGAACATCGGGCAGGGGGGCGCGCAGATCCAAGGCACCGGCGAGTCTCTGTCCGGGGAGCGCTACCGAGAGTTCCGGCTCCGTACCGAGTCGCTTCCGCAGAGCGAGCAGGCCGAGCTGACGCGCGGGCTGCGCAGCACCTTCGACACCGAGGCCCTCAATGTCCGCAACGTCTCGGCGAGCTTCAGCGATCAGATCCTGCGGAGTGCCATCTACGCGATCCTGCTCTCGTTCCTCCTGATCACGATCTACATCACACTGCGGTTCGAGTGGCGCTTCGCCGTTCCGATCCTGCGGACGATCGCGAACGACGGCCTGATCGCGCTCGGTATCTACTCGCTGTCCGGTCGGGAGGTGACCGCGGCGACGGTGGCCGCGTTCCTGACCATCATCGGATACTCGATCTACGACACGATCATCGTCTTCGACCGGGTGCGCGAGAACATGGTCCTGATGCGCCGCTCCACGTTTGCGCACATCGCCAACGTGTCGCTGTGGGAGACGATCCCCCGCTCGCTCGCAACGACCTTCATCACGCTGCTGCCGGTCGGCACGCTCTTCCTCTTCGGCGGCGAGACGCTGCAGGACTTCGCGTTCGCGGTGCTCGTCGGAATCGGCATCAGCGCCTTCTCGACCTTCTTCATCGCGGCACCGTTCCTGAGCGTGTTGAAGGAGCGCGAGCCGGAGTACCGTCGCCGCACCGAGGGCGCCAAGACGTTCGACGAGGACTCGGTCGGACTGTCGCTGCGCGACGCTCAGGATCTCGCGGCAGCTCAGCCCGCACCGGATCTGATCCCGGAGGTGCTGCGAGGCGACGACGAAGGTAACGGCGCCAGTGAGGAGGACGGCGACGTCGACGGTGAACTCGACCGTGAAGGTGCGGACGTCGCGCCCGTGCCCAGGGCGTCCGGCGACGAAGCCAAGCGGGAGCGCCGCCGGCAGCGCCGGAGCACCCGCCCCCATGGGCGCGCCCGGTAGCCTGCACCGCCGCCGACACGCCAAAGACGGCAGGGGTCGTGGCCGAAGGGCGTAACGGAGGAGAAGGTTCGTTCGCGCTCCGTCAGCTCGTCGACGAGCTCGGCGCGCAACTCCGCTCGGGCGCAGGGCGTCTCGGCGACCTGCCGCAGGAGACCGGCGAGCGGATCGCTCGTGAGCTCGGGCTCGTCACCCGCGGCGAGTGGGAGACACTGGAGCTCCGGCTCGCGCAGGTCGAGCACCGGCTGAAGCTGCTCGAGCGCGACGAGTCCGCTCGGGACATGTCCTAGGCAAAGCCTTGGCCACGTCCGCCTGAGCCACGTCCGAGGCTTCAAGCCCCCAGCCACGTCTGCGGAGGACACTGACGGGCGAGACCACATGGGACCACGCTCGAGTAGTCTCGAGCCGAGTGGGCCGTTGGCTCAAACGCGGCGTGATCTCGATCTTGTGTGCCGCGAAATCCCTGGCGGCACAGCAATGAGGTCGTGACGAGCGACCTTGGTCATCGCAGCGGCGACGTCGAATCTGTTGAAAGGTCCAGATCCCAAGCCGAAAATCCCCTCGAGCGCGGGAAAGCCCTGAGCTAGACACGGCGGCGCCAGCGCGCGAAGACGTCCTCCACGTCTCGGCGCCTTGCGTGCGGCGTGAGCACGAGCAGGCGGTCGCCCGGCTGGATGACCGTGCTGCCGCGCGGCGGGATCGTCTCGTCGCCACGCGTGACGACGGCGATGATCGCGCTCCGTGGGAGCCCGACCTCGCGCACCGCAGAGCCGGCGATGGCGTGGTCGTGCGAGACGACGAAGTCGACGAGGTCGAGCTTGCTCTGATGCCCGACCTCGAGCGGCGGATTGTGGGACGGCGGCGCCGACGACAGCAGTCCAAGCCGGCCCGCAAGCCACTCGAGCGTCGTCCCCTGGACGATCGTGGAGACGACGACGACGAAGAAGACGACGTTGAAGATCGTGTTCGCCTCCCTGACGTCCGAGGAGAGCACGAACGTGGCGAGGACGATCGGCACCGCGCCACGGAGCCCGGCCCACCCGAGCAGCAGGCGCTCGCGGTTCTCGAAGGGGCTGAGCGCAGTCGAGGCCCACACGGCCGCGGGCCTGACGACGAGCACCAGCAGCAGCGCTAGCGCCAGGCCGGACAGCGCTATTTCGGGCAGCTCGCTCGGGAAGACGAGCAGACCGAGGACGACGAAGAGCGCGACCTGGGCGAGGAACGCGAGCCCTTCGTGGAACGCGACCAGTTGCCGCCGGTAGCGCGAGGGCGTGCTGCCTACCGCGAGGCCGACGAGGTAGACGGCGAGGAAGCCGCTGCCGCCGATCACGTCGGCTGCGCCGAAGGCCAGCGACGCGACTGCGAGCGACGCGACCGGTGCAAAGGCGCCGATCGAAGGAGGGAGGTTGCCGAAGATCCGCGCGGCTGCGACTCCGAGCGCGACACCGACGAGGAGGCCCAACCCGATCTGCCGCACGACGAGCAGCGAGAGGTTCTCGAAGCCGTAGTCGCCCGGCTGCTCGATCCAGGCGATCAGCCCCAGCGTGAGGGCGATCGCCATCGGGTCGTTGCCCCCGGACTCCGCCTCGAGCGTCCGTGCGAGTCGGCGGCGGATGTGCGTGGAGCGAAGTGTCGCGAACACCGCTGCGGCATCGGTTGAGGCGACGACGGCCCCGAGCAGGACCGCCTCCAGCCAGGCGAGATCGAGGAGCGCGCGCGCCGCGAGCCCCGTGAGAACGGCGCTCACAACGATGCCGACCGTGCTCAGGAGCGCCGCGGGGACAGCCACCTCGCGCAGCCGCCGCCACGAGGTCTGCAGGCCGCCCTCGTACAAGATCAAGGCGAGACCGACGATCCCGACCTCCCGCGCGAGCTCCGCGTCGTCGAACTCGATGCGGCCAGGCCCGTCGGATCCGAGCAGCATTCCGAGCCCGAGAAACGCGACGAGCACCGGCAACCCCGCGCGTGCTGCGCCGAGTGCGACGACGATGCTCGCCGCGAGGACGGCACCGAGGAGCAGCAGCATCAGGCCTTCGTCCACGTTCGTATCTTCCCCCATCGGCCCCGAAGGCCGACACGCGGCCGTGCAACACTTGAGCGATGGCGACGCGCCCGAAGGCACGGAAGATCGGTCGCCTCTCCGAGATCGCACAGGTCGCTGTCCGCCACGGCTTCGGTTACTTCTTCGAGCGCCACCGGCTGACGGACCTGCTGCCGTGGACGGCGGGGGCCGAGCAGAACGCCGAGCTCGGCGGGGGGTCGGAACGAGGTCGGCATCTGCGGGAGATGCTCGACGAGCTCGGCCCGACGTTCGTCAAGTTCGGACAGCTGCTCTCGACGCGCCCGGATGTCGTCCCGCCGGACATCGTCGTGGAGCTTCGGAGCCTGCAGGACGATGTCCGTGGCTTCCCGTTCGAGCAGGCACGGCAGGTGGTCGAGGCGGAGCTCGGGCTGACGCTCCAGCAAGCGTTCCTGCGGTTCGACGAGGTGCCGGTCGCCGCCGCCTCGATCGGCCAGGTGCACCGGGCGGCCCTTCCAAACGGCGACGAGGTTGTCGTCAAGGTGCAGCGGCCGAACGCGCCGCGCCAGATCGAGTCCGACCTGGCGCTCCTCTACCAGGCGGCGCGAATCATCAAGGAGCGCGTCCGCTCACTCGACTTCATCGACGCGGCCGCGCTGGTGGACGAGTTCGCCCGCTCGATCCGGCAGGAGCTCGACTACAAGCTCGAGGGTCGAAACGCCGACACGTTCCGCCGCAACTTCGCCGGCTCTGAGGTCGTCAGCGTGCCGAAGGTCTACTGGAGCTACTCGGGCACCCGCATCCTGACTCTCGAGTTCCTCGACGGCGTGCAGTTGGCCGACCTGGACGTCGAGGCCCTCTCGCTGGACGAGCGGCGCGAGCTCGCCTACAGGATGTCGGAGACGTGGATGGAGATGATCTTCCGGCACGGCTTCTTCCACGGCGACCCGCACCCGGCGAACATCCTCATCCTCGACGGCTCTCGCATCGGCCTCGTCGATTTCGGCCTCGTGGGCAAGTTGTCCGATGGGGACATGACGAAGCTGACGCAGCTCTTCATTGACGCTGCCACAGAGAACATCGACGCGCTGCCGCGCCGGCTCGCAGACCTCGGTGTCCGCTACCCGAAGGAACGCGGGGAGGAGTTCACCGCCGAGTTGCGGGACCTCTTCTACCGCTACTACGGCGTCACGCTTGCGGAGATCGACCCGATTCAGGTGATCCGGGAGGGCTTCGCGCTCATCTACTCGATGAACCTGCGACTGCCGACCCGCTTCGTCCTCCTCGACAAGGCGATCGCGACGCTGGGGTCGGTCGGGATCGACCTCTATCCGGCCTTCAACGTGTTCGAGGTCGCGCGGCCCTACGCACGGGCACTCATGTTCGAGCGCTTCACCCCGCGCCGCCTCGCTCTCAGGGCGACGAAGGAGAGCCGGCAGCTGGCGGGGATCGCACGGGACTTGCCCTACCAGGTTCACGACGTGCTGCAGGAGATGCGCGACGGTCAGATCGAAGTTGGGTTCGTCCACAAGGGCCTCGACGAGTTCATGCACAAGCTCGACGTCGCCTTCAACCGACTCGTGGTCGCCCTCGTCGTCGCGGGCGGGCTGCTCGGCTCGGCGATGATCGGGCTGCTCGCGACCGAGGGCCCGACGATTGTCGGCATCCACTTCCTCTCGGTCGTCGGCTTCCTGATCTCCGGTGTTCTCGGCGCCTGGCTGCTGCTCGGCGTCCTCCGATCAGGGCGGCTGTGATCTGTTGCGCAGGCTGACCAGCGCGGGAGCGGAGGGCTTAGCGCGCGATGATCCCTGAAGGAGGCCGCCTGAGGCGCAACCGCATCAGCTCAAGCTTCGAGCAGCTCCTTCAGCCGGGCGAGGCTGCGCTCGAGCGAACGTTGGGTCTGGCGGCCGACGAGGCCACCGGCGAAGCGTGCGAGACCGCCCAGCTCGAGGTCGAGGGACGAGGTGAGGCGCGTGCGGCCCCCCTCCTCGGTGAGCCGCGACCCGGCCTGGGCCTCGAAGCCACGACCCTGCATGCGGATGTCGAGGGCGTGGGGCGGCTCGTTCCGGACGACGGTGGCGGTCGCCTCGATGCGCTGGCCATGCTCCTGGACGACCTCGCGGTAGCTCGCGTCTCCGATCGGCTCGGAGGAGACGAGCCCGCTCACCCACTGCAGCCGCTTCTCGGGGTCGAGCAGCCACGGAAAGACCTCGTCCGCCGGACGGTCGATCTCGATCGTCGCCTCGCTGTGCGCCATCAGGGGATGCGGAGGCTCTCGACGGCGCCGCTCACGGTCAACCCCGGTTGTGGCCCGCCCCCCAACGTGAACACGCGGTCCCGGGAGGCCACGACGCCCAGGCCGTGACGGGGTGACGGCAGATCCTTGAGCCGCCGCCAGGTTCGGCGGCTCGGTTCGTACGCGTAGACGCTTGCGATCGTGCCCGCGGGCTGCTCTCCGCCGACGGACACGATCCGGCCGCTCACGGCCGCGGCGCCGGTGCCGCCGCGGGCGGAGGGCAGCCGCTGGAGCTTCGTCCAGCGGCGCCTGCGGGGGTCGTAGGACTCGAAGGCCCGCGTGTTCGTGTCGATGCCGGCGCTGCGGCCGCCGATCGCGTACACGCGGCCGCGGAGCGCAGCAGCCGCGAGGTGCTCGCGCGGCGACGGCCCGGGTACGCGCGACCAGGTGCCGGTGCGGAGGTTGAGCACGAGTGCGACACGCGCGAGCCCACGCCGCTCGTCCACCCCGCCGAGGAGATAGAGCCTCCCCCCGGAGATGGCGGCCGCGGCCGCAGCCCTGGCCTCCGGGAGCTGTGCCAGCTCACGCCAGCTGCGTCCCTCGAGCACGAACGCGGTCTGCAGCGGACGACGGTCGGAGCCGTACCCGCCGAGGATGTAAGCCCGTCCGCCGAGGCCGGCGGCAGCCGCGTGGTCGACCGCTTGCGGGAGGTCGGGCAGTCGGCTCCACCGACCGTCCGGAACCGAGTACGCATCCGCGCGTGGCGAGTTCCCGCCGTTGTCGACGAACCCGCCCGCGACTACGATCCGATCCCCCGCGAGCGCAGCTGCGACCTCCGTCCGCGGCTCCGGGAGGGCGGTGTGCCTCTGCCAGCGTTCGGTGTCCGCAGCGGACGCGCCGGAGACGGCCGCCAGCGCCAGGAGCACCGCCCAAAGCTGACGTGATCGCTTGAGGCGACTGGGGATGATCTGTCGCAAAGTTGCGGCAAAGGACATCTGGTGAGCCTCCTGAGCCGATGCTAGCTTCGCCGGATGGATGTCGCCTTGCTTCTCGCCGAGCCGGAGCCGGAGATCCGCGGCTACCTCGAGCGGCAGCTCGCGAGCGATGGCTTCCACGTGCTGAATGCGTGTTTCAACGGCGAGGCGCTCGACCTTGCGGAGCGCTCGAGGCCCGACCTCGTCCTGCTCGCGGAGCTCGAGCTCTGCTCGAGGCTTCGCAAGGGTGAGCCCGGCCGTTCCTGGAACCGCGACGTCCCGGTGATCGTCGTCGGCCAGACCGGGTCGGACGCGGTCGACCGGGTGCGGGCCTTCCAGCGAGGAGCCGACGACTTCGTCCACCGGCCCGTCGTCTACGAGGAGCTCGTGGCTCGTATCAGAGCCGTGCTTCGCCGGACGGTTCCGCCGCCGCCCGAGCGCCACGCCGCGGGTGACCTCGTCGTCGACCGGGCGACCCGCTCGGTCGAGGTTCGGGGCGAGGCCGTCCACCTCGCCGGCAAGGAGTTCGAGCTGCTCTGGCGGCTGGCGGCGGAGCCTCAACGGGTCTTCACGAAGGAAGAGTTGTTGCGAGACGTCTGGGGGTACCGATCCCTCGGTCGCACCCGGACGCTCGACTCACATGTCTGTCGGCTGCGGCGCAAGCTCTCCTTCCAGCCCGAAGATCGTTTCGTCGTCAACGTATGGGGGGTGGGCTACAAGCTGCTGGTCTGATCACTGGATGCAGGAGAGGCGGACTGTTCTCGGCGCCTGTAAGGCTCCCGGACTTGTCGGACACGTAGGCGGTGGTGAAGCGGAGAGCCGGATCAGTCCACAGGCGTGAGCAGTTCGAGGCGTTGTATAGCCGGTGTGAGCAGACCGTCTAGCTCGGCCGGGCTTCGGTGTACCGTGGCAACCCGTCGTCCGGGAGTTCCTGCCACGACGCCGCGTACGCGGTGAACTGGTGCCACTGCGGCCGGATGCCGGAGTCGCCGTCGACCGCGCCGAGCCGGACGCCGAGGTAGTCGTCGGCTCCGGGAGGACGGCTGAAAAGCGCCGAGCCGCACCGGCCACAGAAGAGCTTCTCGAAGCCGCCGTCCGGTGCCCACACCTGCAGTTCATCTTCACCCTGGGTCACCCGTACGGACCCTGGCGCGGCGCGCGCGTTCGCGGAGGCGGCTGTGCCTGTGCGCCGCTGGCAGCGGGTGCAGTGGCAGTACGACGCGGAGACGAACGGCTCGGTCACCTCGAACCGCACCGTTCCGCAGCCGCAGCCTCCGGTGACGCGCCCCTCCATCCGGCGCAGATTAGCTATCTGATCGAGAGCTCGAGCGGCTTGCGGCTCAGGAGCCTTGCGCGATTGCAGCCGCTGCCGCGGATGCCCATCCTGCGCCAACAACTACAGCAGGACGCCTTCCAGGCGCAGCAGGTGCTCCTTCACGTGCAGGCCGCCGCCGTAGCCGGTCAGACTGCCGTTCGAGCCGACGACCCGGTGGCACGGCAGGACGATCGGCAGCGGGTTCCGGTTCATCACCGTCCCGACCGCCCGCGCGGCGCGCGGTGCGCCGACCCGGCCGGCGAGGGTGCCGTACGTCGTCGTCTCGCCAAACGGGACGAGGGCGAGCTCGTCGAGCACGCGCTGTGCGAACGGAGCCGTCGCCCGGAGATCGACGTCGAGCTGGAACCCGCGGCGCGCCCCGGCGAAGTACTCGTCGAGCTGCTCGTGCGCGGTGTCGACGGCGGCACTCGAGCGGAGCACCCGGGGCCCGAACTCCTTTGCGAGTCGGTCGAGGTGCCGCTCGGGGTCGGGCTGGAACGAGATGCGGCAAAGCCCGCGCTCGGTCGCAGCCATCAGCAGCGGCCCGATGGGCGACTCGACGACGTCGAAGCCGACGTCGAGCAGACGGGCTGCCGCCGCCGCGTCGCGGAAGCGGGTGTCGAGCTCGGTGGAAACGGTCATGTGATCTCCTCTTCTGCCCGCAAGCGCCTGATCCCGGAGGACGCGGCCTGGCGGGCGGCCTCCGGGCTTGAGCCGAGCGCGGCAGCGATGTCGTCGTAGGGCAGGTCGTAGCCGTAGCGGAGGACGACGGCAGCCCGTTCGGTGGGCGGCAGGCCGTTCGCCAGATGCTCGAGCTGCGCGTACGGCGGGCGGCCGTCCTCCACGGCGAGCTCCGGCAGCTGGCTCCACACCGGACGAGCGCGTCGGCCGGAGTCGATCACGAGCCGTGCCGCGATCGTCAGCACCCAGGCCCGCAAGTGTTCGCCGTGCTCGAGGCGCGGATAGGCCCGCAGCGCCCGCAGAAAGGTCTCCTGGAAGGCATCCTCGGCGGCGTTGGCACCGAGCCTGCCCCGCAGGAAGCCGAGGACGATGTCCCGCTGCTCGACGTAGAAGCGCTCGAACGGGGGGATCGCTGTCACGGCTGTCATCATTCCCTTTAACGTCTCGCCGCCCGCATCTGTGAGAGTTGCGCAATGAAGGTGGCGGTGGTCGGGCACGTGGAGTGGGTGGAGTTCGCGCGGGTCGAGGAGATGCCGCGGCCGGGCGGCATCGTCCATGCCGGGGAGACGTGGGCGCAGGCCGGCGGGGGTGGCGCGGTCGCCGCGCTGCAGCTCGTGCGACTCGCGGGCGAAGCGACGCTCTTCACCGCGCTCGGCGACGACGAGCTCGGGCGGATCGCGAGCGACGAGCTGACCGCGGCCGGTATCACGGTGCGGTCGGGGACGCACCGAGAGCCACAACGACGCGCTTTCTGTCACGTCGACGCCGGTGGTGAGCGGACGATCACGGTCATCGGTGAGAAGCTCCGTCCGCGCGGCGACGACGGAGAGCTTCCCTGGGAGGAGCTCACGCGCGCCGACGCGGTCTACTTCGTGAGCGGCGACGTGGCGGCGCTGCGTCAGGCGCGCCGGGCGCGGATCCTCGTGGCGACGGCTCGTGAGCTCGCGACCCTGAAGGCGGCAGCGGTGGAGCTGGACGTGCTCGTCGGGAGCGGCGACGACGAGGGAGAGCGCTATCACCCGGGCGATCTCGAGCCGCCCCCGGGCCTCGTTGTCTCGACGGCCGGGGCACTCGGAGGCTGGGCGCAGCCCGGCGGCCCCTATACCGCCGCCGCGGCGCCGGCGGAGCCTGAGGACGCTTATGGCTGCGGCGACTGCTTCGCGGCCGGCCTCACCTACGCGCTGGCCAACGAGCTGGAGATCGCCGACGCGCTCCACCTCGCTGCTCGTTGCGGCGCCGGTGCGCTCACCGGCCGGGGCGTCCACGCGGTCGAGCTCGAACTGCCGTAGGAGCCTGTCGTGAGAGTCGCCCATCGCAGCCGTCCCCGCCCGCACGCGACTCTCACGACAGACTCCTAGATGTAGGTCCCAAGAGCGTTGTTCCATCCGGGCCTCCTTGGAGGCTGGGG
>JBBJOI010000029.1:0-32552 GCA_037721555.1 Gaiellaceae bacterium | reverse complement strand
GCGCATGAAGCCGGTCTCCCCGACCGAGAAGGGCGGGAAGTTGTAGTGGTGCATGAAGCGGCGATCGCTCTCGAGCGAGAGGTCGTCGATCCGCTGCCCCTCCTTGGCGGTGCCGAGCGTGAGCAACGACATCACCTGCGTCTGACCGCGGGTGAAGAGGCCCGAGCCGTGCGTCCGCGGGCTGACGGAGACCTCGCAGTCGATCGCGCGGATCTCCTCGGTGCCGCGTCCGTCGGGCCGCCGCTTCTCCACGGCGATCTTCTTCCGAACGAGGTCCTTGTAGATCGCCTCTGCGGCCTTCTTGACGTACCCCTTCGTGAGTGCGTCCTTGACCGCCGGGCCCTCGCCTCCCTCGGTCGCAGGTCCGACCGGGAACGGCAGCTCGACCGTCTCGACGATCCGGTCGAAGAGCAGTTGGCGCTTCGCCGCCTTGAGCTCCTTCGAGTCCTGCTCGGCGTCGGTCAACGACCGCAGATCGTCCTCGAAGCGCTCGCGGACGGGACCCTCGACAGCAACGAGTCGCTGCTTCTCGAGGACCATCGCCAGGCTCTGACGCACCTGCACCCGGCGCAGGATGTCCTCCTCCGTCGAGTCCATCGAGAGCTCGGGTGCGAGCTCATCGGTGAGCTCCTCGAGCATCGCCGCGCTCTCCCGGATCCCGTCGCGCTGGATTCGCTCCCAGATCGTCGACCCGTGCGAGCTCTCGAGCTCCGAGGTCAGTTCCCCGTCCAGCCACTTCGATTTGCCCGACTGGCGGCGCAGGTCGTCCTGGGCGTCGCAGAGCTTGCGGATCTCGGTGTGGGCGAGCTCGAGAGCCTCGAGGAGCACCGTCTCCGGCACCTCGTCTGCGCCCGCCTCCACCATCGTCAGCGCGTCGCGTGTACCGACAACGATGAGGTCGAGGCTCGACTCCTCCTCCGTTTGCTGCAGCGTCGGGTTGACGATCAGCTCGCCCTCGATCCTGCCGATGCGAACTGCACCCACAGGGCCGAAGAACGGGAGCGGCGAGATGCTCAACGCAGCCGATGCGCCGTTGATGCACAGGATGTCGTGCGGCGTGACCATGTCCACCGACAAGGTGGTGCAGATCACCTGCACCTCGTTGCGGAAGCCCTTCGGCCACAGCGGCCGGATCGGCCGGTCGATCATCCGGGCGGTGAGCGTCGCGCGCTCGGTGGCGCGTCCTTCCCGCTTGAAGAACCCGCCCGGGATCTTCCCGGCGGCGTACATCTTCTCCTCCACGTCGATCGTCAACGGGAAGAAGTCCGCACCTTCACGCGCGTCGGGCCGGCCCTGGGCCGTCGCCAACACCATCGTGTCGCCCGAGCGGACGACGACGGCTCCGTCCGCCTGTTTGGCGAGCTTGCCCGTCTCGAACGTGATCTCCTTGCCGCCGATGTCGACGGTCACCGAGGCCAATTGCCCCGTGGTCATACTCATCTGATCTCTGCCTCCACTCTGCTTTGCCGTGGAGAGTGGAAGTTTGGGTCAGGCCGTCCGGCAATTGCGTGCCGTGCAGACCTCGCCCAAGCTTCCACCCTCCGGGATATGAGCTCGTGCCGCCCGGCTACCGCCGCAGGCCAAGCTCCTTGATGAGGGCGCGATAGCCCTCGAGGTCGTGCTTCTGCAGGTACGTCAAGAACCTGCGACGCCGGCCGACGAGCTTCAAAAGGCCCCGGCGTGAATAGTGATCCTTCGGGTGGGTACGCAGGTGCCCGGTGAGGTCGTTGATCCGCCTCGTGAGCATCGCGATCTGCACTTCGGGGGAGCCGGTGTCGGTCCCGTTCCGGCCGTGCTGGCCGATCAGCTCCAGCTTGACTTCCTTGGTGAGAGCCATGTCTACCTCCTGGCGTTGAATTTCCCCTGAGTCCCCGCGCGGCGTGAAGGAAGGCACGGCCGGCCGAGAGCTCGGACGCAGCTAGGGTAGCACCCGTGTTGCCCGCCGCGGTCGCAGCCGGTCACCCAGCCACGGTCGCGGCCGGGATCGAGCTCCTCGAGGACGGCGGCACCGCCGCGGATGCTGCCGTCGCCGCCTGCCTCGCCTCCTGCGTCGCCGAGACGGTGATGACGGGTCTGCTCGGTGGCGGACACGCGATCTACTGGGACGGCTCGCAGGCCGTCAACCTCGACTGCTTCGTTTCCGTCCCCTCCGGCACCGGCGGGGAGTCCGTCGAGCTTGCCGTGCCCTTCGGCGAGGAGGTCGTCCACTACGCCGTCGGGCCGGGGACGTGCGGTGTGCCGGGCGTGCCACGGGGCCTCGGGGAGCTCTCTCGACGCTTCGGCCGGCTGCCGTGGGCTCGGCTGGTGGAGCCGGCGATCCGCCTCGCCAAGAGCGGCGTGCGAATGCCTCCGGCCCACGCGGCGTGTCTCGCAATGCTCGGGCCGGTCTTCACGCTCAGCGAGAGAGGGCGCGGGATCTACGCCCCGGATGGGCACCTGCTCGAGAGCGGTGACGCGCTCGCCCAGCCCGGGTTGGCGGATGCGCTCGAGCTCCTGGCGGCCGAGGGGCCGAGGAGTGCGTACTGCGGGTCGATCGCGGAGGCCCTCCTGCACGGGGTCGAGGGCGTGGCTCTCACCCGTCGCGATCTCGAGTCGTACGAGGCCCGCTGGTCGGCGCCGGTCGAGCTGGAGTACGGGGGCACGCGGTTCCTGACCCGTGGAGGCCTGGCAGGGATCGTGGAGTCACTTGCCCGGCTACGCCGCCTCGAGGGGCTGCGGCCGGACGAGCGCGTCGTCGCCTTGCTCGCGGCGCTCGACGGACCCGTGCTCGAGGGCCACACGACGAACCTGACGGTGACGGACGCCGACGGCCGAGCGTGCGTCCTCACGACTAGCCTCGGCCTCGGGACCGGTGATTTCCTGCCCGGCTACGACCTGCACCTGAACAGCATGCTCGGCGAGGTCGACCTGCACCGCGCGCCGCTCGAGACCGGCAGTCGGATGGAGAGCATGATGGCTCCGAGCATCGCGATCGGCGACGACGGGCTCGCGCTCGCGATCGGATCTGCGGGTGGCACGCGTCTACGGACTGCGCTCGTCGGCGTCGCGTCCGCGATCCTCGACGAGGGTCTCGATCCGGTGGCGGCCGTCGCGCGCCCTCGCTTCCATCCGGCCGGACGGGTCGTGAACGCCGAGCCCGGTGTCGACGAGGACGGGCTCCGGAGACTCGAGACGGAGGGCTGGAAGGTGCGCCGCTGGCCAGCCGCGCATCACTACTTCGGCGGCGTCAGTGTCGTCGGGCGCGGCGGCGCGGCGGGTGACCCGCGGCGGAGCGGGCATGCCGCCCTGCTCGACTGAATCACACTTCTGCGACGTAGTGGTGACACTTCCGGTGCGGGCCTGCTGCTAGTCGCCGCGCGCTCCGTCTCTGAGACAATTCGTCTCACGACGGGCGGGTTACGACCCGCGTCTCCTCCACGTCGCGCGCGATCTGCTCCACAAGCTCCTGCTCGCTCGCGAACGTGCGCTCGTCTCGCAGGCGCTCCCAGAGCTCGACGACGAGGCGCTGTCCGTAGAGGTCGCCCTCGAAGTCCAGCAGGTACGGCTCGATCCGCCGCTCGCGCCCGCCGTAGTGCGGGTTGGTGCCCACGGACACCGCCGCGCGGTACTGCCGCCCGTCGGGCGCCCGGGCCGCGCCCGCGTAGATGCCGTACCGGGGAACGAGCAACAGCGGGTCGAGCGAAAGATTCGCGGTCGGGTACCCCAACGTGCCACCGCGCTGATCCCCCGGGACGACCGTCCCGTCCAGCTCGGGCGGGCGACCGAGCAGTCTCGCCGCCCCACGGACGTCGCCGTCGTGCAGCCGCAGCCGGATCTCCGACGAGGAGACGCCGGGCAGCAGAGGCACGGGCCGCACCTCGTACCCGAGCGATCCGAGCAGCTCGAGGTCACCGCGCCGCTTGCGCCCGAAGCGGAAGCCCTCGCCTGCGACAACGAGATCACCCGTGCGGAGCTGCGTCGAGGCAAACTGCTCTGGTTCCTGCTGGGCGACCGCGAGCGTGAACGGCAGCACCGCGGTCTCTGTGACGCCCAGCTCCTCCAGCAGCTCCACGCGCCGCTCCACGGTCGAGATCAGCTCCACCAGGTTTCCGAGCACCCCTCGCGGATGTGGGTCGAAGGTCAGCACCCGCACCGGCAGGCCCGTCTCGATGCCCGCCTCGATGACCTTGCGGTGACCGAGGTGCATGCCGTCGAAAGTCCCGATCGCAACGACGCGGCTCATGAGGGTTCCCTAGCCATGATCGGCGACTCCGAGCATGCCGAGTGCCTGCTCGACCGGCACGATCCGCTCCTCATCGGCATCCTCGACGTGAAACGGCCCGACCTCCGTGCGCCGGAGCGTCCGGCAATGCCCCCCGAGCGCTTCGGCGATCGCGCGCACGTACGTTCCCGAGCTCACGTGGAGGTCGAGCCGGACAAGACCCTCGGCATACTCGATCGCGTCGAGTGCGTGCACCTGGGAGCGGCGGAGGGGCATCTCGACGGCGATGCCGCGACGGTGCAGCCGGTAGGCACGCTCACCGCCGATCTTTACTGCGGAGGCGGCTGGAATCGGCAGCTCGATCTCACCCCGAAGGGGCGCGAGCCGGCCCTCGAGCTCGCCTGGAGCGGGCGGTTCGAGCCGCTCGACGACCTCCCCCTCCCGGTCTCCGGTTGAGGTTCGTGACGTCAGGTCGACGTCAGTGAGGTAGCGCTTGTCGAGGCCGCTGAAGGATCCGGCCACCTTCGTCGCGCGCCCTGACAGCAAGAGCAACAGGCCGGTCGCGAACGGATCGAGGGTTCCGGCGTGTCCCATCCGGGTACCGGTCCTCGCCCGGATCCGGTTCACGACCGCGAACGAGGACGGCCCCTCGGGCTTGTCGACGAGGATGATCCCGCTCGGCTCGAGCCCCCGCGGCGGCACCGTGCTACGCGACCGCGACGCGCGCGGCGACGAACTCCCGGACGATGAAGTCCGTGATCTCCTCGATCGACGCGTCGCTCGAGAAACCCGCAGCTTGCCGATGACCTCCGCCGCCTGAGCGCCGCGCGATCGCCGAGACGTCGAGCTCGTCGTGCGACGCTCGCAAGGAGATCCGTCGCGCCGGGCTGCCGCCCCGCGGCGGCTCCCGGATGAGAGCGGCCATGTCGGCACCCTCCACTGCACGGAGGTAGTCGATCACGCCCTCCGAATAGGGCTCGGCTGCCCCGACCGCAGCGAAGTCGCCACGGAGCAGGTACGAGACGACGAGCCCACCCCCCTTGTAGACCTGTGCGCGCTCGAGCGCGCGGGCGAGCAGCTTGAGCTTCGCGAACTGCACCGTCTCGTACACGTCCTGGAACACCTTGTGCACGTCGGCACCGGCCTCCACGAGCTCCGCGGCCAGGCGCAGCGCCTTCGGGGTCGTGTTCGTGTACTGGAATCGGCCCGTATCGGTGACGAGCGCCACGTAGAGGGGCTCGGCGAGCTCGGGCGTCAGCTCGATGCCGACCTCGGCGAAGACGTCGCGCAGCACCTCCCCGGTCGACGACGCCTCCGCCACGACGAGGTTGACGTCGCCGAATCGCGAGTTGTCGTGGTGGTGGTCGATGTCGACGGTGAAGGGCGCGTGGTGGAGGATCGCCGCATCGGGACCGAGTCGAGTCTCGTTGGCGCAGTCCACCGCGAGCAGCACCCGCTCGGCAGCGTCCTCCGGAAGCTCGCGCCTCAACTCCTCGAGACCGAGGAAGCGGTACTCCGCCGGCAGCGGCGCGGGGCCCGCCAGGTACATGATGCTGTCCTTCCCGAGCTGGAGCAGGGCGAGGTGGCTCGCGAGCAGCGAGCCGAGCGCGTCGCCATCCGGGTTCTCGTGGGTCGTGACGAGAAAGCGCTCGTGCGTGCGGATCGCATCCGCGACCGCCTGAAGGTCAGCTGGTGTCGTCGCCCCGGGCTGCACTGTCTTGGATCACCTCTGCGTGGGTCACGTCGAGTGGGGCGAGCTCGTCGATGAGCTGGCTCATGCGCACTCCGTGCTCGATCGACGGATCGTATTCGAACGCCAGCTGCGGAGTCCGCTTCAGCCGCAACTCCCGGGACACCATCGCCTGCAGCACCCCATGGGCCGCGTCGAGCCCTGCCAGGCTGTTCCGGCGCTTCTTCTCGCTGCCGAGGACGCTCACGAAAACGCGCGCGCGACGCAGGTCCGGTGACGTGTCGACCCCGGTGATGGTCACGAAGCCGATCCGGGGATCCTTCAGCTCGACCAGGCCCTCCGAGAGCACTTGGCGCAGCGACTCGTTCACCCGCCGCATTCTCCCCGTCACCAGTCCGCCTCCGGTGCGACGATCCGCTGCTCCACGAGGGCGAGCTCCCACTCCCGCGAGGCGAGGTACCGCTCGGCGTCGGCCAGCAGCCGCTGCGCCTCGCCGTGCTCCCTGGTGACGAGTGCCGCCAGGATCCGCGCCCGCTGCCAGACGTCGTGATGGTCGACCTCGGCCACTGCTGCCCCGAACCGGTTCTGTAGCTGCGCCTTGGCCGAGCGCAGGTGGGTGCGCTTCTCCTTCAGCGAGTGCGCTTCCGGGAAGCGCAATTCAGCCGACAGGATTCCGACCCAACCCCCGCTCATCCGCGTCTCCTCACGTTGTCGTGGCTCGTCCGAGGCCGACCGCGCGCTCTACGGGACGAAGATCTTCCGCGGGTGCGAATCCGCTAACGCGGACTCGCACCTTGCGCAAGAGACTGCGCAGCAGCGGGCTCGTCGAGCGAGGTGCGCTCGATCTGGCGCGTCTCGTAAATCTCGAGCACGTCGCCCTCCTTCACGTCGTTGAAGCCGTCGAGGAGGATGCCGCACTCGAAGCCCTCGGCGACCTCGCGCGCGTCCTCCTTGAAGCGTTTGAGCTGGCCGATCGTCGTGTCGTAGACAACGGTTCCGTCGCGCACAACGCGCACCTGGCCGTTGCGCCTGACGACGCCGGTGGTGACCATGCACCCCGCAATCGTGCCGAGCCGAGACACCTTGAAGAGCGCGCGCACCTGGGCCTCGCCGATCGTCTCTTCCGTCTGGACGGCCGTCAGCATGCCGACGAGCGCCTGCTCGATGTCCTCGGTGAGCTGATAGATGACGCGGTAGGTTCGGATGTCGACGCCCTCCCGCTCCGCCAGCTGGCGCGCCTCGACGTTCGGGCGCACGTTGAAGCCGACGACGAGCGCGTTGGACGTGGCCGCGAGCATGATGTCGCCCTCCGTGATGCCGCCGACTCCCTGGTGGATGACGTTGACACGCACTTCGGGGTGCTGGATCTTCGCGAGCTCGGAGATCGCCGCTTCGACCGAACCGCCGACGTCACCCTTCAGGATCAGGTTCAGGTCCTGGATCGCGCCTTCCTGCAGCTGCGAGAAGAGGGTCTCGAGCGAGACTCCCGACTTCGAGCGCTGCGCGTGCTGCTCGGTGCGGAGTCGCTGGCCGCGGCGCTGTGCGAGCGAGCGAGCCTCCCGCTCGTTCTCGACGACGCGCGCGAGCTCACCGGCGGGCGGCGGCGTGTCGAAGCCGAGGATCTCGACGGGCGTCCCGGGTCGCGCGTCCTTGACCTTCTCGCCGCGGTAGTCGTAGAGCGCGCGCACCTTGCCGTGCGCGTCGCCGGCGACGATCGCATCGCCCACGCGTAGCGTGCCGCGCTGCACCAGCATCGTCGCGACCGGGCCACGCCCGACGTCCAGCCGCGATTCGACGATCGGGCCGGATGCATCGGCGTTCGGGTTCGCCGTCAGCTCTAGCTCGGCGTCGGCCACGAGCAGAATCCGCTCGAGCAGGTCGTCGAGGTTCAGCTTCTGCCTCGCGGAGACGAGTGAGAACTGCGTCGTGCCGCCCCAGTCCTCGGGCTGGAGACCTTCGGCGGCGAGGTCGGATTTCACCCGATCCGTGTTGGCGTCGGGAAGATCGACTTTGTTCACCGCCACGACGATCGGGACGTCGGCCGCCCGGGCGTGGGAGATCGACTCCCTTGTCTGCGGCATCACCGAGTCGTCCGCCGCGACGACGAGCACCGCGATGTCCGTGACCTTGGCGCCGCGCGCGCGCATTGCGGTGAACGCCTCGTGGCCAGGGGTGTCCAGGAACGTGACCTTGCGGCCTCTGACGTCGACCTGATACGCGCCGATGTGCTGCGTGATCCCACCCGCCTCGGTCTCGACGACGGCGGTCTCCCGGATCGCGTCGAGCAGCGACGTCTTGCCGTGATCGACGTGGCCCATGATCGTGACCACCGGCGGGCGTGGAGCCAGGTCTGCCTCGGCGTCCTCGAAGACCTCCGGCAGCTCCTCCTCGTCGGCGGCATGCTTGATCGTCACCTCGCGCTGGAGCTCCGCCGCGATCAGCTCCACGTCGTCGTCCGAGAGCGACTGCGTGATCTGGATCATGTTCCCGAGCCCCATCATGATCTTGATGATCTGCGCGGCGCGGACTTCGAGCGCCTGCGACAGGTCGCGGACCGTGACGCCGGAGGGAACCGTCACCGGGCCGGTCGGGACGATGACGGGCTGCGCCTCGCGCTTGGGTTGCGCGTCCCGGCGCTCGCGCGCCTGCCACTTGTTCTGCGGCCGGTTCCCGCCCTCGATCACGACTCGACGCTTCCGCCCGGGTGCTCCCTGACGCGGCCGGATCGGGCGGTTGGGTTTATTCGGTTCGTCAGCCATCAGCTCTCAATCCTAGTGTGGTTGTAGTGAGGCGCGCGAGCGCCGGATCCACGACGACGGTCTGCTTGAGCACGCGGTTGAACGCGCGCCGGGCGACCGCCCGTTCGAAGCACGCGAGCCGCCTGCAGGTGTAGACGCCTCTCCCCGGCTCCGTTCGTCCGGCGACGAGGCGTCCAGCCCGTGCGACGAAGCGCTGAAGCTCGGACTGCGGGCTCTTGGCCCCGCAACCCGCGCAGGTCCGCACCGCCTTCCGATCCAGCACTGCCTTCGGCTGGGCTTTCGGCTTGTTGGCAGCACTCATGCCTCAGTACGTTCGACCTCCTCGAGACCTTGGACACCGACCGGGCCGGCGTCCTCGAGGTCGTGGCCCGTCTCCTCGGCAGAGGGCACGAGTGGCGGCTCCCCCTCGGCGGGGCTCTCCGCCTCGACGCGCTCGACGGCCTCGATCTCGGACTCGACCGCCGCAGGCGCCAGCGCCGCCGCCGCCGCGAGCTCGGCCTCCGACCCGGTGAGAGCCTGGTGAGCGGGAACCCCGCAGTACTTGGAGCCGGGTAGCGCCGTGTTCGGACAGCGCTTGCCGTTCGAGAGGACGACGCCGCAGCGGCCGGTGTACTCCTCCCCCTCGCCGCCCTCGCCCCCGAAGGCCGCCTCGGCCTCTGCGCGGGCGAACTGCTCATCCGACTGGATGTCGACCTTCCACCCCGTGAGGCGGGCGGCGAGCCGGGCGTTCAGGCCCTCCTTCCCGATCGCGAGCGCGAGCTGGTCGTTCGGGACGACGACGATCGCGTCCTTCGTCTCGTCGTCGATGTAGACCTCACGTACACGGGCCGGCGAGAGCGCCTTCGCCACGAACCTGGCCGGCTCCTTGTTCCACGGGATGATGTCGATCTTCTCTCCACGCAGCTCCGAGACGACCATGCGCACGCGCGAGCCACGTGGGCCCACGCAGGCGCCGACGGGGTCGACCCCCTGCGCGTGCGACTCGACCGCGATCTTCGAGCGGTAGCCCGGCTCGCGGGCGACACCACGGATCTCGACGAGACCGTCGGCGATCTCGGGCACCTCGAGCTCGAAGAGCGTCTTGATCAGCTCCGGGTCGCGTCGCGACAGGATCACCTGCGGACCCTTCGTGCCCGACCGCACCTCCGTGATGACGGCCTTGATGCGCGAGCCCTGCTCGTAGCGCTCGCCGTCGACCTGCTCCGAGCGTGGCAGCAGCGCCTCCACCCGGCCGAGATCCACAAGCACGTTGTTGCGGTCGCCTGCCTGCTGCACGATCCCGGTCACGACCTCGCCCTGACGGTCGACGTACTCCTCGTACATCATCGCGCGCTCGGCCTCGCGGATCCGCTGTTGGATCACTTGCTTGGCCGTCTGCGCCGCGATCCGCCCGAAATTGCTGGGTGTGACGTCGGCCCGCTGGATCAGGTCTTCCGGTACCTGCGACCAGTCGAGGTCGAGGTCCTCCTCGGCGATGAGCGTGTGCTGGCGCTCGCCGCTCTCCTCCTCCAGCCGCTCGAGCTCGTCGATCTTCGCCTCCAGCGCCTCGTCCAGGAGACGCACCTCGAGGTTGGCGGGAATCTCGATCGAGAAGACGCGGAACTCACCCTCGTCGTCGAGCTCGACGGCCGCGTGGCGTGCGGCGCCGGGAGTCTTCTTGTAGGCGGCGAGGAGCGCGTCCTCGAGCGCGCTGACGAGCGCATCGGGCTCGATGCCCTTCTCGCGCTCGATCGTGCGCACTGCCTCGATGATCTCTTGCGACATGGGTGCCTCCGCTCTCGTTACCGGACTGCTGTCTCGATCAGGTTGCCTCGCACGATCTGGTCGTACGGAATCTCGATCTCCGCACCTGCGGCCCCGATCGTGACGGCCCGCTCGCCGGCACCCACGACCTCTCCGCGCAGGCGCTTGCTGCCTTGGGCGCGCACTACGACCTCACGACCGACGACGGCGCGGAAGTGTTCCGGCTTGCGGAGAGGGCGCTCGATTCCTGGCGAGGAGACCTCGACGCCGTAGTCGCGCAGGTAGGGGCGCAGAACGTCGGTGACGCGGCCGCACAGGGCGTGATCCACCCCTTCCGGGTGGTCGATGAAGACGGTGAAGCGGGTCGGCGAGCTCAGCTCGACCGCGAGCACCTGGACGCCCGGTAGCGCCGACTCCACTTCAGCTCCAATCTGCCGCCCCAGCGTCTTCTCCTTCTCCCATAGCGTGCTCACTTGGCTGTTACCTCACAAAAAATGGGCGCGTCGCGCCCATTTCGCCCTGCAGAAGAAAATGGTGAAGGAAGTGTAGCAGCGGGTCCGGGTCTCTAGAGCGGAGCGTAGAGATCGATCGGAACCCCATCGGGATCCCGCAGCTGCGCGTACCGCTGTCCCCAGAACGCGTCCCACGGCTCCTTCTCGCCGCTGACGCCGCCCGCCGCGACCCGCGCATAGATCTCGTCGACCTCGGCCGGGGACGCACACTCGAAGGCGAGGCCGAGTTGGTTCCCGCTCTCGCGTGTCCAGTCCGGGCGGAAGCTGCGGACGACGTCCTCGGTGTCGAGCATCAGGCGGACGCCGTTCGGCAGGAACGTGTCGACATGGCCTTCGTCCGGCGTCTCAGGAACGTCGACGCCGAGCAGTCGGTAGAAGCAGATCGACCGCGCCATGTCCGAGACGACGACTCCAACTGCGTTGAGCTCTGGCATCGGGCGGGAGCCTAGCCGGTCGACGTCGTGCACGAAAGAGACAGGCCACAGTGGTGTTGCTGGCAGTTCTGTCGTGGGCGAGCGGCTTGACCAATCCTCACAAGAGTGACGACGCTCGCCCTCATCCACGGTGCCTGGGGGCAGGGTGGCATTGGGCGCCGGTGCTCAAAGAGCTGCAGAGATGGGCCACGAGGTGGTCGCGCCCGACCGTCCAAGCGACGAAACCGGACGCGACGTTCGATGACTACGCGGCGATCGTCCTGGAGGGCGCTCGAGGATACGCTGGGCGACGACGTTGTCGTCGTGGGCTTCCCCCTCGGCGGGCACACCGCAGCGCTCGTCGGTGTCTTGCGGCCAGTCCGGGAGCCCGTCCACCTGGCCGCGATGGTTCCCGAGGCCGGCGTGAGCTTGAACGACCAGGTCGCACGCGGCGACAGAGTGCTGCTGCCCGACTACGCCGCCGGCGTCGACGGCCCGGACGAGCACGGTTTCAGCAGGTGGATCGACTTCGACGTGTATTGCCGCACGGGTGCCACGACTGCCCAGAGCCTGTCGCGCGCGAGCGTTTTGAACGTAGTCGCAGCCCGCCCAACCGCCCCTACCCCTACCGCGCTACATCCTGTGTAGCGAGGACCGCCTCTTGAACAACTCCTTCTGGCGCCTACGGTTCCCGGGCGGCTCGACACGGAGCCCGTCGAGCTTCCCTGCAGCTACTCCCCGATCGCAGCGCTGCCCGCGGAGCTGGCGCGTCTGCTCGAGGCTGGCTCATCTGCACAAGGTTCGCGCGGCGGAGCCTCCTAAGAACTTGGTTTCAGGATGACACTTCGCCGGCCGGGTGTGCTGGGTGGATGCGAGCGCAATGGGCCTCGCTTAGCTCGGCATAGCCGCGGTCGTGCCGAACAGCGCGCCCCGACGGCTCGAGGGTTCATTCTGAAACGAGTTCTAACTGTCAAGGTCACCGGCCTCGGCTCGCCGCCGCCTCTGCGTCCAGCACGAGCGTCACCGGCCCGTCGTTGACGAGCTCCACGTCCATCCGAGCCCCGAAGACTCCGGACTCGACGGGCGCTCCTAGGTCGCGCAGCGCCTGACAGAACGTCTCATAGAGCGGCTCAGCGACCTCCCGCCGTGCCGCCTCGGAGAAGTCAGGCCGCGTTCCCTTCTGGCGTTTGCTGTCGGCGAGCAGCGTGAACTGGCTCACGACGAGCGCGGCGCCGCCCGTCTCGAGCAGCGAGCGGTCGAAGCGGCCGTCGGCGTCCTCGAAGACGCGCAGCCGCGCGACCTTGCCCGCCAGCCGCTCCGCCCTCTCCTCGGTGTCGTCACGAGCGATGCCGACGAGGATCAGGAGCCCGGCACCGATCTCGCTGCGCAGGTGCCCATCGACACGTACCGATGCCTGCCGGACGCGCTGCAGCACGAGCCTCAACGCCCTATGCGGCCTCGTCCGGCGGCTCGAGATCCATGATTCGGTCGGTGTACCGCTCGTCGCCCGGACGCAGCGAGCTCGCGAGCTTGTAGTGGCCGTTAGCCTCCGCGTCCCGCCCCTGCTTCTCGAGTGCTCGCCCGAGCGCGTAGTGCGCGTAGTCGTCGGTCGGGGAGAGCTCGAGGACGGTTCGGAACTCCGCCTCCGCCTCCGCCCACCGCTGGATCCGGAAGTACGCGATTCCGAGCGACTCCCTGATCGACGCCTTGTCGGGCTCCAGCCGCTTCGCCTTCTCGAGCGCCACTGTCGCCTGCGCGGCCATCCCCTGTTTCAGATGGTTGCGGCCCTGCTGGAAGAGGTCGTAGGCGTCGGTCACAGCGTCCTCAGGTAGGGGAAGTTCTCCAGCAGTACATCAACGGGCGCAGTGAGATCGCGGGTGGGACCGATCTCGATTCCCGCGACCTCCTCTCCCGCGTCAATTGCTCCCTGAAACGCCGTTTGCAGCTCCCAGGGAGCCCGTCCTGGACGCGTCTCCAGACGGCGCGCAAGCGGCTCCGCCACCGCCCAAAGGGGCGCCCCGGTCAGCAAGTTCTCGGGGTCGTCGTTCTCGGGGTCGTCGTCGAGCATTCGCTCGACCAGCCCGTGCCGCACGCGCACCGCGTGGCGGCCGTGCGCAGGGCCTGGGCTCCTGCGAACTGCGACCGCGCCGACGGCACGAGAGGAACCGAAAGCGTCTACGAAGCGACCGATGTCACCAGGCCGGAACAGCGTGTCGGCCGCGAGGACGAGGTAGGGCGGCCTTACGTTCGCGGCGAGGACAGCATCGGTCGACCCGTCCGGCCGCGCCTGGCGCGCGAACCGGATCGGAACGCCCCACGCAGCGCCATCTCCGGCGAGCCGCTCGACCTGATCTGCGAGGTGCCCGGTCACGACCGTCACGAGCGGGCAGCCGACGCCCGCGAGCTCGCGCAGGAGGATGCCGAGCACGGGGCGACCGTCGATCGGCAGAACCGGCTTCGCGTAGCGCTCGGTGAGGGGGCGCAGCCTCGTGCCGAGGCCGGCCGCCATGACGACGGCCGGAGGGGCTGACCTCGTGCTCACGTGCGCAGCGAGCGGAGAGCGACATACCCCCGCAGGCGCTGGAAGCGGCCGATGCTGCGGCGGATCGCGCGCAGCAGCGAGCGCAGCTCCCGGCGGGCCAGGGAGGCGGCCGCGCCACTCCCCGCGGGCGGGCCGTACCGGGCCTGGGCCACGGCGCGCGCGAAGGGGCCGGCGTCGATGCCGAGGTGGGCGCGGACGAGCGCCTGCAGCTCCTCCGGCGTCGCGCTCGGAGCGACCTCGACGCCCTGATCGAGCAGGAACCCGGCGAGCTCGCGTCTGGCGGCGCCCGCAAGCCGTCGCGGGTCGTCGGTCAAGTAGCGCGAGCGACGCCAGACGAGCTTCGCGAGCCCGATCGCAGCTCCGGTGACGGCGACGAGCCCGAGCAGGATCCAGAGCGTGCTGATCCCCTCGTCGCGAACCGTGATCCCGCGGTTGGCCGCTCGGCGCTCCTTCAGCTCGGTCAGCCGGCCGAGCTCGCCGGCGCCACCACCCTGGTCGAAGCCGCCGATGCCGCTTCTGAAGCCCCCGAAGGCCGCGTCACCCGGGTTGAAGCCGTTTGAGGAGGCGCTATAGTTCGCACCGAGTTCCCCGCGCCCTGGAGTCGGGTCGAACGAGAGCCAGCCGTAGCCGGGGAACCAGACCTCGACCCAGGTGTGGGCGTTGCGGTCTGTCACCGTCCAGACCCCGTTCGCGTACGACCCGCTCGTGAAGCCGGCTGCCACACGCGCGGGGATGCCGAGGAACCGGAGCATGAGCGTCATCGCGCCCGCGAACTGCTGGCAGTAGCCGCGCCTGCCGCTGTCGACGAAGTCGGCAAGCGGCGGCGCGCCGACCGGGGGCGTTGGCGGGCGTTCGTCGTACGTGAACCCGCCGGTGGTGCGCAGCCAGGTCTCGATCGCGACGACGGCGCCGTAGGGACCACGGGCTCCGGTCGCGAGCCGTTCGGCCTCCCGGTACATGCCTCTGTACGGCCACAACGGGAAGTAGCGCTCGTCGCGGAAGAGCGACCTCACGGCCGTCGCCCGGCCCGGGGTTCCGAACGGAGAGACGCTCGTACGGCCGAGCTCGAGGAAACGCAAGAGCTCGACGGGATATTCGGCGGCAAGGGTCGCCAGCTCCACAGGCTCAGGGCGCGGCGCGTAGCTATCTACCGTGTAGCGCTGGCCTCGCCGCAACGGGGACTGTCCCCGGAGCACGCTCCCGGCGAGCTGGTCGACGCGTCCGAGCTCCTTGGCTTGCACGGCGACCGGTGTGGTCGCTCCAACGAGATGCTCGTCGGAGAGGCCAACCACCTCGACCTCCTGCGTCGTCCAGTTCGTTCGGGAAGCGGCTGCGGCTGGCAGGAGCGGGTCAGCCAGCAAGCGGCCGCCCGCAACCTCGGTCGCCACGACGTTGAGATCGTCGATCCAACGGTCGTCTGCAAAGCGGTCGAGCGTCGTCGCGCGCCAGTAGAGGCTGCGTTCCGGGCCGCGAATCCGCAGCACAACCGTCTCCTTCCGCGGAAAGTCGATCCCGCCGTAGTTCGCGTCCCAGACGAAGTCGACGTTCACCGGCTTGTCCGAGGAGCCGTACGGCTCCCAGCGCTGCCAGTCCAGCACTGCGTCCTTCGCGATCGCCGGCGAGGTCGAGATGCCCGTGGCCGCGAGGACGACGAGCGCGCCGGCGGCGAGCGCCGGGGTGGGACGCTCCACTCGTAAACCGGCGAGGAGCCACAACGCCGCCACGAGCAGGATCGCCCCGTAGACGACACCTCCGGAGGGCAAGAGCGTCAATGGCCAGCCGGCGCCGGCGAGGAGGGCGAGGAGCGCGAGGATCGGCTTCCGGGACGCGACCGCCAGGGAAAGCACAACGCAGAAGCCGAAGGCGGCGATCAGGAGAATCCCTTGCATGTTCGGCTGCTCCGCCCCGTCGAAGGGGACGCGAACGTCGTAGAAGCCGCTCAACCCGTCGGTGAAGCGCGACCAGAGCGGGCCGAAGAACTCGTGCGTCTCGTCGCGCGGCCTGGCCTCGAGCGGCGAGATGCCGAACGCGATCCAGAGGGCGCCGACGAGCGCCGGCGCGAGTGCGGCGAGCCGGAGGCCGAGGCGTGGCAGGAGCGCCGGTGCGAGCGCGAACGCGACGGCGGCGTACACCGGTGCTCCACCCTCGTCGAGGCGCACCCAGGAGAAGGCGACCACGAGTGCGGGGAGGCTCGCTGCAAGGAGCGTTCTACGCACGCGCGCTCCGGGCCGCCCTGGATACCGAGAGCGTTGCGGCCAGGTCGTCGCCCGCACGGACGACCGCGACCGGGATCCCCGCCGCCTGTAGCCGGAGGAGCTCCGGCTCGACTCGCGTCGGACGAGCCGCGAAGCTGGGAGCGTCCACCCACACGATCGAGACGCCGTGGTTCGCGTGCGCGCGCTGGACGAGCTTCGTTCCGAGCGCGGGCGACAGCCGCGCCGTGACGACGACGAGCTCGAGCGCCCGGGCGGCCGGGCTCTCCCGAGCGAGCAGCTCGACGACCGGGCGGAACCCGTCCGGCTCAGCCGCGGCGAGGGCCTCGAAAGCCGCCTCCCAGTCGGTCTCCAGCGAGGAGACCCGGACGCTCGTCACCTGTGCCGCGTTCAGCGTCAGGACTGCACGTCGCCCGCGCGCCGCGTGCGTACGCAGAATCGAGCCTGCGGCGCGCACCTGCGCGTCGAAGCTGCCGCCGGCGACCGCGTCGGCGTCTGCGTCGAGGAGGACCGCGATCTCGTCGCGCGGCGCGTCCTCGAGCTCCTTCACCATCAACTGGCCCCGGCGCGCGGTGGTCGGCCAGTGCACCTTGCGGAGCGACTCGCCACGCTCGTACTCGCGCACGGAGTGGAGGTCGAAGCCGGCCTGCCGCTGCAGAAGCATCCGCCGGCCGTCCTGCGCGTTCACCCCGCTCTCGGAGAAGAGCCCTTCGAGCTGGACGAGCCGCGGGTAGACGACGACCGAGCCGCTACCCGGCAGCTCGACCTCGGCGCGGGCCAGCCCGAACGGATCCTCGATCGCGATCTCCGCCGCCTCGACGACGTACCGGCCACGCGGCACCCGCTCGAGCACGTAGGTACCGCGGTAGGCGCGGCCGTCCCTCCGCAGGGACGTCCGCCGGTTCCCCAGGCGCGCTAGGCGCTCTCGAATCGACAGCCCGGGCGGCGGCACTCGTGAGGCCGGCTTCGCCTCGAGCGAGACCCAGACGTCGTCACCCTCGAGCAGGGCCCCCCGGCCGGCCCGGCGCGTCAAGCTGATCGGCCCCGCCGCGAGCCGAACCCACATGCGGGCGCCGAGCGGCGCCAGCACGAGGCCGGCGGCTGCCGGATAGAGCACCTGGGCGCCGAAGAGCCACGCCGCGGCGTACGCGAGGAGGCCGAGGAGGAGGGTGAGCTTGCCCCGACGCGTCACGGCCCTAGGAGCCTGGCGTGAAAGTCGCGTGCGGGCGGGGACGGCTGCGATGGAGCCGGGCGCCGCACTCGCTCGCCGGCCAGGCAGGCCGCCTGGTCAAGAGCGAGGGTGGCGATCCGGCGCCGTATCGCAGCCGCCAACTGGTGTGCGCAACGTTCACGACAGGCTCCTACACCGGGACGGGCGTCTGGTCGACGGCTTCCTGGACGATCTCCGCCGGCGTGAGACCCGCCGACCGCGCCTCCGGCGCCAGGATGAGCCGGTGTGCGAGCACCGGGACGGCAACGGCCTTCACGTCGTCGGGAAGGACGTAGTCACGCCCGTCGCTCAGGGCGCGCGCCTTGGAGACACGGAGCAAGGCGATCCCTGCGCGCGGGCTTGCCCCAAGCGCGAGCCGCGAGCTGGCACGCGTGTGACGCAGGACTGCGACGACGTAGCGGTGGAGGCTCTCCTCGACGAAGATCGCGCGGGCCTCCTCGATCGCACCGCTCAGGTCGGCGGCGCTGGCCACCGGCTCGAGTGACTCGAGTGGGGGCTCGGTGGTCTGCTCGGCGAGCATCTTCGCCTCCTCGGCCAGGGGCGGGTAGCCGAGCGAGAGACGCATCGTGAAGCGATCGAGCTGCGCCTCCGGCAGTGGATACGTCCCCTCGTACTCGATCGGGTTCTGTGTCGCGAGCACCATGAACGGCGGCTCGAGGCCGTAGCTCTCGCCGTCGATCGTGACCTGCGTCTCCTGCATCGCCTCGAGCAGCGCCGATTGGGTCTTCGGCGACGCACGGTTGATCTCGTCGACGAGCAGGACGTTCGCGAAGACAGGGCCGGGCCGGAATTCGAAGGCGTTCGCGCGCTGGTTGAAGACGTTGACTCCCGTCACGTCCGACGGGAGCAGGTCGGGCGTGAACTGAAGGCGGGAGAACTCGAGGTCGAGCGAGCGCGCGAGTGCCTTCGCGAGCATCGTCTTCCCGACGCCCGGGAAGTCCTCGATGATCAGATGTCCCTCGGCGACGAGGCAGATCGTGCAGAGCCGCAGCGTGTCGGCCGGGGCGTGTACGACCTGAGCGAGGTTCGCCGCCACGCGGTCGAGCACCTCCGCCGACGAAGCGGTCGCTGCGGGGTCGCGGCGGACCGCCACCCTACGAGCCCCCCTGCCGCTCCGCGAGCAGCCGCTCGACCTCGTCGAGCACCGCGGCCGCGATGACGGTCTTTGCCGCTCTCGGCACTTCCCGCTCCCCCCTGTCAGTCATCAGCACCACCTCGTTGTCGGTGGCGTCGAAACCGATGCCGGCCCTGCCGACATCGTTGTAGACGACCAGATCCAGGTGCTTGCCGGCCAGCATCGAGCGCTTGCGCTCCCGTCCCGCCTCGCCGGTCTCGGCGCCGAAGCCGACGAGCACCTGGCCGTTTCGCTCCCGCTCCCCGAGGAGCTGCAGGATGTCCGTCGTCGGCCGAAGCGTGAGGTTCCAGGGCTCAGCTCCTTTCGGGCGCTTACCGGATTCCGGCGCCTCCGGCCGGTAGTCCGCGACCGCCGCGGCCATGAGCACGACGTCCGCGTCCGCTGCGCGCGCCGCCAGCTCGCGTTCGAGGTCAGCTGCGGTAGGAGCGTCGACGACGTCGACGCCCGCCGGTGCTGACACCGCGAGATTCGCGGCGAGCAACGTCACCTTCGCTCCGCGGCGTCTCGCCTCCGCCGCGAGCGCCACGCCCATCCGGCCGGACGAACGGTTCCCCAGGTAGCGAACGGCGTCGAGCGGCTCCCTCGTCCCCCCCGCGCTCACGAGCACGTGCTTCCCGGTCATCGACCCCGGCGCCAGCGCATCCTCGACGACTGCGGCGATCTGCTCCGGCTCGCTCATCCGGCCAAGGCCGGTCTCGCCCTCGGCGAGCTCGCCGAGGGCCGGTCCGACCACCCTGACGCCCCGGGCGCGGATCAGCTCCAGGTTCGCCTGCGAGGCGGGGTGCTGCCACATCCGCGTGTTCATCGCGGGCGCGACGATCGTCGGCCCCACGTGCGCGAGGGCGGCCTCGGTCAGGATGTTGTCGGCGAGCCCGTGGGCGAGCTTCGCGAGCGTGTTGGCGGTGAGCGGCGCGACTACGAGCGCATCTGCTCGCTCGAGGTGCGGGTACGGATCGGCGGAGGGTGCCTTGCGGGCGAGCGCGAAGAAGGTCTCGGCTGTGACGAAGCGCTCCGCCCCGGGTGTCGGCAGCGGCAGCACGTCGTGCCCGGCGCGGACGAGCAGCCGCAGTAGTTCACACGCCTTGTAGGCGGCGATGCCGCCGGTCACACCGAGCAGGATCCGTGCCACGGGGACATTCTGCCTAGAGGGCGCCCCTGCGAGGCTGGCCCACCGAGGCTGGTGGCCGGGATCCGAGGCTAGCGCTTGTAGTCGTACTTGATCTTACCCTGGGCGATCTCCTCCAGGGACATGGTCAAGTAGTTCTTCGAGCGGGACTCGATGAGCGGCGGCGGCGCTTCCTCGAAGCCCATCCCCTCGCCCAGCTGGTGGTGGTAGTTGTTGATCTGCCGGGCACGCTTGGCTGCAACGATGACGAGCGCGTAGCGCGAGTCGACACCGCCATTCTCGGTGTCGAGCAGTTCATCGATGCGGGGATGGATCATGGTCGGGACATGGTAGCTGCGAACTGGAGCTCTCGCTCCACGAGCACCGCGAGCGCCTCCGTTGCGCGCTCGACGTCGTCGTTGCGGACCATGTAGCGGAAGCGGTACGCCTGCTCCAGCTGCCGGCGGGCGAGCGCGATCCGTTCGCCGATCTCGCCAGAGCTCTCGGTTGCGCGGGCGCGCAGGCGGCGCTCGAGCTCCGGCACGTCGGCCGCAATGAAGAGCGCGACGCTCCCCGCCACCTGCTCCTGCACGCGCAGTGCGCCTTCGAGCTCGAGCTCGAGCACGCAGACGCGTCCCTCGTCGGCGATCCGGTCGAGCTCGGAGCCCAGAGTCCCGTAGCGGTGTCCGGAGACGTACTCGACGTGCTCGAGGAACTCGCCGGCCTCGATCCGGGACACGAACTCGCCCTCGGTGAGGAACCAGTACTCGCGCCCGTCCTGCTCCCCAGGGCGCTGCGCGCGCGTCGTCGCCGAGACGGCCACCTCGAGCTCACCGAGGCGGTCGACGAGCCGCTGGATCAGCGTCCCTTTCCCTGCCCCCGATGGCCCCGTGACCACGAAGATTGGGTTGGTGGCCTGTCCAGAACGTGGATCAGGCCGGCTGGCCGGCGACACGTGCCGCGAGGCGGCGTCCTCGGTCGCGCCCAGATGTCTCATCTGAGCGCTCCCTGCGTCCTTAGCCTCGCGGCACGTGTCGTCTGCCATCCACCGCGACCACCTTCCGGACAGGCCCCAGACATTCTCGGCACGAGAACGACTAGCGGTTGAAGAGCGCGATCAGCTCGGCCCGCTGCCGTTCGGAGAGCCCGCCCACGGTCTTCGACTGGCTGATCCGGCACTGGTTCAGCAGCCGCGCCGCCTTCACGCGACCGAACTTTGGCACGGCCATGAGCATGTCGAACACCTTTGCTGTCGAGACATACTCGGGCGGGTCGAGGAGGATCCCCTCGATCTGGACGTCCCCATCCTTCAGATCCCGCTTGAGCTTGGCTCGCCGAACTCGAATGTCGTTCGCCCGCTTGAGCGCTTCCATCCGTTGGTCGAGTGAACGCAGCGGGGCCTGGGCTTGCGTCTTCGACGTCACCATGAGCGCGGGATACTAGCATCCTCGCGGGGTGGGTCAAGCAGTCAGTTTCGCGCCGTTTCCAGGCATTTTTTGTCGTCTGTTGTCTGAACTGGAATCGGCCATTTGCAGGGACGAATGAGCTACGCCACGTACATCGCGCGGATGCTTGATGCCTCGACTGACAACCGCCGCGGCCAGCTCCGCCCTGATCCGAGCCGGTGCGCCTGGGTCGGAGAAGAGGATCGTCCCGAGCGCGACTGCGTGTGCCCCCGCCGCGACCAGCTCGAGCGCATCGATGCCCGTGCTGACGCCGCCCATGCCGATGATGGGCAGCCTCACCGCCCTCGCGCAGGCGAAGACGGCCGCGAGCGCGATCGGCTTCAGCGCCGGACCGGAGTAGCCGCCAGTCGTGGTGGAGAGCAGCGGGCGCAGTGTGACCGGGTCGAGCGCGAGCCCGCGCATTGTGTTCACCAGGGAGAGCCCATCCGCCCCGGCGGCCTCGACGGCGCGTGCGGCCTCGGCCAGATCCCGGGCGGCGGCCGACAGCTTCGGGTAGAGCGGCAGCTCGGTGGCGCCCCGGCAGGCGAGCACGATCTCGGCGGCGCTCTCGGCAGCCTCGTCGACGTTCGGGCAGGAGAGGTTCAGCTCGATGGCTACGACTCCTGCGCATCCGTCCAGAGCTGCGCATGTCTCCGCGTACTCAGTGGCCGCGAAGCCACCGACGGAGACCCAGAGCGGCACGCCCAGATCGCGCAGGCGCGGTAGCGTCTCGGCGAGGAAGCGCGCGCGTCCGGGGTTGGCGAGGCCGATCGAGTTGAGCATCCCTGCCTGGGTCTCGGCGATCCGCACCGGAGGATTCCCCTCGCGCGGCTCGGGCGTGATCGTCTTCGTCACGTAGCCGTCGAGCGAGCGAGCGACATCGGGAGCCTCGAGCGCGTCGAGGCAGCCGGAAGCGTTGAGCAGGAGCGGCAGATTCATTCCTGTGGCTTTACCACGATGGAAGCAGACACGTCGTCCGGCGGAGCCGGGCTCTGCCCGGCGGGAGCCGCGATTCGAATGGTGATGCCGTCGCGCCGAAGGAGGGGTCTGTGGGGGAACCATGGGTTCCCCCACGCCGGTCGTCGGGAGCCGCGAGCGCGTCGAGGCAGCCGGAGGCGTTGAGCAGCAGTGGCTCGTTCATCCCTGCGCGGTGCCGGCGTTGGAGAGGAGGGGGTCTGGGAAGGAAGCATGGATTCGCCGCGTGGAGCACGAAGAACCGGTCCCTCCACGCACAACCGCCGGAGCTCACCGGCGATCTCGACCGCACACCCGTGGCAGGCGCCGTAGCCGCACGCCATTGGCGCCTCCCAGGCGAGCTGCGCGCCCGGAGCGATCGCGCGCACGGCCTCGAGCATCGGCTCTGGCCCGCACGCCAGGATGTCGTGCCGATCGTTATGGAGCAGGTCCGTGACGAGGATCGGCTCGATGCAGATCTCCGCGTTCGGAACGAGGACTGCCGCCTCGGCGTGCCAATCGCTGCGAAACCCGAGCACCGCGGGCGGCGCCCCCAGCACCTGCGAGAGCAGTGGCAAGGGTGCGACGCCGATTCCACCGCCGACGAGCAGCGGTCGCCGGACGTCGAGGTCGAAGCCGTTCCCGAGCGGGCCGAGGATATGGAGCTCGTTACCGGGCTCGAGCGAGCAGAGAGCGCGAGTACCCGGTCCGACCGGATCGATCAGGAAGGCGAGTTCCCGACGGCTCGCGAGACAGAGGCTCATCGGCCGCGGGAGCACCCGGCCGCGGGCCTCGAGCATGAAGAACTGGCCTGGCGCCCCTGCGTCCAGGCGCCCGCGCGCCACACGCAGGAGGGTGTACGGACCGATCCCGTCCGTGCCGGTGACCCTACGCAGCTCGCGTCTCACGCCCGATCCTCTCCTGCAGCGACGGCGAGTCCTCCGCCCGCGCTTCGGCGATCGCCTCGACCGCCAGCCGGGCGGCCGCCAGCGTCGTGATGCACGGAACATGCGCAGCGATCGCCGCCTGCCGGATGAGGGCGCCGTCGCGGCGCGGGCCGGATCCCTGAGGCGTGTTCACGACGAGGTCGCAGCGACCCGCGCGGATCGCGGTCACCACGGCGTCACCTTTTTCCAGCCCGTCGACGGCGAGCCCGGACGCCTCGAGCACGCGAGCGGTTCCCTCGGTTGCGAGGAGCCGGAAGCCGAGCGCGGCAAGACGGGCGGCAATCACAGCGATTTCGCCCTTGTCCGCATCCCGAACGGACAGGAAAACGGTGCCGGCGGTCGGAAGCGGTCGGCCCGCTGCGCGCTCGGCCTTCGCGAAGGCGTTCGCGAGGCCGTCGGCTGTCGCCATCACCTCGCCGGTCGAGCGCATCTCGGGCCCCAGCACGGGGTCCGAGCCGGGGAAGCGGGCGAACGGGAAGACCGCCGCCTTCACGCTGACCTGCCGAGGCGGCCGCTCGGCCGGCAGCTCGAGCTCGTGCAGTCGCGCGCCACCCGCCAGGCGGGCAGCCGCATCTACGAGGTTGACGCCAGTTGCCTTACTAGCAAAAGGAACGGTGCGCGAGGCGCGCGGATTGGCCTCCAGCACGGAGAGCTCTCCGTCGACGAGCCCCAGCTGGACGTTCAACAGCCCGACGACGCCGAGCGCCGGCCCCAGCCGGCGCACGATCCGGCAGACCTCCGCGTACTCCTCAGAGCCGAGGGAGGGAGCGGGCAGCACGCACGAGGAGTCGCCCGAATGCGTGCCGGCCTCCTCCACGTGCTCCATCACCGCGCCGATGTAGACCGAGACGCCGTCGCACAGCGCATCGACGTCGAGCTCGAGCGCCCCCTCGAGGAAGCGGTCGACCAGCACGTTCCCCGGCACCTCGGCGAGGGCGGAGCGCACCTGCTCCTCTTCGTAGCAGACCCGCATCGAGCGGCCACCGAGCACGTAGCTCGGCCTCACCAGGACCGGGTAGCCGATTCGGGAGGCCACAGTGACGGCCTCGTCGCCGGAGCGGGCCATTCCCCACGCTGGGCAGCGGATGCCCAGCTCGTCGAGCAGGCTGCCGAAGCGCTCGCGATCCTCCGCGAGGTCGATCGCCTCCACCGGGGTGCCGAGGAGCTTGAAGCCTGCGGCCTCGATCCCGCGCGCCAGCTTCAGCGGCGTCTGGCCGCCGAACTGGGTGACAACTCCGGCGGGCCGCTCGCGCTCGAGGATCGGCAGCACGTACCCCTCCCGAAGGGGCTCGAAGTACAGCCGGTCGGACGTGTCGTAGTCGGTCGAGACGGTCTCAGGGTTGCAGTTGACCATCACCGCCTCGTAGCCCTGGGCGCGGAAGCTCTGGACGGCGTGGACGCAGCAGTAGTCGAACTCGATCCCCTGCCCGATCCGGTTAGGCCCCGAGCCGAGGATGACGACGACCGGGCGCTCCTGCCGGTGGGTCCAGGGGTCGTCCGCCTCGCCGACCGTCGAGTAGAAGTAGTTCGACTCCGACGCGACCTCCCCCGCGACCGAATCGACGCGCCGGTAGACGCGGCGTCCGCCTGGGAGACCCCGAGTCCGTAGCTCGTCGAGCTCACGCCGGAACCAGGGGTGCAGGTCGTCGGGCAGGTGGTCGAGATCTCTCCATGGCGTCGCCATCGAGGGATCCAGCTCGCGGCTGTCGAACGCCTTCGCGAAGGCCTCTTGGAAGGTCCGGCCGATCCCCATCGCCTCCCCCACGCTCTTCATCTGGGTGCCCAGCGTGTGGTCGGCGCCCGGAAACTTCTCGAACGCGAAGCGCGGGAACTTGACGACGACGTAGTCGAGCGTGGGCTCGAAGCTCGCGGGGGTCGTCCGCGTGAGGTCGTTCGGGATCTCGTCGAGCGTATAGCCGACGGCCAGCTTGGCGGCCACCTTGGCGATCGGGTAGCCCGTTGCCTTCGACGCGAGCGCAGACGAGCGCGAGACGCGGGGATTGAGCTCGATCACGCAGACAGCGCCGGTCTCCCGGCACCGCGCGAACTGAATGTTCGAGCCGCCGGTCTCGACGCCGACGGCGCGAATGACGGCAACGGCTGCGTCGCGCAGTTCCTGATAGGCCTCGTCGGAGAGCGTCTGTTGCGGAGCGACCGTGACGGAGTCCCCCGTGTGGACGCCCATCGGGTCGAGGTTCTCGATCGAGCACACGATCACGACGTTGTCGTGGCGGTCGCGGACGACCTCGAGCTCGAACTCGTCCCAGCCGCGCACGCTCTCCTCCACCAGCGCCTGCCCGATCGGGCTCTCGCGCAGGCCGATCTCCACCTGGCGGTACAGCTCGGCCCGCGTCAGGGCGAACCCGCCACCGTGGCCGCCGAGCGTGAAGGCGGGCCGGACGACCGCCGGGAGGCCGATCCCGCCGAGGTCGTCGATGGAGGTAACGATCCTCGAGCCCGGCACCCGCAGGCCGCAGCTCCCGACCGCGTCCCGGAAGAGTCGGCGGTCTTCTGCACGCTTGATCACGTCGACCGGCGCTCCGAGCAGCTCGACGCCGAGCGCGTCGAGGACTCCTTCCTCCGCCAGCTCGATCGCGAGGTTGAGGGCGGTCTGGCCGCCGAGCGTCGGCAGCAGCGCGTCCGGCCGCTCGCGCTCGAGCACGCGTGTGACCGATTCGAGGTCGAGCGGCTCGAGGTAGGTGCGGTCGGCGAACCCCGGGTCGGTCATGATCGTCGCAGGGTTCGAGTTGACGACGATCGTGCGGAAGCCGTCCTCGCGCAGCACCTTCAGCGCTTGGCAGCCGGCGTAGTCGAACTCGCACGCCTGTCCGATCACGATCGGCCCCGAGCCGATCACGCACACCGAGTGGAGGTCGGATCGCCTAGGCAGCGTGGATCCCTTCGGTCCAGCGCTCGAGGATCGGCCACGCGTCGTGCGGGCCCGGGCCGGCTTCGGGGTGGAACTGCACCGAGTTGGCGTGCAGGCGCGGGAAGCTGAAGCCCTCCACGGTGCCGTCGTAGAGCGAGAGATGCGTCGCCTCCTCGGCGTCAGTCGGCTCGACGGCGAAGCCATGGTTCTGGCTCGTCACGAGCACCCGGCCGGTCCGGCAATCGATCACGGGGTGATTCGTTCCGCGGTGCCCGAAGGGGAGCTTGAACGTCTCGTGGCCGGTAGCGAGTCCGAGCAGCTGGTGGCCGAGGCAGATCCCGAGCAGCGGCACTCGGCCGAGCAGCCGCTCCACCTCGGCCACCTCGTCGCGAAGCGGCTGCGGATCGCCGGGGCCGTTCGAGAGCAGCACGCCGTCGTAACCGCAGAGCTCGTCGGCGTCGACCGTGCTCGGGTAGACCGTCACCTGCGCTCCGGCACGTGCCAGCCGGCGCAGGATCGAGCGCTTGCAGCCGTAGTCGACGACCGCGACTCGGGCTGTGCCCGACGTGCTGAAGACGTACGGCCGCTCGGTCGACACGGCGCTGACGAGCGACCGGCCGTCCACGCGGGGTTGTGCCCTGACAGCCGTCAAGGCTTCTTCTTCCCCAGTGGCGTCGGCCACCGCCACCGCCCGCACAGAGCCTCCTTCACGCAACCGCAGCACGAGAGAGCGGGTGTCGACGCCGCTGATCCCGACGATCCCGCGCTCCGCGAGCCACCCCGTCCACTCGGGCCCGCGCGCCTCGCGCATCAGCACTGCTCTGGCGTGGGCGCCCCCCGACTCCGAGCGTGTCTCCGCGACGCCGTAGTTGCCGATCATGGGTGCCGTGAAGCAGACAAGCTGCTCCGCGAAGCTCGGGTCGGTGACCGTCTCCTGGTAGCCCGTCATGGCCGTCGTGAAGACCGCCTCGCCGAAGGCGATGCCCTGGGCGCCCACCGACCTGCCGGGGAAGATCGAGCCGTCTTCCAGCGCGAGGAAGGCGCTCATGCACTTGCCCAGCGGTGGCCGCCCGAGTGCACCACGCGACCATCTGCGATCGTCTGGAGGACCGCGCCACGGAGGCGCTCACCGAGGAGCCACGAGTTCGCCGAGCGCGAGCGGAACCCGCCCTCCGTCACCGTCCACTCGGCCTCGAGGTCGAGCAGCACGAGGTTCGCGCGCGCTCCCACCTCGATCCGCGGCTCAGGCAGGTCGAGCGCCCGGGCAGGGCCGCCCGACATCCGCTCGAGCAGCGTCTCGAGCGGCAGCAGGCCCGGCAGGACGAGGTGGGTGTAGAGGGCGGCGAAGGCAGTCTCGAGCCCCGTGACGCCGAACGGCGCCGCCTCGAAGGGCACCTCCTTCTCCTCCCGCGAATGAGGTGCGTGATCGGTTGCGACCGCACCGATCGCGCCTCTGCGGAGACCGTCGAGCAGCGCCCGGCGATCCTCCTCCGCCCGTAGCGGCGGGTTCATCTTGACGTTCGCGTCCAGGGAGCGGACTGCGTCGTCGGTCCGGACGAGGTGGTGCGGCGTCACCTCGGCCGTCGCCCGGACGCCCCGCGCCTGCGCCAGCTCGAGCGCCTCGACCGACTCCCGGGCGGAGAGGTGCAGGAGGTGGATCGGGCGCCCCTCGTACGCGGCGAGTGCCAGATCGCGCTCCACGACCGTGCTCTCGCCGATGGAGGGGTACCCCGTCAAACCGAGCCCGGCGGCGACCTCTCCTTCGTGCATCTGGCCCTCGCGCGAGAGCGTGGGATCCTCACAGTGGAGCGCGAGCTTGCGGCCCGTGATCGCTCCGTACCGTAGGGCCTGGCGCATCAGGCCGGCCGACCTGACCGGCCGCCCGTCGTCGGAGAAGGCGGCGGCGCCGGCATCCGCCAGCTCCCCCATCTCCGTCAACTCCTCCCCTTGGAGCGAGCGCGAGATCGCTGCGACGAACCCAACGGGCACGATTGCCTCGCGCCGTGCTGCCTCGACGAGCCCGCGCAGGATCGGAGCCGAGTCGACGACGGGGTCGGTGTTCGGCATCGCGAGGATCGCGCAGTAGCCGCCGGCCGCGGCGGCCGCCGTCCCAGAGGCGATGGTCTCCTCGTCCTCCCGGCCAGGTGTCCGCAGGTGGACGTGCGGGTCGACGAACGCAGGAGCGAGCAGCGCACGGCTCGAGCCTCCCGGCTCGATCCGCGTGATCACGCCCTCGCTGACGCTGACCTCGACGCAACGGTCTCCCACGAGCCGCCCTCTCACGACGAGCGAGTCGGAGCGGCCGTTTCGGCAGGCGAGGGTCATGCGACCGCCGCGGCTTCTGCGACCGGCGCGTCCGCGGCGAGAAGGTCGTGCAGCACGGCCATCCGGACGGCGAGTCCGGCGCGCACCTGCTCGAGGATCAGCGAGTCCGGCGAGTCGGCGACGCGGCCGTCGAGCTCGAGGCCGCGGTTGATCGGCCCGGGGTGCATCACCTTCTGGCCCGGTCGCAGCCGCTCCGGCGTGATCCCCCAACGCGCCGCGTACTCCCGCAGGCTCGGCACGTGGGCGGACTCCATGCGCTCCCGTTGCAGCCGCAGCACGTAGACGCAGTCCGCTTCGCCGACGGCGGCAATTTCGGTCGACGTCGCGACGCCGTCGTCCTCGACGCCCCGCGGCAGCAGCGTCGGCGGCCCCACGAGCGTCACCTGCGCACCGACGAGGTGCAGCGCCTGCGTCAGCGACCTGGCGACGCGGGAATGCAGGACGTCGCCCACGATCGCGACGTGCAGCCCGTCCAGGCCGCCGAAGGCCTGCCGCATCGTGTAGAGGTCGAGCAGCGCCTGCGTGGGGTGCTGGTGCTTGCCGTCACCCGCGTTCACGACGTGGGCGCTTGCGTTCCGGGCGACGAGCAGCGGCGCGCCGACCTGCGGGTGCCGGATCACGATCGCGGCGGGGTCGTAGGCGGAGAGCGTCGACACGGTGTCCTTTAGCGACTCGCCCTTGTCCACCGCCGACCCGGTCGCCCTGATCGACATCGTCTCCGCGGAAAGGCGCTTCGCCGCGAGCTCGAAGCTCGAAGACGTCCGCGTGGAGGACTCGTAGAAGAGCGTCAGCACGAGCCGTCCCGTGAGGGTCGGCAGCCGTTCCTCGATGCCGTCGAGCGCCCGCGCGGTCTCGAGCAGCCGCTCGATGTCGGCGCGGTCGAGGTCTGCGATCGAGATGAGATGTCTCACGCCTCCTCCCCCGAGAACCGCTCCTCCGGCCGGGGGACGAGGAGAATTCGATCGCCGCCGTCCGTCTCCTCGAGCTCGACCTGGATCCGCTCGCTGCGGGCCGTCGGGAGGTTCTTGCCGACGTAGTCCGGCCGGATCGGCAGCTCCCGGTGGCCGCGATCGACGAGCACCGCCAGCTGCACCCGCGCCGGACGACCGTGCGCGAACAGGGTCTCGATCGCAGCGCGGATCGTCCGGCCGGTGTAGAGGACGTCGTCGACAAGGACGCACGTCGTTCCACCGAGCTCGAACGCGAGGTCGGTGGCGTGGACGACAGGCTGATCCGGCCTCGCGAGCAGGTCGTCGCGGTGAAAGGTGATGTCGACGGCTCCGACCTCCACCTCCACCCCGCTGCGCTCCTCGATCAGCTCCGCCAAGCGCCCGGCTAGCGGAACCCCGCGCGTGTGGATGCCGACGAGCGCGACGGACTCGAGGTCGTCGTTGCGCTCGATGATCTCGTGGGCGATGCGGCTGAGGGTGCGAGACAACGCCTCGGCATCCAGCAGCAGCTTCTGCTCCGCCCGGAGGCGGGGGACGTGCGTGCTCATTCTGCTCCTTTCCGGTCTCGCTGGACCGAGTTAAAGGGTCGGCGCCGACCTTAACGGCCCCTCAGGACGTCGCCGCTCGGTAGCGCTTCACCGCCTGCAGGTGGTCGACGATCGGCTCCGGGTAGTCGCTCGGCCTCAGCAGGCCCAGCTTCCACGGCTCGTGGACACTGCCGCCCTCGATCCCGCCGAGCTCGGGCACGTAGCGCCGGACGTAGTCGCCCGAGGGGTCAAAGCGCTTCGCCTGAAGCGTCGGGTTGAAGATGCGGTGCTGCCTCGGGTCGACGCCCGTGCCCGCAGTCCATTGCCAGTTGCCGACGTTCGATGCGAGGTCGCCGTCCACGAGCAACCGGAAGAAGTGCGCCGCACCCAGGCGCCAGTCGACGTGGAGGTCCTTCGTGAGGAACGACGCCGTGATCAGCCTGGCGCGGTTGTGCATGAATCCCTCGCGCAGGAGCTGGCGCATGCCCGCATCGACCACCGGATAGCCAGTACGGCCCTCCTGCCAGGCGGCGAGGGCCTCCTCGTCGTCCCTCCACGCGCGCCCGCGCGGCGTGAAGTCCTCACGCGGCGTCCCCGGGTTGGCCGAGAGCAGCTGCGCGTAGAAATCGCGCCAGCAGAGCTGACGCACGAATTGCTCGGCCCCATTCCCATCGAGACCGTCACGCTCGAGCGCCCGCTCCACCACCTCGAGCGGCGAGAGGCAGCCGAAGTGCAGGTAGGGGCCGAGGCGCGAGGTCGCATCCGACGCGAGGTCGTCGTGCAGCCGCCCGTAGTCGAGTACGCCGTGGGCGAGCCAGCGGGCCAGCCGACGCCTACCCTCCGTCTCACCGCCCTGCGGAAGGTCAAGGGAGGCTGCTCCGAGGCCCAGCTCCGCGAGCGCCGGCAGGTCGCCGGGCGCGACGCCCTGGGAGAAGGGAAGCCGGTCCGGCACGCGGGCGCGATCACGGCGCGGCTCGCTCCGCCACTGCCGCCAGTAGGGCGTGAAGACGCGGTAGTGATCCGACCCCGCGGGCGCGAGATCGCCGGGCGGCACGACCGTCACCCCCGGGAAGGGCCGCAGCTCGATTCGCTGCTCCTCGCAAGCAGCGCGCAGCCGACGCTCGCGCGACCGCGCGTAGGCGCTGACGTCGTCGCTCAGAAAGACGGAGTTCGCACGAGCCTCCGCCGCGACCGCGAGCGTCTGCTCGACGACATCTCCTCTTCTGAGCGCGAGCGCGCCCCCGCGCGCGGCGAGCGAGGTGCGCAGATCGCCGAGCGCGTCGAGGAGGAACGCGACCCGGTTGGGCACGCCGAAGCGCTCGAGCACGGCTGGATCGAACACGAACAGCGGCACGATCTCGTCGGTCTCGCGAGCGGCGGCCGCGAGCGCCGGCTGGTCGTGGAGGCGGAGGTCACGCGTGAAGAGGACGACGGCAGTGGACATGGCCGGAACCGCTACCGGTCGAGGTAGCCGACCATCCGGTTGGTCAGAGCGGTGACGAAGGCCGGGTCGGGTCCGAGCGGGTACGGAAACTCGTTCAGATCCGCGCGCAGGTCGAGCGCGATCGACGGCGCTGTCCGCCTCGCCAGCCTCACCGCTGTCTCGAGCGCAGCCCAGACAGCTGCCGGTGCGGCACTCCAGACGAGCTCGAAGCGGCGGGCAAGGTCGCGCCGGCGCCGCTCACCGGGGAGTTCGCGGCCAAGGAGCAGGACTGACGAGCGCGGAGCGAGAACGACGACCGCCCACTCCTGCTCGAGCGCATCGGAGGCGATCATCGGTACCTCGGCCGGGCCGTCCGCCGGCGTTCGGGTCGTAGAGAAATCGGAGAACACCACGGCTCGCTGCGCGCCGCTGGCGAGATCTCGCCAGCGACCGCGGCCCGCGGCGAAGAAGCGTTGCTCCTGAAACACTCCCACGAGCAGAGCGCGCTCGGCTCGTGCGGAGGACTCGTCTTCGATCGCGTGGCTCAGAGCGATCATGGTGCGCTTGGAAACGACCTGGGACTCGATCCGAGACGGACCGTGGTGGATCTCGGCGAAGAACGAGCCGACCGTTCGGCGCTCGTCCTGGCGCGCACGCGCGATCGCTCCCCCGAGGGTGCTCCCTGCGGCGCGCTCGGCGAGGACCCGGTGCACCAGCGTGACGTCCTCGGGCGTATAGCGGCGGTGACCGCCCGCGAGCCGCTCGGGCGCCGGGAAGCCGTGTCGCTGCTCCCACGCCCGCAGGGTCACAGCGCTGACACCGGTCTGTTCGGCCACGTCGGCGATCGACAAGTCCGGCAGGCGTAAGCCACCATCGTCATGTTTAGACATAGTGTCGAAGGAAAGTTATACACTCTGTCGATCAACCACTCCTGAGGAGGAAACGGATGTCGAAGGTCGAGGAAACGATCGAGCTCGAGGTGCCGGTGCAGACGGCGTACAACCAGTGGACGCAGTTCGAGGAGTTCCCCCGCTTCATGGAGCACGTTGAGGAGGTGCAACAACTCGACGACGAGAATCTGCACTGGCGGGTATCTATCGCCGGGAAGACCGAGGAGTTCGACGCCAAGGTGGCAGAGCAGATTCCGGACACGCGCATCGCTTGGACGAGCACGAGCGGCCGGCGGAACGCTGGCGCCGTCGACTTCCACCCCCTCGGCGACGACCGCTGCCAGATCATGGTCACGATGGATGCGGAGCCGGAGGGCGCGATGGAGAAGGTCGCCGACGCGGCAGGTCTTGCGCAGCGGCAGGTGCGCGGGGATCTCGAGCGCTTCAAGGAGATGATCGAGGGGCGCGGGAGCGAGACGGGTGCCTGGCGGGGCTCGGTCGAGCGTGGGTCGAGCTAGCAGGATCGACGTCGATCGATGACCCGCGCGCTCGAGCGCACCCTGGCGTGGACTTCCTTCGGCGCGTGGGCCTGGGCGGGGGGGGGGGGGGGGGGGGCGCCCCCCCCCCCCCCCCCCCCGGGACCCCCCCCGCCCCCCCGCGGGGGGGGGGGCGGGGGGC
>JBBJOI010000066.1:0-10089 GCA_037721555.1 Gaiellaceae bacterium | reverse complement strand
GTGTACCCGATCCCTCGGCGGGCCGCGTCAACGGGATCTGCTTCACCTTGCACCGAACGGGGTTTGACGAGCCGCCGTGTCACCACGGCGCTGGTGGGCTCTTACCCCACCGTTTCACCCTTACCCCCGAGACCTCCGGAGAACGCCTCGGCGGCGGTTTGCTTTCTGTTCCACTTTCCGTCGGCTTTCGCCCCCTGGGATTTCCCCAGCGTCCTGCCCTGCGGTGTCCGGACTTTCCTCGGAGGCGTCTTGCGACGCACCCGCGGTCACCCGGCCTGCGCAACGAATTCTAGCTCGGATTGGGGAATCTCGACGCCCTCCCAGAGCAGCGTCCCGCACTCCAGGCAGGCGTGGCCCGCCGGCCGCCGCAGCAGAAACTCCCCGCAAACGAGGCACTCCAGGCTCGCGCCGCGCGCGATCGCCGCCAGCTCCTGGTCGAGCGTCCTGTTCAGGAAGGCTAGCTCCGTCACAGTGTCTTTGGTCACAGCGTCCGGAACACTCCCGTCACCTTGCCCAAGATCTCGACGTAGTTGGCGTATATCGGCTCCAGCGCGTCGTTCTCGGGCTGCAGCCGCACGCGGTTCTGCTCGCGGAAGAAGGTCTTCACGGTCGCCTCGTTCGCACCCTCGTCGTCGCCGACAAGGGCGACCACGATCTCGCCGTTCCGCGCATCGGCCTGCTTGCGCACGACAAGCACGTCCCCGTCGAGGATGCCAGCGTTGATCATCGATTCGCCGCGGACGCGGAGGAGGAAGTCGGCTCCTCGCCCAAGGGGCTCCGGCACCGCGATCTCGTCCTCCACGTTCTCCTCGGCGAGTAGCGGTGCTCCGGCCGCGATCTGCCCGAGCAGAGGGAGCTTCCGCCCGGCGGGCTCGCGGACGGGCTCTGCCTGCTCGCGACGATGCCCGATGAGCTCGAGCGCGCGCGGCTTCGTCGGGTCACGGCGCAGCAACCCCGCCCGCTCGAGGTTCGCGAGGTGCGCGTGGACCGTGGACGGTGAGGCCAGCCCGACCGCCTCCCCGATCTCGCGAACCGTAGGCGGATAGCCGTGCCCGTCGAGATACTCGACGAGGAATCCCCAGATCTCCTGCTGGCGCGCGGTCAGCACGTGTCGTCTCCTTGCCTCGGGAAGCAATTGCCTCGGGAAGCAATTGCCTCGGATAGAGAAGCTCGAACATGTGTTCGCAGTGAAGGCTAGAGATCCTCCCGGACGACGTCAACTCGTCTCTGAACGGCAGCGGCCCCCTACGTAGGGGGCCGCTGCCGAGATGCGCTGGAGAGGACTTGAACCTCCACGAGCTTGCGCTCACAAGGCCCTCAACCTTGCGCGTCTACCAATTCCGCCACCAGCGCGAGCGAGACTGCACTCTAGCGACTCCCTCGACGCGGATTCAGACACAGTCGGCGAGGTGGTCACGCTGTCGCGCGAACGACGGCCTACCACTCGGTGCTACGCGAGCAGCCGGTAGAGCAGCACGGTGTTGAGGAAGAACACCGTCGCGACGACGACCGTCAGCCGGGTCAGGTTCCGCTCCACGATGTGCGTGCCGCCCTGCGAGGCGGGCGTGAAGCCCAGGCCGCCCATGCCGCCGTCCCGGCCCGAGTGCATCAGGATCAACGTCAGCAGGCCGACCGAGACGAGCACGTGGAAGACAGCTGCGGCGGGGATCATCGCCCGAACACGGTACCAGTCACCCGGCCGCGCGAACGAGGCCCGACCTGTACGCCCCGATCACGGCCTGCGTGCGGTCGGTGTCAGCCGAGCTAAGGCGTCAGTGGGAGCAACCGGTGCCGCAGCCGCCGCCGTGTGCGTCGGGGGCTTCGCTCGTTGCGTCAGCGGCCTCTGCACCCTCGGCCACGGTGAACGAGTGCCCGCAGCCGCAGGAGGCGGCGGCATTGGGATTGTCGATCTTGAACCCGGCCTCGGAGATCGTGTTCAGGAAGTCGACGGTGGCGCCCTTGAGGTACGGCGCGCTGTGCTGATCGATGACGACGGTGACGCCGTGCTGCTCGATCACCTCGTCGCCCTCTGCGGGACCTGCGTCAAAACCGAGGCCGTACTGGAAGCCGGAGCAGCCGCCGCCCTGGATCGCGACGCGGAGGACGCTCACGTCGCCCTCCTCGGCCAGGAGCGACTTGATCTTCTCGGCCGCCGTCGCCGTCAGCGAGACGAGCGTGGTCGGGTGCTCGAGGGTTGCCATCTCTCCCATGCTAGCAAGGGGGTCAAGAGGGCGGACTTCGTGACACCGTAAACCCGCTCCGCGATGCGGTTTCCACCTCTCTTCGTGCGCCCCGGGAGAAGCTTGCTAACGTCCGCCCGGAGCGAATGCTCGGAGACTACTTCCCCTTCCTGGTCTACGCGTTCTTCGCAGCCGTGATCCCGGCCTCGATGATCGCGTTCTCGTTCCTCTTCGCGACAAGCCCCACCCGCCGTGTGAAGGCGCGCTTCCTGCCGTTCGAGTCCGGCGTGTCGGAGGGACCGCCGCAGCAGCAGCGCTTCACGGTCAGCTTCTACCTGACGGCGATGCTCTTCATCCTCTTCGACATCGAGATCGTCTTTCTCTATCCGCTCGCGATCGTGCTCGAGCCGCTCGGTTGGTTCGGCCTGACAGAGTTCCTCGTGTTCGTGGGGATCCTGGCGGTGGCCTACATCTACATCTGGCGCAAGGGAGCCCTGGAGTGGCGATAGACAAGACGATCGACCCGGCGCGGCGCTCGGGCCGCCCGCTCGCGAAGGCAGGAATGCAGAGCGAGCGCCTGCTGTGGCCGACGAAGGGCCCGGGAGTCTTCGAGCAGGAGGTCGAGACCCTCGAGGACGCACTCGGGCTGACGACGCTCGAGAAGGCCGTTGCGTGGGCGCAGACGAACTCGATGTGGCCGGACACGTTCGGCCTCGCTTGCTGTGCGATCGAGATGATGTCGATCGTCTCGTCGCGCTACGACATCGCACGGTTCGGGATGGAGCGGTTCAGCTCCTCGCCCCGCCAGGCGGACCTGCTGATCGTGTCGGGCCGCGTCGCGCACAAGATGGCTGCGCCGCTGCGCCAGGTCTACGACCAGATGCTGGAGCCGAAATGGGTGATCGCGATGGGCGCGTGCGCGAGCTCCGGCGGGATGTTCAACAACTACACGATCCTTCAGGGCGTCGACAAGATCGTTCCGGTCGACATCCACGTTCCCGGCTGCCCGCCGCGCCCTGAGGCGCTGATGGAGGGGATCGTGCGGCTGCACGAGAAGGTGATGGCCGGCGTGCCTCCCGCCTACGAGATCCGCGGGGTCGCGTCCGGATGACGTACGAGTCTGTGCCCGGACTCCTCGAGACCAGGGAGGCGTTCGCCGAGACCACGCTCGTCGTCGACGCGCCCCGACTGCTCGACGCGTGCGCGCATCTCCGCGAGCAGGGCTTCAACGTCCTCTCGGACGTGACACCCACCGACTACCTCGGCTGGGGCGAGCGCGGTGTCGCCGGCTACATCGGCACGCCCGCGGGACGCGACCTGAACGCGCCCGGCTCGCAGGGCTATTCCCGGCGGCCCCGTCCGAAGCCGAAGCGCTTCTCCGTCAGCTACCACCTGCTGAAGCTCGACGGCGACCCCCGCCGGGTGCGCGTGCAGGTGTGGCTCGACGACGGTGAGCCGGTCGAGAGCGTGGTTCCGATCTGGCCGACCGCGGACTGGCACGAGCGAGAGGCCTGGGACATGATGGGGATCCCGATCGAGGGCCACCCGAACCTCGCCCGCATCCTGATGGAGGACGACTGGGAGGGGCACCCCCTACGGAAGGACTACCCGATCGGCGGCGAGCCCGTCCGCTTTTCGGGGGAGGAGTAAGGAGCCGACCATGGCCACCGTCGAGCGCAGGCCGCGGCTCTACGAGGGAACCCGGATCCCAAGCCCGATCCCGACGGTGCTGCGTGCACCCGAGGAGCTCCGGCGTCGGGGCGATCTGCTCACGGTCAACTTCGGCCCCAATCACCCTTCGACGCACGGCGTCCTGCGACTCGTCGTCGACCTCGAGGGCGAGCACATCGCCGGAATCGGCGCCGTCATCGGCTATCTCCACACCGGCTTCGAGAAGACGATGGAGCAGAAGACGTGGTGGAAGGCGATCACCTACCCAGAGCGCATCGACTACGTCTCCTTCCAGTACAACGAGCTCGTCTTCGTGCTCGCGATCGAGCAGCTGCTCGAGCTCGAGGTGCCGCGCAAGGCGACCTGGATGCGCATGGCGCTCTCCGAGCTCGTCCGCATCCAGTCACACCTCGTCTACCTCGGCACCTCCGCGCTCGAGATCGGTGCGATCTCGATGTTCTGGTACTGCTTCCGCGAGCGCGACCTCATCCTCGACCTGTTCGAGATGGTCACCGGGGTGCGCATGCACACCCGCTATTTCCAGGCAGGGGGGCTCGCGGAGGACATCCCGCCGGGCTTCTACGCCGACGCCCGCCGCTTCTGCGACCGGATGCCGAAGGCGATCGACGAGTACGAGGCGATCCTCGACGACAACAGGATCTGGCGCGAGCGCACGGTCGGCATCGGGCTGCTCTCGAGCGACGACGCGATCGCCCTCGGGCAATCCGGGCCGATCCTGCGCGCATCCGGGGTCGACTGGGATCTGCGCCGCGATCAGCCCTATCTCGCGTACGGCGAGGTCGGCTTCGACGTGCCCGTCCTGCACGGCGGCGACGTCTACGACCGCTACCGCGTCCGGATGGACGAGATGCGTCAGTCGACGAGGATCGTCGTCCAGTGCATCGAGCAGCTGGAGGAGATGCAGGGCGAGCCCTGGATCGCGGACGACCGCAAGGTCGTGCTGCCTCCGCGCGAGGAGCTGCACACCTCGATGGAGTCGCTAATCCACCACTTCAAGATCGTCACGGAGGGCTATCGCGTACCCGAGGGGGAGATCTACGTCACCGTGGAGTCTCCCCGCGGGGAGCTCGGCTGCTACGTCGTGTCGGACGGCGGGCCGAAGCCGTGGCGGGTCAAGTTCCGTGCACCGTCCTTCGTTGCCCTGGAGGCGACGGCGACCTGCATGCGCGACGCCGCGATCGCTGACCTCGTTGCGATCGTGGGCTCGCTCGACGGGGTCATGGGCGAGGTCGATCGATGACGTCGTTGTACGAGGAGATCCAGGACGTGAAGGCGCAGTACCCGGACGCGCACTCGGCAACGCTGCCTGCCCTGCGCCTCGCACAGGAGCGCTACGGCTGGCTGTCGCCCGAGGCGTTCCGCGAGGTGGCGGAGGCTCTGGAGGAGTCGCCGGCGTACTGCATGGCGGTCGCGTCCTTTTACGACATGTACCACCTGCAGCCTGTCGGGCGGCACCTCGTCGAGGTGTGCACGAACATCTCGTGCGCGCTCGTCGGAGCGCAGCAGGTGCTGGAGGCCTTCGAGGGGGAGCTCGGCGTCAGAGCCGGCGAGACGACCGAGGACGGCCTCGCGACGCTGCGGACGGTCGAGTGCCTCGGCGGCTGCGGCTGGGCGACGATCGTGTCGGTCGACCACCGCTACCGGACGCACGTGCAACCAGGCGATGTGGCGGCGATCGTGGAGGAGCTGCGTGGCGACGCGTGAGATCAGGCCGATCGTGCTCGGCGGCGCCGACGAGCGAGACCTCGCGAAGCTCGCACCGTACGAGGAGATCGGCGGCTACCAAGCCCTCGTGAAGGCCCGCGGGATGACACCGCAAGGGATCGTCGACGAGCTGCTCGCATCGAATCTGCGCGGCCGCGGCGGCGCCTTCTTCGCGACCGGGCGGAAATGGAGCTTCATCCCGAAGCCGGATCAGAATCCCAACCCTCACTACCTCGTGGTGAACGCCGACGAGTCCGAGCCGGGCAGCTTCAAGGACAACGAGATCCTCACGCGCGTGCCGCACCGGTTCATCGAGGGGTGTCTGATCACGGCACATGCCGTCGAGTCGAAGCACATCTTCGTCTACATCCGCGGCGAGTACACGGGCCCCTTCGAGGCGCTGCGGGATGCGCTGGAGGAGATCCGCGGCCGCACCGACATCCTCGGCGAGGTAACGATCGTCGTCCACCGGGGTGCCGGTGCGTACATCTGCGGTGAGGAGACGGCGCTCCTCGAATCGCTCGAGGGCAAGCGCGGGCAGCCGCGGTCGAAACCCCCGTTCCCGGCCATCTCGGGGCTCTACGCGTCCCCCACCGTCGTCAACAACGTCGAGACGATGGCGACAGTGCCGCCGATCGTCGAGCTCGGCGGCGCGGAGTACGCGAAGCTCGGAGTCGAGAACTCGACCGGCACCCGCGTCGTCTCGTTGTCCGGCAACCTGGAGCGCGGCGGCAACTACGAGGTGCCGCACGGGATCACGTTGCGCGAGCTGATCTACGACCTCGGCGGGGGCATCCCCGGTGGGCGGGCCCTCAAGGCTGTGATTCCGGGCGGATCCTCGACCGTGATCCTGACGGCCGACGAGATCGACGTCTCCTACGACTACGACTCGCTCGTGCAGGTCGGCACGGCGATGGGCTCGGCGGGCGTGATTGCGATCGACGACCGCTGCTGCATGGTGCAGCTCGGAGTCCGCGTCTCCGAGTTCTACGAGCACGAGTCGTGCGGCAAGTGCACGCCCTGCCGCGAGGGGACGCGCTGGATGACGCAGATCCTGCGCAAGCTGGAGGCGGGCGAGGCGACCGAGCCGGAGCTCGATCTCCTGCTCGACGTGTGCGACCGGATCAACGGCAAGTGCCTGTGCCCGCTGGGGGAGACGGCAGCGATGGCCGTGGCCAGCTACGTGGCGAAGTTCCGCGAGGAGTTCGTCGCGCACCTCGACGGGGGCTGTCCGTTCGGGGGCGCGTCCCCGCTCGATCACGTGCTGGCGCCCGTGGCGCAGCACTCGCACTCACCCGTAGCCGAGGTGCCCGCATGAGCTCGGGCCTCCGCGTGGGACAGGTCCTGGGCTTGGAGCCTCGGATGCTTGCAAACGAGGCGCAGAGCGGCGGAACCGGCTCGAAGCGACTTGGCCGCGGCGTAAAGCCTTGGCCACGGCCCGAGGGGACACGCTGTTGAGCGCGCCCGAGCTGGTCACGCTCACGATCGACGGCGTCCCGGTCGAGGTGCCGAGAGGCACCGGCCTCGTCGAGACAGCGGCTCTCGCCGGTGTCGAGATCCCCGTCTTCTGTTACGAGCCACGGCTCGGGCCGCCGGTCGGCGCCTGCCGGATGTGCCTCGTCGAGGTGGAGGGGATCCCGAAGTTGCAGGCGGGCTGCACCCTGTCCGCGCAGCCGGACATGGTCGTGCGCACCGCCGCCGCCTCCCCGAAGGCGGCCGAGGGCCAGGAAGCGACGCTCGAATTCATCCTCGTCAACCACCCGCTGGACTGCCCCGTCTGCGACAAGGGCGGCGAGTGCCCGCTGCAGGACCTGACGTTCCGCTGGGGCCCCGGGCAGACGCGGATGACGTTCCCGAAGCGCACGTTCGACAAGCCGATCCCGATCTCCCCGACGATCGCGCTCGACCGTGAGCGCTGCATCCTCTGCTACCGCTGCACCCGCTTCTCAGAGGACGTGGCGGAGGACGGGCAGCTCGTCGCCCGCAACCGCGGCTCCCTCACCCAGATCACAACCTTCGAGGACGAGCCCTACCGCGCAGCCTTCTCCGGCAACGTGATCGAGCTCTGCCCCGTCGGAGCCCTCACCTCGACCCAGTACCGCTTTGCCGGCCGGCCGTGGGAGATCCAGAACGTCCCCTCCGTCTGCGGGCTCTGCCCCGTCGGCTGCAACGTCTCCGCGACAACGCGCGAGGGCAAGATCCGGCGCATCCTCTCCCGCAACCACCCCGAAGTGGACGGAGGCTGGCTCTGCGACAAGGGTCGCTTCTCGTTCCCGCACCTCCTCGCGGAGGATCGCATTCGCGAGCCACTCGAGCGCGTCCGCCGCCGCGGCTTCGGGGAGCTTGGGTGGAACGACGCGCTCGACCGGGCCGAGGAGCTACTGCGGGGAGCCGACGGCCGCATCGTCACCGCCCTTTCGGGCTCAGAGACGCTCGAGCAGGCCTACGGTCTCGGCAAGCTGCTCCGCCAGGGCCTCGGCGCCCATTCGGCAGTGCTGCCGGAGGCGACCTCGGACGCACTGGATGCCTTTCGGGCACCGCTCTCAGCGATCGGTCACGCGCAGCATGTCGTCGTGATCGGCGACGAGCCTGTGGCCGACCGCGCGCCGATCGTCGATCTCTGGATCAAGCAGGCGCGCCGAAACGGCGCCTCGTTCACCGTTCAGCTCGGCGCGCGGCTGGACGAGGAGCTCGAGGGCCGGCTACGTGACGCGGACCGGACCGCCCTGATCTGGTCGGGCCGCGGGGGAGGCGGTGGCGCACGGCTCGCGGAGCTGGCGCACCGGCTGGGCCTCGAGCACAAGCCCGGGAGCGCGGCCTTCCACCTGCCGGCGACACCGAACGGCCGCGGCGTCGCCGCCGCCTGGGCGGCGTCTGCGGACGGCGAGGAGCAGAACCCCGAGCCGATCGGGCTCCTGATCGTCAGTGGCGACGAAGCTGCGGCCGACCCGGCCGTGCGCGCGCTCGCCGAGCAGGCCGAGAAGGTGCTCGCGATCACGATGTTCCAGGGCCTCGCCGTCGGCTGGGCCGACCTCGTCCTACCCGGGACGAGCTACCTGGAACGGGACGGTACGTTCGTCAACCTCGAGGGCCGGGTGCAGCGCCTGCGCCGCACGGTCATCCCGCCCGCACCCGACGAGCTCGCCTGGATCGCAAAGCTCGCCGAGCGTTTTGGTGTCAGGCTCTCGCCGTATCCGTCGGTCGTCTTCGGGGAGGTCGCGCAGCTCCTCTACGGCAGAGAGCTCGGCTACGAGGATCTCGGCGAGCGAGCGCCGCTGCCGCCACGCAGCGACTTCGAGCCGCCGGAGCCGGCTCCGAGTGCCCCGATCCCTCCCGCTGCGACCCCGGCGGAGGAACACTTCCTCGGCAACCTGAGCCTGCAGCGGTACCGGCCGCTGTTCTCCGGCCCTGCTGTCGAACGTGTGCCCGAGCTCCAGTTCCAGCGGCCGGCGGCGGAGATCGAGCTTGCTCTCGAGGACGCCGACAGGAGGCAGATCGCGAGCGGCGACACCGTCAGCGTCCGCTCGAACGGCAGCGCGCTCGCGCTGCGCGCGAGCGTGAGGAAGAGCGGCGTGCCGGGAGTTGTTCGGATCGCGGAGGAGCATGCTGGCGACCTTGGGCTGTCCGTCGAGGTCACGCGCGTTCCCAACGCTTTCGCTTCCACAGGAGCCGAGAGCGCATGAACGAGCCATGGTGGGTCTCGGTGATCAAGGCCGTCCTGATCATCAACCTCGTGCTGGTCGGCTTCGCCTACCTGACGCTCGCCGAGCGGAAGGTGATGGGGCGGATGCAGCAGCGCTACGGGCCGAACCGGGCCGGCCCGTTCGGTGTGCTGCAGCCCGCTGCTGATCTGATGAAGCTGATCCGGAAGGAAAGCTTTTTCCCGGCGACGGCCATCGACGTCCTCTACATCTTCTCGCCGTTCGTCGCCGCATTCACGGCGCTGTCGACGTTCTCCGTGATCCCGTTCGGGCCAGGGTGGGAGATCTTCGGCGTCGACGTCGAGGGCCAAGTCGCCGACGTGCCCATCTCGCTGATCCTGATCTTCGCGATCGGCTCGATCGGCACGTACGGCTTCATCGTCGGCGGCTGGGCGTCCGACTCCAAATACGCCCTGCTCGGCGCGATGCGCACCTGCGCCCAGCTCGTCTCCTACGAGGTCTCACTCGCGCTCAGCGTGCTCGGCGTCGTGCTGATGGCGAAGTCGCTCTCGCTGACCGAGATCGTGGCGGGCCAGCATGGCAGCTGGTGGTACATCGTCCCGCAGTTCGTCGGCTTCGTCGTCTTCATGATCGCGGGCACGGCCGAGACCGCCCGGGCGCCGTTCGATCTGCCGGAGGCCGAGCAGGAGCTCGTCGCCGGCTACCACACGGAGTACGGCGGCATGCGCTTCGGCCTCTTCACGATGAGCGAGTACATCAACCTGATCACCCTGTCGGGCCTCGCAGTCACGCTCTTCCTCGGCGGCTGGCACTTCTTCGTCCTCGACGGGCTCGGGCCGCTCTGGTTCATC
>JBBJOI010000007.1:0-124162 GCA_037721555.1 Gaiellaceae bacterium | reverse complement strand
GTCGCCGCACGAGGATGATCTTCCGCGAGTCGGCCCTCGCAGGCGTGTTCCTCCTAGAGCTGGAGCGACGGGAGGACGAACGCGGCTTCTTCGCTCGAACGTGGGCTCGTGACGAGCTTGACGGGCACGGACTCTCGGGGCACGTCGAGCAGTGCAACCTCGCCTTCAACGAGCACACGGGAACCCTGCGTGGCCTCCACTTCCAGCGCGCGCCGCATGAGGACGTCAAGGTCGTGCGCTGTACCGCAGGATCGGTGTACGACGTGGTCGTCGACGCGCGTCCCGACTCGCCAACCTACCTGCACTGGCTCGGTGTCGAATTGTCGGCGCTGAACGGGCTGGCCCTCTACATCCCTGCTGGTTGCGCCCACGGCTATCAGACGCTGACGCCCGACACTGAGACGTTCTACCTCCACTCCGCAGCGTACGCGCCGGGCTTCGAGGGCGGCCTGCGCTGGGACGACCCGGCACTGGCGATCGACTGGCCGTCCGTTCCACGACGGATCATCTCCGAGCGGGATCGCAGCTGGCCGGAGATCGGCGACGCTTCCCACTGAGCTGGACATCAGCCACCGAGTTGCTCGCGTAGCTCCTCGAGTGTGACCGTCGCCGTTCCGATCTTCCCGACCACGATGCCTGCGGCCCGGTTTGCGAGCCGCGCCGCATCCTCCAATGCCGCTCCTTGTGCCAGGGCAAGCGCGAGCGTCCCGACGACGGCATCGCCGGCGCCGGTGACGTCGAAGACATTCTGTGCTTCGGCCGGGATATCGACCGGAGCTTCTGTGCCCGCAAAGAGCGACATGCCCTCGGGACCGCGCGTGACGAGGAGAGCACTATCACCCAAGGCCGTCCTGAGCCTTTCCGCGACACGTGGCAGGTCTTCCGGCCGCTCGACCTCGAGGTTCGTCGCCCGCTCGATCTCGAGCACGTTCGGCGTCACCACCGTCGCGCCGCGGTACTTCGCATAGTCGGTTCCCTTGGGATCGACCACGATTGGCTTCTGCGCCCGCCGCGCCAACTCGATCACGCTTTGTGCCAGCCTCGGCGAGACCACGCCCTTACCGTAGTCAGACAGCATGAGCGCCTGCACCTCGTCGAGGTGGCGCTCGATCCAGTCGATGAGCTCGTCCTCGAGCTTCGTTGTCAGGGGCTCTCGTATCTCGACGTCGGTCCGCACGACCTGCTGGCCGTTGGCCACCACTCGGGTTTTCGTGGTCGTCGGACGCGCAGTGTCGACGAGGCAGCCACCGGTGCGAACGCCGGCGGCCTCGATGGTCTGCCGTAGCATCTCCCCTCGCTCGTCGTCACCGACGACACCAACCAGCAGCGCCTCGCCGGTCAGCGCCGCGACGCCCGCCGCCGCGTTCGCGGCTCCGCCCGGCACGTAGGTCCGACGCTCGATCTCGACCACCAATACCGGAGCCTCGGGCGAGATCCGGCGCGCCGCGCCCCACACGTACTCGTCGAGCATCAGATCCCCGATGGCCAACACGGCGGTGCCTCGAAAGCCGCTCGCAAGGTCGGCCGGTGTCATCCCGAGATCGCTCTGTCCGCGGTGAGGACGTGCTCCACGGCGTCAGGCCAGCCCGTGACGACGGCATCGGCCTCCACGCCGACACGAGCCTCGGTGGGCCGGCTGCTCAGGAGAATCGTCCGACAGCCTGCCCGCGATCCCGACTCGACGTCGCTCGGCTTGTCGCCGATCATGAACGAGCCAGACGGATCGAGGTCGAGCTCCCGCGCCGCCTGCAGAATCAGCTCGGGAGAAGGTTTTCTGCAGGCACAACTCTCATCCGGCGCGTGCGGGCAGTAGTACGCGGCGTCGATCTCGGCGCCCGCTTCGGCAAGCACTGCCAGCAGCCGCTCGTGCACCGCCGTGGCCTGAGCCCGGGTGATCAAGCCCCTGCCGATTCCGGACTGGTTGCTGATCACGATCCGCTTGTAGCCGGCAGCACCGAAACGCAAGAGCGCCTCGGCCGCACCGGGCAGCAGCCGCACGTCGTCCGGACGGCTGGGGTAGCCGACGTCGTCGATCAGCGTGCCGTCGCGATCCATGAAGACAGCGCGCCCGAGAACGTTCACCGGTGCTCGGGACTGGCACTCAGGCGACGGATGAGGTCCGTGGTCGAGACACCGGTGATGAGCGGCAGGAACTCGACGCGACCACCGTAGGAGCGGACGAGCTCGAGCTCCGGGATCGGCGAGCCGTTTGGCGGTGCGTAATCCGCGCCCTTGCAATGGACGTCCGGCTTGAGCCGGGCAAGCGCCTGCTCCGGGGTGTGCTCGTTGAAGATCACGACCTCGTCGACGGTGCGCAGCGCCCTCAGCAGTTCCGCGCGCTCACCCTCAGGAACGACAGGCCGCCCGGATCCCTTGATCGCCCGTACCGACGCGTCGCTGTTCAACCCCACGACGAGCACGTCGCCAAGCGAGCGTGCAGCCTCGAGGCTGTGTAAATGCCCTACATGCAGGAGGTCGAAGACACCATTCGTCCAGACGACGACCTTCTTGGCTCCGCGCCACTCACCCCTCAGCCGGAGCAGTCGGTTCCAGTCGGAGGCAGGAGAGGTTGCCGCAGGCGCGCCGGGTACCACCCGCCAAGCGTAACTGTCACGATCGCGGAAGACGGCCGCGCGCGCATGTACCGTGAGTCCGGCGCGCATGAACGTCCTCATCGTCAAGCTCGGCGCGATCGGTGACGTGGTGATGGCCTCACCCATGGTCGCAGCGGCACGACGGCTCGATCCGGACGCACGAGTCACCTGGGTCTGCGGCCTAGCCGTAGAGCCGCTGCTCCGCGCGCTCGGAACCATCGACGAGCTCGTGGCCGTGGACGAAGCCGCATTGCTGAAGGGCACCCGAGCTCAGCAGTCAATCGTCCTCCTCGACGCGTGGCGACACCTAGCCGGCCGCCACTTCGATCTGATCTTGACGGGCTACCGAGACCGGAGGTACCAGCTGCTCACCGTGTCGGCGCGCGGAGGTGTGCGTCGGAGCTTCAGCAGCGGCCGCCGCCCGGGACTCGTACCGGGCCGCTACCACGGAGATGAGTATGTCCGGCTCGTTCTTGGCGAGGATGGACCGCAGGCGCCGAGACTGCCGTTGCCGCAACCCGTGTTCGAGCTTGCGCCCGAGCTGCGGCGCATGCTCGGGCAGAACGGGATCAAAACGGTCGTACTGGCGCCGGGGGGCGCGAAGAACCTGCTGCGCGACGATGCGTTGCGGCGATGGCCGCTCGAGAACTACGTCGAGCTAGCGTCGGAGTTGGCTCGGGAAGGCGTGAGCATCGTTCTCGCTGGAGGACCATCAGACGACTGGGTGAGGAAGCCCTTTGCCTCAGTGCCCGGCGTCGACCTCGTGGGTCAGACCGACCTACTGCAACTCGCCGCCCTCTTCCAGGCCAGCAGCCTCGTGATCACTCACGACAGCGGACCGATGCACCTCGCGGCGCTCGCCGGAGCGCCCCTAATCGCTCTCTTCGGGCCGACGCAACCCGAAGAGAAGGTACGAGAGTCGATCACAACCCGAGTGTTCTGGGGCGGAGCCGAGCTTGCCTGCAGGCCCTGTTACGACGGCGTCACCTACGCCCCGTGTCGGAACAACGTTTGCATCCAAGGCGTCACCGTGTCGCAAGTGCGCGAGGCAGCGCACGAGTTGCTCGGCACGGCGGCGCACTCACCTCCGCCCCGACGCTAGACGCCCGCGGGAGCCGGCGTGTCGTACCGCTCCACCAGCTCCTCCGGCACGTGCTCGAGGTCCGAGCCGCGCAGGTAGTCGCCCATCGTAGTCCCGGTGCACTCCGAGTCGACGTTCTGCGCGCCCCGCCCTGCCGCGACGTCGTCGATGTCGACGGTGCGGAAGTCGATGCTGAAACGCGTCTTCCCGGACGTGTTGGGGACGCTCGAGTGCATCTGCGCGGCCGAGAAGAGGACGATCCCGCCCGGTTCCACGAGTGGCCGGATCTGCGGGTCGAGCTCGAGCTCTTCCTCGGGCTTCGGCTGCACGCGCGTGTCCGTCTTGACGTGCTTCGCCGCCTCCTGGCGGGACGTGGCGTTCCAGGCCGCGTAGTTGTAGACGCGCGAGCTGTTCTTCGTCGGCGTGTACCAGTACTTCGGGTGGAAGGCGAGGCAGTTCTCCGTGGCGATCGGGTAGATCGGGAGCCACCAGTTGAGCTGGCACAGCGGTGCGGAGTACCAGGTGTCGCGATGGGGATGGAAGGCATACGCGATGCCCGAGGTGAGGTAGTCGTCGGAGGTCGAGCTTCGCATGCGGGGAACGTCGAAGTGAATCTTCTCGAGATCACAGCCGAGATCAGCGAGCATCTCCTGGATCAGGCTCTTCGACGAGGGGTGGTGGATGAACCGGGGCTTGAGATCCGAGAGCAGCTTGGCGTACTCCTCCACCTCCATCTCGTACTGCGCTGCCTCCGGGTCGAGCGGCGCGAACGCGTCTTCGGCCAGCTCCCGGCCGAACTCCGTGAGCGCGAGGGTGGAAGGACGGGGCGAGTAGAGGAAGAGGTCGCCGTCGTAGAGACGCTCGCGGCGAGCTTCGTCGCTCAGAGGGGAATCGACGTACACGGCATGCATCGACTACTCCTTGGTGGGGTTGGGCGAGATGACAGCGAGCAGGGCGTCCGCGCGCGCCAGCGAGGGCCTGGTACCGATATCGAGCCAGACGTCGGAGAGGCGCACGCCATGCAGGGTACCGCCCCGCCGACAGAACGAGTCGAAAAAGGAGCCCGGCCACTCTTCCCGCTCCAAGCCGGCGAGCGCGTGGGCACGAGCTGCGGCGCAGCCCCAGATCCAGGTCGACGGTGGGTTCGACGGCTTGACGTGGATTCCGGTGATGCCTCCCGCCTCGTCGAACGAGACGACGTCTGAGCGCTCGAGGTCCTCGCGCAACTCGAAAAGCCCGAGCGCGATCTCCGCTCCGCTCTCGACCGCGTCGACGAGCTGCCGGTAGCCGTCCGCCGGCTCCCAGAGCGTGTCCGGCCAGCCGAGCAGGACGATGTCGTCCGGCTCGAGCCCGCGCAGCCCCACCGCGAACGATTCGCTCGTCGTCGCCGGCGTGGCGATCAGGACGGTGGCCCCCAGCTCCTCAGCGTGGGCGACCACGTCGTCCTTCTCCACCCGGGTTACGAGTCGCAGCTCCGTGCAGCCGCCGGCGCGCATCCGGTCGACGACGTAGTCCATCACCGGCCGCCCGCCGATCGGGAGCACCTCCTTCGAGCAGCCGAGAGGCTGGAGCCTCGTCGCGAAGCCGGCCGCGGGCAGGATCCCGACGACGGTCAGCGCTCAACCCTCCCCACCGCGGAAACTATAGTGCGGGCATCGAGGGTGCGCAGCTGGCAGGCCGGGTAGCGCTCGTCACCGGCGCGAGCCGCGGCATTGGCCGCATCCTCGCCGTCGCGCTGGCCCGTGCAGGCGCGGCGGTTGCCGTCGGCGCTCGCTCCGAGCCCGGACTCGAGTCGGTCGTAGAGGAGATCGAGGCGGCCGGCGGGACGGCGCTGCCGGTCGCGGCCGAGATCACCGACCGGACGGCGGTCGAGAAGATGGCGGAGGAGGTCGAACGTGCGCTCGGGCCGATCGACGTACTCGTGTGCAACGCGGGCGTCTGCGAGGCCGTCGGACCGACCTGGGAGGTCGACCCGGGTGTGTGGTGGCGCGACGTCGAAGTGAATCTTCTCGGTCCGTTCCTCTGCGCGCGGGCCGTCCTCCCGCAGATGATCCCGAGACGGCGCGGCACGATCATCAACGTCTCCGGCTACAACGCGGGCCGCCCGGATCCGTACATCGCCGGCTATTCGGCGGCGAAGGCCGCGCTCGTGCACTTCACCGGGAGCCTCGCTGCGGAGACGGCTCCACATGGAGTGTCGGTCTTCGCCGTCGCCCCCGGAACGCTCGATACTGACATGAACAGGCACCTGAAGGACTCGGCGGCTGGACGGCGTTGGCTACCGAAGTTTCAGGAAATCGGCGCTGACGACTGGGTCTTGCCCGAGCTCCCCGCACGGCTCGTGGTGAGGCTCGCCTCAGGCGCCGCCGACGCGCTGTCCGGCCGCTTCTTCCACGTCCTCGACGATCTCGACCAGCTCCTCGCGCGGCAAGAGGAGATCCGCCGGGACGACCTCTACACGATTCGCCTTCGGAAGTAGTGTCAGGCGGAACTCAGTTCAGCATGACGCTTCGCCGCCGGGGTGCGCTAGGTGGTGCGAGCGCAAGGACGCAGGGAGCCTCGATAGCAGCGCTATCGAGGCGACCGAGGACGCCGCGATCGTGCCGCACAGCGCGCTCTGGCGGCTCAAGGCTTCATGCTGAACTGAGTTCTAGGAAGTAGCGGCGAGTAGATCGTGCTCGCGAAGCTTCGCGGCGGCCTCCGCGATCTCGCCGAAGGAGATGCCGGAGCGCTCGGAGATGGCGAGCAGGTCGTGTCGCCCGTCCGAGAGGCTCAGCACCCAGAGCAGAGCCGTCTCCTCGCTGGAGCCGCCCCCGGTGCTCCGGTAGAGGCCGCGCTTGCCGAGCTGCGGCTCCCCCTTCGGATTCAGGTTCAGGAAGGTGCCGTTCCGCTCCAGCACGTCGATCACGTCCAGGAGGAGGCGAAAGGTGTCTCCGAGAAACTGGGGCCGCACGAACTCGAGATCGTCCGCGGAGGAGTGGTACTCCGGGAAGCGGTCGGCGGGAGTGCGCGAGAACGCGCCCACGGGCAGGTCGAACCCGGGCGAGCAGTACTGGCGCTCGTCCCCGCCCCACGGTGACCAGTCGAGGACTTCGAACGCGCCTCCGGAGTCGCGCAGGACGTTCGTGACCGCGCGGTCGATGTCGGCGTCGCCACGCCTGCTGCGCTTGTACGTCGGCGCGCCCGGATCGCCCGCGCTCGAGACGACGAGGCCGTGCCGGATCAGATCCAGCCGCTCCTCGTTCCGCCACAGCCACGTCAACGGCCCGATCGTCCCAGGCCCGAAGAGCAGCCGGTACGAGTAGCGAAGCGGCATGCGCTCGAGGTACTTGCCGAGGACGGCCGTGATGGCGATTCCCGAGACGTTGTCGTTCGCGAGCGAAGGATGGCAGGCGTAGGTCGACAGGAGCACCTCCTGCTCGAGCTCCCCGGGCAGCATGGCCTCGCCGTAGGTGACCTGGCCGTCCGCGAGGGTGGAGTCGATGCAGACGTCGTAGTCGCCGTCCGGCAGTTCGTCGAGCTGCTGCTGGGAGAGACAGAATCCCCACGCCTCACGGTAGTACGAGGTGCGATACGGAATCCGATCGGGATGCTCGGGCAGCGTGAAGAGGTGCTCGCGCAACTCGGCGAGCGGGAGCCGTGCCCGCACGGGAACGCTGTAGTGCAAGACGTGCAGGTTCGAGTCGCGGAAGTCGACGACACGGCGGCCGCCGGGGTCGTCGATCCACGCCTCACGGATGTTCCATTCCCGCGGCAGCGTCCAGTCGAAGGCCGCCGTGCCGCTGGGCGTCTCGACGATGTCGAGGGGGAACAGGCGCCCGACCAGCGCGAGGGTCCGCCGGAGCCCGTCGCCTGTGAGACTGCGCGGAAGCGGCCAGAGCTCACGCATCAGCTCGTGGATCTCCTCGCCCGCCTCCTCCGGCGAGGGCGCGGCTGCACGGTCGATCACGCGAGAACCGCTACGGAGGGGATCGGGACGACGAAGCGCCCACCCCACTCGCGGATCCAGCTCAGCTGCTCCGCGATCTCCTCACGGAGGTTCCACGGCAGGATCAGGACGTAGTCCGGGCGGGTCTCCCGCACACGCTCGGGGTCGTGGATCGGAATGCGCGTGCCCGGCAGGAAGCGCCCCTGCTTGTACGGGCTGCGATCGACGACGTAGGCGACCAGGTCGCTCCGCACGCCGCAGTAGTTGAGCAGGGTGTTGCCCTTGGCTGCGGCGCCATAGCCGACGACGGAGGCGCCCTGGTCGGCGGCATCGATCAGGAACTTCAGCAGCTCCCGCTTCACCGCCCGAACCGACTCGCCGAAGGCACGGTAGGTCTCGAGCTGCGTCAATCCCACTTCCTCCTCACGTTCGCGCAGCGCGACGACGCGCTCGCCGCGACCGCGGCCCGCCACGCTCGGCGAGGCGAACACCCGCAACGAGCCACCATGCGTCGGCAACTCCTCGACATCGAAGAGCACGAGGTCGTGCTCGCCGAAGAGCCGTTCCACCGACACGAGCGAGAGGTAGGAGTAGTGCTCGTGGTAGATCGTGTCGAACTGCCGCTCCTGGACCAGGCGCAGCAGGTGCGGGAACTCCATTGTCAGCACGCCGGCGTCCGCGAGGAGGGCGCGCAGGCCGCCGACGAAGTCGTGCAGGTCGGGGACGTGGGCGAGCACGTTGTTGCCCACGACGAGGTCGGCGGCGCCATGCTCCTCCGCGAGCCGTCGCCCCAGGTCACGGCCCATGAACTCGCTGACGGTCGGGATCCCGCGCTCGCGAGCCACCGCAGCGACGTTCCGGGCCGGCTCGACCCCGAGGACCTGCACGTCGAACGGCTGGAAGTACTGCAACAGGTAACCGTCGTTACTCGCGACCTCGACCACGCGGCTACCGGAACCCAGGGCAAAGCGGTCCACCGCAGCCTCGACGTAGCGGCGCGCGTGCTCGAGCCAGGAGTCCGAGTAGGACGAGAAGTAGGCGTAGTCGCCGAAGATCGCCTCGGGGGTGGCGACGGCGGGCAACTGGACGAGGAAGCAGACCTCGCAGACGTAGGCGTGCAGCGGCAGGAAGGTCTCGCCACGGTCGAGATCCTCGGGCTCGAGGTAGGAGTTCGCGAGCGGCGACGAGCCCAGGTCGGCAAAGGTGTGCGAGAGCGGCGTGCCGCACAGGCGGCACGCGTGGGCGCTCACCACACCTTCCACGGGGCGCTGCCCGAACCCCATTGCTCCTCGAGGACAACCCGGTCGCGAAGGCTGTCCATGTTCTGCCAGAAGCCCATGTGCCGGTAGGCGGCCAGCTTGCCGTCCTGGGCAAGTCGCTCCAGGGGCTCACGCTCCCAGATCGTCGAGTCGTCCTCGATGTAGGCGAGCGCCTCCGGCTCGAGGACGAAGAAGCCACCGTTCACCCAACCCCCGTCGCCCGTCGGCTTCTCGTGGAAGCGGGTCACTTTCGGATCGTCTGCCTCCAGCACCAGAGCGCCAAACCGTCCAGGGGGCTGGATCGCGGTGAGGGTTACGGCCGCCCCTTCCTGACGGTGGAATTGGAGGAGCCTCGTGACATCGAGGCGCGCGAGGCAGTCGCCGTAGGTCAGGCAGAAGGTCTCGTCGTCGAGATGGTCGGCCAGCCGCTTGATCCGACCACCGGTCATCGTGTCGTGACCGGTCTCGACCACGGTGACACGCCACGGCTCCGCGTTCGAGGCGTGCGTCGTCAGCTCGTTCCGCCCGAGGTCGAACGTGACGTCCGACATGCGCAGGAAGTAGCTCGCAAAGTACTCCTTCAGCATGTGGCTCTTGTAGCCGGCAGCGACCACGAAGTCATGAATGCCGTGCGCCGAGTAGATCTTCATGATGTGCCAGATCATCGGCTGGCCGCCGATCTCGACGAGCGGCTTCGGCCGGACACCAGTCTCCTCGCTCAGACGCGTGCCGAAGCCGCCGGCCAGGATCACCGCCTTCATCGAGGGGACGTCCGTTCCTTCAGCGCTGGAAACAGGATCACGTCGCGGATCGCCTCACGGCCCGTCAGGACCATCGCGAGCCTGTCGATGCCGAGCCCGAACCCGCCGGTCGGCGGCATCCCGTACGTGAGCGCCTCGAGGTAGTCCGGATCCGCCTCGACGACGTCCGCGGCGCCCGCCTGCTTCTCGGCGAGCTGCAGGTCGAAGCGGGCCGCCTGCTCCTCCGCGTCGTTCACCTCCGAGTAGGCGTTCCCGAGCTCCATCCCGCCGACGAAGTACTCGAACCGTTCGACCATCGTGGGATCGTCGTCGGTCGTTCGCGCGAAGGGCGAGAGCTCGATCGGATAGTCGTGGAGGATCGTCGGCTCGATCAGGGAGGGCTCGACGAACGAGGTGAGCGCGTGATCGACGAGCTGCGCCCACGTCCGATCCTGCTGGGTGTCCACCCCACGCCCTTGCAGAGCCGCACGGAGCTCGTCTGCGTCGCGCAGCCAGAGTCCGTGCTCCGCCAACGCCTCGGTGAGTTGGACACGCCGCCACGGCGCTCGCAGGTCGACCTTGTGTCCCTTGAACGTCACCTCGGTCGTGCCGAGCGACTCGCGCGCCACATGCTCGACGAGGGTCTCCATGCGCGCCATCGTGTCTCTGTAATCGGCATAGGCCTCGTACCACTCGAGCATCGTGAACTCGGGCGCGTGCTTGTACGAGACGCCTTCGTTCCGGAAGTCCTTCCCGAGCTCGTACACCCTCTCGAGCCCGCCCACGATCAGGCGCTTGAGGTAGAGCTCCGTGGCGATGCGGAGATAGAAGTCCGCCTCCAGCTCGTTGTAATGCGTGACGAAAGGGGTGGCAAACGCGCCGCCGTAGCGCGGCTGCAGGACCGGCGTCTCGACCTCGACGAAACCCTCACCGTCGAGGTAGCGCCGGATCGAGCCGACGATCGTGCTGCGCATGAGGAAGTGCTCCCGCGACTCGTTGTTCATCAGCAGATCGAGGTAGCGACGCCGGTAGCGTGCCTCGACGTCCGTGACGCCGTGGAAGGTGTCTGGCAGGGGTGCGCGGATCTTCGCCAGCAGCGTCAGCTCGTCGGCTGCGAGTGACGGCTCGCCACGACGCGACTTCGCGGGCGAGCCGACGGTACCGACGATGTCGCCGAGGTCGAGCTGAACCGGGCCCGTCCGGCTCTCGTCGCAGAGAAGCTGGATCCGACCCGAGCGGTCAACGAGGTCGAGGAACACGAGCTTGCCGTGACCACGGCGGCCGAGAACACGGCCGGCGAGCCGCCGCTTCTCCGACGACTCCGTCCCGGGCTCGAGCGCTTCGCACTCCTCGCGAACCGCTGCGATCTTGTCCCGATCCGGGAAGCGCTTCGGCAACATCGCGGCGAGTCTAGTGCGAGGGCGGCGGAGCCTGCACGGCCGGAGAGGATAGTGCTGCAGCACAGACCCGAAAGAGCGCGTGCGCTCAGGCGCGCGAAGGCGGCGGAGCCGGCTTGTCCGGCGGGAACCGCCCGCCCCGGAACGTGCTAGGCGGCTTTGATGTCGAGGATCTTGTACTTCAGAGCCCCTCGAGGCGCGCTGACCTCGACCGTCTCGCCTTTCTTCTTGCCGATGATCGCCTTGCCCACGGGCGACTCGTTCGAGAGCTTGAGCTCCGACGGATTGGCCTCGGCCGAGCCGACGATGACGTACTCCACGGTCTGGTTCGCGTCCACGTCCTTCAGTCGCACCTTCGCTCCGATCGAGACGACGCTCAGGTCGACATCACCGGCGTCGATCACGCGTGCATTGAGCAACCGCTCCTCGAGCTGGGCGATCTTGTGCTCGAGCATTGCCTGCTCGTTCTTGGCGTCGTCGTACTCGGCGTTCTCGGAGATGTCGCCGAACTCCCGTGCGACGCGTATGCGGTCGGCAACCTCGCGGCGCTTGGCGCTCGACAGGAACTCGATCTCGATCTTGAGTTTCTCGTACCCCTCAGGGGTGAGGATGACTTCCTTCAAAGTGGCCTCCCTGGGCCAAGATCCAACCGGAAGAGAATGAGCGGCGGCGCTACCCCCGGACTCGTGGCGCCGACGCGGGCCGGAATGCTACCCGCGGCTCCGGACGTGGTCAATACCTCCGACTACGATTCGCAAATGGTGCAGGTGAACCTTCGAGAGACATGGCTGATTCGCGGCGTCGAAATCCCGACGCGGGTCGTGCTCGCCCCGATGGCGGGCGTCAGCGTGCAGGCATTCCGCCGGCAGGGGCGGCGGTTCGGAGCCGGTCTCGTCTGCTCGGAGATGGTCAGCTGCGCGGGCATCGAGCATCGGAACGAGAAGACACTCGGCTACCTTCGCGTCGCCTCCGACGAGCACCCGCTCGCGATCCAGATCTTCGGTTCCGAGCCGCGTGCGATGGCCGAGGCGGCCCGGGTGGTCGAGGCTGCCGGCGCAGACCTCATCGACATCAACTTCGGCTGTCCGGTGCGGAAGGTGACGAAGACGGGTGCCGGGGCCACCCTGCTCGACGACACGAGCCGCGCGTGTGCGATCGTGGCAGCCGTCGCGCAGGCGGTCGGCCTGCCCGTCTCCGTCAAGATGCGCCGTGGTCTTCGCGACGGCGCGCGCACCTGCTTGGAGGTGGGCCCCCGTCTCGTCGAAGCCGGGGCGGCGACACTGACGCTGCACCCCCGCTCGGCGCAGCAGATGTACACGGGGAGAGCTGATCACGCGTTGACGGAGGAGCTCGTCGCGCTCGTCGACGTGCCGGTCGTCGCCTCCGGGGACATCGTCTCCCGCGCGCGTGCGCAGGCGGTGCTCACGACCACGGGGGCAGCCGCCGTCATGGTCGGCCGCGGCGCACAGGGCAACCCATGGGTGCTCCGCGAGATCGTCGACGGCGACGCGCGCGAGCCGTCCCGAGAGGAGGTCGTGGCCGAGCTCGTGCTCTTCGTGCGCGAGACCGTTCGAGAGCTCGGCGAGCGGCGCGCAGCGAGCTTCCTGAAGAAGTTCTACGGCTGGTATCTCGGCCGCGGCCGCTTCCCGAAGCCGTTCAAGCAGCAACTCGTGGTGCTCGATTCGACGGAGGAGGTCGAGCGCAGGCTGCTGGCGGCAGCGCCGGGGGCGCTCGCGCTGCTCGAGCTGCTCGAGGAAGAGGTCTCGGTGGGCGACGAGGTGTTGCTCGAACTGCCGATCTCGATCTACGGCGGCGGCTGAGTCCCACTCCAGACGGGGCGGCCGGCGCCGCCCCGTCTGGATCAAGCAGCCGACTAGCGCGCGCGGGCGCCGACTGCGTCGTCGTCACGCCGCGAGCCGTCGACGAGGTCCGGATCGTCGGCACTGCGGGCCGCAGCCCACGAGCCGAGCAGCGCCAGCGCGAGCGCTGCGTGCAGGAAATCGTCGCCGCTGTTCATCGGCAGGAAGTTCTCGCTGCCCTTCTCGCTGGCGATGAGCCCGTAGACCAACAGGACGACGTAGAGCACCCCCGCGGCGAGGAGGTACTGCAGCGCTGTGCGGTGCTTGCGCGCTGCGAGGATGCCGACGCCGAACAACGCGTGAGCGATGTTGTGCAGAACGCTCACCTGGAAGAGTCCCAGCAGCTCGGCGTCCGACTTCTCACCGGCGAACTTCAGGTCGTCGTAATTTGACGTGATCCCCGGAATGAAGCCGAGAATGCCGACGAGCAGAAACGTCACGCCGAACAGGAACGCGAGTTTCTGCGCCAGCGTCTGGTCTTGGCTCCGGTGGGTGTCAGAAGCCATGCGCCCTCCAATGATCGATAGGTGTCCGAATGAGCGGTTAGCTCGCATCTCTCTTTCAAGCAGAAGACTCGGGTTCCTTGTTCAAGAGGAAGACGCGCGTCTAGCGGTTCCGGGCCCAAACGATACGGAGCCCGTCGAGCGTCAAGTACGGGTCGACGCGCTCGAGAGTCTCGGCGTGGGGAGCGATCAGATCTGCAAGACCGCCTGTGGCCACCGTCTGCGCCTCCGTGCCCAGCTCTCTGCGGATGCGGCCGACGATGCCGTCCACCTGGCCGGCGAAGCCGTAGACGAGACCCGACTGGAGACCGGCCACAGTCGTCTTTCCGATCACGGTCGCGGGGGCCGCGAAGTCGACCTTCACGAGCCGCGCCGCCCTCGCGAAGAGAGCGTCCATGGAGACCTCGATGCCCGGCGCCAGAACACCGCCGATGTACTCGCCCCCGCCTGCGCCGGTGCTCGACGCGGCCACGATGTCGAAGTTCGTGGAGGTGCCGAAGTCGACGACGATGCACGGGGCGCCGTAGCGCTCCGAGGCGGCAACCGCGTTCACGATTCGGTCCGGACCAACCTCGCGCGGGTCGTCGTAGCGGATCGCGATGCCGGTGCGCGTGCCGGGGCCGACAACGAGGAGGGGCGCCTGCAGCCACCGCTCCGCCACCCGCTCCCACTCGCGCTGGAGCGCCGGAACCGTCGTCGAGAGGCAGATCCCGGCCACTGTGTCGAGGTCGAGGAGGGCGCCGAGCGTCACGCCCAGCTCGTCGCCCGTCCGGCTGCGGTCCGTGGCGAGGCGGAAGCTGTCGACGAGCTCCTCGTCGCGGTAGAGCCCGAGCGCGGTCTGCGTATTCCCGACGTCGACTGCGAGCAGCATGGCCGCGAGCGTACCGCCGCTCGCCCCGAACCGTCTCAGAGACGGACGGGCCCGGATTACACTCGCCGCCCGCGGACGTCAAGACGCCCGTTGTGGACGCGGCCTGGAGGCTACGGAGTTTCGTCGTCCGTCGAGAGCCGCTCGCTGAGGCGCTCGGCGAGAGCCTCGGCGGTCAACTTCGGATCATCCCCGGTGCCGCGCAGCTCCTCGATCGTGACATCGCTCGAGGTGTACACCTCAGTCCGCGGAATGATCCGCGTCGGACGGTTCTTGTCCCACACCCAGACGTCCTCCATCTTGATGTGGAAAAACGGGTATGCGGCCCCCTGTGTCACCTGCAAGTCGAGCTTGTTACAGAGGTACGTCGCGTCCTGCGTGAGGATGCAGTAGCGGAAGAGCCCGAAGACGGCGGTGTATTCGCGCTTCAGCTGCAGCTCGAGGTCGGCCTCGAACTCGTCCAGGTCGTCGATGTGGGACATCCGCTCACTCTAGCTTCGCCAGGAGGCTCGTCACGCGGCCGAGACCAGGGATCACGAGTTGCGGCGCGATCTCGGCGAGCGGCTCGAGCACGAAACGGCGTTCGTGCAGTCGCGGGTGCGGCACGCTGAGCCCCGGCTCGTCGATGCTGGAGTCGCCGTAGACGAGCAGGTCGAGATCGATCGTCCTCGGGCCAAAACGCTGCCCGTCTCGTACGCGTCCCAGTCGCTGCTCGATCTCGAGCAGCGACTCCAGCAGCTCGCGAGCGCTGAGAACCGTGCCGACCTCCATCGCGGCGTTGAGAAAGCGCGGCTGATTCTCGAACCCGACCGGCTCTGTATCGCGAAAGCTCGACACCCGCTTCAGCCAGGTCGACGAAGCATCGACGGCTTCGACAGCACGCCGGAGATTCGCTTCCCGGTCTCCGAGATTGGATCCCAGGCCGATATATGCCGACGTCCTCATGGTCGTTCGGCGACCACCGCGGCGAACTCGGCGGGAGGATCGAGCACGACGTCCGGCTTGCGCACGCGCACGCGGGCGCGCGTCACCGGGAACCGCAGCACGAGCTCCTCGGCGAGGGTTGTCGCGAGCGCCTCGAGCAGCGTGCGGGGCCGCGCGTCCGAGACCTCGCGCACGCATGTGGCGACGTCGCGGTAGTCGACGGCGTCCTCGATCCGGTCGGAGGAGCCGGCTTCTCCCACCTCGAGCTCAACGTCCACGAGGAACCGCTGGCCGCGCTCGCGCTCCCAATCCAGGGCTCCGTGGTGCCCGTGCAGCTCGATCCCGTGGAGCTCGATCTTCACGTCGACTTCACGCGCTCACGCCGACACCGCGGCCGCCACCGCCAGCGCGTCCACGTGCTCCCGGACGTCGTGCACGCGGAAGATCGACGCCCCCCGCTCCCATGCGGCAACCGCCGCCCCCACCGACGCCGACGCGGTTCTCGCGCCCGGCTCTCCCACGATCCGGGCGAGCGAGCTCTTACGAGAGAACCCGACGAGGACGGGGCGGCCGAGCGCGACCAACACGTCCAGGCGACGCACGAGCTCCAGATTCTGCTCGGTCGTCTTACCGAAGCCGATCCCGGGATCGAGGCAGATCCGCTCCTCCGCCACCCCCACGGCGACCGCGAAGCGGAGCCGCTCCTCGAGGAAGGAAGCAACCTCTCCGGCCACGTCGTCGTAACGCGGTTCGCGCTGCATCGTCCGCGGCTCACCCTGCATGTGCATGAGGCAGAGATAGGCACCGGTGTCAGCGACGACTCCTGCGAGCTCTGCGTCCCCACGCAACGCCGTGACGTCGTTGACGAGCGCGGCCCCGAGCTCGAGCGCGCGGCGCGCCACCTCTGCCTTCGCTGTGTCGATCGACAAAGGCATGCCTCCCAAGAGCTCGAGCACGGGCACGACTCGCCGCAGCTCCTCGTCAAGCGAGACGGCCTCCGAGCCGGGTCGCGTTGACTCGCCGCCGACGTCCACGATCGCTGCGCCTTCCTCGATCATCCGCCGAGCCGCCGCGGCCGCTGCTTCGGGCTGCAGGTGTAGACCGCCGTCCGAGAAGCTGTCGGGCGTGACGTTGACGATCCCCATCACCGCCGGGCGCCGCAAACGTTCTTCCAGTGGCGGCCGTCTCACCGTGCATGGAGAGTAACGCCGCCCGGAGGCCGAGCCGTTCTCTCCTGACGTCGCTCGGCGTGCTCGTCACCCTCGCCATCGTCGCGGTGGCTTCTCGTGGAGGGACGTCGAGTGGCGAGCCCGGAGCCCGCCGTCCAACCGACACGCTCCTCGACATCTTCTTCACGATCTACCTGATCCTCCTCGTCGCCGGTGGGATCTTCTACATCTACCTGCTCGTCTTGCACAGGAGGATGAAGCGGCGCGGCACCCCGGGATCCGGAGGTCGGCTGAGCCTGCTCGTCTTCGCCATCCTGCTCCTCGTCGGACTCGCAATGGCGCGGCGGCTCCAGGGCTTCGAGCTGCGGCCGCCGCCGGAGGTGAGGTTGGCGCCCGAAGAGCAGGAGCCGCTTCCTGGGACGACGACACCTTCAGCCGAGGTGATGCCGTACGAGGCGGAATTCACCTGGATCCCGGTGCTCGCCTTCGTCGGGTTGCTCGGTGTCGGTGTCGGAGCTCTCTGGTGGAGTTCGCGCCGCAGGCGCGCAGGCACCGGTGGCGAGCCGCCGACGCTCGGTGAAGCCCTCGCCGACGTGCTCGACGAGACCCTCGACGCGCTGCGCGCCGAGCGCGATCCGAGACGCGCGGTGATCGCGGCATACGCCAGGCTAGAGCGCGTTCTCGCGGCCCACGGGCTCGCGCGGCGCGCAGCAGACTCTCCGCTCGAGTACCTGGCGCGCGTCCTCAGCGACTTGTCGGTGTCCTCCAACGCGGTCGAACGGCTCACGCTCTTGTTCGAACGGGCAAAGTTCTCGCACCATGAGGTGGGCGAGCAGATGAAGGAGGAGGCGATCGAGGCGCTCGTGACGGTGCAGGACGAGCTGCGAGCGGCAGAGGCGCGCGCGCAGCAGGAGCGTGACACCCGGGCGCTCGAGCGGGCTCGGTCGGCTCGATGATCCGGCGCGTGCTCAGCGTGTCGCGCCTGCCGCTCTTCTTCACGGTCGTCGCCCTCGTCGCTCTGTTCAGCTTCACCGGGCGACGAGAGCTCGTCGTCCACGTCTACCTCCTCGTGCTCGCGGCCTACGCCCTCGGCACGCTCGTGGCCGAGATCCGGCGCAGGAATCCCGTGGCGGCGAGATCCACGCTCGACCTGGCCCTCCGCAGCCGCCGGCCTCGCCGCGAGCAGCTGCCCGACCTCGAGCGCGTTGGACGCGAGCTGGCGCTCGCCAGCCAGACGGCGGCCGACCTGCACTTCCGGCTCCGACCCCGGCTGCGGCGGATCGCGACGCAGCTGCTGGCGGCGCGGCGCGGTATCGAGCTCGACGCGAATCCCGCTGCTGCACGCAGCGCGCTCGGTGAGGAGCTCTGGGAGATCGTGCGGGCGGATCGGGAGACGCCCACGCGGCGCCACGCGAAGGGACTCGATCCCGCGAAGGCCGACCGCATCGTGGCTGCGCTGGAACGGCTGTAGTGCACTAGTGGCTCTCGCACTCGCGCAGGTACAGCAGCTGTCGAAACGCATCCTCGACGAGGTCGAGCGTGCCGTCGTCGGCAAGCGCAAGGCGCTCGAGCTCGTCCTGCTTGGTTTGCTCGCCGACGGCCACGTGCTGCTTGAGGACTACCCCGGTCTCGCGAAGACGCTGACCGCGCGCTCGTTCGCGCAGGTGACCAGCATCGGCTTCGCGCGCGTCCAGTTCACGCCCGACCTGATGCCGTCCGACGTGACCGGCTCGTCGATCTGGAACCAGCGCGATGCCGACTTCGAGTTTCGACCGGGTCCCATCTTCTGCAACCTCCTTCTGGCCGACGAGATCAACCGCGCGCCGCCCAAGACGCAGGCCGCCCTGCTCGAGGCAATGCAGGAGCGGCAGGTGACGATCGAGGGCACGACGCATCCGCTCGCAAGGCCGTTCCTCGTGCTCGCGACCCAGAACCCGATCGAGTACGAGGGGACGTACCCGCTGCCGGAGGCGCAGCTCGACCGCTTCCTGCTCCGCGTCGGCTTCGGCTACCCGGCGCCCGACGACGAATGGGAGGTGCTCACCCGACGGCTCGAGCGGCGGGTGGACGACCTCGAGCTCGAGCCGGTAATCGATGGGCCGACGCTGATCGCGCTGCAGGATGCCGTCGAACAGGTGCACGTCGCCGACAGCGTTGGCCGCTACATCGTCCAGCTGGTCGGGGCAACCCGTGCCAGCGCCTCGACAGCCGTCGGAGCCAGTCCGAGAGGCAGCCTCGCGCTGTTGAAGCTCTCACGCAGCAGAGCCGCAATCGCGGGCCGAGACTTCGTGACGCCGGACGACGTAAAGGCGGTCGCCGTGCCGGCTCTGGCGCATCGGCTGATGCTGAGGCCCGAGCTCTGGGTTCAGCGGACAACCGCCGACGATGTGGTTCGCGAGCTGCTCGAGACCGTGCCCACGCCGGCTGCCGAGCCCACCAGCTCCCCTACAGGTTCGGAGTGACGCTGTCGGCGTCGCCGCGCGTGACGGCGTACGCGTCACTGGGCGCCCTCGCGCTCCTGGGCGCCCTGGTCGCACGGCGCCCCGAGCTCGCGGTGCTCGCCGCTCCGTTCGCCCTCACGCTAGCGGTGGGGCTCCGCTCGACATCACCACCGCGGGTCACGGCCGCGTTCTCGCTCGACCGGGAGCGCGCGCTCGAGGGCGACGAGGTCCTGGTCGAGCTGCACCTCGACTCGGAGGAGCCGGTCGAGCGCCTCGAGTTGCTCTTCGTCCTCCCGCCCGGGCTCGAGCTGCTGAGCGGCGAGAACTCGATCGCCATCCGGCTCGGCTGGGACGACGAGCGGACCGTCGCGTTCAGCTTCCGGTGCATCCGCTGGGGCAACTACGTGCTGGGCGACGTGAAGCTGCGCGGCCGCGACCGGCTCGGTCTTCACGTTTGGGAGCAGCAGCTATGGCAGCAGAGGTCGCTTCGCGTGTATCCATTGCCCGAGACGCTGCACCAGCTCGTGACACCGGCGACGACCCAGGCAACGACGGGCAACGAGGTCGCGCGAGCGAAGGGGGCCGGCGTCGAGTTCGCCGACCTGCGACCTTTCGCCCCCGGGGACCGCGTGCGCTCGATCAACTGGCGGGCAAGTGCCCGGCGGACCGGCACGGGTAACGAGCTCGTCGTCAATGAGCGCTACCCGGAGCGGAACACCGACGTCATCCTCTTCCTCGACACGTTCGCAGAAGCGCGCACCGGCTCGGCCTCGACCCTCGACCTCGCCGTGCGCGCGACGGCGACGCTCGCCACGCGCTACCTGGAGCGTCGTGACCGCGTCGGGCTCGTCTCCTTCGGAGGAATGCTGCGCTGGCTCGTTCCCGGGATGGGGTTGACACAGCGCTACCGGATCGTGGATGCACTACTCGAAACGGAAGTGGTCTTCAACTACGCGTGGAAAGACGTGTCGATCATCCCTGCACGGACGCTCCCGCCGCATGCGCTCGTGCTGGCGGTGACGCCTCTACTCGACGAACGGTCGGTGTCGGCGCTCCTCGACCTCAGGGCGCGCGGGTACGACCTGGCCGTGCTCGAGGTCTCGCCCGAGCAGTTCGCCTACCCGGGAGAGACGGAGCTCGACCAGCTCGCGCACCGTCTCTGGCTTCTCCACCGTGAGGAGTTACGTGCGCGCTACGCGTCGCTCGGCGTTGCGGTGTCTACCTGGCGCGACGACCTCCCGCTCGAAGCGGTGCTGGAGGGGGTGAGGTCATACCGGCGTCACGCCCCACTCGCGCGCGTCTAGCGACCGGACTCGGCGCGATCGCGATCGCGGCAGCGATCGCCGCCTGGCTCGTTCTGTCGGTAGAGGGCAGCCTGCGTTCGTGGAGCGCGCTCCTGGCCGCGCCGGCCGTCGTGCTCCTCGCAACAGGGCTCGCGCTCCGCCAACCCGCCGCCATCCCGGGGTCGATAGCTCTGCTGGGGGCGACCTACGCCCTCCGCCTGCTGACGGAGACGAACACTCTCGACGGAGGCGCACCGTTCGTCGCAGCGGCTCTCTTCGCGCTCGCCGAGGTCGCCTACTGGTCGCTCGAGCTGCGTGACGGCGTCGCCGACGAATCGGGCTCCCACCTCCGCCGAGTCGGCCTGCTGTCCTCCCTCGCAGTCGGCATCGTGGTGGTCGGCTTCGCGCTGCTGGCTCTCGTCGAGACTGTCAGGACGACCGGGCCTGCCCTGGACGCGGTCGGCGCCGCGGCGGCCGTCGCCGCGGTGGCGTTACTGACAGTTGCGTCGCGGCGCAGCGGTTCTTAGCGCAACGCGAAGCGTTGCACTAGGCGCCTTCGGGGGGCGGGGGCTGCATGCCGAGCCCGGGTACCGGCCGGGGCTGCGGCTTCGGCTGGCGCCGCCGCTCTTCTTCGCTCTTCGGCTCCGGCTCGACGACGACCGCTTCCTGCTCCTCGGGGAAGACCGAAGCCGGATCCTCGCCGGCCAGCAGACGCTCGAACTGATCCTTGTCGATCGTCTCACGCTCGATCAGGATCGCCGAGAGCTTGTGCAGCTCCTCCATGTGCTCACGGAGGACACGGTGCGCCGTCTGGTGCGCCTCCTCGATCACCCGGCGGATCTCGTCGTCGATCTCGCGCGCGATCTCGTCCGAGTAGTCCGGCTCGTTGCCCATCTCGCGGCCGAGGAATGGCTGGTCGTGAGTACGGCCGAGCACGCGCGGGCCGAGCTTCTCGCTCATGCCGTAGCGCATGATCATCGCCTTCGAGGTCGCCGTCACCTTCTCGAGGTCGTTGGCAGCGCCTGTCGTGACCTCGTGGAAGACGAGCTCCTCTGCAGCGCGGCCGCCCAGGGTCATCGCGAGGTCGTCCATCAGGGTCGACTTCGTCGTCAGGTACTTGTCCTCGGTCGGCAGCGAGATCGTCAGACCGAGCGCCTGCCCGCGCGACACGATCGTGATCTTGTGCACGGGGTTCGTGTTCTCGAGGTAATGGCCGACGAGCGCATGCCCCATCTCGTGGTAGGCGGTGATCTTGCGCTCCTTCTCGCCGAGCAACCGGGCCTTCTTCTCCGGCCCGGCGAGGACGCGCATGATTCCTTCCTCGAGCTCGGCCTGACCGATCACTTTCTTGCCGAAGCGTGCGGACAACAGCGCCGCCTCGTTGACCAGGTTCGCGAGGTCGGCGCCCGTGAACCCAGGCGTGCCGGCGGCGAGCGTGTCGAGCTCGATCTCCTTGTCGAGCGGCTTGCCCTTCGAGTGCACCTCGAGGATCTTCCTGCGGCCGATCCGGTCGGGCCGGTCGACGACGATCTGCCGGTCGAAGCGGCCGGGGCGCAGCAGCGCCGGATCGAGGATGTCGGGCCGGTTCGTGGCGGCGATCAGGATGACGTTGTCCTTCGTCTCGAACCCGTCCATCTCGACGAGCAGCTGGTTCAGGGTCTGCTCGCGCTCGTCGTGGCCGCCGCCCATGCCGGCGCCTCGGTGCCGCCCGACTGCGTCAATCTCGTCCATGAAGATGATGCACGGGCTGGACTGCTTCGCTTGCTCGAACAGGTCGCGCACGCGCGAGGCGCCCACGCCGACGAACATCTCGACGAAGTCGGAGCCGGAGATCGAGAAGAACGGCACCCCGGCCTCGCCCGCGACGGCGCGCGCGAGCAGCGTCTTGCCCGTGCCAGGGGGCCCGTAGAGCAGGACGCCCTTGGGGATCCGCGCCCCGAGGGCCTGGAACTTCTTCGGGTTCTCGAGGAACTCCTTGATCTCCTGCAACTCCTCGACCGCCTCGTCGGCCCCGGCCACGTCCTTGAAGCCGATCTTCGGTGAGTCGGGCGTCATCCGCTTGGCGCGGCTCTTGCCGAAGCTCATCACCTTCGAACCGCCGCCCTGCATCTGGTTCATCAGGAAGATCCACAAGCCGATCAGCAGGACGAAGGGCAGGAAGGAGATGAGGAGCGAGCTCCACCACGACCCTCCCTTGCCCTTCGAGTCGAAGGTGACGCTCTCCGCCTCCAGTAGCTCCTCGACCTTGAGCGCGGAGACGTCGCTCGGATAATTGACCTTGAACTTGTCCCCGCCGACGAGCTCGCCCGTGAGCTGGTTCCGGTTCGGGGTGAAGAGCGCCTTCTGGACGTTGCCGGCGGTGATCTGCTCCTTCAGCTCGGAATAGCTGAGCTTGGTCTGATCCTCACCGCCAGGGATGAAGGTCCGGCTCGCGAGGTAGACGAGCAGCACAATGACGACGAGTGGAAAGAGCGCGCTGCGGAAGAAGCGATTCACAACAGGTCTTCGCGGAGGGTAGCAGCCTGGTTCGTTCGCTCGAACCCCCGGAACGGGGATTGCGCAGTCGTAATTTCGACTTAATGCGGCGGTATCAGGCTCGGGTGGAGGAGCGCGACGTGCGGCAGGTTGCGGTACTTCTGGGCGAAGTCGAGGCCGTAGCCGATCACGAACTCGTTCGGGATCTCGAAGCCGACGTAGCGGACGGGCACGTCGACCTCGCGGCGGTCGGGTTTGGTCAGGAGGGCGCAGATCTCGACGGTCGCAGGCTCACGGGCGCTCAGGCTCCGCATCAGGTACGAGAGGGTCAACCCCGAGTCGATGATGTCCTCGACGACGAGGACGTGCCGCCCGGAGATGTTCAGGTCCAGATCCTTGAGGATTCGGACGACGCCCGAGGAGTCGGTGCCGGCGCCGTAGCTCGAGATCGCCATGAAGTCGATCTCGCACGGGATCGTCAACTCGCGCATCAGATCGGCCATGAAGAAGACGGCGCCCTTCAGCACGCCCACGAGGAGAAGGTCGCGGCGTGCGTAGTCGCGCGAGATCTCGGCCCCGAGGTCGCGCACGCGCCGCTGTAGCGTCTCCTCGTCGATCAGGATCTGACCGACGCCTTCCTCGAGGCTCACGACCTCTTCCACGACACGGCACCTTCCCAGCCAGGCGCCTCGGCGACGCCCGGCACGGCCACGACATCGTCGCCTCGCACCACGATCGGCCAGTCGTCCCGAGCGCTTCTCGGCACCTTCGCGTCCACGAGCAGATCCTGCACCTTTCTGCGCCGTCCTGCGAGCCGATCCCCGGGTCGTCGCCTGCGCACCTCGAGCCCGTCACGGGAGGACTCGATCGTCCACGGCCCCCACACGATCGCGCCCTCCAGCCGGAGCGAGTCGTACTCGCGCACTGCGCGAACGCCTTGACCGAGGTCGGCCGCCTCTGTTCCGTCGACCGAGGAGAGCAACTCGACCAGGGTCCGCTCGAGCGTCCGCGGCAGCCGCGGCTCCCGCTCGGCGAGCCCGAGCAGATTCGTCCGCGCACGCGGGTCGAGGCGCTCGAGGAGCGGCAGGATCTCGGCCCGGATGAGGCCACGCTTGGTCTCCTGGTTGGACGAGTCGACGCGAAACGGGAGACCTCGCTCGCGGCAGTAGACCTCCGTCTCCTCGCGCCACACGCCGAGCAGTGGGCGGACGACGCCGTCCTCACGCTTGGCCTTGATCCCCCTCGTGCCCCCACTCGCGACGAGGCGGAGGATGACGGTCTCGATCTGGTCGGAGGCCGTGTGGCCCGTCGCACGCAGGCGCTCCGTGGCGAACGAGTAGCGAAGCTCTCGCAGCTTTGCCTCCGTCGCGCCGCCTGACAGAGCCGGCAGGCGCGCCTCAGCGACCTCAGCGCCCATCAGCTCACGGCAGAAGCGGGCGTCCTCGTCCGACTCTGCCCCGCGCAGCCCGTGGTTTACGTGGAGGGCGGACACGCGGTAGCCGAGCGTATCGAGCACGTGCCAGAGACAGGTCGAGTCGGCGCCGCCGGAGACGAGGCACGTGACCTCGCCGCCGGGAGGGATCAGGCTGCGCTTGCGGATGAATCTCTCGATGCGCTCCAGCATCCAGCCATTGTGCCGTGGGCCGCAACTTCTCAAGACTTGTAACGCTGCGCCGCTCCACATAATCAGGAAGTGAACGGTCCGTATCAGGCAGCACGCTCGCAGGCCTTCCGCGCAGCCGGTTGGCAGCTCAAGGGCTCCACCGCGACGACGCTCTTCGTGCTTCCGGCCTTCGGTGCGGTTCTCCTCGCGGGCTTGCTCGCGCTCCACCGTCCGCTGTTCTCGCTGCTCGTGCAGGAGGATTCGGTAATCGAGTGGAGCACCGCGGCGGCTCTGGCGATTACCGCAGCTCTCTCGGGCGTCGTCGCTCTGCAGCTCCGGCACCGAGAGCTCCGGACGCAGGCATCTGCTTATGCGCTCGGCGCCCTCCTCTTCGTCCTCGCTGTGGGCGAGGAGATCTCGTGGGGCCAGCGGCTGTTCGGCTTCCAGGGGCCCGACGCCGTACGAAACGCGAACCTGCAGGCGGAGCTGACCGTTCACAACCTCTCTGCCGTGCACACCCTGTACCTGATCGGGCAGCTCGCCGTGGGACTGTACGGCTCGCTCGGCCCGTGGCTGATGTACCGGCATCGAAGCGCTGCGATCCGGCTCAACACGCGCCTCTTCGTCCCGCCGCTCTTTCTCAGCAGCGGTTTCCTGCTCCACGCGCTCTACCGGATCGGCCGGGAGGGGCCGCTGCCGGCGATCAACTTCGGCGAGTGGTTCGAGTTCTGCGTCGCGGCGGGAATCGCTGTCTTCGTCGCCCTGAACGCGCGGTGGCTGGGCTCGGAAGCGGCCCGCGTCACGATCGAGGACGCTCGGTCAGCGTGTGCAGGGCGCCGAAGCGCACCAGCGCCGCAACCCGTGCGAGACGCTCGCGAACGGCCTCCGGCACGGCAGGTTTGAGAACGACGAGGCCGACCGCGCTCTGACGGAGATCCAACCGCACGTCGCCCGCTTGAAGCTCGCCGTCGGCACTGCGCTCTCCGTGGGCTCGTCACGCCTGTCGGGCTCGAACGAGCCTGGAACGCGCTCCTTCTGCAGATAAGGCGAACATCGACCGTTTCGGGCGGATGTGGCCCGCGCGAGGGCAGAAGGGTCTGCGCGCGAGGAGACGAGCGCTCCACTTGGGCGGCCGACCGACTCGAAGCGCGCGCACGGGTTCAAGTAGTGCCCCTAGCACTCGTCTCAGAGTGAAGCTTCGCCGGCGGGGTGTGCTGGACGGTGCGAGCGCAATGGGCCTCGCTTAGCTCGACAGAGCCTCGATAGCAGCTCCATCGGGGCGACCGAGGACGCGGTGATCGTGCCGCGCGCGCCCGGGATCAAGGCTTCGTCTTGACACGATGCTCTAGAACGCGGGCTGTGCCACCCAGGCCCCGATGACGTCCACGGCGCGTGCGAATCGATCGACCGGGATGACGAAGGGTGTCGCCGGAGGCACTCGCTCGAGCAAGCGCATCGGCGGCAGTTCATCGAGGCCCAGCAGCACGTAGCGAACCTGTGCGCCGTGCGCGACGAGTGCGACGCGCTCTTCGGGCCGCTGCAGCAAGAGGCGGTAACCGACGAGATAACGCCGGATCGCATCGAGACGACTTTCGCCGCCCCCTGGAGAAGGTTCGTCCGCACCCGACGTGAGAACCCAGTCGCGATAGCCCTCGTCCCAATGCGTTCCCTCGAACCGGCCGAACCCGATCTCGTTGAGCTCCGGCACGACCAGCAACGGCGTGCCCGGCCAGGCCAGCTCCGCGGTCTCGCGCGTCCGGCCGAAAGCCGTGTGCGCGACGAGATCGACCGCTCCCGCTTTCTTCCCGAGGTCGCGGGCCTCCTCGCGCCCGACCTCGGTGAGTCCCACTTCCACCGAGGGGTCGCCGTTGAGCCGGTCGAGGACACTCAGCCTGGATTGGGCGTGGCGCGCGAGCACGAGCGTCTTCACACGCTCACGCTACGCGGCCGGAGGCCGGCTGTGCCGCGGCAGGCCTATAGCAGCACGCTGCGGTAGTCGAGCACGTGTTGCATGCCCACACGGTCGTAGAGCCTGATCGCCGCTGCGTTCTCGGCGCGCACGAAGAGGCAGACCCGCGGCACCCGTTCCAGGAGCAGGCGGATGAGATCCTGCAGGCCCCTGGCGGCGTGGCCGCGCCGACGAGCCTCGGGATCGGTCCACACCTGCTGCAGCTGCACCGCCTGCGGCGTCCAGGCAGAGGCCTCAGCCTTGAACAGGACGACGCCGTCCACGGTCCAGATCCACGACCTGCCCTCCTCGAGCTGCGAACGAGTCCTCCAGCGAAAACCGCTGGGGTCGTGCTGCAGCGGGTTGATCCCGAGCTCCAGCTCGTGCGCGGCGGCGCATGCCGGAAGCAGGAGCTCGAGATCGTCGCTCGTCGCCGGCCTCAGGGCGCTGCCACCGGGTTGTGGCGCGTCCGCGATCGCGTATACCGGCTGCGCCGGCCGGTCCTCGCGCTCACGCGGCAGCCGGCTGCGGACTGCTTCCCAGAGATCCGTCACTGCCCGCTGCTCGCCGATCAGCATCCGGGCGCGTGCCTGTGCGGTCACCGCGGCGAACGCCGAGCAACCGCGGCCGGACGGCACGACGTTGACCCCGGCATGGCAGAGAGCCACGAGTCGACCCGCCTCGGCAAGGGCGGCGAAGCGACCGAGGTTGCGGCGGGCCACATCCTCCAGAAACACGCGCTCGACCGGGTCCTCGGCGCAGTACGCGAGAATCTGCTCGCGCGTCGGCTCGACGAGGTCCGGCATCGCCCTGATCCTGCACGAACGGACGCCACTCCGCTGGTTCCGCGTAGCGCGGCCAGATAGAGTCGCGCGGGTGCCAATCCATGTGCGAGCCGAGCCTGGTGACTACGCAGAGGCGTGCCTCCTCCCGGGCGATCCTCTCCGCGCGACCTACATCGCTGAGACCTACCTGGACGACGTCGTCCAGCGGAACTCGGAGCGAGGTCTGCTCGGCTACACCGGTACGTGGGAAGGCAAGCCGATCTCGGTGCAGGGCACCGGCATGGGCTGCCCCGGGGCGACGATCATCTTCGAGGAGCTCGTCCAGTTGGGCGTGAAGAAGTTGCTGCGCGTCGGCACCTGCGGCGGACTGCAACCCCATCACGCGCTCGGCGACATGATCGTCGCGCTCACGGCGGTTCCGGCGGACTCGACGGCCATGCACCTGGTCGGGAACGAGCCGCACTGTCCGACCGCCAGCTGGGAGCTCATTCACGGCGCCGTCCACGTGGCCAAGGGGATGGGCCAGGAGATGCACGTCGGGCCGATCGTCTCGAGCGACCTGTTCTACAACCCCGACGAGGGCCAGTACGAGCGCTGGTCGAAACGTGGCGTGCTGGCGGTCGAGATGGAAGCGTCCGCCCTCTTCACAGTCGGCGCGCTTCGGGGCGTGCAGGCCGGCTGCCTGCTCACCGTCAGCGACATCGTGGTCGAGGGCGAGTTCACGCGGATCTCGGACGACGATCTGCGCTCCGCCGTCGACCGCATGACGCGCGTGGCGCTGGCGACCGCAACTCACTGATGTGGCACAGGATGCTCCCCCGCTGAAGCGGCTGCGCATCCCGCCGAAGATCCCTGCGGTGACGCTCAAAGGCATCACAGGCATGGGAGAGTGGTGAGCGCAACTGTCTTCCTGGTCAACCCGGCGTCCGACAACGGCGCGACCGGCAGGCGCTGGCCCGAGATCGCGCGCCGGGCCGCGACCCGCGGGCTCGACGGAGACACGCTCTTCTCCGAGGCGCCCGGACACCTCGGCGTTCTCGCTCGGGAGGCGGCGCTCGGCGGCGCGACGCTCCTCGTCGTCGTGGGCGGCGACGGATCCGTCAACGAGGTCGCGAACGGGATCCACGATCTCGACGAGCCCGAGATCGCAGTCATCCCTCGCGGCACCGGTTGGGACTTCGTGCGCACCTACGGCATCCCCCACAAGCTCGACGGTGCACTCGAAGTCGCGCTTCGCGGGCAGACCCGTACGATCGACCTCGGTCGCGCTCGCTATCGAGCGTGGGACGGTGCCGAGGCCGAGTCGTATTTCGCGAACGTCGCGAGCGCCGGGATGAGCGGGGCGATCGCACAGCGTGCCAACGAGACGACGAAGGCGCTCGGCGGCAAGGTGTCGTACCTCTGGGCGACGCTGGCGGTGTTCTCCGGCTGGGAGAACTCTGAGCTCCGCGTGTCGGTCGACGACGAGATCCGGGGCGGCCGGATGCACGACGTGGTCGTTGCCAACGGCCGCTGCTTCGGCGGCGGCATGAAGATCTGCCCGGCGGCCGAGCCCGACGACGGCCTCTTCGACGTCCTCACGATCGGTGACCTAACCAAGCGCGACCTGTTGACGACCCTGCCGAAGACGTTCTGGGGCGGACACCTGCCCCACCCGAAGGCCGAGCTGCTCCGAGGTGCCGTCGTCTCAGTCGACTCGACGGAGCCGCTCCCGGTCGAGCTTGACGGCGAACAGCCCGGCACCACGCCGGTGCGCTTCGAGATCGTGCCGCGCGCGCTGCGCGTCCGCGTCCCGCGGTAGCTACGCGGGAGGCGTCGTCGGCACTGTGCCCGCGGGATCTGCGCCCACGGGATCTGCGCCCACGGGATTTGCGCCCGCCGAACCTGCGCCCGCCGGCGCTGTCCCCGTCGGGCGAGTGCCCGTCGAATCTGTGCCAATCGGATCTGTGCCAATCGGACTGGGGCCAGTCGGATCTTTGCCAGTCGGATCTTTGCCGGTCGGACCGAGGCCGGTCTGGGCGGAGGCGGCGGGCAGGCTCGGAGAGTGCCCCTCGAGCTTTGCAAGCCGCCCCTCCAGCTCGTCCACGCGCTGCTCGAGCACGTCGAGACCGCGCAGCCGCTTTTGCATCTCGTCGAGCCTCGTACGGCTCTGGTTGACGACTTCCTGCAGGCGGTCGCCGCCCGGGAAGCTCGGTAGCTTGTTGAGAGCCTCCTCGCCGAGATCGGCAACGCGCGACAGGATGTCCTTCGGCTGGTTTCTCGTCATGGCAGGATCCTATGCCCTCACGAGGACGGGGGTGCCCGCGAGCGCCAGGCTGAAGAGGCGGCGAAGGTCGTCGTTCCGGATGCGGATGCAGCCGTTCGAGACCGCTTGACCGACGAGATCCGGCCGGTTTGTCCCGTGAATAGCAACGGGGCCACCCTGAACCCAGCCGGTGAGAACCTCAGAGAACGCAGAGATCCCGACCGCGCCGGGGCCGAAGGGGCCGCGCGCATCGGGCGCGATCAGGCGCTGGTTGACGTAGTAGGAGCCGGTTGGCGTCGGTGTGGCGGAGGAGCCGATCGCGGCACGCACCGACATCACCCTACGACCGCGGCTGAAGAGCGTCACGCGCCGCGCCGACAGGTCGACGACCACTCGCGTTCGGACGCGCACGAGCGTCACGTCCTTCGCCCGTACCCAGCCTCGGACACCGTTCGGCTTGATCGGAAGCTGAACGCGGTACCACCGGGCGCGGCAGGTCCCGTCGATGCGACGCGATCGCACTGCGAAGACGGTAGCGACGCCGTTTACGTTCCTGACGCCGAACTCGGCGAAGCGCCCCCGCCCGGGGCGGCGAAAAGCCGTTAAGCGAGTGCGCGCAATTGCCGCGTACGAGCGCCTCGGGGTTCCCAGGCGTTGCACGCTGCCGGCGACGCAGGCCGTCTCCGCCACCTTCGCGGGAACAGCTACTGACTTCCCGCGATTCGAGACGTCAGACCTGGCAGAGGCGGAACCGACGGCGGCGAGGCCGATCAGGACCGCGGCGCAAAAGACGATGACGTGACGCACAACAGCAACTTTAGCGCTGGAGAGAGCTCGTGTGCAAAAAAATCACTGGAATTTAACCCTTTTTGCACTTGCGCCGGGGGGCGGCATCGTTAACGTGAGCGAAGAGATGGTTGAGAAGGATCCCCCGCGGCGGACCCGTCGCCTCCATGTGCACAAGGCGGTCGTGACACACGCCGTGCGCCAGCGTGCCGGCGTCCCGTACGAAGTCGAGCAGCACATCTGCTCGGGCTGCCGCAGCGTTCTCGACGAGCGCCAGCTCCGCCGCACCGCCGCTTAGAGGTAGGCCTCCCGGCGCGTGCCGGTGTCCGGTGCGCACGAGGTCTGTCCGCACGAAGTCAGGTGCGCCGGCGCAGCGCGAGGAAACCACCGAGGCAGAGCGCGAACGCCGCCAGTGCGAGCGTGCCCTGGATCAGCTTCGGGTTCCGCTCGACGAACGATCGCGAGTCGGCCGGTGGCTCGAACAGATCGCTCAGCCGCTCGCTTCCCAGCTGATCCGGCGCCACGATTGTGCGTGGTTCCGGAGCCGGGATCCGCGCGAACTCGTAGCTCGGTGCCAACACCTCCGGCCCGCCGTAGAGCAGGCGGAACGGCTGCACGTGCCCCGGCTCCAGCAGGATTGCCTCCGACGGCGCGAACGGATCGAGCCGCACGCCCCGAAGGGGAGGGTCGTCGCCGTTCTCGATCGTCACCCGGAGGTAGCGGAAGCCGGAGCGGAACGAAACGGGCGCCGAGCGCGAGCCAGGGAAGCGGAAGACGCGCGCGCGCGTGAGCAGCCGAAAGTTTGTGCGATCGTTCGACCCCTCGATCCGGATCGGGCGGTCGTAGGTCGCCGCTGCCGCGCGTCCTACGAGCGAGAAGGTGAGCTCTGTGACCGGCACCTCCGGAAAGCCGAAGTCGAGCACGAAGACGCTCCGTCTCGGCGAGCGCCCCGGCCCGGCGATGACCGCGTGGCCGCGCCGTACCAATCGCTGCCGGTTGCCTGCGCCAGATACGGTCGCGCCGTCGATCCGCTTCGCTCCCGTCGCGCGAACCGAGAGGTATCGGAAATCGGACGGCGGCACGACCGCCGTTGTGCTGCGAGCGCTCGCGGCTCCCTCGATGTCGTAGATCCCGGTCGCCGACAGCCGGGTGAATGGGCCCTCCCGGCTGTCGGAACCGAAGACCGTTACGCGACCGACGAAATCCGTTGTTGGGGTCTCTAGCTCGATTCGGTCGTACACCGTCCGCTGTGGGCCGAGGTCGAGGAGCGCAACCGCACGCGGACCACGTCTGCCGCTGTTCAGGATCCGGGTCGGCTGGATCACCTCCTCGACCTGCGGCAACAGGCGCCACGGCACCTGCTCGCCGTCTGCATCGAGCACCCGGAGATCGGCAAGCCCGGGCTTCGCATGGGCGAGCAGCGACCCGTCCGGCTCGAAGGCTACCGGGCCAGGCCCCGACGTCCTCACGGCACGCTCGTAGCGGAACTTGGTTGCATCCACTGCCGAGGTCCCGGCCAGGAGCGCGATCGCTACCGCGACGAAGATCTTCATTCCGCAACCTCCTTGCGAATGCGCTGGTAGGCGAACGCTGCGCCGAGCAGCAACAATCCGAGTGCGATGAAGGACAACGCCCGGTAGATCGACTCGAGCTCGGCGAGGTCGTAGACGAACACCTTCGCCACGGCGAGGCCGAGGAGGACGAGCGCTCCTAGTCGCAACGCGCGCACGTCGCGGAGGAGGCCGGCGGTGAGTACGACGAGGCCGGTCACGGCCCAGAACGCCGAGAGCAGTACCTGCGGCGTCTGACTCGGCTCGACCTCGTCGCGACCGAACGCCGCGACGATCGCCAGTGACGGAAGGTAGACCGCGGCGACTGCGGCAACGGCGACGAACAGGCGACTCAGCACGAGGTCGGTGTCGAGGGCCTGCTCGAGGTCGATGTCGCGCGTCAGCCGGGCGAGCACGACAGCGGCCACGCCGACGATCGCGACTCCGGCAGCGGCGGTGGCGAAGTCGTCCGACGCCGTACGGAGACCCTCGAGCGGCGCCTCGATTGTGATGACGTGACCGGCAGCCAGCCCGAAGAACACGGCTGACGCGAGGTAGCCACGAGGATCGTCGATCCGGCGGGAAGCCCAGGCAAGGATGATCGCCTCGGCTGCCCAGCCGGCGACAAGCGCCGGTCCCTCGAGCGCGAGCGCGAGTCCCACGGCGGCGAGCGCCGTACCCACGGCGACCAGCAGCGCAGCGATCTCGCTGCTCAGCCTCCCCCGGTAGGCGGGCAACCCTCCGAGGACGTGAACCGCGGCGACGGCCACGACCCAGCTGGTCGCAGCCGTGCCGTGATCCGTGTCATCCAGCAGCAGCCAGCCGGCCCCGGCGAGGAGCGCGGCATTCGCCAGCAGGAGGCTGGCCGACGAGAGCCGAAGCGTCGAGACCGGAACCCGGAGTTCGTAGCCGATCGCGGCCGCGACATAGAGAAGCCAGAACAACGCGAGGACGACGAGCGAGAGGCCGGTCCGGTCGCGATAGGTGTCCTCCAGCCAGAGTAGGAGCTGCGGCACGCTGACGAGGAACGCGGTCGCGGCCAGCCAACTCCAGCGCTGCCACAACAGGACACCGACCGCCGCGACGAGAGCGAGCGCCATGAAGGCGAGAGTGTCACCGCCCGTATCGGCATCCACGAGAACCGGCGCCACGAGCGCCCCGACGATGCCGATTCCCGCGACGACGGGCTCGCTCCACCGGACTGCAATCACGGTCGCGGTGGCGCCAACGAGCGCCGCGAACCCGAGCCCGACCACGTCGGCGATCAGGTCGTACAGCTGCGTTGCCGCGAGCAGCGTCACATAGAGCGCCGCTATCGCCGTCGAGGCGGCGGCCAAAGCCGCCTGCGTCCGCCCTTTGCGCTCGTGCAGGAAGAGCGAGCCGACCAGCAGAGCGGTCGAGCCGATCAGAGCGAGGAAGACGCGTGTTGGCTCGTCGATCCAGCCGCGGCTCGCGGCCATGACCAGGAAGAAGACGACGCCGAGGACGACGGCGATCCCGCCCACCCAGGCCAGCACCCGTCCGCCGAGCACGTCCTCGAACGAGACGGGGGTCGCCGCCCGCACCCCCACGGGCGGTCGCGGCGGTGGCCGGGACGGAGGCGGCGCGGTCACCGGAGGAGTCATCGCGGGCGGTGCGAGCGGCGCCTCGGTATCCCGAACGGAGACCGCGTGCTCGACGCGCTCCAGTCGTTCGGCAAGCGCGGAGAGCTGTCGCTCCAGCTCGTCCAGCCGGTGCTGCATCGAGAGTGAGTGTAGGGCCAGGGGTCGGCTGGAAGAGCCGGCGGTCACCTTTCGTGCCTGCGAGAGTCTCGCCCTGATGGACGGCTTTCGGTTCTCGACCGACATCTCGGTGCGCTTCGCTGAGACGGACGCCCAGGGCATCGCCCACCATGCGTCGTTCGTCGTCTGGCTGGAGGTGGCGCGGGTCGCGTATCTCGCAGAGCACGCGGGCGGGTACCGGGCCATCCGCGAGCAGGGCATCGAGGCGCTGACGACTGAGGTGACCGTGCGCTACCACCGCGTCGCACGCTTCGACGACCGGATCCGGATCTGGACGCGCTGTGTGGGTCTCCGTGGCGCTCGCTTCCGCTACGAGTACGCCCTAGAGTGCGCCGGAGAGCTCGTCGCGGAGGGGCACACGGCGCACGCGATTGTCGATGCCATGACCTGGCGGCCGACGCGCCTGCCTCCATCCTTCGTCGACGCGGTCGCTAGGGCTGAGGGCGAGCGGGCGGCTGCGCCTCGTCCGGAGCGACTCCGGTGATGGCAGGCGCCGTGACCGGAGGCTCGGTCGTCGCAGACGGCGCCTCCTTCGGCCCGTCTTGCTCCTTCGGCTCCTCACTTGGCTCGGGTTTGGGCTCCGGCCGCGGCTGCGGCTTGGGCTTTGTGCCGACTCGGAGCACGCGGTATTCGCCCTTGTAGGAAGTGTTCCACGTCTCGTCGTGGAGGATGGAGCCGTCGGCCGCGTACACGGTGCGCTCGACGCTCGTCGTGCTCGACGAGGATCCCTCCTCGGCGACGATCGTCGTTCCCCTCTCCAGGGTCGCGTCGAGAGTCCGCCGTACGGGCGCGGGCCCTGTGATGCTCTGCGTGCCTTCGCTGCTCTCGATACGACGTTCGGGGCCGCCGCCGTAGAGCGAGACGGTGATGCCGCTCGCGTCCCAGCTGCCGGCGACGAAGATCCAATTCGGCGTGTCGTTCAGGAAGCGAAGGTCGAGGTCCGGGTAGTTGACAGTCGCGTCGCGGCCGAGTTGGTAGCGGCTGATGTAGAGGGAGTGCGGATTGCGCTCGACGATCTTCACCCCAGACTCCCACGCGGCGTTGAAGACAGTCGTCCCCACCTGAGAGACTCCTCCTCCCACGGCCTCGTCGTACTCGTCACGGATGATCACCGGTGCGGAACGGAACCCTCGTTCCGTCGTCCGCTCGCCGACCCGGTCGTTGAACGAGAAGGTGCCGCCGGGTGGGACGAGCGCGCCGTGCAGCAACTCGATCGCCCTGCGGAGATTGGTGATCCGATCGAAGGTGCCGGCGTTCAGCGTCGAGTACGTCCCGAGCCGCCGCTCGATACCCATCGCTCGTACCTCCGCGGTCGTCAGCTCGGGCTCGGCCGCCGTCACCACGAGGTTCGCCGTCCGGTTTCCCGGGGCGGTGGCCGCCGCGAGCACCGCGGCGGCCGTGGCGGGTGCATCGAGCTCGAGACCGCGCTTGCTCGGCACGATCCGGACGTTCCCCCCGCCGACGATGAGCGCGGCGTCGACCGCCGGGCGCTCGACCGCCTTGCGTAGGCGACCGAGCCATGCATCGGCCCCCTTGCCTGCAATCTCGAGGCCGGTCGCGCCCTCCTGCGGCAGCGCCAGCAGCTTCGCGATCCTCCACCTGGGGAGCTTCCAACGGGTGCTTCCGGAGCGGAGCCGGACGGGCGCCGACAGCGCGACCCGCGCTTGCCGCGCTGCAGGCCCCAGCTCGGCCGCCGTCACCTCGACCGGATCGACCTGGACTGGCAGTGGCACCTGCGGGCCACGCTCGAAGGTGGCAAGGGCTCGAACGATCGCATCCGCAGCTGCGTCGCGATCGAGTCGAAGACCGTTCTGCCCGGGTACGACGGCAACCGACAAGCCACGGCGCACTACCTTCGCCTCGACATGGGGACGATCGACCCGGTCGGCCATGCGCCCGAGCTTGTACTCGAGAGCCGCTGTGTAGGCCTGCACGGGCGGGGAGATCTCGGCACCGAAGACGCGTGTCTGCAGCCGCTTGAATCCCTGTACTGGCCCGAAACCGCCGCCTTCGCGTGCGGCAGTGTCAAGGGCCGCGCGCCAGTCCGCCTCAACACCGAGCGACGAAGCCTTGATGGGGAACTGTTCCTCTCCGACCGTGAAGACGATCGGGACGCGCGCGACCTCCTCCGCGCGCTGCTCCAGGAGCTTGCGCGCCTCGCCCGCCCTCAAGCCGCCGACCTCCACCCCCGCGACCTCGACCCCCGCCGCCAGCCGCGCGTCCGAGCCGGCGAACGCGAACCCGACAAGGACGACCAGCACAGCTGCCACGAGGCCGAAGGCGAGAAGCCAGTGGAGGGCGGTGCGCGCCGGCCGACGCCGTGCTGCGCCCAGATGCACGGGGGAGGAGCCTCGGGCGCGCAAGCGATCTAGTCTAGCGGCCCAAACTAGCGGCGCAGGTGCTGGACGATCACGTGGCGCTGGATCTCGGAGGTACCCTCCACGATCTGCAGGACCTTCGCGTCGCGAAGCCACTTCTCGACGGGGTGGTCCCGCATGATCCCTGCGCCACCGAGGATCTGCACGGCGTCGGTGGTCACCGCCATTGCCGCGTCTGCCGCGAATGCCTTCGCGAACGAGCCGAGCAGTCCAGCCTCCCCACCTGTCTCAAGAGCGGCCGCCGCGCGCCAGACGAGCAGCCGTGAGGCCTCCACCTGCATCGCCATGTCGGCCAACTTGAACGACACTCCCTGCTTCGACAGCAGCGGTTTCCCGAAAGCATGCCGCTCGTTCGCGTAGCCGGTCGCATACTCGAAGGCCGCGCGCGCCACACCAACTGCCGAGGCGGCGACCTGAGGCCGCGAGTGGAGGAAGAAATCCATCGCGATCGCGAATCCGTCGCCCTCCTCGCCGAGCAGGCGGTCGGCCGGGATCCGCGCCTCGCCCAGGAGGATCGAGCCCGTATACGAGGAGCGGAGGCCGAGCTTCGGTTCCTTCCGGCCGGCTGTCACGCCCGGATCTCCCGCTTCCAGGAGGAACGCGCAGAGCCCTCGGTCGAGCTTCGCGAAGAGGATCGTCAGCTCGGCGATGCCACCGTTCGTGACGTAGCACTTCTCGCCGCTCAGGACATAGTCGTCGCCATCACGCCGCGCGCTCGTTCGAATCGCAGCCACGTCGGAGCCGGCGCCGGGCTCGGTGAACGCAATCGCGGCCAGGCAGCCTTCGTCGGAGGCGAGCCGCGGCAGCCAGCGCCGCCGCTGCTCCTCCGAGCCGGCGACGAGCAGCGGTCGGACAGGGAACATCGTCGCGCCGAGCGCCGCGGCGAGGCCGGCGCAACCCCACGAGAGCTCCTCGGCCACGATCGCCGAGGTGATCGGGGAGACGCCTCCACCTCCGTACTCGGCCGGAATCGCATGCGAGGTCAGGCCGAGCCGTGCTGCCTGCCCGAGCAGCTCGCGCGGGAAGTCCTCACGCTCGTCCCAGTGACGCGCGACCGGCCGCAGCTCCCGGTCGGCAAACTCGTGCGCAAGATCGCGCAGCTCTCGCTGCTCGTCCGTGGGCTCGAAGGAGATTCCCGCCCGCGTGTTGGCCGGCGGGGCTACGGGCGCCAGGAACTCTCGCTGTGGGTTGTCGGAGCTAGAACTCGAAGGACGCGTCGCCGAACGGACACGGTCCGTCGTGCGGCGCCGTATCGGGCGCGAGGTTCTGGGGCGCCGGAGACTTCACGGTCGACGAGCTCTTCGCGATCGCGGGCGGAGCGGCGAGAAACGCCCCGACCAGGCCCAACAAGACGATCCGCTTGAGCATCGCCCAACACTACCAAGCTCCGGCGGCATTCGCCACCGCCGCTCTAGAACACGAACAACTCGACGCCCCCGCTCACGTTCAACTGCACGCCCGTGATGTACGCAGCGAGGTCGGAGCAGAGAAAGCAGATCGCGTTGGCGATGTCGTCCGGCTCTCCGGGGCGCTTGAAGACGGTTCGGCTGACGATCCGCTCGTTCATCGCCGGATTCGCGAAGTTGAAGGCCTCGGTTCCGATCACTCCGGGCACGATCGCGTTACAGGTGATGCCGTGCCGGCCGCCCTCCATCGCCAGCGTCCGCGTCAGGCCGAGGATGCCCGCCTTCGTGGTCGAGTAGCTCGCCTGACCGAAGCCACCCAGTGTCCCGGCGACAGAGGCCATGTTCACGATCCGCCCCCAGCCGCGCTCCTTCATGTGCGGCCACACCGCCTGCGCGCAGTTGAAGCCGCCCGTGAGGTTCACCCGCAGGTCGCGCTCCCACAGCTCCGGGTTCTGGTCGAGGAACTGTGCCGCGTGGTCGAGCGTGCCCGCGTTGTTGATCAAGATGTCGACGGAGCCGAACTCCTCGACCGTACGCGCGACGGTGTCGCCGACCTGGTCGCGGTCGGTCACGTCGCACTTGATCGCGGCCGACCGGCGCCCGAGCGCCTGGATCTCCTGCGCCGTTTGCTCCGTATAGACGATCCCTTGCGCCTTGGCGACCTGCGCGAGCACGCCATAGCGCTCGGCGGTCTCCGTCGACTCGTCCGACTCCACCTGGATGTCGGCGATGACGACGTCGGCCCCCGCCCGCGCGAGCGCGAGGGCATCTGCTCGGCCGAGACCGCGCGAGCCGCCGGTGACGAGCGCGACACGTCCCGTGAGGTCGATCTCGATGGCCACGCGACGATCCTACGCTGGTAGAAAGGCCGGGTGCACCGCGTCGACGTCGACGAGCGGCGAACGCGGCTCGTCCGCCGTCACCGGCTGACGCCGCCAGACCGCGCGAGCGGGGCACTCGAGGCGGCTCGCTCGGTGGTCGTGCTCCACTCAACCGACCCTGTCACCGTGTTCCTGTCGGTGCACGCCCGCACGTCGGGCGTCGCTCCAGGCGACATCGAGCGCGCCCTCTACGACGACCGGTCACTCGTCCGCGTGCTCTGCATGCGGAGGACGCTCTTCGCCGTCCCGCGCGAGCTCGTTCCAGTCGTCTACGCGGCCTGCACGCAGACGATCGCGACGCGCGAGCGCCGCAGGCTCGAGGGGATGATCCTCGACAGCGGCATCTCCACCCGGCCGGCAGCGTGGCTCGTACGGGCGTCGAAGGCAGCCCTGGAAGCGCTCGACGCGCGCGGCGCTGCCTCGACAGCCGAGGTGGCGGCCGATGTGCCCGTGCTAGCGAAACGCCTTCGGGTCGCGGCCGGCACGAGGTTCGAAGCGACTCAGAGCGCTGCGTCGCGCATCCTCCCGCAGCTGGCGATGGAGGGGCGCATCGTGCGAGCGCGTCCTCGGGGCACGTGGATCAGCGGGCAGTACCGGTGGGCGCCAACCGCGGCGTGGCTCTCCGACGAGATCGCCCGGATCGAGCCGGGGCACGCTCGAGCCGAGCTGCTACGGCGCTGGCTCGCGGCGTTCGGGCCGGGCACGGAGACGGACATCCGCTGGTGGACGGGTTGGACGGCCCGTGAGGCCCGAGCTGCCCTCGGCGCGGTGCCGCACGTCGAGGTCGATCTTGGCGGCTCGACCGGCTATGTGCTCGCCGATGATCTCGAGCGGCCACCGACCCTGAAGCCAACAGCCGCGTTGCTGCCGACGCTCGACCCGACGACGATGGGCTGGAAGGAACGAGATTGGTATCTCGGCCCGCACGCCTCCGTCCTCTTCGACCGCAACGGCAACGCGGGCCCAACCGTCTGGTGGGACGGACGGGTCGTGGGCGGCTGGTCGCAACGACGTGACGGCGAGATCGTGTTCCAGCTGCTCGAGGACGTCGGCGCGGATGCCGTGCGAGCCGTGGAGTCCCAGGCGGAGCGCCTGGCAGCCTGGCTGGGGGAGGTGCGCTTCTCGCCCGGCTTTTTGCCGCCCTTCCAGCGCGCGCTCGCCCAGTAGGTGCGCCGCACTCAGCTTGAGGGCAGGAAGATCTCCTTCGCGATCACAAGCCGCTGGATCTGCGAGGTGCCCTCGTAGATCTGGAACAGCTTCGCGTCGCGCATCAGCTTCTCGACCGGGTATTCCTTCATGTAGCCGTAGCCGCCGAAGATCTGTACGGCGTCGGTCGTCACCTTCATCGCCATGTCCGCTGCGAATCGCTTCGCGAACGACGACTGCAGCGTCGCGCGACTGCCGCGATCGTGGAGCCAGGCGGCCTGCCAGACGAGGAGCCGCGCCGCCTCGATCTCGGTCGCCATGTCGGCGATCATGAAGTTGACGCCCTGGTGCATCGCGATCGGCACGTCGAAGGTGATGCGCTGCTTCGCGTACTCGACCGCGTGCTCGAACGCAGCCTGCGCCACGCCAACCGCACCGCCGGCGGTGCCCGGCCGCGTGAAGTCGAGCGTCTTCATCGCGATCTTGAAGCCTTCGCCCTCGGCGCCCAGTCGATTCTCGGCGGAGACGACGACATCGGTGAGCGCGAACGCGGAGGTGTCCGTGGCGCGCTGCCCCATCTTGTCGAGATGCTTCTCGAGCTCCACGCCGGGCGTGTCCATCGGGACGATGAACGCCGACATGCCGCGATTGCCCTGCGCCGGGTCGGTCTTCGCGAAGATGATGGTCCAGGCCGCGTGGCCCGCGTTCGTGATGAACGTCTTCGAGCCGTTCAGGACGTACTCGCCGCCGCGCCGCACCGCCGTCGTCTTCAGCTTCGCGACGTCGGATCCCGCCTCGGGCTCGGAGAGCCCGAACGAGCAGAGGATCGGCTCCTCGAGGAGCGGTGGGAGCCATCGGGCCTTCTGCTCGTCGGTCCCGGCGATGATCACGGGGCCGGCACCGAGGCTGTTGGCGCCGATCGAGGTGCCGATGCCGGAGCAACCCCAGTTCAACTCTTCGCCGACGAGGATGCCGTCGAACGTCGAGAGCCCGAGCCCGCCGAGCGCCTCCGGCACGTGCAGGTTCATCAGCCCGAGCTCGTGCGCCTGCTCGATGACGTCCGCAGCGTGGGTCTGATGCTCGTCGTACGTGGCCGCCTTGGGGCGGATCTCCTTCTCTGCGAACTCTCGCGCGAGCCCGCGCAGCGCCTTCTGCTCGTCACTCAGCGCAAACGAGATCCCGGTTTCCGCACCTGTCTCGATGGTCGCCACGATGCTTCGCCTCCAGTTGACTGACTGGTCACTCAGGAGCATAGCGTGCTCATACTTCGCCAACTTTGGCTCGTTACCCTGGTCACCTGCGGATGCCTCGGGTCTGGATCAGCATCGGTGTCAAGATCGCGGCCGCCTGGGTCGTCGCGGCGTGCCTGGCGGCGCCGGCGGCCGGCTCCGGCTCGGCGCGACCGCCCGTCACCTGGCTGAAGGGCGAGGGCAACTTCACGAAGGCGCACCGCTCGCCTTCGTCAATCCGCTCGATCGTCGTTCACGTCACGGAGGGAGCCTTCTGGGGTTCCGTACAATGGCTGAAGAACCCACGCGCGCATGCTTCCTCGCACTTCGTCGTCGCACGGTCCGGCGAGATCGTCCAACTCGTTCACCTGTCCGACATCGCCTGGCACTCCGGGAACTGGAAGGTGAACGTCGGCTCCGTCGGAATCGAGCATGAGGGGTTCACGTACGGCCGCGCCGGCTTCAGCGACGCCCAGTACGAGCGATCGGCCCGGCTGACCGCCTGGCTCGCGCGCCGCGCGCTGATGCCGATCGACCGCCGCCACATCATCGGCCACGCCGACGTGCCTGGCCCGCGCGGCGGTCGAGGCGGGGCGAGCCACCACACCGATCCCGGCCCCCACTGGAACTGGAGCCGTTACCTCGAGCTCGTCCGGCGGTACGCCCTCGGCCGGGAGAAGCTGAGCGTCGTCACGAACCTCCGGCCGGGATCCCTTGCCGGCATCGTTCCGTGGCGAGCGGCGACGACCGGCGGTGTGCACAGCGTCGAGTTCGTGGTCAACGGTCGGGTCGCCTCCACCGACCGGCGTCCGCCGTTCGCCTTCGGAGGCGGGCGCGGGCTCAACACCACGCGTCTCCGGAACGGAGCGCACCAACTCGAGCTACGAGCCTACGGCGATGGCACCCGGCACGACATCACACGGCAGACGGTGATCGTCGCCAACGACGCCTTCCGACTGACGACGTCGGGCCCCGGGCAATGGACGCGCGTCCGCGGCAACGTGCGTCTCCGCGTGCGCCCATCGGGCGCCGCGGCGCGCAGCGTGAGCCTGCGCGTAAACGGGGAGACCATCGCGACCGACTCACGCCCGCCGTTTCTCTTCATCTGGAAGACGCGGCGGGTACGGGATCGCATGCACGTCCTCGAGCTCGCGGCCCGTTCGGTCGACGACCGCGTTGCGACGCATCGCATCCCGCTCGTCGTCAGAAACCACCCGCTCGAGCGAAGGCTGGAGCCGAAGCCCGAGCCGACCCCGAAGCCGAAGCCGGCGCCCAAGCCGACCGCAAAGCCGAAGCCTGCCCCGAAGCCAAAGCCAACCCCGAAGCCGACGCCGACGCCGACGCCTCTGCTCAAGCCGGTGCTTCCGCCGCTCGAGATCGTCGCGCAGAGCGTCCTGGAAGGCCAGAGGGTCGAAGGTCTCGTGCTCTGGCGCGTGTTCGTCGAGGGTCGCGTCGCCCGCGTCGAGTTCGTCGTCGACGGGGTCACGCTCGGCGCTGATCTCGCCGCCCCCTACACGCTTGGCTGGAACTCCTCCCTCGCCCCTCCCGGTCCACACACGCTCACCGCGCGGGCCCTCGGCAGCGGCAAACCCCGCAAGATCGTGACCGCGACCGTCGGCGTCAACGTGCCCGCACCCCCAGCGTCCGACGGTAGCGGAGCACCCTGACCACCTTCTGATCGAGCGCGCCGCTCCGCGCGAGCGGGACGAGCGCCTCCACCATCCGGGCCGCGTCGCGCGAGCTCGTCGTGAGCACCAGGTCTGCTCCGGCGCGGATCGCGAGCCGCGCCCAGAAGGGGGCGTAGGGGCTGCCGAGAACGCCAAGCGAATCGGTGATCGCGACGCCGCGGAAACCGAGCCGGCGGAGCAGGCGGTACGTCTTGGGCTCGAAGGACGCGCGCCGGGAGCCGAGCTGTGGATAGATCGCGTGCCCGACCATCACGCAGGGCACCCCTGCGCGCACTGCTGCACGGAACGGTGCCAGGTCGTGCTGGCGCACTGAGCCGTGGACGCGGGCTTCGTCCGTCGATCTGGGCGTCGACCCGAGCCCGGGAAAGTGCTTCGGGCACGCCGCTCGCCCGAGGCCGCGGGCGAACGCGACCCCGTACCCAGGGCTCTCGAAGTGGCGCGAGCCGAGCGGGCCGTCCCCGAGATCGAGTACCGGGGCGAACGTCGCGTGGGCGCCGACGCCCCGCAGCGCTGTGGCCGTCTCGCGACCCGCTCGGTAGGCCTCGTGGGCGCTTCGGTAACCGGACGCCGCCTGCCACGGCGCGATCGAGGTGAAGGTCTTGACGAGACCGCCTTCCTGATCCGCGAAGACGATCGAGCGGCGCGGAGGAGGCAGCTCTGTGTTCCAGGACCGGACGAGAACGCCGCCGAACCCTCCTTCGGCCGGCATGCCGGCCACCACGAGAGCGGCCGCCTTCTCGCGCGGTGTCATCGCGGCGACCTCGCCTCCAACCGATCCGGTGAGCAGAAGCGTCAGAGCCTGGGCAATCGCGGCGAGCACACTCCCACGGTAGCCTTCGACCGTGGCCGTCACCGAGAAGCCGACCGAGCTCGACCCGCGGGACTTCCTCGCGATCGACGCGCTCCTCGACGACGAGGAGAAGGCGATCCGCGACACCGTTCGCGTCTTCGTGCGCGAGCGGGTGCTACCCGAGGTGGGCGAGTGGTTCGAGCAGGGGATCCTTCCGCGCGAGCTCCTGACGGAGCTCGGCAAGCTCGGCCTCTACGGCATGCACCTCGACGGCTATGGCCTTCCCGGTGCGAGCGCGGTCGCCTACGGCCTGACCTGCCTCGAGCTCGAGGCCGGCGACTCGGGCATCCGGAGCGCGGTCTCCGTTCAGGGCTCGCTCGCGATGTATTCGATCTGGCGCTGGGGCTCCGAGGAGCAGAAGCAGCGCTGGCTCCCGCCTATGCACACCGGGGAGGCGATCGGCTGCTTCGGGCTGACCGAGCCCGACGCAGGCTCGGATCCAGGCTCGATGCGCACGCACGCCCGTCGCGACGGCACCGACTGGATCCTGAACGGGGCGAAGATGTGGATCACGAACGGCACGATCGCCGACGTCGCGACCGTCTGGGCGAGAACGGACGACGGCGCGATCAGAGGCTTCCTCGTCGAGAGGGGCACGCCCGGGTTCAGCGCCCCCGAGATCAAGAAGAAGCTTTCGCTCCGAGCCTCCGTCACGTCCGAGCTCGTGCTCCAGGACGTGCGGGTGCCTAACGAGAGCGTGTTTCCCGACGTCAGCACGCTGCGCGGACCACTCTCCTGCCTGAACGAGGCGCGGTACGGCATCGTCTGGGGCGCCGTCGGGGCCGGGCGCGCCTGCTTCGAGGCGGCACTCGAGTACGCGAAGGAACGGATCGTCTTCGAGAAGCCGATCGCGGCCTACCAGCTGACCCAGCAGAAGCTCGCCGAGATGGCGCTCGAGCTGAACCGCGCCACCCTCGTCGCGCTCCACATCGGCCGGATGAAGGACGACGGCACGCTCCGCCAGGAGCACGTCAGCCTCGGGAAGATGGGGAACGTTCGCGGCGCGCTCGAGGTGTGCCGCAGCGCTCGCACAATCCTCGGCGGCAACGGGATCACACTCGAGTACCCCGTCATCCGTCACATGAACAACCTCGAGTCCGTGCTCACCTACGAGGGCACGCACGAGGTGCACACGCTCGTCGTCGGCGGCGCCTTGACCGGCGAGAACGCCTTCCGCTAGCTCGCGGTCTCACCCTCCCAGTAGTCGACGGCAGCCCCGCGCACGAACAGGTGCGAGTCGGCCCTGTTGCTCGGGTAGACGCCGATCTTGTCGCTGTCTGGGTAGACCACGATGCCGGTGCTCTGCTTGGTCGAGAGCATCAACACTCGCGCGAGCTCCGCGCCGCGATTCGTGACCTTGTGCGCGCCCCCGGGCCCCTCGGGGAAGCACACGGTCTCGCCCGGCCCAAGCTCGCGCTCCCCTTCCCGGACACGCAGCGTTGGTCGACCGGTGAGGACGATCAGCCACTCCTCGCTGCCGTATTCGTAGTGGTAGGGGCAGATCGACTGCCCGGTCGGCAGCTCGTAGACCGTGCCGCCCAGCTTGGTCGACCCCAGCTTCTCCGCGAGCCGGACGTAGCCCGTGTCGTACCCGGCCGGATCGTCGTCGTCGCGCGCGACCTCGACCTCGAAGAGGTTGACGACCTCCACCCGCCTATCCTTCCACAACATGGTTCGCCGGCTCGCCTTCGCCGTGCTTGCGCTCGCTCTCGCTGTGGTGGCGCCGGCTGCGGCAGCGCCCCCCAATCCCGGCGTCCTCGTGCCGGGCAAGAGCCTGGGCGGGCTGCGGCTTGGCGCGACCGGTGCGCAGGTCGAAGCAGCCTGGGGGCGAGCCTACGGGCGCTGCACGAACTGCCGGCACACGACCTGGTACTTCAACTTTTTCGCGTTTCAACCCCGCGGCGCAGGTATCGAGTTCCGCGGCGGCCGCGCAGTTGCGCTCTACACCATCCACCAGCCGCTCGGCTGGAGCACGCCGAGCGGCCTCTCGCTCGGCGAGCCGGTTTCGCGCGTGCGAGCCCTCTATCCCCGGCTCTCACGGCACGTGTGCGACGGCTACGACGCGCTCATATTGCGGCGAGAAGACACCGTCTCGTCCTTCTACGTCCTCGACGAACGGCTCTGGGGCTTCGGGCTCTCCCGGCGCGGGCTCCCGATCTGCCGCTAGGCACGGCTGCTAGCGTCGGGGCCGATGCAGCCGTTGGCTGGGATGCTCGTCGTCGACCTGACGCGCTACCTCCCGGGCGCCTATGCGTCGCGAGAGCTGCTCCGGCTCGGCGCCCGGGTCGTGCGACTGGAGCCGCCCGAAGGCGATCCGATGCGGCACGTCGCCCCGGCCTGGGAAGCCGCCCTGAACGGCGGGAAGGAATCGGTCGCCTGCGACCTGAAGGTCGAGCCCGAGCTGGGGCGGGCTCTGTGTGAGCGTGCCGACGTCGTCCTCGAGGGATTTCGTCCGGGCGTCGCGGCGCGCCTCGGCGTCGGACCGGACGATCTGCCGGACAGCCTCGTCTACTGCTCGATCACAGGCTTCGGCACGGATGGCCCGCATGCGCTGCGCGCCGGTCACGACCTCAACTACCTCGGCTACGCAGGCATGCTCGAGGACACCGCGCCCCACCTCCCGCCGCTCCAGCCGGCCGATCTCGCCGCGGGCGCGCTCGGGGCAGTGACGGAGGTGCTGGCCGCCCTGCTCGAGCGCGGACGCACGGGTCGCGGTATCCGGCTCACCGTCTCGATGACACACGGCTCGCACCGCCTCGTGTCCCACCGCGTCGGCGGCGATCCGCTGCCTCGCTTCCTGACGGGGGGAGCCGCGTGCTACCGGATCTACGAGACCGGCGACGGCCGGCACGTCACGATCGCCGCGCTCGAGCCGAAGTTCTTCGCGCGCCTGTGCGACGTGATCGGCAGGCCGGACCTGGCGGAGCTGCATCTCGTCGACGAGGCGCAGGAGAGGCTTGCGGGGGAGCTCACGGCCGTCTTCGCAAGCCGTCGGCTCGCCGACTGGCTCGAGCTGTGCGACGCGGAGGACGTCGCGCTCGGACCAGTCGCAACGCTGGCGGAAGCCGCAGCCGAGTTCGGCGAGCCCCCTGCCGGTCGCCCAGCCGCAATCGGCGAGCACACAGCGACCTGGCGCGCAGAACTCGGCCTCTCGTGAGGCTACTGCGATGGAATCGCGGTGGCAGTGGTAGCGCTGCTAGGCGGGCGCGCTCCCCAGGCCGAGCGCCGCCGGTAACGCGTACAGGTCTGGGAGCCGGTCCGGCTCACCGACATGCCGGCCGTCGCGGTCGAGCAGGAACGCCCGCATCCCGAGCGCTCGTGCGCCCTCGATGTCGTCCTCGTAGGAGTCGCCGACCATAGCGGCCTCGGCCGGCTCGACTTCGAGCAGCGAGAGTGCGTGGCGGAAGATCTCCGGGTGTGGCTTCGTGCGGCCGAAGGCGCGCGAGCCGATGGCGCAGTCGACCTCGAGCGCGTGGTGGCGCACGAACTCCTCCAGGTCGCGGCTCCCGTTCGAGACGAGCCCGATCCGGAGCCCGTGCCGACGCAGCTCCTCGAGGACCGGCGGCCCGTCCTCGTAGAGCGTGAACTTGTCGTGGGACTCCCACACGGCCACGAGCTCGACGGCGCACTCGTAGGCGGTGTCGGCGTCGCCCCCCATCCCTCGCACGATTCGCTCGGTGAACTCGACCCAGATCTGGTCGTCGTGCTCGAGCTCCGGGTGCCGTTGGAGCGACGCCAACGCCGTCTGACGCGCGCCCACGTAGCGCGCAGGATCCAGCTCGAGACCGTGTCGCTCGCCGAGGCGGCGATAACCCTCGGGCCCGAGCTCAGGCCCAGGCAGCGCGAGCGTGAAGTCGACGTCGAAGAGGATCCCCCGGATCACCTCCCGAGGGTACCCCGACGGTATCGTTGCGTCGTGCGGACGCCGGCCGAGATCCTGCGTGAGGCCAAGACGATCGCGCTCGTCGGAGCCTCACCGAAGCCCGAGCGTCCGAGCCACCGCGTGATGCGCTACCTCCTCGCCGAGGGCTACCACGTCATCCCCGTGCGACCGTCAGGGTGCGAAGAGGTGCTCGGCGTGCGCTGCGCGAGAACGGTTGCGGAGATCGAGGAGCAGGTCGACATCGTCGACGTCTTCCGACGCGCGGAGCTCACGCCCCAGCACGCGGACGACGCCGTCGCCGCAGGCGCCGGGGCCCTGTGGCTCCAACTGGGAATCTGCTCGGCGGAGTCGCGTCAGATCGCCGAGGCCGCCGACCTCGACTACGTCCAAGACCTTTGCACCGCAGTCGTGCACGCCCAGGAAATCCGTAGCTAACCGCTCGTCGCAGGCGGAGGCCGGTTCATCCGGCCGTAGCCCAAGAGCGGCATGCGGTAGCCAGAAGGAGGGCTCACGGGGGAACCATGAGGTTCCCCCGTGATCTATCGGGGTGCCCAGATTCGAACTGGGGACCTCTCCGACCCGAACGGAGCGCGCTACCAGGCTGCGCCACACCCCGAGCGGGAACAGGTTACCGGAGCGGAACGAGCCCCGAGCCACGCGGGACCGCCCCGTAGAATCGAGCCGTGGCAGCCCGCGACGAGATCCTCGCGTTCGCGAACGAACTGCTGGACGTGCAGCGGTTCCCGGAGTACGCGCCCGCCGGCCTCCAGGTCGCCGGCGCCGCCGAGGTGATGAAGATCGCCTGTGGCGTCTCCTCCTCGCGCGCGCTCTTCGAGCGCGCCGCGGCGGCCGGGGCCCAGCTCCTGCTCGTCCACCATGGACTCTTCTGGCGCAACGAGTCACCCGTAGTCGACAAACGCCAGCGCGGCCGCCTCGAGGTGCTGTTCCGTTCCGACATCACGCTCGCGGCGTACCACCTCGCGCTCGATGCGCATCCCGAGATCGGCAACAACGCCCTACTCGCCGCCGAGCTCGGCGTCGAGCGGGAGCGCCAGTTCGGGGAAGTTGGACAGGGTGGTCGGCTGAGGGAGCCGAGCACCGTCGACCAGTTCGCCGCACGGGTGGCGGACCTCGTCGAGCGCGAGCCGCTCGTCTTCGCCGAAGGCCCTGAGGTCATCGAGCGCGTCGCGATCACGAGCGGCGGCGGCGGCAACGACCTGATCCAGGCCGCGCAGGAGGGATACGACCTCTTCCTGACGGGCGAGGCCGAGGAGCCGTCCCTTCACATCGCGCGCGAGCTCGGCATCCACTTCGTCGCCGCCGGCCACTACGCGACGGAGCGTCTGGGCGTTCAGGCGCTCGCCGGGCGCCTGGCCGATCGCTTCGAGCTCGACTGGGAGTTCATCGAGGTTCCCAATCCCGTGTAGCGCGCGCCAGCTCGTCAAGGGCGCCGAGACACGCCTGCGGGCGCTCGCCGATCACCAGATGCCCGCAATCGGCGACGACGCGTAGCTTCGCGCGCAGCCTGCGGGTGTACTCGAAGGCGTCGTCGAGCGGCAACTGCTGGTCGCGCGCGCCCCAGACGATCACGACCGAGCAGCCCACGTGCTCCAGATCACGCCTCGGATCGTCAAGGACAAGGGCACGAGCGGCCGTCCGGATGTCGACGTGCTCTCCGGAGCTCTCGAGGAAGCCGAGCGTGGCCCGGGCCGAGAGCGCGAGTGGGTCGGAGACGAACCACGGACGAAAGAGCGCGCGCCGGTACCACGCGCGGGCTGCGAACCGGTGCCGAAAGGGTGCGGCCAAGCGTGCCGGCCGAACCAGCATCGACACGAGGATGGCTGCCCGAACGGCAGACGCGCCTGAGCGGATCCCCGCTGGCGCTACGAGCAGGAGGCCGCGAACGAGGTCGGGCCGCCGGTGCGCGAGCCGCAGTCCCACGAGCCCGCCGAAGGAGTGACCGACAACGAGAGCAGGCGTGGCGTGCTCGTGCTCGAGGAGCGCCGCGACCGCGTCGGCGAATGCGGTCACGCCCGCCCGAGCCGGCAGCCGTGCGGAGCGCCCGTGGCCGGGCAGGTCGGGAGCGAGCACCCGGAAGCGCTCAGCCGCTCCGCCGAGAAGCTCGGTCCAGTTCGACGACGAGCCGCCGAGCCCGTGAAGCAGAATCACCGGCGAGCCCGAGCCCCCGCTGAGATAGCGAAGGTGCGTGCCCGCGAGGTCAGCGATGCGCTCTTCGATCCCCTCGACCGTCGTTGCAGCCGTCATCCGCGCACAGTATTCTGAAGTCCATGAAGGTCTTGGGGGTGCGGGCCCGTTGACTCCCGCACACGACAATCCCGGAAACGGGACGAGCGAGCGGTGGAAGTCCAGCCCGCCTGAGCGCACACGAGCAACGTGCGCAGGCGGGCTTTTTCGTGCCGCAGAGGAGGACTGCGTATGGCGAATCACCTGACGCCGGATGAGCTCTCGAAGGAGCTTGGGATGGAGCGGCAGGACGTGATCCGGTTGTGCATCGAAGAAGGCGTGCCCATCTACCAGGGCAAGATCGACAAGACGCTCTTCCAGTCTCAGCTCGAAGCGCTGGACGCGCTCCCTCAGGCCCACTAGCTCCCGAGGCCAAGCAGGGCAGTTACTTGCGCGCGGCCGCGCGCTTCTTGGCGGGCGGCCGCGCAGCAGCCTTCTTCGTCGACGCCCGCGGAGACTTCGTTCCCTTCGCTTCCTCGACGCTCCGACGAAGCGCCTCCATCAGGTCGATCACCGGGGTCTCGTCGGCCATCGGCTCGGGCGTCGCGATCTCCTGGCCGGCCGCCTTCGCCTCGAGCATCTCCCGCAGGTTGCCGCGGTAGTCGCTGCTCAGGTCGGCAGGATCGAACTCGGCTGCAAGGCTCGAGATCACCTGCCGCGCCAGCGCGAGCTCCGCATCCTTCACCGCGACCTCCTCCACCGCCTCGCCGATTTCTGCCTGCGAGTAGACGTCAGCGGAGAGGAAGAGCGTCTCGAGTGCAAGCGCGTCGCCTTTTGCACGGATGAGGCAGAACTTTTCCTTCCCTTGCTGCACAAACCGACCGAGGGCGGCCATGCCCGTGTCGGTCATCGCGTTCAGGAGCAGCACGTAGGGCCGACGCGCGGCCGGCGCCTGCGCGGGGACGAGGAAGTAGGTGCGGTCGAAGAAGATCGGGTCGACCTCCGTCGCGTCGACGAAGCGCGTGATCTCGATCGAGCGCGAGTCGTCGTGCTGAGCAAGCGCCTCCAGCTCGGCCTCCTCCACGAGCACGAACTGCCCCTTGGCGATCTCCCAACCCTTGACGATCTCGTCCGGCTCGAGGTCGCGCTCGTGCTTCGGGCAGTAGCGCTTCTGCTTGATCGGCGTGCCGCACTCTCGGTGCAGCATCCGGAACGAGACGTCAGAGGTCCGCGCAGCCGGCTTGGTCGCGGGGGCGAGCCCCACGGGGATCGAGACGAGGCCAAAGCTGAGCGAGCCGTTCCAGGAGGTCCGCATGCGTCCACCATTCTAGTGAGATCGGGCCGGGTGACAGCGTGAATTCGCCGCATGGGCGCACGTTTCCTCCCAGGCGGGCATTGGGGGAGTCAGAGCTCGTGAGTAAGCTGAGTCCCATGAGCGGGAGCCGAACGATCGCCCGGCTGTGGCGCGACGCCGTCGGCGCCGACCGCCGGAATCCGGCCTACCTCGAGCAGCGTGGTCGAGAGTGGCACGCGATCTCCTGGCCGGACGCTGCGGATCGTGTCGAGGCGTACGCCAACGGCCTGCTGGCGCTCGGCGTGCGCAAGGGCGACGCGTTCGCCACGCTCGGGACGACGCGGCTCGAGTGGGCGCTCTTCGACTTCGCTCTCGGTTCGATCGGGGCGATCGGAGCCCCCATCTACGCGAACAGCTCGACGGACGACGTCGGGTACATCCTCGACCACTCCGAGTCGGTCGGGATCCTCTGCGAGGACGACGTGCAGCGCGAGAAGGTCGAGGCCGTGCGAGCCGGCATCGAGCGGCTGCAGCACGTGCTGACGTTCGCCGATCTGGACGCTCTCGCAACGCGTGGCCGCGCCTACGCCGCCGCGCACCCCGAGGCTCTCCGCGAGGCGGGCGACGCGATCGAGGAGGACGACCTCTTCACCTACATCTACACCTCGGGGACGACAGGCCCGCCGAAGGGGTGCATGATCTCGCACCGCAACTACTACGCGATGGTCGCCGTGGTCGACGACGTCGAGAGCCTCATGAGCGGCGACGACACGATGCTGTTGTACCTGCCGCTCGCGCACAACTTCGGCCGGCTGATGCACCTCTCCGGCGCCTACGTGGGCTACACGATCGCGTTTCTCCCCGACCCGCTGCAGGCTGCGACCGCTCTCGCAGCGGTGCGCCCGACGATCTTCCCGAGCGTGCCGCGCGTCTACGAGAAGATCCACACCGGCGTTCTTGCGAAGTTCGACGAGGAGACCGGGGCGCGCCGGAGGCTGATCGACTGGGCCCTCGATGTCGGACGACGTGTCAGCGCCCTACGCAGGTCGGGAGAGCCGGTGCCGCGTGCGCTCGCCGCACAGTACCGCCTCGCCGACAGGCTGGTCTACGCGAAGGTAAAGCAGCGGCTGGGTGGCCGGCTGCACACCGCCATCTCCGGCGGCGCGCCGCTGGCGCTCGAGATCGCAGAGTTCTTCCACGCAATCGACATCCTGCTCGTGGAGGGCTACGGCCTCACCGAATGCACGACGGCGACCTCGACGAACACGCATGCGGCCTTCCGCTTCGGCACGGTCGGCAAGCCGCTGCCGGGTTTCGAGGTGAGGCTCGCGGAGGACGGCGAGTTGCTCGTCAGGAGCGAGACCGTCTTCCAGGGCTACTTGAAGGATCCCGAGGCGACCGCGGAGGTGCTGAGCGAGGACGGGTGGCTGAAGACCGGTGATATCGCGGCGATCGACGAAGACGGCTTCATCACGATCACCGATCGCAAGAAGGACATCATCGTGACCGCCGGTGGCAAGAACGTCGCCCCGCAGAACCTGGAGAACGAGCTCAAGTCGTCGAAGTACGTCTCGCAGGCGCTCGTCGTCGGCGATCGCAAGCCGTACATCGCAGCCCTGATCACGCTCGAGCCGGAGGAGACGGCGAAGTGGGCAGCGGAGCGGGGCATCGCGGGGGATCTCGCCGGTCTGTCGCAGGACACTCGCGTGCGGGAGCTGATCGAGGCTGTCGTCGCCGACGTCAACGAAGGCCGGTCGCGCTACGAGCAGATCAAGCGGTTCGAGATCCTGCCGCGCGACTTCACGATGGACGAGGGCGAGCTGACCCCCACGCTGAAGCTGAAGCGCCGCGTCGTGCAGGAGCGGTTCGCCGACGAGCTCGAAAAGCTCTACGCGGGAGAGACGCTGAACACCGCCGCCGGACGCTGATCACTGCCTCTCGGACTACAGGCGACGTCCTCCGACCCAGGTGCTCGCATACCATGAGTCGGAGAGGCTCGAGATCTTGACGACGTCGCCGGTATGAGGCGAGTGGATGAACTGGCCGCCGCCGATGTACATGCCGTTATGGCCGAGACCGTCGAAGAACACGAGGTCACCGGCCTGAAGTTGATCCTTGGAGACCGGCGTCCCCAGGCCGTACTGCATCGCAGCGTTGTGCGGAAGCGAGACTCCGACCTGTGCGTAGACGAACATGAGGAACCCCGAGCAGTCGAAGCCTGAGGGGTCGGCACCTCCCCAGCGATACGGCACGCCAAGGTACTGCATCGCGATCCCGACGACGCCGCCGTACCGAGCGTCCGGCGCGGACTGAGGCGGCGGTGCTGGTGCGGCAGCTTCAGCCGGAGCGACCGCCTCGACGGGCACGGCAAGCGGCTCCGCAGCCGGATCGATCGCCTCGGGAGCCGGGGCGATCGACTCTTCGGGCTCGGGCTGGAGGGCGAGTGCGGCAACGCGAGCCCGAGCCTGCGCCTGCAGGCGCTCCTGACGTCGTGCCTCCGCCGCCTCGAGCTGCCCGATCTCCTCGCGGACGCCGGCCAGCATCTGCTCGCGCTCGCGCAACTGGCTCTCGATCGCGCTCCTCTGGGCCGCTCGCTCGGCGACCTCGCGCGCCTGCGCGGCGCGCGCCTGCTTCAGCTTGAGCTTGCGCGTCTGCACCTGGCCCTTGAACTCCTTGACCTCGCCCACGACGCGCGCGTCCTGCTCGGTCACGCGATCGACGGCGTCCAGCCGGGAGATCACCTGCTCGAGCGACTGGGCGCCGAGGAGCACCTCGAGCCCGCTCTCGCGGCGACCGCTCACGTAAAGGGCCACGAGCCGCTTCGACAGCTGCGCCTGGGCACCCTTCAAGCTCTTCCGCGAGATTCGGAGATGACGCGCGTTGACGGAGAGGTCGGCCTCGATCCGCTGCAGCCGCAGATTCGCGAGGTTGTACGCCTCTGCGGCGTGCGATAGCTGCGAGTCGATCTCGCGGATCTCGTTCAGGACCTCCTCCGCCTGGGCCCGTTTGGCCGAGACGGTCGGATCGGCCGCCGCCGTCTTCACGGAGGCTGAGCCTACGGCGGCGACGATCACCGCCAGCAGTGCCAGGATGGCCGGCGCCGTTCGCGAATTGGGACTGATCAGTTACTCCCCGTCCGTGTCGGCGCGGCACCCGTTACGGGGGCCCGGTCGGTCACAAGGTCGGCACCCTAGCAAGCTCCGCAGACGTCTGCAAGCCGTCCGCAAGCCAAAACCCACCCTTCGGGGAGGCAGCTCACACATCACAAACACCGGGGAGGCAGCTCACACATCACAAACACCGCTGCGGCCGGCCCATCCGGTCGCTTTCCTAGACTGGTGTTCATCTGAGTGAACGGGTCGACCCCCACCACGGACGCTGACGATCGCGCGGTTCGCGTGCTGCTGGTCGACGATCACGACCTCTTCCGGACGGGTCTGCGTAATCTGCTCGAGGAGCACGGGGTCGATGTCGTGGACGAGGCGGGCAGTGGGTGCGACGCACTCCAGGGAGTGCGCGAGAGTGCCCCAGATGTCGTGGTCATGGATCTGAACATGCCGGGGATGAACGGCGTCGACGCGACGATGCACATCAGCCGGGACGCGCCGCACACGCGAGTGATCGTGCTCACGATCTCCGATCAGGAGCAGGACGTGATGGACGCCATCCTCGCCGGCGCGTGCGGCTACCTGTTGAAGGACGCATCGATCCAGGACCTGCTGAAGGGAATCGAAGCGGCTGCGGTCGGCGAGTCGCTCATCTCCCCGCACATCGCAGGCAAGGTCCTGCAGCACGTGCGCGCGACGACGGCGGCCCCCGCAGCGGCAGCGACCATCCGCTCCGAGCTCTCCGATCGGGAGATCCAGGTGCTGAGACTGATCGCGAGTGGGAACGAGAATACGGAGATCGCCCGGGAACTGCACATCAGCCCGAAGACGGTGAAGAACCACATCTCGAACATCCTGATGAAGCTGCAGATCGAGAACCGGATCCAGGCGGCGGTCTACGCCGTCCGCAGCGGACTCGTCTGAGCGCCGCGATGACGCGCGGCGTACTTGTCGTCCTGCTGGCGCTCGTCACGCTCGTCGTCTGCGGCCCTGCAGCCCCAGCCAGCACCGCCTTGGCTCCACGGCTCGACCGCGCACTCCGCGTCCCGGCTGTCGATTCCAGCCGCACAGCCGCGCTCGCGGTCGACCTCCGGTCTGGTTCGGTTGTCTATTCGCGCAACGCCTCGCTCTCGCTACTTCCCGCGTCGAATGAGAAGCTGGCGGTCGCCTATGCGACGCTCGCCGCCCTTGGCGGCGACCACCGGTTCGAAACTGAGGTCGTCGGCACGGGCGCCCTCGTCGGACGCGTCTGGCACGGCAACCTCTTCCTACGCGGCTACGGGGATCCCACGCTGGATCAGTCCGATCTGAACGCGCTCGCAAAGAAGATCGCCGGCTGGGGGATTCGAACGGTCGATGGCGCGATCGTCGGCGACGAGTCATGGTTCGACAGCGTGCGTACCGGACCCGGCTGGAAGCCTCGTTACTTCATCGGGGAATCGCCACCGCTGTCGGCACTCGTCGTCGACCGCGGCTGGTATCGCGGGCGCACGTCGACGAACCCCGCCCTCGCGGCCGCGTCGCTGCTCCGAGAAGCGCTCGAGGCTCGGGACATCCGGGTTGCGAATCGTTCGCGGGTCGGTACGCCGGCGTTCGAGAGCATGCGGCTCGCACGCGACCTCTCGCCGACCCTTGCGCGGATCGTGCGCTCTATGGGCCGCGAGAGCGACAACTTTGTCGCGGAGATCCTCGTCAAGCAGCTCGGAGCGACGCTCGGGGCTCGCGGATCCACGGCGGCGGGAGTTCGTGTCGTCCGGCGATTCTTGCTTGAGGCGGGCGTGCCCCTAGCGGGCGTCCGCCTGGCCGACGGATCCGGTCTTTCGCGGCTCAACCGGTTCACCGCGACCGCCCTTGTCGCTCTGCTTCGCGCGGGTTACGCAGACTCCGAGCTTCGTGGCCCGTTCGTCGATTCGCTCGCAGTTGCGGGCGTCGACGGGACGCTCAAGTCTCGGATGCGGTTCCGCCCCGCGCGCTCGCGCGTGATCGCTAAAACAGGAAGCACGAGCTTCGCGAGCGCGCTCTCCGGCTTCGTCCGCGGCCGTTACGTGTTCGCCGTGCTCCAGAATGGCAACCCCGTGTCGACCTACTGGTCGCGACGTGCACAGGACGCCTTCGCGACGATCCTCGCAGGTTGTCCCTAGGTTCCTAACGGCGTCGCGGCGGCGGTGTCGCTGTCGGGCGCGCCGTCGAGCCAGCGTCCTCCAGGATCTGCTTCAGGTCGGCCTCGGAGAGCAGCGCCACACCCGCCGCCTGCGCCTTGGCGACCTTCGTCCCCGGGTTCTCGCCGACGACGACGCCGGCCGTCTTCTTCGACACGTTGTCCGACACCTTCGCTCCGAGACCGATCAGCGCGGCCGCGGCCTCCTCACGTGTGAACTCCTCGAGCGTCCCCGTGATCACGTACTGAGAGCCTGTGAGCGGCCCCTCGATCGGGCGCTCCTCCTCGCCGACCGCAAAGCGAAGACCGAGGCCGCGTAGCTCCTGCACGAGCGTGCGGTTCTGCTCGTCCGAGAACCACTCGGCGATCGACTCCGCCCGATCCGGCCCGATACCGTCCACCTCCTGGATCAGTTCCTGGCTCGCCTCGAGCAGCCGGTCGACCTCGCCGAAGTGTCGAGCGAGGTTCTGCGCGGTCACCCATCCGACATCGGGGATGTTGAGCCCGAAGAGGACGCGGGAGAACGGTTGCGCCTTCGAAGCCTCGATCGACGAGAGCACGTTCGTCGCCGAGCGCTCTCCGAAGCCGTCGAGCTCCAGGAGCTGCTCCTTCGGCAACCGGTACAGGTCCGGCATCGACCGCAGGAGCCCGAGCTCCCATAACCGGCGCACGAACTGCTCTCCGACGCCCTCGATGTCCATCGCCGCCGTGACCCAGTTGATCAGCGTCTCGAGCCCGCGTGAGGGACAGGCGCGGTTCGGGCAGCGGTGCATCACCTCGCCCTCCGGCCGGATCACCCCGACCCCGCAAAGCGGGCACTCCGATGGCATCCTGAACTCCTGCGTACCAGGTTGGTGCGCGCCGGCGGGCCCGACGATCTGGGGAATTACGTCGCCTGCCCGCTGCACGATCACGAGATCGCCCTCGCGAATCTGCTTGCGGTTGATGTCCTCCTCGTTGTGGAGCGTCGCGCGGGAGACGGTGACACCGCCGACCTCGACCGGCTCCAGGATGCCCCACGGATTGAGTGCGCCCGTTCGTCCGACCCTGATCGCGATCTTCTGCAGGGTCGTCTGCGCGGTCATTGGCGCCCACTTGAACGCGCGCGCCCAGCGGGGCCGGTCGTGGAGCGAGCCGAGCCGCGCCTGCTGCTCGAGTGAGTCGACCTTGATCACGATCCCATCGATCTCGTAGTCGAGCTCGATCCTGCGCGCCTCCCAGGCCCGGCAGGCCTCGGCAACCTCGCCGATCGTCCCGAGGCGCTCCGCGAACGGGTTCGTGCGGAAGCCGCGTTCCCGCAGCCACTCGAGCGTCTCCCAGTGGGTCGCCGCCGGAATCCCCTCGCGCAGGCCCGAACCGTAGACCCAGATCGCCAGGTGCCGCTGTGCCGTAATCCTGGAGTCGAGCTGTCGCAACGAGCCCGCGCCGGCGTTCCGCGGGTTGGGGGCCGTCTTCTTGCCCACCGAGGTGAGCTGCTCGTTCAGGCGGGCGAACGCCGTCAGAGGGAAGTAGATCTCTCCGCGCACCTCGAGCAGCGGCGGCGAGTCGCCACCGAGGGTCAGCGGAATCGAGCGGATGGTGCGGAGGTTCGGCGTTACGTCCTCGCCGCGGCGTCCGTCCCCTCGAGTCGCGCCGCGCACGAATACGCCGTTCTCGTAGACGAGGGAGACGGCGGAGCCGTCGATCTTCGGCTCGATCACGTAGGCGACGGGCTCGTCGGAATCCAGGCGCTTGCGCACGTCGTCGGCCCACTTGAGCAGGCTCTCGTCGGTCGTCACCTTCTCGAGCGACCCCATCGGCGCAAGATGCTCGACCTTGCGGAACCGCTCCGACGGAGTCGCGCCGACCCGTCGTGTGGGCGAGTCGTCGCGCACCAGCTCCGGGTTCTCCTCCTCGAGTCGAGCCAGCTCGTCGAAGAGCCGGTCGTAGACGGCGTCGTCGATCTCGGGATCGTCGAGGACGTGGTAGCGGTGGTTGTGGTGCTGGATCAGCCGGCGAAGCTCGCCGATCCGCTCCTCGAGCGTCACCTCAGAGCGCACGGAGAAGCTCCCCCGTGTTGGTGACGATCGCGTCCGGCTCCTCGGCTTCCAACCGCTCGCGGTGGTGGATCCCGCCCCACGTGACGGCCACCGCGTGCACCCCGGCAGCCTTGGCTGCGCGAACGTCGAACGGCGAGTCGCCGACGTAGGCCGCCTCGGACGCCGCCACATCCAACAAGTCGAGAGCATGCAGGAGCGGCTCCGGATACGGCTTGTGACGCTCGGTGTCGTCCGAACCGACGACCACGTCGAAGAAGTGCTCCAGTGCCAGATAGCTGAAGGCGAGCTCCACCGTCACCCGCCGTTTTGCCGTGACGATCCCGAGGCGCCGACCCTCGCGCTTCAGCGTCTCGAGGGCGACGGAGAGACCTGCGCACTCAGCCAGCTCGGAGTGGAGCGGCTCGTTGTGCTCGCGGTAGCAGGAGACGAGCTCGTCGACGCGCCGCTCGTCCAGAAGCCGCATCTGCTCGGCGAGGCCGGAGCCGCCGACAGCGGCCATCAACACCTCGTCGTCGACCTCGCGCTCGAGCACCGTCCTCGACGCGTGGCGCATCGACGCCAGGATGATCGAGCCTGAATCGATCACCGTGCCATCGAGATCGAAGAGGACGACGGGGAAGCGCATAGGTGCTCGACGATGCTAGCGACGGCCGACGCCGGCGACCGTACCCAGCGGTGCGCACGGCGACCGCTCGCCGATCGGCTCAGTACGCCACAGACTCGAGGTACAGGCCGTTGGCAGGCGCCGTTGAGCCGGCCTCAGCCCTCGGCTGTCCCTGGAGGAGGTGGACGAGGTCGTCCGGGGAGCGCTCGAGCATCGTCCCGACGAGCGTCCGCACCATGTGGCGCAGGAAACTGTCTGCCGTGATCGTGAAGTGCAGCTCGTCGCCACGAGGATCCCAGGCGGCGGCAACTACCGTTCGGTGGAGCACCTTGTGCTCGGTCTCTGACGGCGTGAACGCCGTGAAGTCGTGCTGGCCGTGCAGGAGGCGCGCGGACTCGGCGAGCGACTCCTCGTCCAGTGAGCGCGGCCACCAGAGCGCGCGGCGCGCCTCGAACGGCGAGCGGATGCGGCGCCGCAGCACCCGGTACCGGTAGCTGCGCGAGCGAGCCGAGAAGCGGGCATTGAAGTCTGGAGCGGCCCCGGCTGCCGCGATCACAGCGACATCGTGCGGCAGCTCCCCGTTCAACGCCTCAGCCGCCTTCTCTGACGGCGGGCCGGCCACGACCCGGACACTCGCAACCTGCCCGAGCGCGTGCACGCCCGCGTCGGTTCGCCCGGCGACGGCTAGTTCGTCCCAGCCACGATAGACGGCGTCAAGCGCTCTCTGCAGTGCGCCCTCGACGGTTCGCGCGCCCGGCTGCCTGGCCCACCCCCTGAACCCCGCGCCGTCGTACTCGAGCGTCAGCCTGAGAGTACGAGGCTCCACAGCGTCGAGTGTAAGAGCTTCTAACACGATGAGGCCTCGTCGGCGGGGTGCGAGGGTGGTGCGAGGCACCAGGCAAGGAAGCCGGGAGCGTCCAGATGAGACATCTGGACGCGACCGAGGACGCCGCGTCGCGCCGCCCAGCGTGCACTGCCGGCTCAGAGTCTCATTGTGTTAGAGGCTCCAAGCGGGAGTGGTCAGCGGCCGACGACGACGAGCGTCAACCCTTCGACGGCGACGACCTCAACAACGACGCCTGCGTCCACGCCTGCGTCGCAACGTGCCCGCCAGCTCTCGCCGCGCACCCGCACCTGGCCGTACGGCTGGCACGAGCTTAGTGTCGTGGCGCTGGCCCCGACCAGTGTCTCGACGCCTACCGCCGGCTTGCGCCGGTGCGAGAGCCACCACCAGAATGACGCCTCCCCAAGCTCGATCGCGGCTCCTAGCCCCAGTCCGATCCAGCTCCAGGGCGACGGGAGCACGAAGATTGCGAGTCCAAGCGCGACGAGGAAGACCATCTAGAGGCTCCATGTGAAACTCGGGTGTGCGCGGGGATGGGCCAGACCAAGCGCTTTCGCCGGGTCGAGCAGCGCGGCGCGTAGTGGTGCTACGGGCAAGCCCGAGCCGGCGAAACCGCGCCGTGTCTGGCACACCAGCCGCGCGTGCGTGAGTCTCACATCAAGCCTCTAGCTCCAACACTCGACCCTAGAGGCCGCGGAGAGACCTAGCGCGCGGCGGGTGCGGCAAGCGTCGTCGCGGGCTCGTAGTCGACGAGCTCGAGGTAGACCATCGCCGCGGCGTCTCCCTGCCGCGGGCCGAGCTTGATGATCCGGGTGTAGCCGCCGGGCCGTTCTGCGAAGCGCGGCGCGATCTCGGCGAACAACTGGTGGACGACGTCCTGCGACCGGAGCTGCGCGAGCGCCTGGCGGCGAGCCGCCAGGTCGCCCCGCTTGCCCAACGTGATCAGCTTCTCCGCGAACGGCTTGACGGCCTTCGCCTTAGCCTCCGTCGTCTGGATCCGGCCGTGCTCGATCAGCGCTCCCGCGAGGTTCGAGTACAGCGCCTTCCGGTGCGCGGAGTCGCGCCCGAGCTTCTTGCCTGCGCGGGCGTGCTTCACGAGTGGCTCCCCTCGGCGTGCCCAAACTCGCGCGCCAGAGGAGTTCTAGCTGTCGCCAGGAGAGCCACTCTCATTCGTCTCCTCGAAGGTTCAACCCGTGCGCCTGCAGCGTCTCCTTGACCTCTTCCACCGACTTCTTGCCGAAGTTCGGGATCGCAGCCAGCTCGTTCTCCGACTTGGAGACGAGATCGCCGATCGTCTCGATGCCGACGCGCTTGAGGCAGTTATACGAGCGCACGCCAAGCTCGAGCTCCTCGATGGGGAAGTTCTCCATCCCATGCGCCACGGGCAGATCGGCGCCGGAGTCCGCCGCTGCGGCCTCGCCGAAGCCCTCGATACTGTCGAGGTCGGTAAAGATCGCGAGCTGCCGGATGAGGATCTCCGCCGCCTGCCCGATCGCATCGCGTGGCTCGATCGAGCCGTCGGTCGTCACGTCGAGCCGGAGCTTGTCGTAGTCCGTCCGCTGGCCGACTCGTGCGGCCTCGACGTCGTACGAAACCCTTCGTACCGGCGAGAAGATCGAGTCGATCGGAATCACGCCGATCGTTGTCTCGGGCCCGCGATTCAGCTCGGCGGGGACGTAGCCGCGACCGCGGCCGATCGTCAACGTGATCTCGAGCTTGCCCTTGTCGGATAGGTGCGCCAGCTCGAGCTCCGGGTTGAGGATCTCGAGGTCGGCAGGGGCCTGGATGTCGGACGCCGTGATGGCGCCTGCACCCCGCTTCGCGATGTGCACCTCTACCTCCGGCGATTCGCCGTGGAGGAGGCAGATGAGATTCTTGAGGTTGAGGATGATGTCGGTGACGTCCTCCCGAACGCCCGGCAGCGTCGTGAACTCGTGCGCGACGCCTTCGATCTTGACGGCGGTCACAGCGGCGCCCTCGAGCGACGAGAGCAGCACGCGGCGCAGTGAGTTTCCGAACGTGTAACCGAAACCGCGATCGAGCGGCTCGATCACGAAGACGCCACGGTTCTCGTTGATCTCCTCGTGGACGATCCTCGGGATCTGGAAATCCATCATGCTGGTACGAGTAGCCAAGTCAGTCCTTTCTTGTTCATGCAGTTCTGCGAACGGGTCGTTACTTGGAGTAGAGCTCGACGATCAGGGACTCCTGGACGGGCGTGTCGATCTCGGCACGCTCCGGCCACTTGAGCACCTTTCCCGTCAGTCCTTCGTGATCCGCCTGCAGCCACGGCGCAACGGAGGCGGTCAGGTCGGTGGCATCGCGGATGGTTGGCTCGGCGGGGCTGCCCGCCTTCATCGTGACGACGTCGTCGGGGCGGACACCGAAGCTCGGGATGTTCACTCGCCGGCCGTTCACGAGGAAGTGGCCGTGCCGAACGAGCTGGCGGGCCTGAGCGCGCGAGCCCGCGAAGCCGAGGCGGTAGACGACGTTGTCAAGCCGCGTCTCGAGCATCCGGAGCAGATTCTCACCTGCGTTGCCCGTGCCGCGCGTCGCCTTGTCGTAGTAGTTGCGGAACTGCTTCTCGAGCAGACCGTAGTACCGGCGCGCCTTCTGCTTCTCACGCAGCTGGAGCAGGTACTCGCTCTGCTTGATGCGGCCGCGGCCGTGCTCGCCCGGCGGATACGAGCGACGTTCGATCGCGCACTTCTCGGTCAGGCAGCGCTCGCCCTTCAGGAAGAGCTTCATCCCTTCGCGCCGGCAGACGCGGCACTTCGGTCCGAGGTCCCGAGCCATTAGACCCTTCTCCGTTTCCGGGGTCGAACCCCGTTGTGGGCCTGCGGGGTCACGTCGCGCACGCCGAGGATTTCGAGGCCGGCGGCCTGCAGCGACCGGATTGCGGTCTCGCGACCCGAGCCGGGCCCCTTCACGAAGACCTCGACCTTCTGGAGCCCGTGCTCCATGCCCTTGCGGGCGCAGGAATCGGCCGTCACCTGGGCGGCGAACGGCGTCGACTTGCGCGAGCCCTTGAAGCCGGCCGAGCCGGCGGACTCCCACGCGATCACGTTGCCGTCCTTATCGGTCAGCGCAACGATCGTGTTGTTGAACGACGTCTTGATGTGCGCCTGGCCGATGGCGATGTTCTTCCGGACACGGCGACGCGTGCGGCCACGGGCCGCAGCTTTGCGAGGAGGTGCCATTACTTCGCCTTCTTCCCGCGGCCGACGGTCTTCTTCGGGCCTTTGCGCGTCCGCGCGTTCGTCTTCGTCCGCTGCCCGTTCACCGGCAGGCCGCGGCGGTGGCGCACTCCGCGGTAGCAGCCGATCTCGGAGAGACGCTTGATCGCCTGCGAGCGCTCGCGGCGGAGGTCGCCCTCCACCTGCAGATCGCTGTCGATGTAGCCGCGCAGCTTGTTGACCTCGTCGTCGGTGAGATCGCGGACCTTTTCGTTCGGATCAAGCCCGAGCGCGGCGCAGATCTGGCGCGCGGAGGGCTGACCGATCCCGTAGATGTACGTCAGCCCGATCTCTAGACGCTTCTGGTTCGGGAGGTTGACGCCTGCGATTCGTGCCATTGGACTCCTAGCCCTGCCGTTGCTTGTGGCGTGGATTGGTGCAGATGACCATGGTGCGTCCATGCCGCTTGATCACGCGGCAGCGCTCGCACATGGGCTTGACAGAGGGTCGAACTTTCATGGTGTTTCCTAACGGTGGCGGTACGTGATGCGGCCGCGATCCAAGTCATAGGGAGAGAGTTCGACCTTGACCCGGTCGCCCGGGAGGATCCGGATGTAGTGCTTGCGCATCTTGCCGGAGATGGTCGCGAGCACGCTGTGCGCGTCGTCGAGTTGCACCCTGAACATCGTGCTGGGAAGCGCCTCCACGACCTCGCCTTCGAACTCGATCTTCTCTTCCTTGACTGCCATAGACCTCTCTGCTGAACGCTCATGTACCTGCAGCTGAACGCTGCGCGCGGCAAAGCGCGGCAGAGCCGCGCAGGCCGCTCATCGTAGCAAACTCGGCTCGCGATCGTGGGCCGCCGTGAGGATCCTAGGCCCTTCGGCGGTGATCGCGACCGTATGCTCGAAGTGGGCCGCGAGCGAGCCGTCCTCGGTCGAGATCGACCATTCGTCGTCGTGGACGTAGACGTCGGGCCCGCCTGCCGTGATCATCGGCTCGATCGCGATCGTCATCCCTTCGGAGAGGAGCGGCCCGCGGCCGGCCTCGCCGAAGTTCGGGATGTGTGGATCCTCGTGGTAGGAGCGGCCGACGCCGTGGCCGACCAGGCTTCGGATCACCGAGAAGCCCTCCCGCTCAACCTGGCGCTGTACGGCCGCCGAGATGTCGCCGACCCGCTGCCCTGGGCGGGCCTCCGCGATCCCGGCGACAAGCGCCTCGCGGCCGACGTCGAGCAGCCGCTGCGCCCCCGGCTCCAGGGTTCCGATCCCGAACGTGTAGGCGCTGTCCGCGATAAAGCCGTCGAGTGTGACCCCGACGTCGATCGTGACGAGATCACCGTCGCCGACGACGTAGCCCCCAGGGATGCCGTGGACGACCATGTCGTTGGGCGAGATGCAGATAGCGCACGGGAAACCCCGGTAGCCCTGCGAGGTCGGAACGCCCCCCTGCGAGCGGATGTAGGTCTCCGCGATCAGGTCGAGCTCAGCGGTGGTGATCCCGGGCTCGATCCGGTCGCCGACATGCGCAATCGTGTCCGCGACGACCCGGCCCGCGGCCGCCATCTTGCCGATCTCGTGGCGCGATTTTCGGATGATCATCGGACCGCAACCTGCTCGAGTGCCTGCTGAATCTCAGCGTAGACCTCGGCCACCGGCCGCTCCGCGTGGAGCGGCACGAGCTTTCCGGTCGCACGGTAGTGATGGACGACCGGCTCCGTCTGCTCGTGGTAGATCGAAAGGCGCCGGTCGATCGTCTCGGGAGTGTCGTCGGCGCGACCCTCCTCGTGCGCGCGCCCCAGTGCTCGCTCGCGTGCGATCGGGTCGGGCAGGTCGAAGAAGAGGATCGCGTCGAGCTCCCTGCCGATCACCACGAGCATCGCATCGAGCGCCTCGGCCTGCGCGCTGTTTCGCGGGAAGCCGTCGAGGATGAAGCCATCGATCGCGTCGTCTTCGGAGAGGCGCTCCTCGATCATTCGAATCGTGATCTCGTCGGGGACGAGGTCGCCGCGAGCCATGATCTCGTTGACCTCGCGGCCGAGCGCCTTCGTGTCGTCGAGCGCTCGGAACATGTCACCCGTCGAGACGTGCGGGACGCCGTGATCGGCCACAATTCGTTTCGCCTGGGTTCCCTTGCCGGAGCCCTGCGGCCCGAGCAGGAGGAGATTCACGAGAGGCGGGCCACTTACTTGAGGAAGCCTTCGTAGGAGCGCATCATCATCTGCGACTCCATCTGGCGCATCGTGTCGAGAGCCACACCGACTGCAATCAGTACCGAGGTACCGCCGAGCGCACCCGCAGTCGCCTGCGAGAAGCCGCCGTAACGGATGAAGAGCGTCGGCAGGGTCGCGACGAGGGCGAGGTAGACCGCGCCCGGCAGTGTCAGTCGCGTCAGGACGCGGTCGAGATACTGCGCGGTCGGCGGGCCCGGCCGGATCCCGGGGATGTAACCGCCGTAGCGGCGGAGGTTGTCGGCCTGGTCGACCGGGTTGAACTGCACCGCGGTGTAGAAGTAGGTGAACACCACGATGAGGAACCCCTGCAGCAGCATGTAGGGCACGCTCGTCGGCAGGAAGTGCTCGTTCACGAACCCCTGCGTCTGCGGGAAGTACTGGCCGATCGTTGGCGGGAACGCCATCACCGCTGCCGCGAAGATGACGGGGATGACCCCGGCCATGTTCACGCGGAGCGGCATGTAGGTAGACCCGCCCGAGGTCATGCGGCGGCCAACCATGCGCTTCGCGTATTGGATCGGGATCCGGCGCTGGCCTTCCTGGATGAAGACGATTGCGGCGATGATCGCGAGGGCGATCAGCGGGAAGAAGAGCTTCTCCATCGGGCCGCCGTTCCACCAGGCGGCAATGCCGATCGGCGCACCGACGAGAATCGAGGCAAAGATGAGGAGAGAGATGCCGTTGCCGATGCCACGCTTGGTGATCAACTCGCCCATCCACATCAGCAGCGTGCAGCCGACCGTTAGCGTGAGCACGATCAGGGTCAGACGGCCGAAGTCTGCGTCGAGCACACCCTGGCGGCGGAAGAGGAACGCGTACCCCAACGCCTGCGCAGCTGCGAGGGCGATCGTGAGGTAGCGCGTGTACTGGTTGATCTTCGCGTAGCCGGACTCCCCCTCCTTCTGGAGCTCGGTTAGCCGCGGAATCACGACTGTCATGAGCTGCAGGATGATCGAGGCGGTCACGTACGGCATGATCCCGAGCGCGAAGATCGAGAACTGGGAGAGGGCGCCGCCGGAGAAGAGGTTCAGCAACCCGAGGATGGTGCCGCCGCGGCCCTCGAAGTAGTTGTTGATCGTCTCGGAGTCGACGCCCGGCGCCGGCATCCACGACCCCAAGCGGTAGAGGGCGAGGATCAGCGCTGTGAAGAGGACGCGCCGCCGGAGCTCCGGGACGCGCCACGCGTTGGCGAGCCAGGAGAACATCTAGGACTCCGGAGCCTCGGTGAGCCCGGCCTCGACGCCCTCGGCCACCGGCGTCTGCTCCACCGGCTCCTCGGCGTCGGGCTTGGGCTTGATTCGCTTCGCCTTGCGCTTCTTCTCGCTCGGGTCGCCGCGCAGCCAGGTAATCGAACCGCCGGCAGCCTCGATCTTCTCGCGCGCCGTGGCCGAGAATCCGTGTGCGGAGACGGTCAGCCCCTTCGAGAGCTCACCGACCCCGAGAATCTTCACGTCCTTGCGCAGCGAGCCGATCAGCCCGGCCTGCTTCAAGAGCTCGGGCGTCACCTCTGCGCCCGCCTCGAAGCGGTGCTCGAGGTCGCGCAGGTTGACCGGCTGCGAGTAGGTCCGAAACGGCCCGATCGGCATCGCGTCGGCAGAGAAGTTGCCGCGCAGCTTGCCGAGCCGCATGTCGATCGGCATCTGGCCACCCTCGAACCCGGCCGGCAGCTTGTGCGAGCCCGCCCGCGACTTCTGGCCCTTGATTCCGCGGCCTGAGTAGCGGCCCTTCCCCGACCCGAGCCCGCGGCCCACGCGCTTCCGATCCCTGCGCGCCTGCGCAGGCTGGAGGCTCGAGAGGTTCAGCTGATCGGGCATGGTCTGGGGATCGGGCATAGCTTTAGGCGTCTTCCACCCGCACGAGGTGGGCGACCTTCCTCAGCATACCGGCGCTCTCGGGGGTCGCCTCCAACTCGTTCGTCTTGCCGATTCGGCCGAGTCCGAGCGCACGCAGCGTACCGCGATGCTTCTCGCTCTGACCGACCTTGCTTCTGATCTGGGTGACCCTGATCTTCGTCACGACTGGTCGGCCTCCAGCGTCACAGGCTGCGGCTCGCTCGCCACCGGCGCGTCGGCCTCGGCCGACCGCGCCCGCAGCTCGGCCGCGCGTGCGTTCGACAGGGGAAGGATCTCGGCGATCGTCTTGCCGCGCATTCGCGCGACATCCTCGGGCCGGCGGAGCTTCTTCAGCCCGTCGACCGTCGCCTTCGCCATGTTGATCGGGTTCGTCGTGCCGAGACTCTTGGCCAGCACGTCGCGGATCCCGGCGAGCTCGAGGACTGCACGCACGCCGCCACCGGCGATCACGCCGGTTCCCTCGGAGGCAGGCCGGATGAACACCCTAGCGGCGTCGAAGACGCCGAGGATCTCGTGGGTGACGGTCGTCCCGTGCTTCGGCACGGAGAAGAGATTCTTCTTGGCATCGTCGACCGCCTTCGAGATGGCGAGCGGAACCTCGCGCGCCTTTCCATAGCCGACGCCGACGCGGTCGACCTCGTCACCTATGACGACGAGCGCCGTGAACGAGAAGCGCCGGCCTCCCTTGACGACCTTGGCGACGCGGTTGATCTCGATCACGCGCTCCTTGAGCTCGCGAACTTCCTCCCGGGCGATCACCTCACGCTCGACAGTGCTCAAAACCTCAGTCCTCCCTCGCGCGCGCCATCGGCGAGCGCCTTGACGCGTCCGTGGTACAGGTAGCCGCCGCGATCGAAGACGACGGATTCGACGCCGGCCCGCTTTGCAGCCTCCGCGACGGCCTTGCCGACCGCCGCTGCCTGCTCCGACTTCGAGCCCTTGAACGAGCTACCGAGGCCGAGCCAGCTAGCGCCTGCAATTGTGCGGCCATCTCCATCGTCGATCAGTTGGGCGAAGATGCCCTTGTTCGAGCGAAAGACGGCCAGGCGGGGACGCTCGGCGGTACCGGCGACCTTCCCGCGGATCCGGCGATGACGGCGCTCTCGCGCCTGACGCGTGGTGACGGTGCTCATGCTCGCTTCCCGACCTTTCTGCGGACGACCTCTCCCTGGTAACGAATGCCTTTGCCCTTGTACGGCTCAGGAGGACGCACCGCGCGTACCTCAGCGGCTGTCTGGCCGACCTGCTGCTTGTCGGTGCCCTTGATGACGACCTGGGTCGGTGCCGGCACCTCGAAGGTGATTCCCGTTCGCGGCTTCAACACCACCGGGTGGGAGTAGCCCACGTTGAGCTCGAGGTCGGTTCCGCGCAGGGACGCGCGGTAGCCCACGCCCTGTATCTCCAGGTTCTTCTCGAAGCCCTTCGTGACGCCCTCGACCATGTTCGCGATCAGCGTCCGCGTCAGGCCGTGCAGCGCCCGATCCTCGCCTCGCTCCGTGGGCCGGGAGACGAAGATCTCACCGTCGCCCTGCTCGATCTTCATGCGCTGGGGTACCGTCTGAGACAGCTCGCCGAGCGGGCCGTTCACCTGCACTCGCCCGGGCGCAAGCGCAACGGACACCGTCGCCGGAACGTCGATCGGCTTTCTGCCGATGCGGCTCATCGGACTACCTACCAGACGAAGGCGATCACTTCGCCGCCGATGCCGCGCTCCGCGGCTTGGCGGCTCGTGACGAGCCCGGTCGACGTGGACAGGATTGCCGTACCGAGGCCGCCGAGCACGCGCGGCAGGCGGTCTTTGCCCGCATAGATGCGACGGCCCGGCCGCGAGACGCGCTTGACGCCAGTGATCACGCGCTGGCGGTTCTTGCCGAACTTGAGCTCGATCACGAGGTTCGAGTACGGCGTACCCTCGACGACACGGAAATCCTTGATGTAGCCCTCGTCCCGCAGCACGCGGGCGATCTCCTCCTTCATGCGAGAAGTGGGCATCTGCGCGGTGTCGTGCATCGCCTTGTTGGCGTTGCGGATCCGCGTCAGCATGTCAGCGATCGGGTCGGTCAGCATCCTGTCTCCACCCCCCCCGCTCTACCAGCTGCTCTTCGTCATGCCGGGAATCGCGCCCTGATGCGCGAGCTCGCGCAGGCAGATCCGGCAGAGACCGAACTTCTTGAAGACGGCGCGCGGACGCCCACACCGGTTGCACCGGGAGTAGCCCCGCACCTTGTAGCGCGGCGTGCGCGCCTGCTTGACGACGAGCGATTTCTTGGCCATCTATCTAGCTTTCTCCTTCTGCATCTGAGCGGACGAACGGCAGCCCAAGGGCGCGCAGCAGCGCAAGCGCATGCTCATCCGTCTCCGCCGTTGTCGTGATGGTCACGTCGAAGCCCCGGACCGTCGCCACCGAGTCGTAGTCGATCTCGGGAAAGATCACCTGCTCGCGCACACCCAGGGAGTAGTTGCCGCGGCCGTCGAACGACCGCAGGTTGAGGCCTCGGAAGTCGCGGATACGGGGGAGCGCGATCGAGACGAGTCGGTCGAGAAACTCATACATGCGGGCACCGCGAAGGGTCACCTTGGCTCCCACGGCCATTCCCTCCCGCAGCTTGAACGCCGCGATCGACTTCCGCGCCTTGCGCACCTGCGCACGCTGGCCGGCGATCGTCGTCAGGTCCTCGACAGCGGCGTCGAGCGCCTTCGCGTCGGTCTTGGCATCACCGACACCCATGTTGAGCGTGATCTTCTCGATCCGCGGCACCTGCATGATGGAGTCGAAGCCGAGGTCTGCCTGAAGCTGCGGGCGGAGCTCCTCATAGCGATCCTTGAGCCGCGGGCTGTAGGTCTGGACGGCGCTCACTTGTCGATCTCCTGGCCGCAGCCATCGCGTTTGCAGACCCGAACGCGGACGATCTCGCCCTTGATCTCCTTCTCCTTCATCCCGACGCGGCTCGGCAGCTTGCAGATCGGGCAGACAAGCATCACATTGGAGACGTCGACCGGAGCCGCCTTTTCGATGCGGCCGCCCGGCGCCATCTGCGTCCCGCCCATGCGACTCGAGTCGCGCAGCGGCTTCGGGCGCGTGTGCCGGGTGATCACGTTCAGGTTCTCGACGATCACGCGCCGGTCGCTCGGACGTGCCTCGAGCACGCGACCCTGTTTCCCGCGATCCTTACCGGCAAGGATCTGCACGAGATCGCCCTTCTTGATCTTCAGTTTCACTGTCATGTCTCAGAGCACCTCAGGAGCCAGGCTGACGATCTTCATGAAGTTCTTCTCGCGGAGCTCACGGGCGACCGGTCCGAAGATGCGTGTCCCCCGCGGGTTGCGTGCGTTGTCGATGATCACCGCCGCGTTCTCGTCGAACGCGATCTGGGTGCCGTCGTTGCGTCCGTAGGGCTTCTTCGTCCGGACGACGACCGCCTTCACGACCTCGCCCTTCTTGACCGCACCCTGCGGCGTCGCCGACTTCACCGTCCCGACGATGACGTCGCCGACCCGGGCGTAGCGGCGGCGCGAGCCGCCCATCACCCGGATACAGAGTAGCTCGCGCGCGCCGGTGTTGTCGGCGACGCGGAGTCGGCTCTCTTGCTGGATCACTGACCGCCTCCTGACATCACTTCGCGGCCACCACGATCTCGGAGAGACGCCAGTTCTTCGTCTTCGACAGCGGGCGCGTCTCGACGATGCGGACGACGTCCCCGGGTTTCGCCTGGTTCCGCTCGTCGTGCGCGTGGAACTTCGTCGAGCGCCGCACGACCTTCAGGTAGCGCCGGTGCGCCTTGATCGTATTGACCTTGACGACGATCGTCTTGTCCATCGCCGCGGACACGACGGTTCCCTGCAACTCGTTCCGGCGTCCGCGCTCACCCTCCGGCTTCGGCAGACGCACGATCGGCTTCCGAGCGCCACCCGTTGCCCCGCCACGCTTGGGCGTCGGCCGCTGCCGCCGCAGCGGGCGCGGCAGACGCTTCCGCTTGGGCTTCGGCCCGGACTGCTGTGCCGGTGCGGCCGGTACTGCCGGTGCGGCGAGCGCCGCAACTGCAGGCGGTGCCGGCTCGACAGGCGGTGCCGGCTCGACAGGCGGCGCGGGCTCGACAGGCGGCGCGGGCTCGACAGACGGCGCCGGCTCGGTCTCCGCGGCCGGCTCCTCCGCTGCCTCGGCGGCCGGGACGGCGGGCGTCTCCGCGTCGACGTCGGGCTGGACGTCTGGCGCGAGGGAAGCTTCGACGGCTTCGGTGTCGACGTTCTCCGGGGCCGCAGCCTCGACCGCGCCCGCTGCAGGCGGCGTTCGCTCAGGCACCTCGATCATCGCCTCATCGGCCGGCGGCACACCCTCGGCGACCACACCTTCCGCCGCGGGCTCCACTACAGCGGGGGCCTCGACAGCGGGCTCCGCTTGCGCCTCGTTGGCCTCGACGCCGACAGCCACCGTCGGCTCGCCCTCGTCAACGGCTGGTGCAACAGCCTCCGGAGTTTCGCCGGCCGGCGTCCCGTCGCGCTCGTTCTCGTTCTCGTTCTCGTTCGTCTCGTTCTCAGCCATTGCGCGTCATTCCTCGTCCTCGTGCGGCACGCGCGTCTCGCTCGTGCCGGATGGTCAGGATGCGGGCGATCTCACGCTTCGCCGTCCGGAGCCGGGCGCTGTTCTCGAGCGCACCGGTTGCCGACTGGAAGCGCAGGTTGAAGAGCTCCTGCCGGGTCTCGCCCATCTTGCGCGCGAGCTCGTCGTCGCTCAGGTCTCGGAGCTGGCTAGCTTTCAAAGAGATCCGCCTCCCGCTTCACGAACTTCGATCTGACCGGCAGCTTCTGCGCCGCGAGCCTCAGGGCTTCCTTCGCGAGCGGCTCCGGCACACCGGCCAGCTCGAACATGACTCGTCCCGGTTTGATGACCGCCACCCAGTGCTCGGGCGAGCCCTTGCCCGAGCCCATGCGCGTCTCGGCCGGCTTCTGGGTGACCGACTTGTCGGGGAAGACGTTGATCCAGACCTTGCCGCCGCGCTTGATCTTGCGGGTCATCGCGATTCGGGCGGCCTCGATCTGACGGTTCGTGAGCCACCCGTTCTCGAGGGACTTGATCCCGTAGTCGCCGAACTGGACCTCGGATTGTCCGCGCGAGACGCCGCGACGGCGGCCGCGATGGACCTTGCGGAACTTGACCTTCTTCGGAAGGAGCATGGCTAGCCTTTCGCCCCAGAGTCGTCGAGCTTCGTCGGATCTTCCGTCTGCTGCTTCGTCGTCGTCGTGTCGGGCGCGTCGGCGACCGGAGCCGGAGTCGTCTCGACCTGCGGCTCAATCACCGGCTGCTCGCGACCTTCGGCCGAGCGGGCGCTCTCGTCGGTGCGCGGACTTTCGACGTTGTCCTGACCGCGTGCGCGGTCGGCCGGCGGCCGACCCCCGCCCGCCGGGCGACCGCGGCTACCTGGACGCGCGCCGCCGCCACCACCGGGGGCGCCAGGCCTACCGCCTCCGGGCCGGCGTGGCCGCTTGACCAGGCCGAGCCCCTCGCGATCCTGGCTGCGCCCGCGACCGCTCTCGCGCGAAGCGCCGAGCCCTTCGGCTGAGCCGCCTCGCTTGCGGCGAGCCTGATCCTGGTCGCCGAGACGCGTGTCCTTACCGGTCGTGACACCCTCGAATCCCTCCGGCATGATCTCGCCCTTGTTGATCCAGACCTTGACGCCGATCCGGCCGTAGGTCGTCTTCGCCTCGGAGAAGCCGTAGTCGATGTCGGCGCGAATCGTGTGCAGCGGGACGCGGCCCTCTGTGTAGCGCTCCGAGCGGCTCATTTCGCCGCCGCCGAGGCGGCCGCCGCACTGGATCTTGATCCCCTGCGCGCCCGAGCGCATCGCCGAGGCGAGCGAGCGCTTCATCGCACGCCGGAAGCTGACGCGGTTCTGCAGCTGCTCCGCGATCGACTGAGCGACGAGCTTCGCATCGAGCTCGGGCCGCTTGATCTCGTTGATGTTGATGTGAACGTTCTTGCCGGTGATCGCGTGCAGCTCCTTGCGGAGCGCGTCGACCTCGACCCCGGACTTCCCGATCACGATGCCTGGCCTCGCGGTGTAGATGTCGACCGTGATCCGCTGCTTGTCCTTGCGAATCAGGATGTCCGACAGTCCGGCGTGGCCGAGCTTGCCGTTGATGTGATCGCGGATCCGGACGTCCTCCAGGATGTAGGTCGGGAACTCCTTCTTCCCGACGTACCAGTTGGACTTCCAGTCGTGGATGACGCCGACCCTCAGGCCGCCGGGGTGCACTTTCTGGCCCATCAGGCAGCCACTCCTTCCTTCTTCTTGCGTCGGGTCGAAACCTTGGGCTTCGCGGTCTGGGTCGGCGGTTCGGCTTGCGCCTGCGCCGCTCTCCGCCTGCGCTTCGGCTGGTCATTCGCGCGCGGATCCTCGCCGAGCACCACTGTGATGTGGGACGTGCGCTTGAAGATCCGGTTGACGCGCCCGCGGGCGCGCGGGCGCCAGCGCTTGAGCGTCGGCCCCTCGTTCGCGTAGGCGGCGGCCACCACGAGCTCGTCGCCGATGAGGCCGTGATTCGCCTCGGCGTTCGCGACCGCGGAGCGAAGGATCTTCTCGATCTCCCGCGCGGCGGCGCGCTGGGTGAACGCGAGCACGGTCCGCGCCTCGGGCACGCTGCGACCGCGAATGTGCTCGAGCACGACTCGCGCCTTCCGCGCCGAGACGCGAACCCACTTCGCTTCCGCACGCACGAGCACCTTGTCTCCGACGGGAGCCATCGCTACCGCTTCACCGTTGCCTTGCGATCGCCCGAGTGTCCGCGGAACGTCCGGGTCGGCGCGAACTCGCCGAGCTTGTGCCCGACCATCTGCTCGCTCACGAACACGGGCACGTGCTTGCGGCCGTCGTGGACCGCGATCGTGTGACCGACCATGTCGGGGAAGATCGTCGACGAGCGCGACCAGGTGCGGATCATCCGCTTCTCGTTCGCGGCGTTCATCGTCTCGATCCGGCTCAGCAGCCGTCCCTCGATGAATGGCCCCTTCTTTGAAGATCTGCTCATGGCTAGTGGCTCTCCTGGTGACGATTTCGCGTTTCTGCCGTGCGAGACGCACGCAGTGCTAGGACACAGGGAGCATGCGGGTTGGTTAGCCCGCACGCGACTGAGGACGACGCAATGCGCCGCGGATCGCGCGGCAGAAACGCTCCTATTGTTTCCGGGAGAGCCACTTACCGCTTGTCCTTCCCGCGGCGGCGGCCGCGCACGATCAGCTTGTTGGAGTCCTTGTGCTTGCGGCGCGTGCGTTTGCCGAGCGTCGGCACGCCCCACGGCGTGACCGGGTGGCGGCCGCCCTTCGACTTGCCCTCACCGCCGCCGTGCGGATGATCGACGGGGTTCATGGCCGAGCCGCGCACTCCGGGGCGCTTGCCCAGCCAACGATTGCGACCGGCCTTGCCGATCGACTGGTTCTCGTGGTCGCTGTTGCCTACCTGGCCAACAGTTGCGCGACAGGTGAGCAGGACGCGGCGCATCTCACCCGACGGAACTCGGAGGACGGCGTAACCCGAGTCCTTCGCGACGAGTTGCACACTCGAGCCGGCGGAGCGGGCCATCTTGCCTCCCTGCCCCGGCTTCAGCTCAACGTTGTGCACCATCGTGCCCGTCGGGATGTTCTCGAGCGGGAGCGCGTTGCCGGGCTTGATGTCGGCGGCAGGACCGGACTCGACCGTGGCCCCAACGCGGATCCGCGCCGGGGCCAGGATGTACGACTTGGCGCCGTCGACGTAGTGGAGCAGAGCGATCCGCGCCGACCGGTTCGGGTCGTACTCGATCGCTGCGACCTTCGCCGGCACTGCGTCCTTGACGCGCTTGAAATCGACGACGCGATAGCGGCGCTTGTGGCCTCCACCCTGGTGACGCGTCGTGATCCGGCCGTTGTTGTTCCGGCCGCCTGTCTTCTTCAGCGGCTCGGTCAGGCTCTTCTCGGGGCGCGTCTTCGTGACCTCCTCGAAGGAGGAGACCGACATGAATCGCCTACCGGGACTTGTTGGCTTAAATTTTCTCAGTGCCATCTGCTTTGCCTTTCGTTGCTCATCGCGGGAGCTACGTCAGCACTTCTCGCGATCAAACTTGTGCGCCTTCGAAGATCTCGATCTTCTGGCCCTCGCGCAGCTGCACGATCGCCTTCTTCCAGCCGGGGCGCGTTCCCTTCGTCATCCCGCGCCGCTTCGGCTTTGCCTGCACGCTGATGATGTTTACGTTCTCGACCTTGACGTCGAAGAGCTCCTCCACGGCCTGCCGCACCTGCGTCTTGTGTGCATTCTTGTGCACCTTGAACGTGTACTTGCGGTCGGTGATCAGGCTGTAGCTCTTCTCCGAGACCACCGGAGCGAGCAGCACCTCGTTCGGATGCAGGCTCATGTGGCTCTCGCCTCTACGAACGGCAGGGCCACCTCGGTGATCAGAACCGCACGCGCCCACACGACCGAGACCACCTCGAGCTCGGAGGGAACCGTCACAAGGGTGTCCGGCAGGTTGCGGAACGACTTGATCAGCGCTTCCTCGTCCTCGCCGACGACGACGAGGAGCGGTGCTTCCTGACCCCAGCTCTCGACGAGCCTCTTTGCCTCCTTCGTCGACGGAGTCGCGAACGCGGCGCCGTCGAGGAGGCCGAGCGTCCCTCTCTGTGCATGGCTCGAGAGCGCTCCGCGCAGGGCGGAGCGCCGGGCCTTGCGATTCACCTTCTGCTCGAAGCTGGTGCTGACGGCGAAAACGACACCGCCGCCGGTGAACTGCGCCGCTCGAACGGTGCCGGCGCGGGCGCGGCCGGTGCCCTTCTGGCGCCACGGCTTCGAGCGGCCGCCGGAGACGAGCCCGCGGCTCTTCACGGCCCGCGTTCCGGCGCGGCGAGCGTTCAGCTCTGCGCGTACCACCTCGTGCACGAGGTGGGGCTTCACCTCGGCGCCGAAGACGTGCTCGGCGAGCGGGCGCTCCACGTCGGCGTTCTCACCGAGAAGGGGGGCGAGCAGTTTCTTCTCCGCCATGGTTACTTGGCACCTCTGATCTCGACGATGCCGCTCTTCGGTCCGGGCACTGAGCCCTTGACGAGCAGGAGGTTCCGCTCGACATCGATGTCGTGGACGACGAGGCCCAACTGTGTCGCGCGCTTACCGCCCATCCGTCCGGCCATCTTCATCCCTTTGAAGACGCGCGAGGGCGTCGCCGAGGCACCGATCGAGCCCGGCTTGCGGACGTTGTGTGAGCCATGCGAAACCGGGCCGCGACTGAAGTTGTGGCGCTTGATCGTGCCCTGGAAGCCCTTGCCGATCGAGATGCCGGCGACCTTGACGTGGTCGCCGGGGGAAAACAACTCGACGGTGACCGTCTCCCCCACCTGCAGCTCGCTCTGACCGCGCAGCTCGACCAGGTGCCGGTGTGGGGCCGCCTGGGCCTTGGCGAGATGCCCACGCTCGGCCCTCGAGAGCTTCCGCTCGGCCACCTCGTCGAACGCAATCTGCACGGCTTCGTACCCGTCGGTGGGGACGGTCTTCACCTGGACGACCGGGCACGGTCCGGCCTCGATCACGGTGACCGCCGTCACGTCGCCCGACTCCGGATCGAAGACCTGGGTCATGCCGATTTTTCTGCCGAGAATGCCCTTCACGTCGACCTCAGAGCTTGATCTCGATGTCGACGCCGGCGGGGAGATCGAGGCGCATCAACGAGTCCACCGTCTTCGGCGTGGGGCTGTGAATATCGATCAGGCGCTTGTGCGTGCGCACCTCGAAGTGCTCGCGTGAATCCTTGTCCTTGAAGGGGCTGCGGATCACGCAGTACACGTTCTTCTCGGTGGGTAGGGGCACGGGGCCGGTGATGGTGGCACCGGTGCGCTGAGCTGTCTCCACGATCTGCGATGCGGAGCGGTCCAGCTGCTGATGGTCATAGCCCTTCAGACGGATACGGATCTTCTGCTGCGCCACGATGCTCCCTCGTTCCCTTTCCTACTTGGTGATCTTGGTGACGACGCCGGCGCCGACAGTGCGACCGCCCTCGCGGACTGCGAAGCGAAGACCCTCGTCCATCGCGATCGGCTGGATCAGCCCGACCGTCATCTGAGTGTTGTCGCCCGGCATGACCATCTCCTGGCCCTCCGGGAGCGTGATCTCGCCCGTCACGTCCGTCGTGCGGAAGTAGAACTGCGGGCGGTACTTGGAGAAGAACGGCGTGTGTCGGCCGCCCTCGTCCTTCGACAGCACGTAGATCTCCGCGTCGAAGTTCGTGTGCGGCGTGATCGAACCGGGCTTCGCCAGAACTTGGCCGCGCTCGATCTCCTCGCGCTTGATGCCGCGGAGCAGCGCGCCGGCGTTGTCGCCCGCCTGGGCGGCGTCGAGCGTCTTCTGGAACATCTCGACACCCGTGACGACCGTCTTCTCCACCTTCTCGTGGATACCGACGATTTCGACCTCGTCGCCGATCTTGATCTGACCCTGCTCGACGCGGCCGGTGACGACCGTGCCGCGACCGGTGATCGTGAACACGTCCTCGATCGGCATCAGGAAGGGCTTGTCGATGTCGCGGGTGGGCTCCGGGATGTAGGAGTCGACCGCCTCCATCAGCTCCAGGATCTTCGGCGTCCACTCGGCGTCGCCCTCCAGCGCTTTGAGCGCGGAGACGTGCACGATCGGGATGTCGTCACCCGGGAAGTCGTACTTCGAGAGCAGCTCGCGCACCTCCATCTCGACGAGCTCGAGCAGCTCGGGGTCGTCGACCATGTCCGCCTTGTTGAGCGCGACCACGATGTACGGCACCTCGACCTGCTTGGCGAGCAGGATGTGCTCACGCGTCTGCGGCATCGGCCCGTCGGCGGCCGAAACGACAAGAATCGCCCCGTCCATCTGCGCGGCGCCCGTAATCATGTTCTTGATGTAGTCGGCGTGTCCCGGGCAGTCGACATGGGCGTAATGGCGGTTTGCCGTCTCGTACTCGACGTGCGCGGTGTTGATCGTGATTCCGCGCTGCCGCTCCTCCGGAGCCTTGTCGATCTCGTCGAACGCGACCGCGGTGCCGCCACTCGATTCGGCAAGCACCTTCGTGATCGCGGCGGTGAGGGTCGTCTTCCCGTGGTCGATGTGACCGATCGTGCCGACGTTCAGGTGCGGCTTGTTGCGCTCGAACTTCTGCTTGGCCATTCTGGCTCTCTCCTCCGTCTCTGTCTTACGAACTTGTGGCTTACGAACTTTTGGACTGCGGGTCGACGAGGTCTGCGGCAATGTTGCCCGGGACGTCCTCGTAGCGCTCGAACTGCATCGAGAAGGTGGCGCGCCCCTGAGTCATCGAGCGCACATCGGTGGCGTAGCCGAACATCTCCGAGAGCGGCACGATTGCCTTGATCGTCGTCGCCTTGCCCATCGGGTTCATCTCCTCGATCCGGCCGCGCCGGCTGTTCAGGTTCCCCATCACGTCGCCGAGGAACTCCTCCGGCGTCACGACCTCGACGGCCATGACCGGCTCGAGCAACTTCGGCTTCGCGCGCTTCATCGCTTCCTTGAAGGCCATCGAGCCGGCGATCTTGAACGCGCGCTCCGACGAGTCGACGTCATGGTAGCTGCCGTCGATCAGCTCGACCTTCACGTCCACGACGGGGTAGCCCGCGAGGATGCCCGAGTTCATCGCTTCCTGGATGCCCTCGTCGATCGGCTTGATGTACTCGCGCGGGATCTTTCCGCCCACGATCTTGTCGGCAAACTCGTAGCCCGCGCCGGGTTCCTGCGGCAGCAGGTTGATGACGGCGTCGCCGTACTGTCCCGAGCCGCCGGTCTGGCGGACGAACCTGCCCTGCACCTTTTCTGCGGGCTTGGAGATCGTCTCGCGATAGGCAACCTGCGGCCGCCCCACGTTCGCGTCGACCCGGAACTCACGCATCAGGCGGTCGACGATGATCTCGAGGTGGAGCTCGCCCATGCCGGCGATCAACGTCTGGCCAGTCTCCTCGTCGGAGGTGACCCTGAAGGTTGGATCCTCCTCGGAGAGCCGGGCGAGCCCGGCGCCCAGCTTGTCCTGGTCGCCCTTCGTCTTCGGCTCGATGGCGACGGAGATCACGGGCTCGGGGAAGGTCATCCGCTCGAGCACGATCGGGGCGCTCTCGACCGCGAGCGTGTCGCCGGTCGTCGTCTGCTTGAGCCCGACACCTGCAGCGATCTCACCTGCCCAGATCTCCTCGCGCTCCTCGCGGTGGTTCGCGTGCATCTGCAGGATGCGGCCGATGCGCTCCGTCTTGCCGTTCGTCGTGTTCAGCACCCGGTCGCCGGCCTTGAGCGTCCCGGAGTAGACCCGGAAGTAGGTCAACTTGCCGACGAAGGGGTCGGACATGACCTTGAAGGCGAGGGCCGCGAACGGTGCGTCCATCGACGCCTCGCGGGTGAGCTCCCCCTCGGTCTTCGGGTCGAGGCCCTGCACCGCAGGCACGTCGAGCGGGCTCGGCAGGTAGTCGATCACGCAGTCGAGCAGCGGCTGGACGCCCTTGTTCTTGAACGCCGAGCCGAGGACGACAGGTGTCAGCGCGTCGGCGAGCGTGCCTGCCCGGAGCGCACGCTTGATCATCTCGGGCGTGACGAGCGACTCGTCGGTCAAGTAGGTCTCCGTCAGCTCGTCGTCGTGCTCGGCGATCGCGTCGATCAACAGGTGGTGGTACTCGTGCGCCTGCTCGGCCAGGTGAATCGGGATCTCGCCGACGGTGAACTTCTCGCCGAGGTCGTCCTCGTAGGTGATCGCGTTCATCTCGACGAGGTCGACGACGCCGCGGTGGTTCTCCTCCTGGCCGATCGGCAACTGGATCGGCACCGGGTTGGCGCCGAGCTTGTCGACCATCGACTTGACCGAGGCGAAGAAGTCGGCGCCGGTGCGGTCCATCTTGTTGATGAACGCGATGCGCGGCACCTTGTACTTGTCGGCCTGGCGCCAAACCGTCTCGGATTGAGGCTGCACCCCGGCGACTGCGTCGAAGACGGCGACGGCGCCGTCGAGCACGCGCAGGCTGCGCTCAACCTCGACAGTGAAGTCCACGTGCCCGGGCGTATCGATGATGTTGATGCGATGGTCGCGCCACTCCGCAGTCGTTGCCGCCGAGGTGATGGTGATGCCGCGCTCCTGCTCCTGGGCCATCCAGTCCATCGTCGCAGCGCCCTCGTGCACCTCACCCATCTTGTGGGTGCGCCCGGTGTAGTAGAGGATTCGCTCGGTCGTCGTCGTCTTGCCGGCGTCGATGTGCGCCATGATCCCGATGTTGCGGACCCGGTCCAGGCCAATACGGGTTGCTGTCGTACTCATCGCGCGACTACCAGCGGTAATGGGCGAAGGCCTTGTTGGCCTGTGCCATCCGGTAGATGTCGTCCTTTTTCTTGAACGCGCCGCCCTGGCCGTTCAGCGCGTCCATCAACTCGGCTGCGAGCTTCGCCTGCAGGCCTTTCTCGCGCCGGTCGCGCGAGAACTGGACGAGCCAGCGGATCGCGAGCGTCCGGGCGCGGCGCTGCGGCACCTCGACGGGCACCTGATAGTTCGCGCCGCCGACGCGACGTGAGCGGACCTCCAGCACGGGGGTGACGGTCTTGATCGCTCCCTCGAGCGCCTCCACCGGAGCGCGGCCGGTGCGCTCGGACACGATTGAGAGCGCGTCGTATACGAGCCTCTCGGCGGTCGAGCGCTTGCCGTCCAGCATGACCGCATTGATCAGCTGGGTGACGAGCTTCGAGCTGTGCACCGGGTCGGGCACCAACTCGCGTGGCGTGATGTCTGCGCGGCGCGGCATCAATGGCTCTCCTGGTGGCGGTTTCGCGCCTCCGGCGTGCTAGGCGCAAGCAGTGCAAGGACGCAGGGAGCGTGCGGGCGGGTTAGCCCGGACGCGACCGAGGACGCAGCAATGCGCCGCGCATCGCGCGCCAGAGGTGCCCTAACTGCTGCCAGGAGAGCCATTAGGCCTTCTTCGCCCCGTAGCGCGAGCGCGCCTGCTTACGGTCGGAGACTCCCGACGTATCGAGGCCGCCGCGGATGATCTTGTAGCGGAAGCCAGGCAGATCGGCGGTGCGGCCGCCGCGCAAGAGCACCACCGAATGCTCCTGCAGGTTGTGTCCCTCGCCGGGGATGTACGCACCGACCTCGGCCCCGTTCGTCAGCCGGACGCGGGCGACCTTCCGGAGCGCCGAGTTCGGCTTCCTGGGCGTGACCGTGTAGACGCGCGTGCAAACGCCCCGCTTCTGCGGCGCGCCACGCAGCGCGGGACTCTTCGACTTCGACTTCGAAGTCTGGCGGCCCTTGCGGACGAGCTGGTTGACGGTCGGCACTGAATTCTCCTTCGGGCGTCCGGAAACGGCGGCTATTCACACACAACAACGGTCGGCGGGCCCGTGGGCACCTGCCAACCGGACCGCGGATGATAGCGAACCTCGCGCGGTCTCGCCGAGGAAGCTGGCCCAGAAGCCGCTGAGCTGCGGCTTAACTTTATCCTTTTCAAATCATACCCTCAGTCTCGCGGCACGACTACAGTGAGACCGCGGCTCCACCTCCATCATGAACACGGTTCTCATCGCCCGCGCAGCGGCACTCGCAGCGACGACCTCCCTTGGCGTCGTTCCTCCTCTCGCGCGCGCAGTGCGACCGCGACGGCCACCCGAAGACCTTTGTCGAAGCGGGGCACCGGCATGACGACCGTGGTCACCGTCGTCGTTGTGCTGGCGGTCGTCCTCGGCGCCCTCTTCGTCACGCTCCGCCTGCGACGCCCGGCCCCCTCCGGCGATCGGCTGGCCACGGCGGTCGACGACATGCGGGTGCGGATGGACGAGCTCGCACGCGATCTTTCGGAGGCGCTCGACCGCGCCGACCGGGAGAGCCGACACGGCCGCCTGCTGAGCGAGCTCGGCAGCTCGATCGACCTCGAGGAGCTGCTCGACCGTCTCCTCGACGCAGCGCTGCAGCTCCCGGGCTTCGACGCCGCCATGGTCGCGCTCGAGGAACAGGGGGAGCCGCCGATCGTCTCGACGCGGGGTATGTCCACCGCCGAAGCGACTCGACCGCCGACGTCGCCCGCCAGCGTGGGTGGTGCCGGCGGCACGCTGACAGTCAACTATCGCTATGGCCCCGAGAACGGTGCCCGCAACGGCGACAGGATTCAAGGTGGCGTGTTCGTGGCGCTCACGGGCCGCGACGGGAGCCAGCTCGGCTCCGTCGCCTTGTTCTGGCGGCGGAACGGCCACGAGCCGTTGCCGGAACACGTGGCGGCGGTCGAGCAGCTCGCACAGGATTCGATCCCGGCGATCGAGAACGCCCGACGCTACCGCGAAGCCCGCCAGCTCGCCGAGACGGACGCGCTGACCCGGCTCTTCAACCAGCGGTTCTTCCACGAGACACTGCACCGCGAGGTGCTGCGGGCGCATCGCTACAGCCGCAGCCTCGCCCTGATCATCTTCGACCTGGACGACTTCAAGTCGATCAACGACCGGATCGGCCACCTGGCAGGCGACGACGTCCTCGGTCAGGCAGCCGAGCGTTTGCGCGACGCGATCCGCTCGGTCGACATCGCCTGCCGGATCGGGGGGGACGAGTTCGCGGTGATCCTGCCCGAGTCGGAGACCTCGGATGCCAGGCAGCTCTACGACCGGATCCACAAGGCGATCACGATCAACGCGCTTCCGTCAGAGGGCAGGCTGCGGCTCTCGGCCGGCGCGGCCCAGGTGCAGCCCGAAGACACGGCCGCCAGCCTCTTTGAGCGCGCGGACGCCGCGCTCTACCGAGCGAAGGCGAACGGCAAGGACCGCCTGGAGATCGCGAACGGCACGGACGGCTTCTCTCGGAGCTGACCGACCGGTGTGGAGGGGTTCGGCTCAGCTCAGCTGGGCGACGATCGTCGGCGAATGGCTCGGCTCCATCGAGCCGCCCTTCGGCTCGACCGTGATCGCGATCGTCGCGCCGGGAGGCACCAGCTGCTCGAGCGGAACGACGCGCGCGGTTCCCGAGAACACGACGGCCGGTACGGGCTTGCCGGCGTCTGCGATCACCCAGGCTTGGTACTTCATGCCCTTCGGTTCGGCTTTCAGGCCGGTGATGACGAGAAGTGCTTCACCGTTCTGGCCGACGACGATCGTCAGGCCGTTTCCCGAACCATCGAACTGGATCCGCTGTGTCGAGGGGTCGGCGAGCAGCGCCACTGCCTGTTCCACGAGCTCGTTCGAATCGGACTCGTCGGAGCGTGCCACGGAGTAAAAGGACCACGAGCCGAGAGCAAGCGCTAGCACACCGGCGACCGCCGCCACGGTGGCGAGAACGACGCCGGAACCTCGTCTCGCCGGCGGCGGGAGAGCAGGCTGCTCGCGAGGAGGCTCGCCGAAGGTGGCGCTGCTTCCCGCCGGAGCGACAGCGGAGGGGACAGGCTGGATAGGGGTCGCCGGTTCCGCCCTCGCGAGCGGCACCGTCTCGAGCATCGGCGCGAGCATCGGCTCCATCGGCGGCAGCATAGCCTCGGCCCCTGACGTCGAATACTGCACGTGGCCGGCGTCGTTGCCGCGAGTCCTGGGCGGGGATCCACCCTGCGGACGCAGGCGCACAAAGGCAGCGCGGCGGCGGTGGGGGTCGAGCAGCGGCGACAGACGACGGATGACGACGGCACCGGCAACGGCGAGCGTGAGCGACACGAAGATCCACAACGAGCGCCTCGACAAACCGTCTCTTCCTTCCCCTGGTGCAGCCTGACGGCCCACACGCCTCGCCACGTGCAGAATACTATTTGCTCTTGGTCGCACCCCTGGTCGGAGACGAACGGTGACGATCGCCATCTACGTGGCGTCCGTCGCCCTGGGCCTTGTCTCGCTCGGACTCTTCGTCGTTGCGATCCGGCGGCTGGTCGGGGAGCAGACCAACGCCGTGACCGCGATGCTCGAGCGCTACGACGACCGCCTTGCGACCCTGACGCAGACGATCCAGCAGGCCATCGAAACAGCACGCCTGCCCGCCGGCGGCGAAGCCGCAAGCGTTGAGCTTGAGGCGTTGGAGGACGAGGCGGAGGACGCCCAGGGCACGGTCGTCCGCGCCCTCGAGCGCGCGCGAGCCGGCACTGCGACGGACGCTGCGGTGGCGATCGTTCCCGGGACGGACGGCAGCCCGACCGCGACCACGGTCGGACTCACCGAGGAGGAAGCCGCCGACGTCACCCGGATGGGGCCTCCGGACTACCGAGGCGCCCGGGCACTCGAGATCTCCTACAACCGCGAGCTCGGACCGGAGGACGGGGAGCACCCGATCCGCTCGGGCCTGTCGGTTCCTCTCCTCGAGTCGTCGAGCATGTTGGCGGTGTTGACGCGGGCGCCGCACCACCAGTTCAGCGACGCGGACGTGGAGCTCCTGCGGGAGCTCGCCGACGCAGTCCGCCCCGCATTCGAGCGCGCACTGGAAGCTGCTCGCCAAGTAGAGCGCCAGCCTGACATGCTGGCCGACCTCCTCGACCGACAGTCGTTCTACTCACTGGGCGCCCGCGAGCTGGCACAGGCTCGAGAGGCGAGCGCGATGCTCTCGCTGCTGCTCGTCGACGTCGATGGCCTGAGCACGAACAATCACGCCGGGCAGCCTGCGGGCGACGGGGTGCTGGAGGAGATCGCGCGGCGGCTGAGGCACTACACGGCACCCGACGCCTTCCTTTGTAGGCTCGAAGGTGGACGGTTCGGCGCCTTGCTCTCCGGCAGCGACGGGCGTGCTGCGGACGACGTGTTCGCGCGGCTCCGCGCGTCGCTCGCGGATCTCCCACCCGCCGAGAGCGGCGACGTCTCCATCGCTGGAGGAGTGGCTGAGCTCCTTCCTGCCGACACGCCGTGGACGCTGCTCGAGCGGGCCGAGACGGCGTTGCAGATGGCGCGGAACGCGGGCGCAGGGACGGTCGTCAGCACCACTCCCCACTGACGCCGCCCGCGTTAGAGGCCCGTTGTGAACCGCACGCACGCCCGGCTGGTGTGCCACGGTGCGGTTTCGCCCGCTCGGGCTTGCCCGTAGCACCACTACGCGCCGCGCCCGACCCGACAAAACCGCTCCGTCTGGCCCATCCCCGCGCGCACCCGAGGTTCACATCAAACCTCTAGCCGGCCTCGGTCAACGTCAGGAACGGCAGGTAGCTCGTGAGCTCGACGGCCCCGATCTGGGGCAACCGGTCACGCACGCACCGGACGTGATCGAGCGCGGCCTTCTGCTTCAGTGCCGTCCGACCGTGGTAAGCGTCGGCCTGCGCGGCCCGTCGGAGCGCCCGGCCGATACCGGCCCGCGCTGACACGAAGGGCACGGATGCGAGAGGTGCAGTCTCGGCCTGCGCCCGCATGCGGAAGACACCTTCGAAGGTACGAATCGTGACCCAGCGGTCGAGCGGTGCCATGAACACCTGCGGTGGAGCGTCGATCGAGAGCGCGATCCCACGGCCGTCCGGGAGCCAGGACGGCGCCGGTTCGACCTCGACCTCACGCACCAGCTCGGTGCCATAGGTTCCGTGGAACTCGGCGAGCTGTCCGGCTGAGGGTTTCGCGACGGAGAGGCGGGCTTGGATCGCGCGCCGGCGCAGCTCGTCACCGACGATCCCGCGTGCGACGGCGCGGGTGGCGCGCCCTCGCGCGAGGGCGGCCAAGTACGGCGCTCCACCGCGAAAGCGGCGCGAGACGAGGGTCCGTTCGGCGCGCAGGACGTCGCTCGAACTGACGCTGGCCTGCCCGCTCTCCACGAGCCGGGCGAAGAGCGCCGAGAACGCGACCTCGGGGTCGCGCGTGAGCCGTGTCAGCTCGCCGATCTGGTTCGTCGTGATCGTGCGGTCGCCGAGGGCGCACCGGACTCCGACGGGCAGGTCGATCTGCCCGGCCCGCCGATCGTCGTCGAAGCGATCGAGACTGGGTGCGTCGCAGAGGCTCGGGTTCCGTGCCCAGAGCCAGGCGCAGGCGGCACCCGCCTTGTCGGGATCTTTGCCCGCCTCGTTGAAGACACCCCAACCCCAGGACCAGATGTGCGCGATCCCAAGCTCTCGCGCAACTTGCTGTGCTGCCAGCGCCTGCAGCTTTGCAACCTCGAACCACGCGGACGCCGGCTTCAGCCCCTCACGGCCACCCGAGCCGGGCCGCGTCTGGAAGGCGAGCATGAAGCCGAGCTTCGAGGGCGGGATGTTGATCGCGAAGAGCTTGCTCGCCGCCTGCCGCATCGAGGTGCGCATGCGGCGACTGCCGAGCTCCGGGCCGGCACGGTGCACTGCGGGCGCGTTGAAGTACTTCTCGATCACGATGTCCGCCACCTCCGCGACGTCGCGCCACCACTGCGCCGCCTCGCCGCCGGTAAACGGGTCGCTCGAGACGAGCAGAATCGGCTTCGCGCCCCGGCGGGCAAGGTGGCGTGCCCAGTCGAGGACGTTCTGCCGGTAGCGCGCCGTGGTAGGCGTCCACGGAGTGGGCACGGAGGCTCCGAAAAGCTCGTTCATCGCGATCCAAGGCGTCTGGCAGCCAGTCGTGAGCACGGCGAAGTCGTAAACCCGTTCCGCCCGCTCGGTCAGAACTCCGGAGTCAGCCGGGCTCGAGGGCGTGCCGACGCGCTTGCTCAAGTACATGTCCCAGTAGATTGTCTGCGCCCCCCGAGCCCGCATCTGCGCGGGGTATCCATCCCCCGAGCCGGCCACGATCACACCGGGCTTGGCGAAGATGTCCGCGAGCTCCGGCGCGCCATAGTCGATCCAGAGCGGCTTTGCGTCGGGCAGGCCACAGAGGCCCGCGGCGGCGGTGCCGGGTGCGGCGGCAGCAACCGCAGCAGCCGCCAGCGCGATGAGCAAGACCTTTTTCATCTCCGTCATGCAGCGTCCCCCGCGAGTCGTTGTAGCAGAGGTTCGCGGCCGACGGTCGTTCCCCTGGCTCGGGCGAGTCGGGCCGATGACCCTGAAGCCCTCTCGCTCGACCCATTCTCGCGCAGGCCGTCGAGACGCTCGAACGCTCTGCCTGCCGCTCGATTGATCCGCGCTCGTTCACGCTCACGCTGAGCGATGGCCGAGATACGTTCGAGCTCGCTGGCCCACCGGACCAGAGCTCCTGATCGCGGCAATCAACGACCGCAGCTCTCGCGTCGTCTTTTGCCTGGATGAGCAGCAGCACGACCGCCGAGCTGTCCCAGAAGTTCAGCATCACCGTCATGGAGCGAACCACCGTCGATGAGTTGGCCCACATTCAGGCGATCTGGCCGCGGTTCGAGCAGCTCGTCGGGTTGCGCGGACGCAAGATGTACTCGCGGATCGACGTGCGCCTGAACCGTACACCGTGTGCACTCCGCTGAAAGACCGCGACCGCCCTGACAGTCTCGGCTTTGCAGCTCGGCACATTGGCCGGCGGCTGGTACCTGCGAGGTCGGATCGGAACCCTCCCCAGATCTACGAGCGAATCGGCGGGCGGGATGGCAGAGCTAGAGGCGGCGACGCTGGGCGACGACGCTCGGCCACCCGTCGAGTTCTACGGTAGGCGCGACCAGATCGACCTCTGGCTGCTGATTCGGCCGTAGCTCCGCGTCGCTGCATGCGGGTTGAGGCGCGGACTGTGCAGCATCGCCCGAACGATGAGGGCGGCCTCGCGGCCGCCCCTCATCTACCTCGCTCTGCTCGCCTGCTAGGTCTTCGGCTCGTCGAGCGGCGAGTCGATCTCGGGGATCTCCTCCGCCTCGGTCGACTCGAGCGGCATCCCGTCGCCGTTGGCATCGTGCAGCGGTGCCCCGCCGAAGGTGAGGCCGAGCGCCTCCAGGTCGAGGCCGTCGCCGTCGCCGCCGATCTCCTCCAGCGCCGCCAGCAGCTCCGCCTCCGTCTCCGGCCGCGCATACAGGTGGGCCGGCACCGAGTCGGACGGGCCGATGTCGATCTGGCGGTAGCGCTTGAGGCCGGTCGCCGCCGGGATCAGCTTGCCGATGATCACGTTCTCCTTCAGCCCCAGCAGGTGGTCGACCTTACCTTCGATCGAGGCATCGGTCAGCACCTTCGTCGTCTCCTGGAACGAGGCCGCCGAGAGGAAGGACTCCGTCGCAAGCGACGCCTTCGTGATCCCGAGGATCAACGGCTCGAACGTCGCCCGCTCCTCCTTTTTCTTCAGCTTCGCGTTCTCCCGCTCGACTTTCGTCTTGTCCGCGAGCTCGCCCGGCAGGAGCGCCGTCTCACCGGCCTCCTTCACCTTCACCTTCTTCAGCATCTGACGGACGATCAGCTCGATGTGCTTGTCGTGGATGTCGACGCCCTGCGACTTGTAGACCTTCTGCACCTCGCCCACGAGGTACAGCTCGGTCGCCGTCGCACCCTTGAGCGCGAGCAGCTCGGCAGGAGCCCGTGAGCCGTCGTTCAGCGGATCGCCCGGCTCGACGACCTGGCCGCTCGTGACGAGCAGCCGCGTCCGCCGTGGGAGCTGGTACTCCTTCGGGTCGATCGCCTCGCCGTTCTCGTCGAGCGTGGTCGGCGTGATCGTGACCTTCGGGCCCCGGCCCTCCGACTCGTCGATGTCGACCTTGCCGCCGATCTCTGCGAGCGTCGCTGCGCCCTTGGGGTTCCGCGCCTCGAAGATCTCGACGACGCGCGGCAGGCCGTGCGTGATGTCGGCACCCGCGACGCCGCCCGTGTGGAAGGTTCGCATCGTCAGCTGCGTACCGGGCTCGCCGATCGACTGGGCGGCGATGATGCCGACCGCGTCGCCGATGTCGGACAGGTTGCCCGTAGCCAGGAAGGTGCCGTAACAGGTCTGGCAGACGCCGGTCAGTGCGCGGCACTTCAGCACCGAGCGCACCGGCAGCTTCGCGAACTCGTCGTCGAGCGCGACGGAGATCTCGCGCAGCCGCGGGGCGGTGATCTCTTCGCCCTTCTTGGCCACGCTGGTCTTCCCCGGCTTCCCGCTCGAGAGCGGCTTGTACACATCCTCGGCCAGGATCCTGCCCATCACCGACTCGTTCAGCCCCTCGGGCAGGTGGATCGGCAACTCGACGAACTCGCCGCTGCCGCAGTCGGCCTCGCGGATGATCACGTCCTGCGAGACGTCGACGAGGCGACGGGTCAGGTAGCCCGAGTCGGCGGTGCGGAGCGCGGTGTCGGCGAGACCCTTGCGGGCACCGTGCGTCGAGATGAAGTACTCGAGCACCGACAGGCCTTCCATGAAGTTGGCCTTGATCGGGCGCTCGATGATCTCGCCCTTCGGATTCGCCATCAGGCCGCGCATACCGGCGAGCTGGCGGATCTGCTTGAACGATCCACGCGCCCCCGAGTTGGCCATCATGTAGATGGAGTTCAGCTCGTTCAGGTTCTCCTGCATCGCGTCCGCGACGGTGTCGGTCGCCTCGGTCCAGATGTTGACGATCGACTCGTGCCGCTCCTCCTCGGTGATGAGGCCGCGCTCGTACTGGCCCTCCACCCCCGCGACGCGGGTCTCGAAACCGCTCAGGATCTCTTCCTTCTGCGGCGGGATCACGATGTCGTTCTTCGAGATCGTGATCCCGGCCCTCGTCGCGTAGCGGAAGGCGAGGGTCTTGATCGTGTCGAGAACCGATGCGATCGCGTGCGCCCCGTACCGGTCGACGAGCTGAGCGATGAAGAGGTCGATCTCGCGCTTGGAGAGCGTGCGGTTGATGTAGGTGTGTGCCTCGGCTTCGTCGCCGACGACCGCTTCCTGCAGCGACCGCTCGACCTCGCTGTTGAAGATCACGCGGCCGGGAGTGGTGAGGAAGAGCTCGTCATGCCAGCGGTACTCGATCGGATCCTGGAGCCCGATCTGGCGTGACTCGACGTGGAACTGCACCTCGTCCTCGGCGCGGAAGCGCTTGATGCCGTCCCGCCCGAGCTCCTTCGCGAGCTCTGCGGCAGTCGTTGCCGTCAGGTCGCGCGAGGAGTACGTGAGGTAGTAGGAGCCGAGCACCATGTCCTGCGTCGGCGTCGTCAGCGGGTGCCCGTGCGCCGGCGAGAGGATGTTGTTCGAGGAGAGCATCAGCACGCGCGCCTCCGCCTGTGCCTCCGCCGAGAGCGGCAGGTGCACGGCCATCTGATCGCCGTCGAAGTCGGCGTTGAAGGCATGGCAGACGAGCGGGTGAACCTGGATCGCCTTGCCCTCGACCAGTACCGGCTCGAACGCCTGAATGCCGAGGCGGTGCAGCGTCGGAGCGCGGTTCAGCAGCACCGGGTGCTCCGCGATCACCTCCTCGAGCACGTCCCAGACCTCGGGCGTCATCGACTCGACGTACTTCTTGGCCGCCTTGATGTTCTGGACGCTCTTTCGCTCGACGAGCCGGCTCATGATGAACGGCTTGAAGAGCTCGAGCGCCATCAGCTTCGGCAACCCGCACTGGTGCAGCTTCAGGTACGGCCCCGACACGATCACCGAGCGGCCCGAGTAGTCGACGCGCTTGCCGAGCAGGTTCTGGCGGAAGCGGCCCTGCTTGCCCTTCAGCATGTCGGAGAGCGACTTGAGCGGCCGGTTGCCAGGTCCCGTCACCGCTCGCCCGCGGCGGCCGTTGTCGAACAGCGCGTCGACGGCCTCCTGCAGCATCCGCTTCTCGTTGTTCACGATAATCTCCGGCGCGCCCAGGTCGAGCAGCCGCTTCAAGCGGTTGTTCCGGTTGATCACGCGCCGGTAGAGGTCGTTCAGATCCGACGTCGCGAAACGGCCACCGTCGAGCTGCACCATCGGGCGCAGCTCCGGCGGGATCACCGGCACGGCCTCGAGGATCATCCAGTCCGGCTTGTTCTCGGACGTGATGAACGCGCTCATGACCTTGAGCCGCTTGATCGCGCGCTCCCGCTTTTGGCCTTTCGACGTCTTGATCGTCTCGCGCAGGGTCGCGGCCTCCAGCGGCAGGTCGAGGTCGCGAAGCAGGTCGCGGATCGCCTCCGCTCCCATGCCACCGCGGAAGTAGACGCCGAAGCCGTACGGCGAACCGAAGCGGTCCTTGAGCTCCCGGAACAGCTGCTCGTCGTTGACGACGAGCTTCGGCTCGAGCTCACGGAAGAGCGTCCAGGTCTCCTCGAGGCGACGCACCGAGTCGACGCCGGCCTCACGCGCGTCCGCGCGCCGAGACTCGATGTCGGAGTACATCTCGCGCACCTTGAGCGCCCACTGGGCGACGGTGTCGAGATCGTCTTTGCGCGCACCTTCCTTCAGACAGAGGTCGTACGCGAGCTCGCGCACTTCCGCCGGATCCATTGTCGCGTCGGCGGCGCCGAGCACACTCGCGAGTAGGCCGGCACCGACCTCCCGCGCCTTCTCGAGGTTCTTGGCCTCGACACCGGCCACGAGGACCGCGTCGCCGCCCGTTAGCTCGGTGCCGGAGAGCAGCGCATCCTGCACCTTGTTGACGTGCTTCGTGAGGGCACCCTTCTTCGAACCCGAGGCGGCATCGAGCTCCGCGCGCAGCGGCTTCAGCGCCTCCTGGATCTGCTGCGCCGCGGTCGCGACCTGCTCGAGCTCGCGCGGAGCGAGGCGGCGGTCGTCACGCGTGGCCGTGGCACGGACGAGCTCCCGGATCTTCTTCGGGTCCTCCGTCGAGATCTTTCCGGAGAGCTCCGGGAAGATCCCCGACGCGAGCGAGCGCACGTCCTCGAGCGTCGGCAGCACCTGCTCCTCGGCCCAGTTCGCAAGCCCGCGGGCCCAGAAGTCGTCGTCCTCGTCAAACCCCTTGTCCTTGCCCTTCGCGAAGTAGTCCCGCCTGCGCCCGAGCCGCTGCTCGAGCGCCGCAAGAGCCTCGTCCCGGTCGACATAGATCTGCTCCGACTCCGAGCGCACCTTGTCCTCGAGGTCTGCCACATCTTTCTGCCGGGCTTCCACGTCGACGCCTGTGACGATCGAGGCTGCGAAGTAGAGCACCTTCTCCAGCTCGCGCGGCGCGATGTCGAGGAGATAGCCGATGCGGCTCGGCACGCCCTTGAAGAACCAGATGTGGCTGACGGGGGCTGCGAGGTCGATGTGGCCCATGCGCTCGCGCCGCACCTTCTGGCGCGTCACCTCGACGCCGCAGCGCTCGCAGATGATCCCCTTGTAGCGGACGCGCTTGTACTTGCCGCAGTAGCACTCCCAGTCCTTCGTCGGACCGAAGATGCGCTCGCAGAAGAGGCCGTCCTTCTCGGGCTTCAGGGTGCGGTAGTTGATCGTCTCCGGCTTGGTGACCTCGCCGGAGCTCCAGCCGCGGATCTGCTTGGAGGAGGCGAGGGCGATCTCGATGGCGTCGAAGTTGTTGATGTCGATCAAGGTCAGTCCAATCTGCTGCGGGGGGTCTGGCCGCGACGGCGGCCGCAAGGAGGTCGTACTCAGGCGGAGATCCTGCGCGTGGCCTACGTCTCCGCTGGTGCTTCGGCGTCGGCCTCGGCATCGATCACGACCGCTGCGTCATCCACCACCGGCGCCTCGTTCTCGTCGTCGCTCAGATCGACGGTCTCGTCGGCGGCGTCCGCATCGGCCGCGACGTCGGCCCCGGCGCCGTTGCCGGCACGCACGCCGGAGAGGTCGATGCCGAGCTCCTCGGCGGCGCGCAGCAGGTCATCGTCCTCGTCGCGCATCTCGGCGCGCGCGCCCTCCTCGGAGACGACGTTGACGTCGAGCGCCAGCGACTGCATCTCCTTGAGCAGCACCTTGAAGGACTCCGGGATCGACGGCTCGGCGATGTTCTCGCCCTTGACGATCGCCTCGTAGGCCTTCACGCGCCCGACGGTGTCGTCGGACTTGATCGTGAGCATCTCCTGGAGGGTGTACGCGGCGCCGTAGGCCTCGAGCGCCCACACCTCCATCTCGCCGAAACGCTGGCCGCCGAACTGAGCCTTGCCGCCCAGCGGCTGCTGGGTGACGAGGGAGTAGGGGCCTGTAGAGCGAGCGTGGATCTTGTCGTCCACGAGGTGGAGCAGCTTCAGGATGTACATGTAGCCAACGGTGACCTTCTGCTCGAACGGCTCGCCGGTCTTGCCGTCGAAGAGCCGCACCTTGCCGGACACCGTCCGGCCCGTGTCGCGGCTCGGATCGACGTTGAACTTGATCGGCGAGTCGGGATTCTGGCGCGACCACTCGACGAGCGCCTCGTCGACGTCCTGCTCGGTCGCCCCGTCGAACACCGGCGTCGCCACCGCTCCGGGATTCGGAGCGTTGATCGGTGCCTTGGGGTTGACGCCAGCATTGGCGTTTCCGTTCTCGACGAAGACCCCGTGTGCCGCGGCCCAGCCGAGGTGCGTCTCGAGGATCTGGCCGATGTTCATCCGGCTCGGCACGCCGAGCGGGTTCAGGATCACGTCGACGGGGCGGCCGTCCTCGAGGAACGGCATGTCCTCCTCGGGAACGATCTTCGAAATCACGCCCTTGTTGCCGTGGCGGCCGGCGAGCTTGTCGCCCTCCGAGATCTTGCGCTTCTTCGCGACGTAGACCCGGACGAGCTCGTTGACGCCTGGCGAGAGGTCGTCCCCCGACTCGCGGGAGAACGTCTTCACGCCGATCACCTTGCCGCCCTCGCCGTGCGGAACCTTCAGTGAGGTGTCGCGCACCTCGCGTGCCTTCTCCTTGAAGATGGCGCGGATCAGCTTCTCCTCGGCCGTGAGCTCGGTCTCGCCCTTGGGCGTCACCTTGCCGACGAGCAGGTCACCGGAGCCGACCTCGGCACCGATCCGGATGACGCCACGGTCGTCGAGGTTCGCGAGCGACTCCTCCGAGCGGTTCGGGATGTCGCGGGTGACCTCTTCATCGCCGAGCTTCGTCGAGCGCGCGTCGATCTCGTACTCGTGGATGTGGATCGAGCTGAGCACGTCGTCCTTCACGAGCCGCTCGCTGAGGACGATCGCGTCCTCGAAGTTGTAGCCCTCGAACGGCATGAAGGCGACCATCAGGTTGGCTCCGAGCGCGAGCTCGCCGCCATCGGTAGAGCTGCCGTCCGCGAGCACCTGACCCGCCTGAACCTTCTCGTTCAGCACGACGACGGGCTTCTGGTGGATCAGGGTGCCCTGGTTCGAGCGCATGAACTTCGTGAGGTTGTACTCCTCACGGCTACCCCGACCCTCGACGACGATGCGCTCCGCGTCGACGTCGATCACCGTCCCGTCCGTGTGAGACAGGACGACGTCGCCCGTATCGATCGCGGCGCGGTACTCGAGGCCGGTGCCGACGAGCGGCGCCTGCGGGATCATCAGCGGCACGGCCTGCCGCTGCATGTTCGCGCCCATGAGCGCGCGGTTGGCGTCGTTGTGCTCGAGGAACGGGATCAGCGCCGTCGCGACGGAGACGATCTGTGCCGGAGCGACGTCCATGAACTCGACGTCCTTCGGCGCAGCCGTCACCGCCTCGCCCAGACTCGAGCGGCAGAGGACGATGTCGTTCAGGAGCTTGCCCGACTTGGGATCGACCGGTTCGGAGGCCTGCGCGATCGTGTACTGGGCCTCCTCGGCCGCGTCGAGATAAATGATCTCGTCCGAGACCTTGCCGCCCTTGACGACGCGATAGGGCGTCTGGATGAACCCGAACTCGCTCACGGTCGCCATCGACGCGAGCGAGCCGATCAAGCCGATGTTCGGGCCTTCGGGCGTCTCGATCGGGCACATGCGCCCGTAGTGGGTCGGATGGACGTCGCGGACCTCGATCGGCGCGCGCTCGCGGGTGAGGCCGCCGGCGCCGAGGGCGCTGAGGCGACGCCGGTGGGTGAGACCGGCCAGCGAGTTCGTCTGATCCATGAACTGCGACAGCTGCGAGGAGCCGAAGAACTCCTTCAGCGCGGCAACGACGGGGCGGATGTTGATGATCGTCTGCGGCGTGATCGTGTCGACGTCCTCCGTCGTCATCCGTTCACGGACGACCCGCTCCATGCGGTAGAGACCGACCCGGAACGCCTCCTGGATCAGCTCTCCCGTCGTGCGCAGGCGGCGGTTGCCGAAGTGCTCGTACTCGTCGAGCTCGCCGCGGATCGGATCGCGGTTCAGCATGATCGCGTCGGCCGCGAAGTCCTTGGACTCGAGGTCGACGCCGAGCTTCAGCGGGAGGTCCACGAGCTTGCGCACGAGCGCGACGATGTCCGTCGTCGTCAGGGTCCGCGTGTCGTTCGGAACGTCCACGCCGAGTCGCTGGTTCAGCTTGTAGCGACCGACCTTCGTCAGGTCGTAGCGCTTCGGATCAAAGAAGAGCGCACGGATGAGGTTGCGCGAGTTGTCGAGCGTCGGTGGCTCGCCGGGACGCTGCTTCTTGAAGACCTCGACGACCGCCTCTTCTTCGCGCGTCGTCGTGTCCTTGTCGAGTGTCGCCTGGATGAACGGCGAGTTGTCGAACAGTTGCAGGAGGTCGTCGTTCGAGTCGAGCGCCAACCCGTCCGAGACCTCCTCGCGCGCAAGCGCACGCAGGAGCGTCGTCACCGGCAGCTTCCGCTTCCGGTCGATCCGGGCGTAGACGATCCCCTTCTTGTCGATCTCGAGCTCGAGCCACGAGCCGCGGCTCGGCATCAGGTTCGCGATGAAGACCTGCTTCGTCGCGTCCTTCGGCTCCATCAGGTAGGCGCCCGGGCTGCGCACGAGCTGCGTCACGATCACGCGCTCGGTGCCGTTGATGATGAACGTACCGTGCTCGGTCATCATCGGAAAATCGCCCATGAAGACCCGCTGCTCGCGGATCTCGCCGGTGTCCTTGTTGACGAACCGAACCGTCATCGAGAGGGGAGCCTGGTAGGTCAGGTCCTTCTCGCGGCATTCCTGGATCGAGAACTGCGGCTCTCCGAACTCGTACTCGCCGAACTCGACGGCGAGCGTGCTCGTGTAGTCCTCGATCGGCGAGATGTCGTCAATCGTCTCGCGAAGACCCTCCTTCAGGAACCACCCGAACGAGGACTTCTGGATGTCGATCAGATTGGGGAGGTCGAGGACGTGCTTCAGGCGTGAAAAGCTCTTACGCGCACGAGGCGCGACAACGGTGCTGCTCAAGTGGTAACAGCCTCCCTTATGGGCGTGCGGTGCGGGTGGACGTAGTGCAGGAGCGTGCGGTGAAAGTCTGCGGGCAGGGTCAGACGGCGGAACGTCGGCGCAACCCCGTAAGGTAGCGGACGCAGGCCCTCCACCGCAAGCAAAGTCGCGGCGCAGGGCCAGAATTGACGTCAGTGTAGCAATGTTGCTCGAGCAGTAGCAAGGCTGCTCGAGCAGCGACGGGCCGCGTGGTGGGGCAGCGCGGCACGCGGCCCCACGACGTCGCGACGACGAGCTACTTCAGCTCGACGGAGGCGCCGGCCTCTTCCAGCTGTGCCCGCACCGAGTCGGCCTCCTCCTGGGCGACGCCCTCTCTGACGGCGCTCGGGGCGCTGTCGACGAGGTCCTTCGCCTCCTTCAGGCCGAGGCCGGTGATTGCCCGGACGACCTTGATCACCTGGATCTTCTTGTCACCGGGGCCGGTGAGCATGACGTCGAACGCCGTCTGCTCCTCGACAGCATCGGCTCCGTCGCCGGCAGCCTGAGCGCCGGGCGCCGCCATCGCCATCGGGGCCGCGGCGGTCACGCCCCACTCCTCCTCGATCTTGTTCTTGAGCTCGACGAGCTCCAGGACGGTCATGCCGCCCAGCGTCTCGAGCACCTTGGACGTGTCAGTCGCCATTCGTGTCTCCCTCTTCAGTGCCCTCAGCCTCCGGCTGGGGGTTAGCCGTGATTGCGTCATCAGTGGTTTCCGCTGACGCTGATTCCGCACCTGCGGAATCGGCGCTTCCGCTCAGCTGCTCGATCCTCGCGTCGATCAGTCCGACGAGGTCGCGCAACGGCGCCGCGACGAGCGCGACGACCGTTGTCAACGGCGAGACGATCGCCCCCACGAGCTGCGCGCGCAGGATGTCGGCCGGCGGCAGCTTCGCCAGGTTCTCGACCTCCTCGGCCGACATGGCCTGGCCCTCGAGCATGCCGCCGCGGATCGCGAGCACGCGGGTGTCGCGGGCAGCATCGCCCAGCGCCTTCGCCACGGCGATGGGATCGCCGCCGGTCTCGATGAACGCGATCGCCGACGGCCCCTCCAGGAGAGCGAGCAGCGCATCGGCACCCGCTGCCGCGGCTGCGCGGCGCGTAAGCGTGTTCTTCACGACTGCGAAGCGCGCCCCATGCTCGATCAGCTTCGTTCGCAGCCCGTCGATCTGGGCGTTCGTGAGGCCGCGGTAGTCGGCGACGATCAGCGTCTCCGCAGTTCGCAAGCGCTCCGTCAGCTCGGCGACTACTTGTTCTTTCTCAGCTTTGTCCATGGTCACTTCCCTCGGAAATGACTAGGCCCGCCTGAAGCGGGCCACGGAAGAGCGACTCGGTCGCATCTGTGGCCGCCTCGACCGGACTTCTGCCCCTTACGGCTGCCGGTTGTCTCTGGCGACGGACTCAGTCGTGTTGCCTAGACGGTAGCAGGCTCCTGGGCGGATTCTGCGTGGGGCGCATCCGCCAGCTCCTCGACGATCCCGCGCGTGCGCGTCGGGTCGACCTTGATGCCGGGGCCCATGGTCGTGGCGAGCGTGATTCCCTCGATGTAGCGGCCCTTCGCCGCGGCGGGCCTCGCTCGCAGGATCTCGTCGAGCAGCGCAGCGTAGTTCTCGAGCAGGTCTCTTCCACCGAAGCTCTTCTTGCCGATCGAGACGTGCACGCAAGCACCCCGGTCGGTGCGGTACTCGAGCTTGCCGCCCTTTGCATCCGTGACGGCCTTGCCGATGTCGAACGTGACCGTGCCGGTCTTCGGGTTCGGCATCAATCCGCGCGGGCCGAGCACCCGCCCGAGCTTGCCGACATTGCCCATCTGGTCGGGAGTCGCGATCGCAACGTCGAAGTCGGTGAACCCTTCTTCGACCCGCTTGGCGAGGTCCGCAGAGCCAATCACGTCGGCGCCGGCCTCCTCGGCCTCGCGAGCCTTGTCGCCCTCGGCGAAGACGACGACACGCACGCTCTTCCCGGTTCCGTGGGGAAGCATGATCGTGCCGCGGAGTTGCTGGTCGGCGTGGCGGACGTTCAGCCCGAGCCGGAAGTGCGCCTCGACGGTCTCGTCGAACTTGGCCGCCGGAAACTCCTTGAGCGTCTGGATCGCCGCGGCGGGCGAGACGACCTGCTCACGGTCGATTTTGCTGCGCGCCTCGTCGTAGCGCTTGCCGCGCGCGCTCATGCCGCCGCCCTCCCTTCGGGGGAACAGCGGTCAGGAAGGACCACAGCTGTCATCTATCGACCTCGACGCCCATGCTTCGTGCAGTGCCGGCGATGACGAGCATCGCCTGGTCGACGTCGCGCGCGTTCAGGTCTGGCAGCTTCATCTCCGCGATCTGGCGCACCTGCGACTGGGAAAGGCGGCCGACCTTGTTGCGGTTCGGCTCGGCGGAGCCGCTCGCGATCCCTAGCGCCTCCTTGATCAGAACCGCGGCCGGCGGCGTCTTCGTGATGAAGGTGAAGGACCGATCCTCGAACACTGTGATCTCGACCGGCGTGATGCGGCCATTCTCCTGCGCGGTCTGCGCGTTGAAGGTCTTGCAGAACTCCATGATGTTGACGCCGTGCTGGCCGAGGGCAGGGCCGACCGGAGGCGCAGGGTTAGCCTGCCCGCCCGGGATCTGGAGCTTGATCAGTGTCAGGACTTTCTTCGCCATCTCTCTCTACCTGTCGCTCTTTCTTGGCTAGTCGATCTTCTTGACTTGGTCGAACGCGAGCTCAACGGGAACCTGGCGCTCGAAGATGTCGACGAGCACCTTCAGCTTCTGCTGGTCGCCGTTCACGTCGACGATCTCGCCGTCGAAGTCCGACAGCGGCCCCGAGGTTACCTTCACGGACTCGCCGAGCGAGAACTCCACCTGCGAGCGAACAGCTGCACCGCCGGCGCCGGCGCCCGTGTGCAGGATGCGGTCGACCTCAGCCTGGGCGAGCGGAACCGGCTTTGCGCCAGCACCCACGAACCCGGTCACGCCCGGCGTGTTCTTCACGACCGACCAGGCGTCGTCGTTCAGGTCCATGTTCACGAGCACGTAGCCCGGCAGGACCCGCTTCTCGATTTGCACCTTCTGGCCGTCCTTCGTCTCGATCACCTGCTCGGTGGGAACGACGACGCGACGGAAGCGCGGCGCCTGGTTCATCGACACGATGCGGTGCTCCAGGTTGGCCTTCACCTTGTTCTCGTGCCCGGAGTAGGTATTGATCACATACCAACGGAACATTGCGTGCTCCTCCTCACTGCCCCAGGAGGACATTGCGAACGAAGGGCTTGAAGGCCTGGTCGGCTCCGTACAAGAACACGCCCACGATGATGCACGCGATCAGCACGACGATCGTCCCCTGGATCACCTGCGAGCGCCCCGGCCACTCGACCTTCTTGAGCTCGCCCCAGGCCTCCTTGACGAATCGCCCGCGCTCGCGCGGCTCGCGTCGACCCGTCTGGGCCGACTGCGGCTGCGTCGCGGGACGCACCTGAGACTGACGCTGACGCGCCCGGGCAGGCGTGGTCTTCTGGGTCGGCTTCGAGGCCGACTTCTGGGCGGGCTTCACCTCGGCGCCGTCCTGCGCTCCGGAGGCCTTGCGCTGCGCGCGCCGCTTGCCCCGCGTGTCGCGAGCCACTACCTCGTCTCCCGATGAGGCGTGTGCTGGCCGCACCAGCGGCAGTACTTCTTGAACTCCACGCGATCCGGCGTGTTCCGCTTCGACTTCTCGGACTGATAGTTGCGCCGCTTGCACTCCGTGCAGGCGAGGGTGATTGCGACTCGGACTCCGGCTGCCATGACTTAGCTCGTGTTCTCTCGGTTTCGGGGGAGAAGCTTCATGAGGAGTAGCGGCGGCAGGACTCGAACCTGCGACACGCGGATTATGATTCCGCTGCTCTAACCAACTGAGCTACGCCGCCGCGCGGACGCGGAGTGTAGCAGCACGCCTCGGAGGTCGCGGGTGCAGGCAGGCGAAGCTCGCCTCCGCCGTCCGCGTCCGACCGTTCTCCTACGATCCCGCCTGTGATCCGCCTCAACCCGACCGGCGGCTGGCTCGAGGTGATCTGCGGGCCGATGTTCAGTGGCAAGAGCGAGGAGATGATTCGGCGGCTGCGCCGGGCGGAGATCGCCGGTCAGCGGGTCGTCATCTTCAAGCCTCGGATCGACGACCGCTACGACGCTGCCGATGTCGTCAGCCACGCGGGAGCACGTATGCGAGCCGTTGCGGTTGAAGGCGTCGCCGAACTGGCGGCACGCGCGCACGGCTTCGAGGCCGTCGGGATCGACGAGGTGCAGTTCTTCGCCCCGGAGATCGTCGCCACCGCGCTCGATCTGGCGGACGCAGGGACTCGGGTCGTCGCTGCCGGGCTCGACCAGGACTTCCGGCGACTCCCGTTCGGTCCGATGCCCGAGCTCCTCGCACGATCAGAGTTCGTGGACAAGCTCCAGGCGGTCTGCCACCGCTGCGGCGGACCCGCGACAACGACGCAGAGGCTCGTCGACGACCGGCCGGCGCCGTACTCCGGCGATACGGTCGTCGTCGGAGCGAACGAGAACTACGAAGCCCGCTGCCGCGACTGCCACGAGCCCGGCGAGGCGCTCGCGGCAGTCGCCGCCTGATCCCGCCGCGTGCCTTAGCCCGTGTTCCCTGGGCCGAGCTGGAGGTCCGTCCAGACGAGACGGTGGTCAGAGGTCGGGAACGGGAACGTTCCGACGAGGCGGAAGAGTGGGTCGGACATGAGCGGCCAGAAGACGCCCGAGTCGGTGATCCTGATCAGCCGGCTTGGCAGGACGTAGTCCGCGCGGAGGTTGCCCGGTGCGGTGTCCGCAAAGTCGGCCGTGTCGTAGGCCGGATTCGACAAGTGGATTCGATTGATGCCTCCCTGCAGCGCATCCTGCTCGACCGCGCCCAGGCTGGATGGCGGGTGGTACGGGTTCACGAGCCAGTGATCCAGCAGCTGCTGGATCGCTCCCGGAATGCTGTCGCCGTCCCGCGGGTCGGAGTTCTGGTCGCCCGCGATCACGAATCGCGACCCGAACGGCAGACCGCCACGGCGGCCCTGGTCGTCGTAGATGTACGTGCTGCTCCACGGAGCGATGTAGTCCGCCCAGAACCGGATCTCGTCGAAGTTGCGTCTGCCGTTCCGGTCCTCGGGCCCGTCGAACACGGGCGGGGTCGGATGACTCGTGAGGAAGTGCACGACCCTCCCGTTGACGAGGATCGGTAGATCCCAGTGACTCTTCGAGGAGAGCCGGAAGACGTTGAGCTCGGCCGGCGAGTACCAGTCCTGGGGCGCCGGCGTGGCCGAATCGTCAGGGAGAAGCGCACCCGGCATGTCCTTCCAGAGGAACTTCTGAAACGTCCTGATCCCGGTCGGGTCGATCGGAAACATGGAATAGACGGCCATACCGAACTGCCCCGGATAGAAGCCAAAGCCGTACGCATCGTCGGGTCCGCCGATCACTCCGTTGTTGTTGAAGTCGAAGCCGGAGGGGATGCCCGTGTTCGATTCCGCTGCAAAGCGAAACGGGTAGCGGATCGGCGCCGCCCCGCCCTGCGAGATGGAGAGGTAGTTGTCCTGGAAGAGCCGCAGCGCGGTGCCGGCGGCGTCGTAGTCGAACTCGTTGATCAGGATCACGTCGGGGCGAACGCGCTGGATCGTCTCGGCCACGTTGCGCGCTTGCTGGTTGGCGGGCGTCGAGAGATCGGTGATCAGCTGCCCCTCGAAGGACCGATTCAGCGACGCGTTGAAGGTGGAGAACCGCACCTCCGCGAGCGCTGAGGGGCTGAGCACGAGCGCCACGACCCCGGTGAGCGCGGCAAGCAGAACTTTCACGACTCATCTCCTCTCTTCGATGCCGGTCGCGCGAGGCATACCACGTCGCCGCGACCGAGTGAAGGGCCGGCGCGCAGCTTTACCGGTTCGCCTCGGATCCGCAACGAGCTGGCCACTTCGGCTTGTTCGCCCCCAGGAAAGGGTGCGACCTGCATGCGCGACCGAGGCGAAACCGCGGTGAGAGCTTCAGTTGCGGCGATGCGCCAACCGTCGATAGCGCGGTTTCAGCTTCTCCGCAGCGCCCTCGGCGACCGTGATCGTGGCGGAGTCTCCGTCGGAGACGAACCGCGCCTCGGGGTGGCGGTCGAGCTCGCGTAACCAGTAGCTGAACGCGAAATCGGCGTCGCCCTTCCAGTCGCCGTGAGAGCTGCGGATGCGTGGGATCGCCTCCGGCCGGAACGCACGCGCGAACGGCGACGGTGACGGCTCCGCTCCAATCAGGGCGACCCCGTAAGGGCCATAGCTTCGGCCGCTCGCGCTCCCGCGGACTGCAAAGCGCGGGTTGCGCGGGATCATCCCGAGCGGCAGCGCGAACGACCGGATCCGATAGCCGGGCACGGCCGCGAGGATCACCTCCGCGCCTGTCGCGATCTGCCGCTGCACCTCCGCATCCGAGAGCTCGTGCAGCGGCAGGTGATCGTGCGTGTGGTTGCCGAGCTCGAACCCATGCTCGACGAGCCAGCGGAGCAGCTCCGCCGAGCGCTCGCCGTCGCCGAAGGGCTCGCGGTTGACGTAGAACGTTCCCGCGGGCTCGAAGCCGGGATGGCGCTTGGCGAAGTCGAGCATGATCCCGACGGCAGTGCTCGGCTCGACCTCTCCGCCCTCGTCCAGTGCGAGCTGGTAGCTCGTCGAGTCGTCGAAAGTCATCACTATCGGTGTCAGCCCCTCGCCCACGTCGACGCGTCCCGCGAGGAGGTCGCCCATCCCGATCGGCACGTACCCTTGCTTCCAGAGGAGCTCCAGCTCGGTGCGGAACTCGGCCGGGGTTTGGTCGTAGTCACCGACGCGATCCGCCCGGACCATGTGGTGCATCACGACGGGGATCCCGCCGAGCTCGTTCGGCTCCAGCTTCGTCCGGGGCTGACCGCTTGTCGTCGGAGCCGCCAGCCGCACCGGCCCGGGCGCGTGGGGCGGCGAAGCTGTCGAGAGCCCAAGCGCAGGCATGGGCGCGGTCGGCTCCAGTGCCGCCTCGGTGTAGCTGACCGCGGCGTCCCAGAGGATGAACTCGTCCACGCCGGCCTCGCGTGAACCGCGAATCTGGGCCTGCACCTCCTCGGGGCCGTAGTCGCGCCCGTACGAAAAGTCCTGCAGCCAGTTGACGACCCGGGCTCCGGTCCCGCGCACCTGCTTGACGAAGTCGCGCGACGAGAGCTTGACGATCTCGTAGGGACTGCCGTTCGGGTCGGCGACGCCGTACTCACCCGGGCCCCAGTGCGACGGATAGAGCATCGGCGCGACGTAGTCGAGCTGGCGGGCCATGGCCGGGATGTCCTGCGCGACCTCCGTGGGCCGCGTCGCCGCCACGCCGAACACCGACGCGCCGACGAGAACGTCGTAGGACGCGAGCGCGGCGCGACTCTCCGCGAGGAAACCGGCGATCGATCGCTCCGGAGTGCCGCGCAGCCCGGGGAAAGTCATCGAGTCGGGCGGCCCGTCCGGACGGCGCACATAGTCGTAGAGGATCTCGTCGATGCCGAGCTTCGCGGCGGCAACCGCGATGTCGATGTTGTACTTCCGCACAGCGGGGTCGGCGAAGTTCGTGAACCCGCCGTATCCGGCATAGGGGCCGCCGTCCGGTGTCTGCACGACCTCGCTGCGCCGGCCGGCCTTCCACGCCCAGGCGGCGTGGATGGGATCGCGGAAGCAGACGAGACGACCGATCACGCGCACGCCGCGCTTGTGCAGGTCGGCCACCGAGCGCTCGAGGTCGTACACGTCGAGCGCGGCACCCATCTGCCGCGCTCGCGGGACCGGCGGGTCGAACCCCACCTCGCCCGCCTCGTCCTTCAGATCGAGCTCGACGGTATTGATCTTGCGGTCCCGGATCAGTTGCATGACGTCGGCCCGCAGCTCGTCGTCCGCCCACGCGTAGGCGGTGACGTGAATCGCTCGAATCGGCTTGCTCGGCCGTCGCGGCACAACCGTCACCGGCACGCGCCAGCGGCTGACGTTCCCGGCCGGGTCGGCGGCCTGCAGTGTGACCGCGCGCGGGATGCGGGACGCGCGGATGACGAAGCCACCACTCTCGTCGACGCTGATCTTCGACGTGCCGCGGCGGAGCCGTGCGCCTGGCTCGAGCATGCCGCGCACGATCAGCTCCTCACCGCGTCGGACGACGGCGGGCTTCGCGAGCCGGAGCTCCGGCGGGGTCTTGTCGACGACGAATCGGAAGGTGCGCGCGCCGCTTCCGAACAGCCGGCCGCGCTCCCTGATCTCGAGCCTGTGCACGCCTTCTCCTAGGCGGCGAGGGCGGAAGACGATCCGGTCGCCGTCGCGAGCCGGTCGCACCCGCCTGCCGTCGAGTAGCCAGGTCTGCCGTTCGGCGCCGCGCGCGGGCGCTGAGAAAGCGAGCGAGGCGAGGCTTGTCGGGCCGATGCGCGCCCCCTGCTCTGGCCCCGCAGCCTCGACCTCGGGCACCGCGGCTCGAGCTACGAGCGCAACGAGAACACACACGGCGGCGATCCCGGCGAGAGTGAGGAGCGCCAGTCGCGATGGGAAGGAGAACGTCCTGCGCGTGCGGTCGCGGTGCGCCCTGCTGCCCGGCGGCCTTCCTCGGGGAGCCTCCTCTGCAGCTCCTGCCTCGGCCCGTGGATCTTTCGACACCCGAGATTGCGACACTGCAACGCCAAGCTGCGTCGTGAGACGATCGTTCTCGGCGCACAGGGTCTTGATCGCGCGGCCGGCAGCCCTCAACTCCGCGACGTCTGAACGCGCGAGCGCATCGCCCCAACGCTCGAGCTCCTGTCGCTGCTCCGAACCCACGTGTACGAGCGTAACCCTTAAATCCCGGGTTTCGCGGTCACGCGGCCCTCGCAGGCGCCCCACGAAGGCTTCTGAGAGCAGAGCCCCGTGGCGGGGCTCTGCTCGGTCGGACTCCGGATCAGCTCCCCTTGGTCGAGTGCACGGGGGGGAAGACGAGATCGCGCCAGGAGGACGGGCTCTTGCCGGGCAACTGACCCGTGCGGCTCATGAAGTGCGCTGTCCGCATGAGGCCGCGCGGCCGCGTCGTGAACGTGATCGCCGGGTTGCCGATCCACTGCTTGAACTGCCGCCAGGTCGGGTTGCCCCCGGCATCCTGCTGGAGGATCATCGCGACCCGCTGCGGGTTGGTGTCGATCAGCTTGATCGCGGCCTGGACGTCGCGGTAGAGCGCATTCGCGAACTGGGTGTACTCGCTATAGAACTTCTGAGTCACGACAGCACCGAGGAACGAGTGGGCGCCGAAGTACTGGTACGACCGAGCGACCACGTGCGCCCCGCGGACTCTCTCCTGGAACTGGAACGGCGGCGACGTGAGGTGCGCGTCGATCTGCCCGGCGATCAGCGCCTGCATCGCGTCCGGGTGATCCATCGACACGATCCCCGAGTCGAGCGCCCTCGGGTCGCCAAGCTTTGCCTCGGCCATCTTGCGCAGGACGACTGCTTGGATGGAGGTCGCTCCCGGCATCGCGATCCGCTTCCCGCGCAGGTCTGCGATCGTGCGGATGGCCGGATCCTTCGCCATCAGCCAGAGGTCGCCCTCGTTCAGCGGTGCGATCAGCTTCCAGTCGACGCCTCGGGCCCACCCGAGCAGGAACGGTCCAGTGCCCATCGCGCCGACGTGGATCTGACCCGAGATGACGCCGTTCGTGATCGCCGCCCCGGAGGGCAGCACGCGCCACTCGACGTCGAGGTTCGGGTAGCGCCGTTCGAGCGTGCGCTGCTGCTTCATGATTATTAGCGGCGTGTAGCCGACGCCCGGCTGATAGGCGATCACGAGCTTGTCGGGTACCGCCGCCTGGCTAGCGCCGCCGAACGCGGACGTGGCCGCGACCACCGCCGTGACGAGCACCGCGACGACCATCGAGATCCTGGACACCTTCCTCACGTCAACCCCTCCCTGTCGTTGATCACGATCTCTGCATCCCCCAGCGGACAGTGGTGCGGCGCTCGAGCACGCTGAAGAGCAGCTCGAACGCCACGCCGAGGACGGCGATCGTCAGGAGCGCCGCGAACATCTGAGGGGTGAAGAGGTAGAGCTTTGCGTTGTTGATGTAGGTCCCGAGACCGCCCTCTCCGCCGACGACGCCGAAAACGAGCTCGGCGGCCACTACTGTGCGCCAGCCAAACGCCCAGGCCGTTTTCAGGCCGGTGATCGCGCTCGGCAGCGCCGCCGGGGCGAGCACGTCTGTGGCGAGGCGAACTCCCGACAGGCCGATGTTGCGTCCGGCCGCGACGATCGTCGGGTTCACAGTCTTGAAGCCAGTGGTGAGGTTGATCGCGATCGGCCAGATGGTTGCGTTCGCGATCGCGAAGAGGATCGCGTTCGTCGAGAGGCCGAACCAGAGGAGCGCGAGAGGGAGCACGGCGACGCCGGGCAGTGGGTTCAGGATCGCGGTCAGGAGCGTGAGGATGTCGTCGCCGATCTGCGAGAGCGTCGCGAAGAGCGTGAAGCCGGCCGCGAACACGATGCCGATGCCGACGCCGATGAGGAGAATGCGCAGCGTTTCCCACGTCGCCCGGGCCAGCGAGCCGTCGCGCCAGCCGTCGATGAAGGCCTGGCCCGTGTCCACGGGCGAGGCGAAGAGAAGGGCGTTGCCGCCGAACTCGCTGAAGCTGACGTAGGCCTGCCAGCCCGCCACGAGTAGCACGACCAGGGTCCCCCGACGCACCCAGACGGGCAGCCTCGACCAGCCCGCCGTGCGTGGGCGCCTCGGCGCGGCGACCGTCTCAGTCGCCGTTGCCACCGTCGTCCTCGTGCCTGACCCCCAGGAGGTCGCGAAGGTGACTGCGGGCCGCGGCGTAGCCGGGGGAATCGGGCGGGCCGACCTCGCGGACGTCGGCGATCTCGCGGACAGAGGACGGGGCACCGGCCAGCACGACGACCTTGTCCCCCACCGTCAGCGCCTCGTCCATCGAGTGCGTCACGAGCAGGAGCGTCGTGCTCGTCCGCTCGACGATCCCGTTCAGCTCCTGCTGGAGCCGCGCCCGCGTGAGCATGTCGAGGCTTCCGAAAGGCTCGTCCATCAGCAACATCGCCGGATCGAGCGCGAGTGCGCGCGCGATGGCAACGCGCTGCTTCATCCCTCCCGAAAGCTGGTGCGGATACCGGTCTGCGGCAGCTCCGAGACTCGTCAGCTCCACGAACTCCCGTGCCCGCTCGGCGGCAGCGCGCCGCTTCCAGCCGTTCACACGCAGCGGATAGGCGACGTTGTCGAGCACCGTTCGCCACGGGAAGAGCTGGTCGAACTCCTGGAACACGACAGCGCGATCGGGACCTGGTTGCAGCCGCTCGCGTCCTGCGACCTGGATCCGACCGCGCGTCGGGCGGATGAATCCGGCGACAGCCTTGAGCAGGGTCGACTTACCGCATCCTGAGGGGCCGATCACGATCGTCTTCTCGCGGGACGCCACCTCGAAAGTGGCGTCGGCGACCGCGAGCGTGAAGCCGTCTCGCGACCAGTAGCCCAGCTGGACCTGCTCCACGCGCAGCACCGGAGAGCTCGTGGTGCGGGCTGCAGGGAGATCGAGGGCCGGGCGGTTCATAGCGAAGCCCGATCCTAGACATAAGCGTGACTAACATCGATGCGGGTTCACCGTTGGGGCACGTCGGGGTGTGAGGCAGGAGGCGAGGCGCCGACCCTGGCTCGTACCGACGCTCGTCCCGAACCGCTCAAGCAAAGCACCCTGGCCGCCGACACTTGAGCTACCGATGACAGACGCGATCGTCCGTAATGACGCGCCGGAACAGTTGCTCGGTTCCGCTAGCGAGCGGACTGCCGGTAACGGAAGCGAACCCGGCGCCGATCCAGCACGTCCTCCGCTCGGGAGCCTGCTGACGCGCGCGGGGATCATCACAGACGACCAGTTGCAGGACGCCCTACGCGAGGGAGTGCGCACTGGCGCACGGGTGGGCGAGGTGGTCGTCGGCCGCGGTTGGGTGACCGAGGACCACATAGCGAAGCTCCTGGCCGAGCAGTGGCAGCTCGGATACGTCGAGCGAGCCTCGATCTGGTTCGACGCCGATGCCCTCGCCAGGATGTCGCGCGATCAAGCTCAGCGCCTGGAGGCGTTGCCGACGCGCGTCCAGGACGGCCACGTCGTCGTCGCGGTCGCCGAGCCGACAGAGCAGCGGCTCGCTGCTCTGCGTGAGGTGATCGGCGAGGACACCGTCGTCGTCGTGGTTCCGAAGAGCGCGCTGGACGCAGGTCTGAAGAGCGAGCTGCTTGCAGGCGGACACGGCCAGAGCGGAGCCGGAGCGTCCCAAAGGCCGCCGGAGCCGAAGCAGCCGGAGCCGCAGGAGCCGGAGCCGGAGCCGCAGGAGCCGGAGCCGCAGGAGCCGCAGGAGCCGGAGCCGCCTGCCTTCCAGGCTCCGGTTCATTCCACGGAGACCGCCGCACCGCCTCCCGTTCGCGTCGTGGCCCGCGCGGTCACGGAGCCTCCCCCGGCGCCATCATCCGGTTCGGACGGCGAGCATGACCTCGTGCGGGTGCTCGATCGGATACAGGAGGCAGCGGGCGAAGCCGCAGTGCTGCAGCGCGGGGTCACAGGCCTCGCGACCCGGCTCGAGCACCTCGCCGCCGACCTTGCTGCGGTCGCGGAGCAGCTCGATCAATCCAGCAGCAGCCGGGAAGCAGACCGCTCGAGAATCCACCGCCTGGAAGAGCAGCTCGGCCAACGGACGGAGCTGACGGAGCGCCTCAAGGCACAGCTCGGAGACCTGGCGCGAACGCTCGAGAACCTCGACTGACCAGCTTGCGAGCGAGGAGGTGAACCACGCCGCTGAACCACCTTTCTGGTGATGGATGAAGCAGACGATCGCCGGCAGGATGCAAACAGAGCGCGCAAGTCGGTAGGGAGCGCGACGAGCAAGGCGGAGACGCAAGTCGGGGTCGACACAGCGGATCCACGTAGCGGCACAGGGAGTATCGAGCGAGATGAAGTTGCGGCGAAGTGCGAGGTTCGCGTTTGCGTGCATGACCGCGGCAACGGCGGTCTGTGCGGCGGTGGGCGCGATCGACGTGATCACGTCGCTCCTCCAGCCGGAGCCCTGGCCGCACGAGCCGCGAACCTGGATCGGCGCCGCTGCGCTGGGCTTCACGCTGCTTGCTGGCTTCGCAGCGACCCTCCGGCTGGCGCTTGCGAGTTTGCGCCCGTTGGGGCCTGCGCAAACCGAGCACGACGTTGCACGCCTGCTCTCTGATGTCCGCACCGATAGCCTGACGCGGCTCGCGAACCGGCGGGCCTTCACTGACGACCTGGCAGCGGAGATCGACAAGCGGAGCCGCACCGGCTCCGTCTTCAGCCTGATGGCGATCGACCTCGACGGGTTGAAGGAGATCAACGACACCCATGGTCACCAGGCGGGCGATGAGCACCTCACCTCGACGGCGAGATCGATCGAGCGGGCGGTCGGCTCGGCGGGAACGGTTTACCGTACCGGCGGCGACGAGTTCATGGTGCTGCTGCCGGGGAAGCGCAACCTGGACGCCATCGAGTTAGCGCATAAGATTCAGGAGGCAACGGGTGCCTCGGATGGCCGACGGACGCTCAGCATCGGCGTGACGGAGACGCGCGGCACCGAGCATCGACAGGCGCTCGTCCGGCAGGCCGACATCGCCCTGTACGAGGCCAAGCGGGCCAAGCTGCCCGTCGTCGCCTACCGATGGGACCTCGAGGGCGTGGAGGCAGCGTCGGGGCGCCCAGGTCAGATGGAGCGCACCCACCTGACGAGAAACATGGCCTGACGAGAGATACTGACGCGGAAGGGCACGCACGGGTGGCGGCACAGAGTTGCGTAGACGAAGGACGCCACCGGGCATGGTCTCGGAATTCCGCTGAACCGACCGCGCCGAGGGCGCCGACGACGTGGGAAGTCCTTTGCCGAGGGCGGACGGCGGAGCTCCCCCAAGAGCGGGCAGTGTCTCCGTGTGCGGAGATGACACTCAGCGCGGAGGTCGCGGAGTGGCTCGCAGAGCGACCGGGCTCGATGGAACGAGATCAGCCGTCAACTCGAGGAGGCGACCGACGCAGGACATTCGTCGCCGACGAGTGGGATCGAGGCGGGCTTCCCAGGCACCGCGTTCCCCGACGGCGTCATGCGGCTCACGGGCCTCGACGAGGAGCAGGCGCAGGCGGCCATCGCCGCGCGGCCGGGGCCAGCTCGTGACGCGCGAGGCAGAGGTCTCGACGCACATTGCTCGAGCACTAGAAGCCGAGGAGCGGCGATCTCGGCCCGTCGGCGTCAAGCTGCACGACGGCGTAGGGATCTTCCAGGACGTGACGGGCGAGCTCGGCGCGAGGGCGGTAGGTCTTGGCGCGGCAGCGCGAGCTCCACTGGCAGACGACGAGTTCCGCGAGCGGCGAGCGCGCGGAGGAGCTCAATGGGAGACGGGCGTAGGGGTTCAGGAGCGTGGCGTGCTGAGGGCGCGCCGGCGCGGCTACTCGATCAGGGTCAGCAGCTTGAACATCGGCAGGTACATCGCGATGACGATCGTGCCGACCATGATGCCGACGCCGATCATCAGGATCGGCTCGATGATCGAGGTCAGCGACTGGATGCTCGCATCGACCTCGTCCTCGTAGAAATCCGCGATCTTGCCAAGCATCTTGTCGAGCTCGCCGGTCTCCTCGCCGATCTTGACCATCTGCGCGACCATCGGCGGGAACACGGGATCGTCGGCGAGCGGCTCGCTGATCCGCGCCCCTTCGTGGACGCGCGTCCGGACGTTGACGAGCGACTGCTCGATCACCCAGTTGCCAGCGGTCGAGCCCGTGATCTCGAGCGCCTGGATGATGTCGACGCCGGCCGCGACGAGCGTCGAAAGCGTGCGCGAGAAACGCGCGAGCGCCACCTTCTGGACGACGTCGCCGATCTTCATCGGGACGCGCAGCTTGAACCGATCCCAGTTCTGGCGTCCGCTCTCGGTGCGCTTCAGCTTGCGCAGCCCGAAACCCGCGCCGATCAGCGCCGGGAAGATGATGAACCAGTAACCGCGGAGCAGGTCGGAGGCGGCCATCACGAGTTTGGTTGGCGTCGGCAGCTCGCCTCCGAGGTCGGCGAACACCTTCTCGAACACCGGCACGATGAACAGAAGCATGAAGATCAGCACCAGCGTCGCGAAGCTGAGGACAACGGCCGGGTAGACCATCGCGCCCTTCACACGTCGCTTGATCTGGGTCTCCTTTTCGATCTGCGTCGCGACGCGGTCGAGCACGCTGTCGAGGGCGCCCGAGGACTCGCCCGCCTCCACCATGGCGACGAAGAGCCGGTTGAAGATCTTGGGGTGGCGCGAGAGCGCGCGGGAAAGCACCATCCCGGCCTCCACGTCCGACCGCACCTCGGCGATTGTGTCGCGAAGGTACGCGTCGTCGGTCTGCTCCTCGAGCGTGACGAGCGCCGCGACGATGCTGACCCCCGCCTCGATCATCGTCGCCAGCTGGCGCGCGAAGATCTGGAGCGACCTCGGCTTGACCTTCTTGAACCTCGTCCGCGCTCCGCCCTCGCCGATCGCCGCCCGCTCGGCCAGCGATCGCGCGAGCAGCCCGCGCGCCTGAAGCTGCTCGGTCGCCGCCGTCGTGTCAAGCGCATGGATGGTTCCCGCGCTCTCATGACCTTGGGCATTGATTGCCTTGTAAGCAAATGCCGCCATGTCTCTTTCCTTTAGCCGGTGGATTGATCGAACGTCGAGGACTCGGTGATCAGCACGGGCCCCGTGGTCGAGCCGTCGAGGACGGTGACGGTCGCGCGCTTCACGGGCCGGCTGGTGACACCGTCGTTCAGCGTGCACGTCGGCCCGGTGGGAGCGGTCTCGTCGGGGCACCTCGACTCGACGACGGTCCCGATCCCATACGTGCGGCCGTCGGCTCCGATGGTCGTGGCGAGCGCGATCGAGTTGATCGAGAAGTACGTCCCGCGCCTGAAAGCCTCCATCTGCCGGTCGGCGAGGGTTCCCGCGGTCGAGGTCTTGCTGGCGCGGTTGATGGCACCGATACCGGAGCCGAACCCGGCTACGAGCGCGAAGATGCCGATGGCCATCACGGTCATGGCGACAAGCAGCTCGACGAGCCCCATCCCTGCTTGTTCACGGACGCGAGAGGACATCGACTCCACCTAGTACCGGAGGATCTTGCGGACGTATGCCGTCCGATAGCCGAACGCCCGAACGCGAGCGGCCGAGCGCTTGACTTCGGACAGGGTTCCGAATGGGCCGGTGTAGACGACGTAGTAGCCAGAACGGAGGGGCTTCCGCGTCGACGAGTTCAGGACAGAGACGGAGTCGAGTCCCTTGCGCCGCACGCCGGTTGCGAACCGCTCTGCGAACGCGCGGCCGGCGCGAGTCTGGATCGAGGCGAGCACGACGATCCAGCCTCGCTTCGCGACCGCGCCAGGGGTAGGCGTACCCACGACGATCCGCTTGGGGAGCGGCCGCGGTTCGGGCGCCGGTTCGGGCGCCGGTGCGGGCGCCGGTGCGGGAGTGCTCGAGCTCGCGCGGACGGCCGCCTGGAGGAATGGGTCTCTCGCGCCTCCCGGCCCAGAGACAGAGCCGGCCTGTGGATCATTGTCGGCGAGTGAGTGAGCGGCAAAGGGATCGGTGCCGGTCCCCTTGAGACGCAGCGTGCGCAGGGGAGCCTCGAGAGCGTCGGGCGGCGCGGAGGCGACTGGTGTCGCGGCCGCTGCCGAGCTATCCGAGCCACCGAACGCACCGAGCAGCTTCGGGCCCTGGATCACGAGCAGGATCACGAGCACGCCGAGACCGCCGAAGGCGATCCCCTTCTGCCGCCGCTGCTTCGCTGCGGCGGCGTCAGCGTGCCGCTTCTTCGCCCTCACGCTCACGGGCGTACGGCCTCCGCGGTGGGCTCATCCCCCGAGGCGACGGGGGCGCCGGCGACCGGCGTGGAAACGGTGTCGCTGAAGGCAAACGCGGTGACGCTCAACGTCGCCTGGATCAGGCCGCCGCCGGTCTCGGCACTCGCCCCCGTGAACTGAATCGAGTCGATCGCAAACAGCCGTCCGATGGCGCTCACCTCGTCGGCCCGAATCTCGGCGCGCGCGCGCAGGAGCCGCAGGAACTCGCGGATCCCGAAATAGCGGCCCTCGATCGCGACGCTCATCGCGACGATGTCGGGTCCGCCCGCGTTCACGACGACCGGCTGGGGCGTGATCCCCAGAACGCGTACGCGTGAGCGCGCCGAGGCCTCGGACAGCTGCCGGAGGATTCCCGACATCCTCACCTCGTCCGGGATAGCCAGCCGCAGCGTCGCAAGCTGGGCTGTGCTCTGACGCAGGAGCGGACCCTGGATCAGCGCCTGCGTCACCGCGAGCTGCGTCTCCGCCTCATCGATCTTCACCTGGAGCTCCGCCGCCTTCGACCGCTGCGGCGAGACGAAGCCGAGCCAGCCGACGAGCACGACGAGCAGGAGCCCAGCCGCGGCAAGTCCCACGGCGGCGCGTCCGTTGAGGCGCTCGATCATCATCGACCTCCTGTGGAGCTGAGGGACGCCCCGATCGTGAATTGCACCGGCGTGTTCGTGTCGCCTCCGCCGCGAACGCTCTGCTGCAGCGTCACGTTCGAAAGCCACGGCAGCAGCGCCAGCCGGTCGAGGGCGAGCGCGACCTGCACCTGCGAGTCGGCGGAGCCGGTGACCGTGAAGCCGGTGGGAACCGCGCCGGGCGTGGCCGCTGCGGCAGGGGCCGCCCCCGTGGTCGCCGCGGCGGTGGGCGTCGGGGAGGTCGCGGCGAGGCTCTGCAGGAAAACAGGTCCGGGAAGGACTCGCGCGAGGTCGCGCAAGACGGTTTCCCAGACGACCCGCTGCGAGACGATCGTGCGCAACGCCGCGAGGCGTGCCACGCTTGCCGCCTGTGCCGCCTGCACCGCTGCCGCCCGCGCCTGCGCGGCGACGAGCCGCGTCTCGACGTCGTGCAGCGACGAGCGCCGGTCTTCGACCACGCCTCGTTGATGCACGGTGAGCCCTGCAAACGCGAGCGCGAGAACGCCCGCCGCGATGCCCGAGCCGCCGAGGACGTGGCGGGTTGAGGCGCCGCGCCCAATCGCCGCCCAGCGACTTCCGGGGCGTGCATCCTTCGGGAGGAGATTGACGGCACGCATCAGGCCTCCACCCCCAGTCCGATCGCGATGGCGAACGAGGCGAGATCGTCCCGCGCCTGCACGTCTGCTGCCGCCTGCACGTGGGCGAGGGGGTTGGCGCGCTTCACGCCGACGCGCGTCATGCGCGCAAGCTTTTCCGGCAGCCCCGGGATTCGGCTCGTCCCGCCCGAGATCAGGATCTTGGAGATCGCGTGCGAGCCGGGCTGACTCTGGTAGAACTGGAGCGAGGCGACGAGCTCGCGGGCGAGCTTCTGGAGCTCGCGCCCGATCGCCTCACGCACAGCCGTTGCCTTCGGATCCTGGCTCAGGTCGGGGGTGTCGGGGTCGACCGAGGCGTTCAGCTTCAGTCCGAAGGCCTCTTCGGGCGAGACGCCGAGGTTGAGCGCGATCGCGGCCTCGAGCTTCCCGCCGCCCCATTCGAGCACGCGCGTGAACTCGCAGACGACGCCGTCGGAGATCGCCAGCGTCGAGCGGTCGTGCCCGAGCGAGACGGCGACGACGGCACGCGCGGTCCCCTCCTCCGCGTCGGACGGCGCGGGGCCGACCGCGCGGAGCAACGCGAACGCTTCCAGGTCGATCCCGTACAGCTCGATCTTCGCAGCGCGAGCGGCCTCGACGTAGCGGTCGATCGACTCGCGGTAGGCGGCCGCCAGGACGATCCGGCGCGAGACGCCGCCGGCCTCGTTGGCGGTTTGGCTGACGACGTGGTAGTCGAGCGCGGCCTCGTCGGTCGGGATCGACACCGCCTCGTGGGCGCGGAAGCGGATCGCATTGGCGAGCTGCCGCTCGTCGGCGATCCCGTCGACGTCGAAGGCTCGGACGCCGATGCGGTTGGTCGCGAGCCCGAGCCGGATGCCGCGGCGCGGCAGCTTGTGCTCATCGAAGAAGCTGTCAAGAGCCCTTGCCAGCGCCGGGACGTCGCGCACCTCGCCGCCGACGACGACGCCGCGATCGAGTGGCTGGCGCGCCAGCTGAACGAGGTTCGCGGAGCCATTGTTGACGACCCGCGATGCCGCGATCTGCGAGGCACCGACCTTGAGGCCGACGAGCTCCCGCTTGGACGGCCTACGTGTCCCGCCGCCGCTCGAGCTCGTAAGGCGCGTCGAACCGCCCTGCTTCGGCTTTCGCCGCGGCACCAGGTCTGACAGCTTGATCTCTTTCTTCAGGTCGACCATGGTCTACACCTCCGCAGCCAGAACGAGGCCGTTGTTCGAGGATTTCGGGGTCGTGAAGTCGGTGTAGCCGCCGCGCTCGAGCAGGCCGCGCAGCTGGTCGGGGCGCGTGGAGCGCGAGAAGGCGACGTCTGCCGTGATCACCCGGCGCAACGCCAGGTCGGCGAGCGACTGCTCCATCGTCTGCATCCCGCGCGAGGAGCTGGTCTGCATGACCGAGTAGATCTGCTCGACCTTCGCCTGGCGGATCAGGTTCCGCACCGCGTCGTCGGGGACGAGGATCTCGAGCGCTGCAGTCCGCCCGGCGCCGTCGGCGGTCTGGACGAGGTTCTGCGTCACGATCCCCTGGAGGGTGCCGGCGAGCTGCGCCCGTACCTGATCCTGCTGCTCGGCTGGAAAGACATCGATGATGCGGTCAATCGTCTGGGGCGCGCTCTGGGTGTGCAGCGTCGCGAAGACGAGGTGGCCGGTCTCGGCAGCGGTCAACGCCGTCCCGATCGTCTCGAGGTCGCGCATCTCGCCGACGAGGATGACGTCGGGATCCTGCCGCAGCGCCGAGCGCAGCGCGTCGGAGAACGAGGTCGCGTCGGGGCCGATCTCGCGCTGGTTGACGATGCAGTTGCGGTGCGAGTGCAGGAACTCGATCGGGTCCTCAATCGTGAGGATGTGCTCGTGCCGCGTGTCGTTGATCCGGTCGATCAACGACGCGAGCGTCGTCGACTTGCCCGAGCCCGTGGGGCCGGTGACAAGGACGAGGCCGCGCGGTCTCTCTGCGAGGTCGTAGAGCCGCGGGGGCATGCCGAGCTGCTCGAGCGACTTGATGACCTGCGGGATCAGCCTGAAGGCAGCGCCGACGCTCGTGCGCTGGAAGTAGGCGTTCACACGGAAGCGCGCGTGGCCGGGGATCGAGTAGGAGAAGTCGAGTTGCCGGCGCGTCTCGAGGAACTTCTGCTGCTCGGTGGAGCAGATCCGGTAGACGAGCGTGCGCGTGTCGTCGGGGAGCAGCTTCGCGAACTCCCCCAGCCGCTGGAGGCGGCCGTTGACGCGGACTACCGGCGGCGAGCCGGCCGCGAGGTGGAGGTCGGACGCGTTGCGCTCGACCATCACCGCCAGCAGATCGTCGATGGAATGAAGTTCAGTTGCCACAGTTGCGTTCCCTTTTGTCTATCTCCGCTCGCGGGAGCGGAGCTGGTTTTGATCTACGACTACCCATCGGCGTTCCGCTGTGTCCCCCGCCATAGGTGCGCGGGGGACACAGCGTTTCTTCGAGGTACTTCAGTGGTGTTGCTTAGCAGGCCGTCGCGCTGGCGACGGATTCGGCGCCCGGGCCGGCCTTCCGCCAGTACTCGCCGGTCTTGCCCTCCGCGCAGATCGTGTAGGTCGCGAACGGCGTTGCCGAGGTCACGGTGACCGAGTGAGCTCCAGTGGTCTTGAGGCCAGCGTCGTAGCACGCCTTGAGTAGAGCCGCGCCGGTCAGGCCCGTTGCGCTACATCCGGCTGGAATCGCCGTGAATGCGTAGTTACCTGCATCCGAGTAATACGCCTCGACGGACGGTACCGCAGCCCGGATGTTCGACTGACCTGCCTTGGTGTCGGCGCGATCCTTGAAGCCGAGGTACGACGGAACTGCGATCGCGAGCAGGATCCCGATGATGACGATGACGACCAGGAGCTCGATGAGGGTGAAGCCCTCTTCGCGCGCCAGCCGTTGCCGCAACTTGGACATGCAATTCTCCTTCGTTCTGGTGGATCGGACACCTCAGATATCGTCCGCCGCGGGGGATCGCGTCACACCCGAACGGGGTATCTCGACTCCCCTGAGGGGTGGGATCTACGCTCACCACCGTGTGGGAGCTCAGGCCTGGGCGACCTGGCAGCCGAGGTACGAGAACGACGCGACGAGATCGCGGACGAACGAGTCGGCGGCGTTCACGTCCGGGAATCGGTACGGGCGGCCCGTCTCCGCGTCGCCGCCCACGCCGAAGAGCCGCGTCGAGACGACGACGCTGGCACCGTCACGGTGCGTGGCAACCGTGGCGAACGGGCTGCCGTCACGCTGAACGCGCCATTCCCCGGTGGCCAGATCGACGAGAGGTGCCGCGGCCTCCATGCCCTCAGTATCGGCGTGCTCCGCCTCGGCCCCACCCCCGTCCGGGTGATTCGCCCAGATTCAGGCCCCAGGTGCTTGCTCTGCCGGGCTAGACGGTGCAGACGCGCGCGAGCTCTTCGACTGTCGTCACCCCGGCCGCCACCTTGGCGACGCCGTCGTGCCAGAGCGAGCGCATCCCGTCGGCCCGCGCAGCGCGGTCGATCTCCTCCCGCGGGGCCTTCTCGGAGGCGAGCTGCTCGAGCCGCGGGGTCATCTCGAGGAGCTGGAACACGCCGATCCGGCCGCGGTAACCCGTGTTGCCGCATCGGGCGCAGCCGGCGCGCCGGCTGAAGGTCGAGCCGACGAGTGCCGCGACGGTTTCCTCCTCGACGTGCAGCGCGCGCAGCTCCTCGAGGCTCGGCTCATACGGGATGGCGCAGTGAGGGCAGAGCTTGCGCGCCAGCCTCTGCGCAAGGACGGCCGACACTGCCGCGCCGGTGATGAACGGCTCCACGCCCATCTCGTTCAGCCTCGTCAGCGCCGAGGGCGCGTCGTTCGTGTGTAGCGTCGAAAGCACGAGGTGCCCGGTGAGAGCCGCCTCGATCGAGATACGCGCGGTTTCGCCGTCCCGGATCTCACCCACCATGACAACGTCGGGGTCGGAGCGGAGGATCGATCGCAGCGCCGTCGCGAACGTGAGCCCGGCGCGCGGGTTGATCTGCACCTGCTTGATCCCTGCCAGCCTGTACTCGACGGGATCCTCGACGGTGATGATGTTGATCTCGGGGCGGCTGGTCGCCGCGAGCGCCGCGTAGAGCGTCGTCGACTTGCCCGAGCCGGTCGGGCCGGTGACGAGCAGCGCACCCGTCGGCCGCGCGAGGATCTCCGACATCTGCGCACGCATCGCGACCGAGAGACCGAGCGACTCGAGCGTCGGCACCTCGCGCGATTTGTCCAGCAGCCGCATCGTCACCGTCTCGCCCTCCACCGTCGGCAGGACCGCGACGCGGATGTCCAGCATCCGTCCGGCCGCGGCCGCCGTCAGCGTGATCCGGCCGTCCTGCGGCTTGCGCCGCTCGGCGATGTCGAGCTTCGAGAGCACTTTGAGCCGTGTGGTGACGCCCGCCGTCAGCCGCTTCGGAATCCGCTGGGCGACGTGGAGAACGCCGTCGACGCGGAACCGGACGATGAGCTCGTGCTCCTGCGGCTCGACGTGGATGTCGCTCGCGCCCTCCTCGGCTGCCTGGAAGATGAGCGAGTTGACGAGCCGCACGAGTGGCGCATCGGAGATACCGTCGTCGGCCTCGAGATCGTCCTCGTCGGCTTCGGCGGCGGCGGCGGCATCGCTGACGAATGCGGCATTCTGAGCCTCGGCGGCGCGAGAGAGTCGGCGTAGCTCGGTGAGCACGTCGTTCTTCGCGGCGACGTGGAACTCGATCGGCCGACGCGTCGCGAGGCGGAGCTCGTCGAGCCCCCGAACGTTCTGCGGATCGGTGATCGCGAGCTTGAGCGCGGCGCCGTCGCTAGCGAAGGGAATCGCGCACACTCGGTCGAGCACGTTCAGCGCAATTGCTCTGGTCGCCACGGGGTCGACCCCGGCGACCGCTAGATCGACGAGCGGCAGGTGGTATTGCTCGGCAAGTGCGCGGGCGACCCCAAGCGCGCTTGCGAAACCCTCGTCGATGAGCGCCTGGGAGAAGGTCCCGCCGACGGCGCGGGTGCGCACCTGCTCGAGCTTGTCGGGCGTCAGTAAGCCCGCTTCGCCAATTACCTCCGCGACGAGCTCGCTGTGACCGCGCTCGCCGTCCTCGGGCGCCGACGCTCCGTCCGGGCCCGCGTCCGGGTCGTTGACGAGCCGGAGCTCCGCGTGATTGCGTTCGTAGTTCATCCCGTTCCGCGCCCCTTCATCAGAGCAGGGCCACGTAGGCGTCGAGGAGCGGCTTCCCTGCGAACAGCCCAACCACGCCTCCCAGGGCCAGGAAGGGGCCAAACGCGATCCCCATCTTCCGGCCGGCCTGGCCGTGCCGGGCGAGCAGGACGATCGCGGGCACGAGCGCGCTCAGCATCCCGATCATCAGCGCGACGGGGACGACGCGCCCCAGCGCCACCCCGAGCAGCAGCGCGAGCTTGACGTCGCCCATGCCCATGCCGGCGGGGTAGGCGAGGGCCGCGACGAGGAGGAAGGCCGACGCGGAGAGGCCTGCGAGCACCCACTCGACTGACGGGTGGAGCAGTGTCTGTGCCGCCAGCACGACCACCGTTGTGGGCAAGACGATCCGGTTCGGGATGATCCGGCGCTCGAGATCGGTCACGGAGACCGCGACGAGGGCGGCGCAGAAGAACGAGGCAACCGCGGTGTCCCAGGTGAATCCAAAGACGAGGAAGCAGGCCGCTACGAGCAGCGCCGTTCCGAGCTCGACGAGCGGATACTTCCAGGGGATCGCCGTCGCGCAGGAGCGGCAACGACCGCGGAGGAGGACGTAGGAGAGGAGCGGGACGTTGTCGTACCAGGCGAGGCTCTTGCTGCACGTCATGCAAGCGGAGCCGGGGGTGACGATCGAGCGTCCGAGCGGCACCCGCGCTACGACGACGTTGAGAAAGCTCCCGAGCGCGAGCCCGGGTACGAGAGCGACAGCTGCGAGCCCGGCGTGCACGTCATCCCCGGCCGCTGTTGCGGAGCACGATGTCGTCGGCGAGGGTGAACCGCTGCTTGCCGTCCACCGGCGTGAGGTCGAGCGCGAGCGTGACGCTGACCGTCCCAAGCGGCGGCGACACGGTCGAGGTGATCGCTGCGCCCGTATCGACATGAGACGTCGAGGCGGTGTTCGTGAGCAACCTCAGGCCCTCGGTCGTCCTGGTGCCGTCGTCCCGACCGTAGATATTGTACGACACCGCGCCGGTGTAGCCGCTCCAGCTGATGGTGACGCTGTTTGTGGCGCCGGTCGCGATGACGATGCGATTGATGGTTCCGGAGATCTCGGTGCCGGCGGCGTTGACGGCCGTGACGTCGTACGCATAGGTTCCCGGCCCCAGGGTTCCTCCGGTCGTGCTCGGCGTCAGCGTCGGCGGAGACACGATGCTCCCGCGGTCGTAGGTGAAGACCTGATTGAGGGACAGGGACTCGGCTGTTCGCCGGCCGGTGCCAGAGCACAGGTTGCCGGTATATCTCCACAGAGCGTACGGCGCGGCGGCGCCGACGGCACACCAAGTGAAGGTCGCCGCGCTCGCCGCGACGGGCTTCTGGCAGTAGCCCGGGAGCGAGACCGTGAGCGAGGCAGGCGTGATCGCCGTGACGGACGACGCGCAGCGGATCTCGCGCCGAAGGGCGTCGAGCGCGAGCCGCGCGTTGTGCTGCGCCTGGTAGCGGTTCGACTGATCGACCTGCGAAGTCGACGCCGAGACGAACAACGTCGTCATGCCGCCGACGATGATCCCGAGAATCGCCAGCACGGCCAGCATCTCGGTGAGGGTGACGCCGTCCGCGCGGGCGATCCGCCGGCGAATCGCCCGCGCGGTCACGCGAGTACTGGTCATGCGAGACGGAGCGAGTTGACCTCGGCCGGAGGCCCGAGTGCGGATCCGGCTTCGGGTGCCGGTTCCTCGTGCTCCGCAACGTCCCCAGCGGCGTTGGCCGTGTCCACGACCGCCTGCTCCTTGAGAGCATGGTCGACCGAGATCAGGAAGTCGTGGCGGTTCGGCGCGGCATTCGCTGCCGTCTCGCGATCGACGTCGCCGCCGACCACGAGCGCGATCAGGGCGTTGGACAGCGTCTGCATCTGGAAGAAGGTGCCGTCCGCGATCGCCTCGGAGATGAACTCCGGCTTGTTCTCGCGGATCAGCTCGGCGATGCGGCTGTTCGTGATCATCACTTCGACCGCGGCAACGCGGCCGCCGCCGGCGCGCGGGAGGAGGCGCTGGCTGACGACGCCGCGCAGGACTCCGGCGAGGATCGACCGCACCTGCGGCTGCTTGATCGCAGGGAAGAACTCGACCAGGCGCCCGACGGTCTCAGCGGCATCGACGGTGTGCATCGTCGAGAGTACGAGGTGCCCAGACTCGGCCGCCTGCAGGGCAGTCTCGGCGGTCTCAGCGTCACGCAGCTCGCCGATCAGGATGATGTCGGGATCCTGGCGCAGCACGCGCCTGAGCGCCTCGTGGAACGAGCCGGTGTCGAGGCCAACCTCGCGCTGGTTGATGATGCAGCCGGCGTCGGCGTGCAGGATCTCGATCGGGTCCTCGATCGTGACGATGTGCTGCCGGCGCGATCGGTTGATGTGGCCGATGATCGCCGCAAGCGTCGTCGTCTTGCCCGCGCCGGTGGCCCCGGTCACGAGCACGAGGCCGCGTTGCTCCTCGGCGAGGCGGGTGACGCCAAGCGGGAGCCGCAGGGCGCTGAAGCTTGGAACCTCGCTCGGGATGACACGCAAGGCGATGGAGATCTCGCCGCGCTGCCGGAACGCATTGACGCGGAAGCGCGGAAGACCGGTGCGCTGGTAGGCGAGGTCGAGCTCCCCGGTGCCGTTGAAAATCGCGAGCTTCGCCGGAGCCGCCGCGGCGACCTCCTGCAGGATCTCCTCGAGCCGCACGCTGTCGAGCGGCGCCCAGCCCTCGAGCGGCTGGAGCGCGCCGTCGAAGCGGATGATCGGCGGCTGGCCCACCTTCAGGTGGACGTCGCTAGCGCCGCGGTCGACCGCGTCAACAAGAATTCTCGTCAATCCCACGGGCGATGCATCGACAGCGAGGACGCCGGAGTTGAGCGGGTCCTGCGACACCGTTATCCGCCTCCGAACTGTTGCGGCGGGAGCAGTTGCGGCGTAGGAGGAGGCCCGGCGACATTGCTGGTGCCCGAGGCGGGAAAGTAGATGCTGGGAAAGGTGAGGACGTTCGACTGGCCGGCGTAGACGCTGGCGTACACGCTGAGCATCGGCCCCTGCATGCTCGACGTCGTGTCTATGTCAATTTCCTTATTGGCGATGAGGGCGCCCTGGAAGGACGCTCCTTTCAATTTGATGCCTTCGCCCGACTCGACGTTGTTGCCCTGACTCTGTGTGGAGTCGTAGCCGCCATCGCCGTCGGCGATGATGAAGAGGGCGCCGACGTCGGGATCCCACGCACCGTCGAGGGTGTCGCATTTTGCGTTGTTGCCGCTCCCCGTCGTCTTGACGCACAGCAGGGTGTTCTTCATCGAGAACGTGCCCGTGGCATAGATCACTCCCTTGCCGACGTAGGTCGCCTCGTCGCTCGTCGGGCTGGAGATCGTGATGCTGCCGTCGATGAAGACAGTTCGATCGACGGTCAGTATCTTCGTCGCGTTGTTCCACGAGAGCTCGCCCCTGGCCGACTTGCACGTGTAGGAGGCATTCGGCGTGAGGTCAATCGGCGTGCTTCCCGTGGGTGTCGCGCTGTTGTTGATCAAGTTGTCCGGCCCGCCCGCGCCGTCGAAGGTGAAGGGCGTCGAGCCGGTGAGACATTGCCTTCTGGGGCCGAGATCCGCGTTGCGATACGCAAGTCCCATGTCGCTGTCGCTCGCGACAACAGGCGTGAGGTTCGGGTTGGTCGGGTACGGACCGCAGCAGGTCAGCTGAGGGATGTAGCTCAGGAAGCCGAGCGGGATCGAGTTGTTCTCCGTGACCGACCAGATCTTGTCGGGATCGCCCCAGTTGCAGTTGTGCAGTGTCGGGTTGGCTTGGGAGGAGCACTCGCCCTCGATATGAATTTGGGGGACCTCGTTGCCGACGGGCGGCGCCCCGGCCGAGGATCCGTTCACGTGTCCGATCCTGTTCTGAGGAGACGTGAGGTAGACATCGCCTTCGACGCCGATCTTGCCTGCCTTCTCACTGATCGTGGAGGTGTTCTGAAGGACGAGATCGTCCGTGGCGTAGACCGGCGAGGCAACGACTACCGACTGCAGGAACGTGACATCGTTGAACGCGTAGATGAAGTTGAGCGGGCTCTGACCGGTGACAGGCACGGTGGCTGGGACAATGATCGGTACGACCGCTCTCACCGTCCTCGTGACCGGGGCGGCCCCTGGACCGGTCGGATTCGCGACGCTGCCCGTCGAGGTGATCCGCCATTCGTCCGCCCACTGGGCTCCCAGCGGCGAGATCTCGAGAGTCCCTCCCCACGTCGCGTTGCCAGTCGGGTACGCCGTGGTGCGCGACGGCAGGAGAGCAGGGTTTCCAGGGTAAGCCGGGGTAGCCGCGGTAGGGGTGGCCGGATAATTCTGGTTGAGCACGGCCAGCGCGTTGTTCAGTCCTGCCTCTGCGAGCGCTGTTGCCTTTTGCCCAGCGTTGACCCGGTGGGAGTCGCGCGCCCCGGCGGCGGTGAAGGTGATCACGGTCGTCAGCACGATCGTCAGCACAAGCATGACTCCGAGCGCCATCACGAGCGCAATCCCGGACTCATCGCTCAGACGCTGGCGCAGGCTGAACCCGCGCGCCAGGTTCAAACTCCGCCGCATGCCCTGAGAATCGACCACAACAGCTTGTGCCTTGAACCCCCGGAAGGGGTACGTTCACCCACCCCGAGGCAGGTGAGCGGCGCAGTTGCAGTCCGGACGTGTACCCACCCGGATAGGGGAGTGTTGCCGGTGGAGGAAAGCCGATAGCTCTTCCCGTGGAACCGCCTCGCGTACGCGAACCCGCCCTACCTGTTGCTGAGCCCGAGACGACATCCATGACGCCCCGGGCCGAGCCCCTCATCGACGGGGCGGAGACCGTCGAGGCGCTCGCGCGCGCACTCGAGCTGCACGACTACCAGCGTGGTGAGTTCGGCGAGACCGCGGCGCACAGGGATCGCGTGACGCGCCTGGCAGTGGCGCTCGCCGAACGGGTGGCGCCGGAACTGCTGCTCGACCCTCAGCTCGTGTTCGGCTTCCGTCTCCACGACATCGGCATGATCGGCATCTCGAGCTCGACGCTGATCACGCCAGGCGCGTTAACGGCGACAGAGGTCGACGAGATCCGCGAGCATCCGTGGCTCGGCGAGCGCATCGTTGCACCCGTGAGCGCTCTTAGCGGCGTTGCGCGCGAGATAATCGCCTGCCATCACGAGCGCTGGGACGGGCGCGGCTACCCGCGCGGGTTGCGCGGCTTGGAGATCCCGCTGCCGGCACGGATCTTCGCGATCGTCGACGCCTTCGACGCGATTACACACGACCAGCCCTATCGTGCGGCGCTGGGAGTCGAGGCCGCCCAGGAGGAGATCCACGTGAAGGCAGGCGCCGACTTCGACCCCGAGCTGGCGCAGGCCTTCCTCACACTCGACGAGGTCGTCGAGCTCATCGAGCTCACGGCTCCCACCGAGCAGCTGTAGCGCTCCGTTGCCGCTCCCATGCGGCCGAACGGCCGCGCGGTCTTCGACCACCCACTGAGTGGTTTACGGCTCCCCTCACCAGCCTCCGTCCGACGCGAACGACAGGCTCTGCGTTGTGAAACGACGCTGCAACGCCGTCGCCGCTGCCTGCGCGACTCGCGAAGCCTGCCGCCGCCGCTCCGCTCTCTACCTCCGCAGCAGCGTCCGGACGCGCCGGCGCCCTCGCTAGGTCGCCGCGTCGCTGCCTGAAGCATCGACTCGTGTCCGCCGGCCTGCGTTCGCTTCAGGCTTGACCCGGCTACAATGGCGCACCCCGCAGGGGTGCCCGAGCGGCCAAAGGGAGCGGGCTGTAAACCCGCCGGCTCAGCCTACAGAGGTTCGAATCCTCTCCCCTGCAT
>JBBJOI010000065.1:0-10229 GCA_037721555.1 Gaiellaceae bacterium | reverse complement strand
ATCAAGACGATGACGGCGCCGCCGCGCTACCGCGAGCTCGAGGACGAGATCGAGCGGGTTCGCACCGAGAAGGAGAACGCGATCGAGGCGCAGGAGTTCGAGAAGGCGGCCTCTCTCCGGGACAAGGAGCGCAAGCTCACGCAGAAGAAGAAGGAGCTCGAGGAGAATTGGCGCACCGAGGAGTCGGAGGAGCAGCCGGTGGTCGGTGAGGACGAGATCGCCGACATCGTCTCGATGTGGACGGGGATCCCGGTCTTCAAGCTCACCGAAGCCGAGTCGCAGAAGCTGATCCGGATGGAGGACGAGCTCCACAAGCGGGTGATCGGCCAGCACCAGGCGATCGTCGCCGTCTCCAAGGCGATCCGGCGCGCCCGTGCCGGGATCAAGGATCCGAAGCGACCGACCGGCTCGTTCATCTTCCTGGGCCCCTCGGGCGTCGGCAAGACGGAGCTCGCGAGGACGCTGGCGGAGTTCCTCTTCGGCGACGAGGACGCGATGATCCAGGTCGACATGTCGGAGTACATGGAGAAGCACTCCGTGTCCCGCCTCGTCGGCTCCCCGCCCGGCTATGTCGGGTACGACGAAGGCGGCCAGCTGACGGAGGCGGTGCGCCGTAAGCCCTACTCGGTGCTCCTGCTCGACGAGATCGAGAAGGCACATCCCGATGTGTTCAACATCCTCCTGCAGATCCTGGAGGAGGGGAAGCTGACCGACTCCCAGGGCCGCAAGGTCGATTTCCGGAATGCGATCGTGATCATGACTTCGAACATCGGGGCCGGCCAGATCGCCAAGAACCAGACCCTCGGCTTCTCGATCGGCGACGAGCACGGTCTCACGTACGAGGAGATGAAGGGTCGTGTGATGGGCGACCTGAAGAAGGTCTTCCGCCCGGAGCTCCTGAACCGGATCGACGAGACGATCGTCTTCCACAAGCTCGACCGAGCGGAGATCCTGCACATCGTCGACCTGATGCTGAAGCGGCTGCGGGAGCAGATGGCGACGTATGAGGTGGTGATCGAGCTGACCGACGCGGCGAAGGAGCTGCTTGTCGAGCAAGGCTTCGATCCGGCCATGGGTGCCCGCCCGTTGCGGCGCGCGATCCAGCGCTTCATCGAGGATCCTCTCGCCGACTACGTCCTCGGACGCGAGTTGAACCCCGGCGCGACGATTCTCGTCGACCGTCGGACGGAGCTGACCGGCGCCGAGGACGAGTCGCTCATTGACATCAAGCTGATCGAAGGGGCTGCACCACGCGAGCAGGAGCAGGAGAAGGTGACGGTGCCACCGGACGAGCCCGAACCGGCCGAGGCCTTGGACGACGAGTAGAACCTGAGAGAGGCCGCCTGAGGCGGCCTCTCTCGTGCAGCGCGGATCTCCCGGCTAGCGACGTGACCAGTCCATCGCCGACCGCCTTGCCGGCTAGCCTCGCGTCATGGCGAACGTGGCCCGCCGGCTCGATATCGCAGTTGCGGTCGCCACCCGCGATCGCCCGCAGGGCCTGGCGCGGTGTCTGTTGGGCATCCTGTCTGGCGAATCGCTGCCTCGAGAGCTCGTGGTGGTCGACCAGGGGAAGACCGACGCGAGCGGTGTCGTCTCAAGCTTCGACGCACCTGCGGGAGTCTCCCTGCGGCACGTCGGTCAGGCCAGGATCGGTCTGTCGGCGTCGCGCAACGAGGCTGTGAGGCTCACGACCGCTCCGATCCTCGCGTTTACGGACGATGACTGTGTTCCCGAGGCTCGCTGGCTGACGGAGATCGACAGGGCCTACCGGGAGTCGCCGGAGTTGGGAACCGTGACGGGCCCTGTGCTTCCGCTCGGTCCACCGACCGCAGGCACCTACCCCGTCGCGTCGCGAGAAGGCTCACGTCGCGTGGCGTTCTTCGGGTACGTCCCTCCGTGGCAGCCGGGAACCGGCGCGAACATGGCAGTGCGGCGGGACTGGCTCAGCCGCGTCGGGGGCTACGACGAGCGGCTCGGGGTGGGCTCGCGCGGGGGAGGGGCCGAGGACATCGACCTCGTCTTCAGGTTGCTCCAGGCGGGAGCACACATCCGGTATGAGCCCGGCGCTCTCGTCCGGCACGAGCGCCAGCCTGCACACCGGCGCCGGGCGACGCGACGGACGTATGGCAGGGGAATCGGAGCCCTGTGCGGCTTGCTGCTCCGCGAAGGCGACGCCCTCGCTCTACGGGTCTTGCTCGACTGGGCTCGCCTGCGACTCCGACGTGCGGCGGGCGGGGCGCGCCGCGGACGGTGGCAGCTCGTGCGCGAGGAATGGCACGTTCTCGTGGGAACGCTCGGAGGCCTCGGCTACGGCGTCTCGGCGGGAAGGCTACCGCGTCGCCTCGCGCCGCCAACCATGCAGGAGCACCATCGCGATCTTCTCGCCGAAGGCTCGAGCTGAGTCCGTGGGGCGCGGCTCGAGCCTCCCGACGAGCAAAGGATCGGTAGACGCCGTTGCTGCTTCCTTGAGACCGGTGAATCCGGCGCGAAAGCTGGCGTTCGCCGCGGCCGCGGCGACGCCCTCGTCGGCCTTGCCGTGCGGATAGGCGACGGCCGACAGAGGACGCCGCGCCAACACCTCCAGCCGCTCTCGACCCTCCGTGAGCCGCTGCTCCATCACATCGGCCGGGAGGCCGACGAGCACGTCGTGCCGGCGTGTGTGGAAGCCGATCTCGAAGCCGTCCGCCGCGAGCGCCTGCACGTCGGCCGCCGAGAGACGAGCGCCGCCCTGGTGCCCGCCGACGAGTTCGCTCAGATCGGCGGTGAGCCGCAACCGCTCGTCGGGCCGCATTCGCTCGATCTCGCCGGCGAGTTCGTGGATCGCGCCGGGAACCCGGGTTCGCGCAGCTCTCACGTGCTCCTCGGGCAGGGTCCGGAGGTGGCCCGGGGTGAGGAGATCGCGATCGACGGCCAGCTGCAGAGACTCCCACCAATGGAAGAACGGCTGGTCGAGCGAGGAACCGCAGACGAAAAACGTCGCGGGTGCGCCCGCTGCGGTGAGAATCGGTCGAACGACCTCGACGTGCTCCGGCAGATCATCGTCGAACGTGACGGCTACCGGTATCCGCTGGCCCCGCTTCCTCGCCGCAATCGCCCGCATGAGGTCGGAGGCAAGGACGACGGAGTAGTGGCGGAGCAGGAAACGGAGCTGGGACTCGAACGCGGCCCTCGCGACCGCGGGCACGAGCTCATGGCTCGAGTCGCCGGCACGCTCCGCAACGCGGTGGTAGACGAGGGCCATCCCGACCCGGCGCGACGAGAGACGAAGCCCTTCCGGTGCTCCGCGCGCGGCGACCCGCTTGATTCGAGCGCGGCTCACGAGAACGAGGCGCGGGGCCGTCGCCCGTAGGTCGAGAGCCAACGAGCGAGGCCGACGGCCACGCCTGCGACGTAGAACGCATCGGCAGCGGCTTGACGCGGATGGGAGACGGCCAGCCGGGGGAACCGCCGCACGCGGCGCCACACGTCCGTGGCCGCGCGGGAGGCCAGACCACCCCCGTCGGCGCGGAGGTGCTTGGCGTAGAAGCCGCCTTTCCCCAGCCCGTACCGCCAGCGGAGCGAAAAGTACTCGGAGCTCGTGCGCCAGGCCCGATGGAGCAGGATCGCATCGGGGACGTACTCGATCTCCAAGCCCGCCGCGAGCACGCGGAAGCCGAAGTCGTTGTCTTCCGCGGCGGGATACTTCGACCCGGCGCCCAGTCGTTCGTCGAAGAGCCCGATCCGTCCCAGGGTCGAGCGGTAGAGCGCCATGTTCCCGCCCGCCAGGACGTCGATGGGCAGCCGGCCGCGAAACCGCTGTACGCCCTCGAAGGCGTGAGCCGCGGGCGCGAAGGCTCCGGGAACCTCCGCGACTCCCGCGTCGACGCGGCCTGTGACGACGACGTCGGCTCCTGCTCGCGAGAGCGCTCGCAGCAACGACTCGAGCCAGTGCGTCGCTGCCAGCATGTCGTCGTCTGTGACAGCGACGATCTCTCCGGTCGCCGCGCGGAGCCCCACGTTCCTCGCGGCGCTGAGACCGGCGGGCGGAACCCGAAGCTGGTGTATCGCCGTGTTCCCGGCGCCGGTCAACTGGGAGGTGAGAGGCGGACGGTGAGCGCTCTGGTCGACGACGACGATCTCGTCTGGTCGGACGCTGCCGTCGAGGATCGATTCGACGGTCGCGAGGAGTAGCTCAGGACGGTTCCGGGTCGCGATGACGACGGTACTCGAGGGAAGCTCGTCCATGGCGACTACTTCTGGGCGCGTACGCCGACGAGCAGGCAGAAGTCGCTGTCCACGTGCTGGAGCTCCCTCCGCGTCAGCTCCTGACTCGCGAGGCCCGTGAGAAAGCCGATGCAGGAGAGGACGTTGCCGTAGATGCTGATCGCGATGTCATCGTCCTCGAAGTGCTCCGAGAACAGCCGCTGGCACGAGTGCTCGGTAAAGCGCCAGTAGTCGAGAAAACGACCAGGGACGGCTATCACCCGACTGACGACAGGCACCGTCACGAGCAGCGCTCCCCCCGGCTTCAGGATCCGATGTGCATGTCGGACCGCAGCGGGGACGTCGTAGATCAGCTGAAGCGTCTGCGTCAGGATCACGCAGTCGAAGCTGTTCGACTCGATCGCGTCCGCGCTCGCCAGATCCGCGTAGATGGTCGCCTGCTCGTTCGTTCGGTCGATGTCGAGAACGGCCGACTCGGTCACGTCGTGGCCGTAGGCGCGTGTGTACTCCGGTCCCTTCACCTCGAGGACACGGCCCGTGACCGCATCGGCGTTCGCCTCGAGAAACCGTTCGATGTAGTAGCGGTCGATCGGCTCGCCGCGGTCGTAGCCGAAGGAACGGCTGATCGGCGTCGTCCGCCGGAGCGTCCCGAGAAAGGCCGGTCGTCGGACGCGGCGGTACAGCAACCGGAGGTTTTCGTATCGGGCCGAGGGTGCGTCGGTCATGAGCTGTCGAAGCGGAAGAGGACTTGGTTGTCGCAAGGGCCGACGCTCATCGTCGCCGCCTGATGAGGAGGTGCTTGGCGTGCTCAGCGTACTGGCGGTAGACGTGTCGCTCGCCGGGAGTCGCACCGAACCTCACGTAGAGAGCGGCGTAGAGGGCCGCGGCCGCCAGACCCATGATCGCGGCCGGAAACGAGGTCGTGCCGAAGAATGACCGCAACAGCAAGAGAGCGCCGAGATATGCAGCCGCAGGGACGACGAAAGGAAGGGCAACCGCTCGGAGCACCTCCCCGTAGGACGTGGCGAGGGTTCGTGTCGTATAGGGGATGATCAAGAACGTCAGGACCACGATCGTCGACAAGAGAGTGGCGAGCGCGACTCCTCGCAGACCAAAGGGGTGAACGAGGGCGATCGACAACACGAGGTTGAGCAATCCGTCGGTGAGCGCCATCCACGCGATGGGGCGGTGGCGATCGATCGCCATCAGAACCCCGGTGCCGGGGTAGGAGGCGGTGTCGAGCATGAAGTTCGCCGCCAGGATCGCCACGATGTAGCCGTACTCCGCGTACTCGGCGCCGACCCAGACCGTGAGGAGCGCGGGCCCGAATACCGTCAGGTAGAGCGTCAGCGGAACGGAGACTGCGAGCGTGACCCGACTGCCCGCGAGGAAGATGGTTCGAAGCGCCGCCGTGTCGCCGTGGGCGCTCCGCTCCGAAGCGAACGGGAACAGCACCTTCACCACCTCGGTCGTCAGTGAGTAGACGAGCTGACTGAGGCGCTGGCCGAGAGCGTACGGCGTGATCGCGCTCACGCGCAGGAACGCGCCGACGACAATCGGGTCAGTTCGGGCGGTGAGGAAGCCGCTGAGCTGGATCGCAGAGACCGGCGAGCTAAACGAGACGAGACGGGCAAGCTCCCGCCTCGAAGCACGTCTCCAGCCGATCTCGAGCCGCGGCTCGATCCGGCGGGCCGCTACAACCGCGGGAATCTGTAGGAGCAGGGGCGTGACTGCCGTTACGGCCGCCAACGCGAGCAAGCCGCCGCCGAGGCTCAGGAGCACGATGATGGCCAGGGCGCTCCCGATTGCACCGGCGATCCCGAGCGCGTTCGTCACATCAAAGCGATGGATCGCGCGCAGCACCCCTGTCGAGGCCGTGCAGGGAAGTGCCGCGCCGATGCCCAGGCCCGCGACGAGAATGACCCAAGGAAGCTCGGCCCGGTAGGCAGGGGAGACCTCGAACAGTCGCGGCACCGCGTAGGCCAGTCCGACGGAGATCAGGCCGAATAGCGCACCGAGCGCGGTGTACAGGGAGAGCACGGTCGCGATGAGCCGGTTCGCGCCCTCGTAGTCCTCCCGGGCACGGAGCTCCGCGACGTACTTCACGAGCGCACCCGACAACCCGAGGTCGAGTAGCCCGCCGTAGCCGACGACGGACGTGACGAGCACCCAGGCACCGAAGGCCCCCGCGCCGAGCTTCCCCAACACGAAGGGCGTCATCAGGAACGCGATTCCGATCCCGACGAACCGCGCAACGTAGTTGCTGAGCAGATTGCGGAGGAAGCGGGTCGGGAGAGGAGAAGACGAGTCCGTCACAGCCTCCTCTGCCTTGGGCTGCCTCGATCCTGCAAGCTGAGGCGATCGGGCGGAGCGCTCATGCGAGAACGACGAAGGGGCACATGTTCAAAGGTCTCGAGCGTCTGGTTCTACGTGTCGTTCGCAGGTTCCGTTCGGCTCGGAAGAACCTCACCAGCCGGCGCCTGCACATCGTGTGGAGCGGATCTGAGGGCTTGGGAGGTGCTACGGGCGACCGTAGCCCCACCGGCGGAAGGCGGCTGGTGGCGCTCACCTTCGACGATGGGCCTTCAGCATGGACGGAGCAGATCCTCGACATCTTCGCCGAGCAGCGGGTACGGGCCACGTTCTTCGTCCTGGGAGCTGCGATCCCTGGCCGCGAGGAGACGGTGAGGCGCATGCGGTCGGAGGGGCACGAGATCGGCAACCACCTATTCAGCCACAGGGACGCGGCCGAGTTGACCGCCGACGAGATCACCGCCGAGATCACGCAGACCGGACGACTGATCCGCGGCATCGTCGGCTACGCGCCGGTCCTCGTTCGCCCACCGTACTGCTCGGCACCCGAGGCCGTGGCGCGTGCTGCTCGCCGGGTTGGATCGCTGACGACGGTTCTCCGTTCCGTCGATCCGGCGGACTGGCGCCAATCAGACCCGGATCAGATCGTCGACGGTGTGCTGGAGAAGCTGCACGACGGCGCCATCGTCTGTCTGCACGACGGCGAGTCACCCGATGGTGAGGGTCTTGCGAGCCGCGACGCAACGGTGGCCGCGGTCGCAATGCTGATCCCCCGGTTGACGGCTGAGGGTTACCGGCCGGTGACCGTCTCGGAGGTTCTGCGTGGAACAGCCCGACGTTAGCGTCGTCATGCCGGTCTGGCGTCCGCATGGCCCCTGGCTCCGCGAGGCCGTGGAATCCGTGCTCGCCGAGGACGGGTGCTCGCTTGAGCTCCTCGTCGTCGACGACGGGAACGAGATTCCGATTGCGAGCCTGCTCGCGCAGGTCGACGACGACAGGCTGCAAGTCTTGCGGGTGACGCATCGAGGCGAATGCGGAGCGCGTAACGCAGGGGTGGCCCGCGCTTGCGGAAGGTTCGTTCGCTTCGTTGACAGCGACGACGTCGTCGTGGGTGACAGCACGCGTCGGTTGCTCGAGCTTTCGGACACCGGCTCGAGCGTGATCTCGTACGGTGACACGGTCGTCTGCGACGAGGCGCTGCAGCCGCTGCGCACGATCACGACGTCCCTGGAAGGCGACGTCACGCGCGACTGCCTGCTCGGCAGGTTCGACACTCGCATCGTCTCCATGCTGTTCCCACGCGCCGTGGTCGAGCAGGCCGGGCCGATGGACGTCTCCTTTCCCATGAACGGCGACTGGGAGTTCGTCCTCCGTGCGGTCGAGCTGGCGCCCGTCCGGCAGGGCGATTTCACCGCCACGCTGTACCGTCGCCACACGAGCTCGAAGACGGGGCGCGCGAGCTTACTGGAGGGCACTCGGCAGCGGGAGCGGATCATCGTGGGGTACCTCGACCGGCACCCCGAGGAGCGAGGTGCATCACTCGAGCGGGAGGCGCGCTCGGCCGCCGTGCTCCACACCGCGAGGGCGTACGCTTCTCGCGGCCAGCCATTGCGCGCGATCCCGCACCTGATCGCCGGCGCGCGCTTCGGGCTCCGGCCGGCCTGCCGTGCGGCCGCGCGGATCGTGCTCGACGAGCTGCAGGCTCGGATCAGACGGTCGGGTTCTTCAAGACAGGAACGGATCGACGGTCAGGAACGGCACGAAGCTGATGGTGTTTCGTGACCTTCGCGTCCGTCCGCGTCGCTAGCCTCGCTCCATGGCCAAGGTCGCCGTCCAGTTCGCCTGTACCGAGTGCGGCTACTCCGCCGGCCGGTGGTTAGGCAAGTGCCCCGGCTGCAACACCTTCGGCTCGTTGGTCGAGGAGGTTCCGGCTGCAACCGCAGCTCCCGCGCTTCGGCCTCTGCTCCGTCTCGTCGACGTCGTCTCCGACGACGCTCGACGGATCTCGACGGGCGTTCCGGAGCTCGATCGCGTCCTCGGTGGAGGGCTCGTTCCTGCATCGCTCGTACTCGTCGGCGGCGAGCCGGGTGTGGGCAAGTCCACGCTGCTGCTCATGGCGCTGCGCTCGATGAGCACGAGGGGGCGCGTGCTCCTCATCAGCGGCGAGGAGTCCGTTGCGCAGGTCAATCTCCGCGCGGCGCGTCTGGGTGGCCCCGAGGCGATCGAGATCCTGGCCGAGACCGAGCTCGACGCGGTCTGCGCGACGCTCGAGCAGGAGCGCCCCGAGGTGTGCGTGATCGATTCCGTGCAGACGCTCTACGCCCAGGGTCTCGGCTCCGCACCCGGATCGGTTGGGCAGGTTCGAGAGGCTGCTGGTCGCCTGCTCCGCGTCGCGAAGGAGAATGGCGTCGCGACGATCCTCGTCGGTCACGTGACGAAGGACGGTGCCGTCGCTGGCCCCCGAGTGCTCGAGCATCTCGTCGACTGCGTCCTCCAGTTCGAGGGCGACCGCTTTCACGAGCACCGTGTCCTGCGCGCGGTCAAGAACCGTTTCGGCTCCACGAACGAGATCGGCGTCTTCGAGATGACGGGAGAGGGCCTCGTCGGCGTTCCGAACCCGTCGGAGCTCTTCGGTCGCACCGAGCCCGGCGAGATCGGGGCCGCGGTCGCCTGCGTGCTCGAAGGCACCCGGCCGATCCTGCTCGAGATCCAGTCGCTCGTGGCACCGACCGATCTGGCCATGCCGCGGCGCGTGGCCACGGGGGTCGATCCAAAGCGACTCGCGATGATCGTGGCGGTCTGCTCCCGCCATGCGGGCCTCGCGCTCGGGTCGGCCGACGTCTTCGTGAACGTGGCAGGCGGCCTGCGCATCGACGAGCCTGGTGCCGACGTCGCCATCGCCCTCGCGATCGCGTCGGCCGCCAAGGGCGCTCCCGTCCGCGAGGGAGTCGTTGCCTTCGGCGAGATCGGACTGACGGGCCGACTGCGGGTGGCCGCCCAGTCGGAGCGGCGGCTGGAGGAATGCACGAAGCTCGGAGTCGGGCTGGCCGTCGCTCCGAAGGGCACGCCCAGCAGGAGCAGCCTCCGTGTTGCCGAGTCGGAGACGCTACGGGACGCCCTCCGCGCCGGCCTCGTGCGATCGACCGACACCGCATCTTCACAAAATCCCCGCAAATACCCGTAAACGCCCGAAACACGGCGTTTTCCAGGGATTTCCGCTATACTAACCTCTGCACGCCGGCGGATATTCACCTCCTCCGGCTCTTTTAATGTTTGGGTGTTTCTCAACGGGGAGGCTGGCTTGTTCGACGTCGGCGACAAGGTGGTGTATCCGCACCACGGGGCGGGCACGGTCATCAAGAAGGAAAAGCGCGATGTGCTGGGACAGACGCGCGAGTACCTGACCATTCAGATCCTGCACAACGACATGACCGTCAACGTTCCCACGGAAAGCGCCGACAAGGTCGGCCTGCGCGGCGTGATCGAGGAGGATCTCGTCACTACCGTGGTCAAGGCGCTCACCGCCGGTGAGTCGGAGATGCCGAAGAACTGGAACCGCCGGTTCAAGCACAACCGCGACAAGATCAAGACCGGCGACATCTTCGAGTTGGCGGAAGTCGTCAAGAACCTGTCGCTGCGCGACCACGAGAAAGGCCTGTCGACCGGCGAGAAGCAGATGTTCGTCAAGGCGAAGAAGATCCTCGCCTCCGAGC
>JBBJOI010000064.1:0-10296 GCA_037721555.1 Gaiellaceae bacterium | reverse complement strand
CGACGACGTGCTCGGCCTCGCGCTGGTTCGGCGAGACGAGGTACGGCTCCGCCTCCGTTCCCAGCCGCAACGGCCCGCCCTCGGTGTCGAGCACGACGGGAACGCCCCGCCGGTTCAGGTCGCGGATCGCATCGGCGTAGAAGCCGTCCTCCACCCCACGCGGCAGCGACCCGGCGAAGATCACGAAGTCAGCGCCGCGGGAGAGGTAGTGCACCTTCTCGAGGAGCATCCCGAGCTCGTCCTCCGAGACTCGAGGCCCCCACTCGTTGATCTCGGTGTAGGAGGTCTCTGTCGGGTCGACGACCGCCGTCGAGGTTCGCGACTCTTCGCCGATCCGGACGAAGTCGTTGAGGATCGCTTCCGCGGTCAGCTCCTCGACGATCCGGGTCCCAGTCCGGCCGCCCGCGAGCCCCGTCGCGACGACAGGGACGTCGAGCCGCTTCAGCGCGCGGGCGATGTTGATCCCTTTGCCGCCTGCGAGGGTCAGCACCTGGCTCGAGCGGTGGCGGTGTCCTCGTTGGAAGTTCGGCACTGTCAGCGTCCGGTCGAGCGCTGCGTTCATGGTCACCGTGACGATCATCCAAGTAGCCCCCCGAGATGATGGATCGTGCGACCTGCGTAGAAGCCGACGCGTCCGAATGCGTCGGGCCGCTCGACCGACTCGGCCGCCACGAGCGGCGAGCGGGCGACGACCTCGTTCCCGGCCAGCACCTGCACTTCACCCAGAGGCTGCCCCCGCCGCACCGGCAACGAAACCTGGCGCGGCGCGACGACTCGCTCGACGAGTGGTCGGTCCACGCGCACCACACGCAGCGCGGGCGCCGCTGCCACGAGCCGCACGTCGGGCCGGCCGTAGGCCGTCGTCGCGGTCGCATACGTCCGTTTCGCAGTCACGATCCAGACGGTGCGGTACCGGTCGAGCCCCCAGTCGAGGAGTTCCACGAGATCCGTGTTCCTGCCCTCGCGGGACGCGCCTCCGAGCAGGGTCGCGTAGATCGTGACGCCCCCGCCCCGTGCCGCCGCGACCTGCGACCAGCCCGCGCCGTCTGTGTGGCCGGTCTTGACGCCGAGGACGTGGGGGGACCGCGAGAGCAGGTCGTTCCAGTTCACGAGCCGCCGCCCCGCGACCGTCGTCTCGTACGTGGCGACGGTCTGCCGGATGAACGGCTTGCGCATCGCCACGCGCGCGAGCTTCGTCACATCCTCGGCGCTCGACACGTGGCCGGGCGCGTCGAGTCCATCCGGGTTGACGAAGTGCGTCTCTGTCAGGCCGAGCTCGCGCGCACGCGCGTTCATCAGCACGACGAAGCGCGCGACGCTACCGCCGCCGACGTGCGAGGCGAGGGCGTTGGCCGCATCGTTGGCGCTCTGGATCAGCGCCGCCTGCAGCAGCTCACCCACGCTGATGAGCTCGCCGCTCCCCAGGTGGATCGAGGATTCACCGACAGCCGCAGCCGCTCTCGATACCGTCACGATCTCGTCCGGCCGCACCCGCTCCAACGTGACGAGGGCGGTCATCAGCTTCGTGATCGAGGCGATCGGGAGAGGCTCGTCGCCGGCCAGCTCCGCGAGCACCTCGCCGTTCCCGCCGTTCTGAACGACGAAGGCGTCGGCCTCGACGGGCGGCGGTGCCGCGGTGGCGGCACTCGCCACGACGGCGGCCAGGCAGAGCAGCAGCGCGATCCGGAGTCTCGGCATGGAGGCGGCGGCACCCTACTTGACGCGGACGCGGTCGCCGATCCCGAGCGCGACAGGGTCGACGTCCGGGTTCAGCACGAGCAGCCGCTCCACCGAGGTATCGAACTGCGCCGCGACCGTCTCCAGGGTGTCCCCCGCCTGGATGCTGTAGAAGCGCGCACCCCCCGTGGGCGGGGTCGTCCTGCGACGAGGCAGCGTCGGCGCTGTCGTTCCGCCCGCCGTCGAGGTCGCGGCGGGCGTCGAGGCGCCGCCATCGCCGTCGGAGAGGCTCGAGCGCACGATCAGAACGGCGACCGTCACTGCAAGCAGGAAGGCGATGGGGCCGGCGAAGCGCGCCACGGTCGAGTGCCTCCGCATCACCAACCTGAGACCGCCCAGACCTCCGAGCGCAGGCGCGCCGCCTCTCCACCGGCCGCCGTGCGCCAGTCCGACCGACCGCCTCGGAACGCGTAGATGACTGAGCGCGACGCCGTGACGAGCGCGCTGGCGGGGCCACTCGTGAACGCTCGCGCCACATCAGCGGGGGTCGCGCCCTGGGCGCCGACTCCCGGAAGCAGGAGAATCGACCGTGGCAGGAGCCGCCGTGCCTGCCCCACGGCTCTCGGCTCGGTCGCGCCGACGACGGCTCCGACGCTCGAGAGCCCCCGCTCCCCGACGAGATCCTCGCCCCACGCGGAGACAAGGCGCGCGACGTGCTGCCACACGCGCAGGCCGTCCGTTGCGGTCAGCTCCTGCACGTCGTGGGCTCCCGCGTTCGACGTCCGGACGAGGCAGAAGATCCCGGCCCCGTGGCGTCGGCACGCCTGCAGGAAGGGCTCGACGGAGTCGAGCCCCAGGTAGGTGTTCACGGTCAGGGCGTCGGCGAGGGGCGGTTGCTCCCCGCGCGGCTCGAGGTAGGTGGCGGCGTAGGCACGGGCGGTGGAGCCGATGTCGCCGCGCTTGGCGTCCGCGATCACGAGCAGGCCCGCTTCGCGGGCATACGCACAGACGCGCTCGAAGGATGCGATCCCATCCGGGCCGAGAGCCTCGAAGAACGCGACCTGCGGTTTCACTGCAACGACGTACGGCGCCACCGCGTCGACGAGTCCGCAGCAGAAGCGCGCGTAGGCGAACGCCGCGTCCTCCCGCTCCAGCACGGACTCACCACGAAGCTCGACCGGCAGCAGCTCAAGGCGCGGATCGAGGCCGACGACCAGCTGGCTGCGCTTCCGGTCGACCGCTTCAGCGAGCCTGTCGGCGAAGGCCGCGGTGGCCACGCGCGGACTCGCGTCGAGATCCTGCGCCATCGTTCCGCGAAGGCTACTGCGTCGACCGGCGTCCTCAGGCGAGTAGAGCTTCTAACACCATGGGGCCTCGTCGGCGGGGTGCGATGGGTGGTGCGAGGCACCAGGCAAGGACGCAGGGAGTGTCCAGATGAGATATCTGGATGCGACAGAGGACGCCGCGTCGCGCCGCCCAGCGTGCGCTGCCGGCTCAGAGTCTCATCGTGTTGGAGGCTCTCAAGCGGCGCGCCGTTCCAGGTCGTCGAGGGCGATCGTCCGCAGCTCGGGGGGCGGCGTGCGGAGGAACGCGCCAACCAGCAGCAACTCGTCGATGTCCTCCGCTGCCGTGGAAGCCTCTGCGCGCGTGGCGGCCGCGAGCCCCGCCGCGAGCTCGATGCCGCCGGCCGACCCCGCCGGCAGCGTTCTGACGGCCGCGACGCGGCCGCCCGTGATGAAGAAAGCCCGCTCGAAGCGGTCCTCGAGCGCCGGCACGATCAGGCAGAGCCGCAACGACCTGAGCCGGTCGAGCTCGCCGAGCCAGCGCACCACCTCCTCGAGCGCACTCAGGGTGTCCCGCAGCCGCGCGGCGTCCTCGAAGCGGAGATCGCTCGCCAGCCGCCGGAGCTTCCGCCGCAGCGGCGGTAGTGCCGCCGCCGGGTGGTCGCCCTCGAAGCCGGCGAGCGCACGTGCCGCCCGCTTGGCGAGTCGCCTGCTCTTGATCGGCCCGAGCGGCGTCGGCGTCTCGGAGACCACGAACCCCGAGCCGCGTCGCCGTAGGTAGACGTAGCGGTCGGGTCGAGTGCTGCGCGCGTTGGCGGGCGGACGCAGCTCACGGAGCAACCGCAGCTCCTCGAGGCCGGCCTCGAGCTCCGAGCCAAGCACCCGCCACTCGATTCGCGCCAGCACAGCGACCGCTGCCTCGACCGCAGGCCGCTGACGATCGGTGCGGAAGTACGAGCCCAGCCGCGCACGCAGGTCGCGTGCACGCCCGACGTAGAGGATCTGCCCCGTCTGGTCGTGGAAGAAGTAGACGCCGGGGCGCGGCGGTGCCCCCGCCGCGAGAGAGCGCTTCGTCGCGAGGCGCCGTGCACGCGGCGCGGCCAGCTCGACGAGGTCGGCCACACTGCGCGCGCCACGCTCCTGCGCGAGGCCGATCAGCCGGAGGAGGATCTCCGCCGTCGCCTCGGCGTCCGGCAGCGCCCGGTGGCACGGACGGGCGGCGGTGCCGAAGAAGTACGCGAGCGAGGCGAGGCCGACGCGCCTGCTCCGATCGCCGAGCAGGCGGCGCGCGAGCCAGACGGTGTCGACGACCGGCGCAGCGAGCCGACGCCCGGTCAGGCGCTCGACCTCGACGTCGAGGAAGCCGATGTCGAAGCGCGCGTTGTGCGCGACGAGGACGTCGTCGCGCGCGAAGTCGAGGAACCGCCGTACCGCCAGCTCCGCCGGCGGCGCCGTCCGGAGCGACGACGGGTCGATCCCGGTCAGCGCTCCAATCGCGGGCGGCAGCGGCTGCCGCGGGTTCACGAGCGTCTCGAAACGCTCTCCCAACTCGAAGTCCCGTATCCGTACGGCGCCGATCTCGCAGATTGCCGCCGTGCCGGGCCGCAGCCCCGTCGTCTCGAGATCGACGACCACGTAGCCCGCGTCCTCGAGCGCGAGCGACGCTCCGGCGGGATTGGCAAGCCCCACCGACGAGCCGCGCCACGCCAGGCGGGCGTCCCCGTCGACCACGTCGGCCAGGAGCTCGCGCGCGAGCCCGAGAGGAACGTGGCGGAGGGCGTAGAGCGCCCTTGCAGCGTCCTCGGCGGCGACGGAACCACGACGGCTCTCCACGAGCTCCACCAGCCGGTCGGCTGCGTCGAAGGCGAGCTGCATCCGACGAGCATAAGCGAACATATGTTCGTGTACAAGGTGAAAAGAGAGGCCCCGCCCGGATCGCCCGCCGGCCGGGGCCTCGAGTCCTGGTGCGAAGCTAGCCCTTGACGGCCGACTTCAGCTGGCTGCCCGCCGAGAACTTCGGGACGGTTGCCGCAGGGATCTGCACCTTCTGGCCGGGGTTGCGCGGATTGACGCCCTCCCGCGCAGCGCGGTCGGCGGTCGAGAACTTGCCGAAGCCCGTGAACGTGATTGTGTCGCCGGACTTCAGTGTGTCGGTCACGGTGTCGAGAAACGCCTCTACGGCTGCGCCCGCATCGCGCCGAGACAGGTTGCTCTTCGACGCCACGGCGTCAACGAATTCCTGCTTCGTCACTTGCCACTCCTTCTTGTCAGGGGTCAGGAAAATCGCGAGGACACTAACAGCCTCATCGGACTGGCTCAACCATGCGGGTTGCGGGCTCGTCTCGTCGCGGCAGTAGCTCTCCTCCGGTGTAGAGCGCGCGCAGGCGGACTCCGACGCGGGCGAGCGCGTCCGACCCACCCTCCTCGCGGTCGACGACGCAGACGGCCTGTCGCACTTCCAGCCCGACCTCGCGGAGCGCTGCGACGGCCTCGGTCAGCGCTCCGCCCGAGGTAACGACGTCCTCGATCAGGCAAGCAAGCTCACCCTGCTCATACGGGCCTTCGACGCGCTGGCCGGTGCCGTACGTCTTCGCGGACTGGCGCACGATCAGGAACGGCAGGCCCGAGGAGAGGGAGGCAGCCGCGGCCAGCGCCACCGCTCCGAGCGCCGGTCCGGCCAGGCGCACAGTCGCGGGCTCGAACCGCTGCACGGCTGCGGCGAGCCGGTCGCCGAGCGGTCCTAGCAGGTCTGGCCGCGTCTCGAAGCGGTACTTGTCCAGGTAGTAGCGCGAGCGGCGGCCCGAGCGCAGGACGAAGTCGCCCTCGAGCAGCGCGTGCTGCCGCAGCTGCGCCCCGAGCTCATCCATTCGCTAGTGCGAGCGCGTCCCGGCCGAGCGCGAGCAGGCGATCGAACCCGGGCGCGCCTCGCTCCAGCGTCACTGCCGAGCCATCGTCGTAGTGGAGGCTCACCCGCTCGGCCGTGCTGCCGCGAAGGCGTCGGAGATACAGGACGGGCGCCAGGCCGAGCACGAGGAAGGCAGTGGTCTTACGCATCGGCCGCGGAAGGCTGCTCGGACGGAGTCGCTGCGAGCTCTTCGGACGGCTCGCCCAGGGCCCGCAGGCAGGACCTCAGGTCGTAGAGCACGAGCCCGGAGGGCGAGCCGGCCGCTGCGGTGGCTGCGAGCCCGCGATCGCCGTCGCTCACGACGAAGACGCTCCCGCTTGCCAGGACGACCTCGACCTGCGTCAGCCGCCGGTGGTCACCGAGCGGCACCTCGGCTCCGGCCGCGAGGAGCCCGCGGCCGATCCGCGCCAGGCGGGCTGCGCCTTCGCCTGCGTCCCAGGTCGAGGCGAGGACGCTGCCGTCACCCTCGAAGACGACGACCGACCGAACCTGTGCGGAGATCTCGGTCAGGTCCGCCACCGCACTCGCCGGATCCATCGTTCAACCCTAACAGCCCACTCTTCGGCAGCCCATACTTCCTGTTCGTGCTACGGCCGTTCCCTACGCCCATCAACAAGTTCTTCGCCGACCGCGGGCCGCATCTGGCCGCGATGATCGCCTACTTCGCCTTGCTCTCCTCCGTCTCGCTGATCTTCCTCGCGCTGGCGCTCTTCGGCTTCACGGGGCGAGCGGAGGAATCGAGCTACCTCGTCGAGGAGCTGAGCCGGCTGTTTCCCTCAAGCTCGATCGAGGACATCGTCCGCGTCGTCGGGGCGTTGACGGAGAATGCAACGACCCTCGGGCTGATCGGCGGCGCGTTCCTCCTCTGGACCTCCCTTTCGCTCTTCAGCGTGCTCGAGTCCGCCTTCAACATCGTCTACGGCCGGCCCAATCGCTCGTTCGTACGCGGGAAGGCGCTGGCGACGCTGTTTATGGCCGGCTCCATCGTCTCCCTCTTCATCAGCCTCGTCGTCGGTTCGGTCGGCTTCGACCTGCTCCAGCGCTTCCTACCCGGCTTCACCGGCAACGGCATCGTCGCCTACGCCCTCTCAATGCTGGTCTCGACGATCGCCGTCTTCGTCTTCCTCGTCTTCGCCTACGAGCGGCTCACGAACGCGAAACTCACCTTGCGGCAGGTCTGGCCGGGAGCGCTGTTCGCCGCGCTCGGGCTGCAGGTCTCCTTCCAGGTGCTGCCGCTCTTCGTGCGCCTCTCCCGAGATGTGGTCGCACTGCAGGCGCTCGGTACCTCGGCGCTCCTGCTCGTGTGGCTGTACGTGATGGCGAACGTGATCGTGTTCGGCGCTGAGGTGAACTGGTTCGTGGGCTCGCGTCGCGAGGAGGCGGAGATCTCCGGCCTCGCCTGACCGGCCAGGTCCGGAGTCTCAGCACAGGCCACGGCCGATACGGCCACGGCCGATACGGCCACGGCCGAGGCTTTGAGCCTAGGACACGGCCGCGGCAGACAGTGCCGCAGCAGCCAGAGCGCGGTGGGAGTGGGTGCGCTTCCAGAGGTTGCCGAGCTCCGCGACCGTTCGCGTCTCGCCGCTGGGGACGAAGATCGGGTCGTAGCCGAACCCCTCGCTGCCGCGCGGCGCGTCCGCGATCGCTCCCTCGAGGATGCCAGTTCCCCGGAGCTCCTCGCCGCCCGGCCCGAGGGCCACGAGCTCGCAGACGTAGCGGGCAGCTCGGTGCCGCGTTCCCGCGAGCCGCTCGAGGAGCTCCTCGAGCCCGCGCTCCGACCAGCGCGCAGAGTTGAGGCCGGGCTCGCCGCCAAGCGCTGCGACCTCGATCCCGGAGTCCTCGCCCAGCATCCAGGCACTCCCGTCCCCGGCGTGGCGGCCGTAGCTGGCCTTCCCGACCGCGTTCTCGTAGTAGCTCGCTCCGGCCTCAGGCGGATACCCGTCCGCGTCCAGCAGCTCGAGCTCCCAGCCGAGAAGCGCCAGCTGGAGCTCCTCGAGCTTGTGCGGGTTACCCGAGCAGAGCACCGCCCTCATGCTTAGTGCCTCTAACACAATGAAGCTCTGAGCCGGCAGCGCACGCTGGGCGGCGCGACTCGGCGTCCTCGGTCGCGTCCAGATGTCCCATCTGGACGCTCCCTGCGTCCTTGCCTCGCACCACCCATTTCACCCCGCCGACGAGACCTCATTGTGTTAGCAGCTCTCAGGAACGTACGGCTGCGATCGCCTCGTCCTGAGCCGCCATGATCTCCTCGATCCCCGCCGCGGCGAGGTCGAGCAGGTCGTCAAGCAGCTCCCGCGTGAAGGGATCCTGCTCGGCGGTCGCCTGCACCTCCACGAGCCTGCCGTCGGCCGTCATGACCACGTTCATGTCCGTCTCTGCGGTCGAGTCCTCCGAATAGTCGAGGTCGAGCAGCGGCCGGCCGTCGACGATCCCGACCGACACGGCGGCCACCGGGCCCGTGAGCGCCTTCGAGAGGCCGAAGCGGTCGAGAGCCCGCCTGGCCGCCACGTAAGCCCCCGAGATGGCGGCGCAGCGCGTGCCCCCGTCTGCCTGCAAGACGTCGCAGTCCAACCAGAGCGTTCGCTCGCCCAGCGCTCCAAAGTCGCAGACGCTGCGCAGGGCGCGGCCGATCAGCCGCTGGATCTCGACCGTTCGGCCTCCCTGCTTCCCACGCGTCGCCTCCCTCTGCGTGCGCTCGCCCGTCGAGGCCGGGAGGAGGGAGTACTCCGCCGTCATCCAGCCGCGGCCGGAACGGGAGAGCCAGCGTGGGACACCCTCCTCGACGGTGGCCGTGCAGAGCACTCGCGTCCGACCCTGCGAGAAGAGCACCGAGCCGTTGGCCAGCTCGATGAAGTCGGGTGCGAGGTCGAGCCTCCGCAGCTCGTCGTCGCGCGCACGGCCGTCGTTTCTCATGCAACAGCCTCCAGCGCCGCGACCTCTACGACCTCGACATCCTCAATGGGCAGCTGCAGGAACCGGCGGCCCATCGTTCGGAAGGCGGTCGGGTCGCCGGTCGTCAGGAAGCGATACGTCCCCTCGCGCTCGACGTCGTTCTCAATCCCCTTGCGGGCGAGCGTCTGAGCCACCTCCCGGCCCGTTTCCTCGGCCGAGAACACGAGCGTCACGCCGCGACCGAAGACACGCTGCAGGATGGGACGGATGAGCGGATAGTGCGTGCACCCGAGGATGACGGTGTCGACGCTGGCGTCCTTCAGCGGCTCGGCGTAGCGACGGACGGCGGCGGTCGTCGGCTCGCCGAACGGGTCGTCGCTCTCGATCAGCGGCACGAGCTCCGGACACGCGACCGAGAAGAGCTCGGCACCCGCATCCAGCGTGTGCACGAGGTCCGCGTACCGGCCCGCCCTGACCGTCGCCTCTGTCGCCAACAGACCGATCCGGCGGTTCCTCGTGGCCTGAACGGCTGCGTGCGCCTCGGGCGCGATCACGCCGACGACCGGCACCCTCAGCTCCGTCTGGAGCTCCGGCAGCGCCGCTGCTGTCGCGGAGTTGCACGCGACGACGATCAGCTTCACGCCCCCTGCTTCCAGGTAGGCACCGATCTCGCGCGAGAACCGGCGTAGCTCGTCGAGCGGGCGCGGCCCGTAGGGCAGCCGGGCGTGGTCACCGAGATAGACGAAGTCCTCGTGCGGAAGCGTGACCAGGCACTCGTGCAGCACCGTCAAACCACCGACGCCCGAGTCGAACACACCGATCGGACGCGCATCCATGCGCGGGATTCTAAGCTGCGTGGCAGTACTGAGATGAAGGTTCTCGCGATCACCCACGGCCCGAACGTCGGGCCCGGCGTCTTCGGCACGACGGTGGCCGCGGCAGGGCACGAGCTCGACACCTGGTGCGTCCCACTCGGCGCCGAGCCGCCGTCCGGGCACGATGTGGTGTTCGTCTTCGGTGGATCGATGCACCCCGACCAGGATGCGCAGCACCCGTGGCTGCGGCGCGAGCACGAGCTCCTGCAGCGCTACCTCGACGGCGGAACGCCGCTGCTCGGCGTCTGTCTCGGTGCGCAGCTGATCGCGAAGGCCGCCGGCGCCGCGGTACATCCCGCGCCGCAGGCCGAGGTGGGCTGGCTGCCCGTGGAACGCATCGGCGAGGACCCCGTGCTGGACGCGCTCCCGCGCCGGTTCGACGCGTTTCAGTGGCACCACTACACCTACGAGCTGCCGGCCGGCGCGACCGAGCTCGCACGAAGCGACCTCGCGACACAGGCGTTTCGGCTCGGAGCAGCGGTCGGAATCCAGTTCCACGCCGAGGTCACCGCGAGCATCGTGGCGAGCTGGCTGGAGGAGGATCCGGCCGATGTCCCCGACCCGGAGGCGTTGCGGCGAGCCACCGGGGAGCGAATCGAGGGATGGAACGACCTGGGCCGCGCCCTCTGCGGCCGCTTCCTCGAAACGGTCTAGCGCTCTAGGT
>JBBJOI010000028.1:0-34127 GCA_037721555.1 Gaiellaceae bacterium | reverse complement strand
GACGGCGGAGGAGGAGTTTCGGACGCATCTGGAGGGGGTCCGGGCGGACGTGGTCGCCGGTGGTCACGTTCACCAGCAGTTCGTCCGCCGGCGCGGCGCTACGATCTGGGTCAACCCTCCTAGTTCCAGACCTTCACGTCGCGGTAGAGCGTGTCGCGCTGCACCGGCGTCTTCCCCATCGCCCTGATCAGGTGGACGAGTTCTTCGGTCGACGTGCGATGGGTCGTGCCGGCAGCCGAGACGACGTTCTCCTCGATCATGATCGAGCCCATGTCGTCGGCGCCGAAGCCGAGCGCGACCTGCCCGATCTTCAGCCCCTGCGTCACCCAGCTCGACTGGATGTGGTCGACGTTGTCGAGGTAGATACGCGAGACGGCCTGCGTCAGGAGGTAGTCGAAGGACGTGGGCATCGCCTCGTCCGGCACCTTGTCGGAGAGCCGGTTCCCGTCTCGCTGGAACGTCCAGGAGATGAACGCGCGGAAGCCACGCGTCTCGTCCTGCAGCTCGCGGATCCGGCGCATGTGCTCGACCCGCTCCTCGAGCGTCTCGACGTGTCCGTACATCATCGTCGCGGTCGTCGACATGCCGAGCCGGTGCGCCTGGCGCATGACGTCGAGCCACTCCGCCGTCTTCGTCTTCTTCGGCGCGATGATCTCGCGCACGCGATCGACGAGGACCTCGCCGCCGCCGCCGGGCACCGAGTCGAGGCCGGCGTCCCTGAGTTGCGACAGCGTCTCCCAGACGGTGAGCTTCGAGCGCCGCGAGATGTGCTGGATCTCCGGCGGCGAGAGCGCGTGCAAGTGAATCTTGTAGCGCTCCTTGATCGAGCCGAAGAGGTCGACGTAGTAGTCGATCCCGAGATCCGGATGGTGGCCGCCCTGCATCAGCAGGCCGGTGCCTCCCAGCGCGAGCGTCTCCTCGATCTTCTTGAAGATCACAGGCTTGGGCAGCAAGTAGCCCTCGTTACGGTCCCCCGGGCTGCGGTAGAAGGCGCAGAAGTCGCAGTCGGTGACGCAGATGTTCGTGTAGTTCAGGTTTCGGTCGACGATGAAGGTGACCCGCGCGGGGTCGGTCCTGCGGCTGCGCAACTCGTCCGCGGCCTTGCCGATCGCGACCAGCTCGCGCGAGCGCAGCAGGAGCGCCGCCTCGTCGTCGGAGATTCGCTCGCCGTCGAGCGCCTTCTCGAGGATCGGCAGCACGCTCACGCTTCGACCGGCTCCCGTTGCACGAAGCGCAACTCCGGGACACGCTCGAGCTCGCCCACGTCGCGCGCCAGCTCGAGGAACGTGATCAGCCCGGCGCGCTCTCGCGGGCCGAACGAGTAGCGCAGCTTCTCGAAGTAGCGGGCGAGGTAGCCCGCGGGGTAGCCGTAGCGTGCGCTCGCCTCGTGCGCGAGCCGCTCCGGCTCCGTGCGGGCGAGCCGCACCGACGCCACGAGCGCATGCTCGAGATCCGAGAGGCCGGGCACGACCGGCTCGGGCGCCGCCCAGACGGCGAAGACCATCGGCAGCCCTGTCCGGTCGAGCCAGAGCTTGCCGAGGTCGTAATGCGGTGTCGGATCCTCGAATGCGCTTCTCAGTGCAGCGTCGCCGATCAGCAGGGTCGCGTCCGCGCTCTCGCCGAACGGGACGTGCTGCGCCTGTGGGAGCAGCACCTTCGTCAGCACGACCGAGGTAGCGCTCTCGGGTGTGACCGCGATCGTCCGGATCTGCGGGAACGGCACCTGCGAGACGAGCTGGATCGAATCGACCGCGCCCTCCGACGAGACGCACATCCGCGGCAGGATGCGCAGCGCTTGGGCGTGGCGGGCGTACGCGATCGACGAGATCGGCGCGAGGTCGAGCTGACCGTCGAGCAGCATCCGGTTCAGCTCCGTCGGCACACCCGTCACCTCCTCGACCTCGGCGTTCAGCCGGTGGAAGACGGGCGCCATGTTGACGTAGGAGATGCGACCGAGGCGGATCATGTGAGCCCCATCACGCCTGCACCCACTGGAAGAACGCGACCAGGTTGCCGTCCTGATCGGTGGTGGCGAACTCGCGCGTGCCGAAGTCCGTGTCGTTCGGTCCGGCCTTCGACACCGGGTGGAGCACGTCGTGTCGTCGAAGCTCGTCGAAGAGCTCGTCCACGCCCTCGACGAGGATGCGGCAGCTGGCCGTGCCGGCGATGAACGACTCGGCGCCGGAGCAGATCGGTCGCTCCGGATCGAAGCGCTGTCGCCAACCTTCGTCGTCAGCCTCCCAGAGGTGCACGACTGCCTCGTCGCGGCGGAGAACCGCAAAGCCACCGTCGTGGTGGACGACGTCGAAGCCGAGCCGGTCGCGATAGAAGGAGACCGCGGCCGCCGCATCGCGCACCGGCATGGCCGGAATGGTCTGGCTGAGGGTCACCATCGCCGTAGCTCGTTGTAGAGCGTGTCGCGCTGCACCGGGATCCGGCCCGCGTCGCCCACGAAGCGGACGAGCTGGTCGATTCCCTGCTCGGTCTCGGTGCGTGCACCCGCAGCATGGAAGATCTGCTCCCGCACAACCGTTCCCTGGACGTCGTTTGCGCCGAAGTGGAGCGCGACCGCAGCGAGCGGCATGCCCATCATGATCCAGTAGGCCTTGATGTTCGGGATGTTGTCGAGCACGAGGCGCGAGACAGCGAGCATCTTCAGGTCGTCCGAGCCTGTCGTGTGCCGCCAGCCGCGGCGCTCGAAGACCGTGTTCTCTGGGTGGAAGGCGAGCGGGATGAAGGCGAGGAAACCGCCGGTCTTGTCCTGCTGCTCGCGCAGCCGGAGCAGGTGGTCGATCCGCTCCTCGTAGGTCTCGACGTGACCGTAGAGCATGGTGCAGTGCGTCGGGATGCCGAGCCGGTGCGCCGCGTCGTGCGTCTCGAACCAGCGGTCCGGATGCTCCTTGCCCGGTGCGACCAGCCGGCGTACCCGATCGGCGAAGACTTCGGCGCCTCCACCCGGCAGGGAGCCGAGACCTGCGGCCTTGAGCTCGCGCAGCACCTCCTCGTGCGACAGGCCGGAGAGCGTCGTCATGTGGTGGATCTCCGAGGCTGTGTAGAGCTTCAGGTGCACGTCGGGCAGTGCCGCATGCAGCGCGCGCACCGTCTCGACGTAGAACTCGAAGCCCACGTGCGGGTTCTCGCCGTTCACCAGGTGGATCTCCGTGAAACCGGTCAGCTCGCGCTGGCGGAGCGCGTCCTCGACGAGCTCCGACGTGGAGATCGTGTAGGCCTGCTCTTGCTTCTGGGTCGCCGCGAAGGCGCAGAACTTGCATTTCACGCGGCAGACGTTCGTTTGGTTCAGGTAGAGGTTCTGGACGAAGTAGACCTCGTCCGAGCCGCCGCGTCGCCGGCGCGCGAGATCGGCGAGCTCGCCGAGGCCGAGCAGGTCGTCGGACTCGAGGAGCGTCAGGCCGTCCTCGAAGCTCAGGCGTTCACCTGCCTCGACCTTCTCCCGGATCTCCCGGATCTCCCGGATGGGCTCGGGCGATGACGTGCGTGCGATTACGGCCACCGGGTCACCGTCTCCTCTCGACGACTGCGTCCGCGAGCGACTCGAGCTCGTCTCGGTTGACGGCGCCGTCGAGGCTCTCGCGTGCCGTTCTAGCGTAGCCGCGCGCCGTCTCCAGAGAACGCTCCAATGCTCCGGTGGCGGCGACGCGGAGCAGCACGCCCGTTCTCGCGCCGCCCGCCAGCGCGGCGCGCACCGCTTCGTCCTCCTGGGCTGCCAGCAGCAGCGGCAGTGTCGGCGTGCCCTCGCGCAGGTCGGTGCCTGCGAGCTTTCCCGTCTCGAGGGTGTCGCCGGAGCAGTCGAGCACGTCGTCGGCGATCTGGAAGGCGATGCCGAGGTTCAGCCCGAAGCGGCCGAGACCGGCGTCCCGCGAGCCGAGAAGGCAGGCGGCCTCGAAGAGCTTTCCTGTCTTGAGCGCGATCCGCTCGAGGTACGACTCGACCGTGGTCTCCGGCCGGTGTCGCTGCCGCCGCTGGAGCGCCTCGCCCCGGACGAGCCCGAGGCAGGCCTCCGCGAGAATGCGCACGCCCTCGAGATCTCCCGCCTCCGCCAGCTCTGCGAACCCACGTGCGAACAGGTAATCACCGGTCGTGCGCGCGGCATCGTCCCCGTCCGTGCGCCAGGCCGTTGGGTGGCCGCGGCGGAGTGGAGCGCGGTCGATCAGGTCGTCGTGCACGAGCGTGGCTGTGTGGACGAGCTCGATCGCGACGCTGCAGCGGAGCGCGCGCGCGCGGTCGTCGCTCACGAGGTGGATCAGCAGCGGCCGCATCCGCTTGCCGCCGGCCTCGAGGGCGGCGGTGCTGAGGCGCTCGACGAGGCCCGGGTGGGTGGACACCGCCTCCCGCAGCCGCTCCTCCACCCTGTCGCTTTCGCTGCGCGAAAGCGACTGGTGTTCAGCCTGAGCGGTCACGGATGCCGCCCTTCGGAATCGCTACGCGACTCCGATGCCGTTCCGACATGGAGGGCGACGATGCCGCCGGCGAGCCGCCGGAAGGTCACGTCGCAGAAGCCGCTCGCGGCCATCACGCGCGCGAGCTCTTCGGGGCCTGGAAACCGTCGGACGCTCGCAGGCAGGTACGCATAGGCCTTGCCACCGGGAAGGATCTTGCCCGCGAGCGGGATGAGCAGGTCGAACCAGAGCCGGTAGAAGACGCGCAGCGGCCCCCGCGGCCGGGTGATCTCGAGGATCCCGACCCGCCCCTTCGGCTTCAGCACCCGTCGCAACTCGGCGAGGCCGCGCGGGAGGTCGGCGACGTTGCGGACACCGAAGCCGACCGTCGCCGCGTCGAAGCTCGCGTTCGCGAAGGGAAGTTCGAGCAGGTCTCCGCGAACCCACTCGAGCTGCGGCGCCTTGCGCCGTGCCCGCTCGAGCATCCGGTCGGAGAAGTCGAGCCCGACAACGTCGGCTCCCTGCTCCTTCACGGCAATCGCCAGGTCGCCGGTGCCGCAGCAGGCATCGAGGACGCGGTCCCCCGGCCGGACAGTGGCACGCACCGTCAAGCGCCGCCAGCGCCGGTCGAGGCCGGCGGTCATGACCCGGTTCATCACGTCGTAGACCGGCGCGATCCGGTCGAACATGCGCCGGACTCCGTCCGGCGTCAAAGAACCGGCCTCGACCGTCACCCCGTCAGCCTCATTGGCCCCACCGCGCGATCAGGGAATTGTCGAGGCCGAGCTGGTCGAGGATGCGCGCGACGATGAAATCGACGAGGTCGTCGATCGTCTGCGCACCGTGGTAGAAGCCAGGCGCTGCAAAGAGGATCGTCGCACCCGCTCTCCCCAACGTTGCGAGGCCGTCCAGGTGGATCGACGAGAGCGGCGTCTCGCGCGGCACCAGCACGAGCTTCCGCCCCTCCTTGAGCGCGACCGAGGCCGCGCGGTGGATCAGGTTCGCCATCGCACCCGTCGCGAGCGTGCCAACCGTGGACATCGAGCACGGACAGATGACGTAGGCGTCGACCTTCGCAGAGCCCGAGGCATAGGGCGACTTGTAGTCGTTCACTTCGTAGGCGGTGACGTTCTGCGCGCTGCCGACGAAGCGTTCGAGCACCTCCGCCCGCGGCAGGCTCGGGTCGCCGTAGAGCTCGGTTGCGAGCACCTCGATGCCGGCGGCGGAGGCGGTGAGCCCCACCTCGCAGTCGAGGTCGCCGAGCGCGCGCAGCAGCCGGGCGGCGTACGGCGCGCCCGAGGCGCCCGTTACGCCGAGAAACACGCGCATGTCCTACTCCTTGGTGCCCTTGGACGCGTCGAGGAAGGTGGCGATCTGCCTGAGCTGATCGTCGTTCAGGCTGCCGCCGAACTCTTCGCCGTACTGGGTCATGACCTGGTTGCCGAACTCACGCGGATTGGCGACGTACTGCCTGAAGTAGTCGATTCCGCGGTCGCCGTTGCCGATCTCCGTCAGCTCCGGAGCGCCGAGGTTGGGCGAGCCGAGACCGAGGTAGATGTGGCACTGGCCGCACCCGGAAGCTGCGAAGAGGCGCGCGCCCGCGAGCGCCTGCTCGTCGCCCTCGAACCCCTGCTTCTGAGCCCACTCGGGCACCGCCTCCACGAGCGTCGTGCCGAGCGCCTCCTCGGCTGTCGCACCCTTGTAGGTGAGCACCCCCATCGAGATGACGACGAGGATCGCGGCGACGATGGCGACGGGCCGGCGCAGCAGCCGCCGCTCGCGCCGCAGGTCGATGAAGGGGAGCGCGAGCAGGAGCACGAGCAGAATCGTGGGAATCCCGACCGTGCCGAGAATCACCGACTCCGGCCACTTGAAGATCCGGAGCAGATAGAAGAGAAACAGGAAGTACCAGTCCGGGCGCGGGATGAAGTCCGTCGTGCCGGGATCGGCCTCCTCCGTGTAGTGCGGGCCGAGAAAACCGGCTTTCGTGCCGTCGGCGTCGAGGTGCCACACGACGGCGAGCCCGACGATCACGCCGACGACCACGAGGCTCATCACCGTGTCGTGGAACATCGCGTGCGGGAAGAACGACTTGCCGTTCTCCTGGACGTCCTCCTTGTAGCGCTGGTGCTGCGTGCGCCGCTCGACGATCCGCCGCGGGGGAGTCGATCTAGCTGCCATTGGAGCCTCCCCGCGAGCCCGGCCGGGTGAGACCCGAGCGCCCGTTCGTGGTCGGCTCCACCACCGGCGCACGGTCGCGGCCGGCTGCCTCCTTCGACCACGGCGGGGAGGTGACGCCGAGCCGCATCACGAGGTACAGGTGCAGACCGATCAGGCCCATGAGTGCGCCCGGGATCGCGAGCATGTGGAGCGCATAGAACTTGCTCAAGGTGTCATCGCCGATGGCGGCGCCCCCTTGCAGGAACTGCGCGATGAAGGGACCGAGAAACGGCGCCGTGGCGTTGATGTTGATCCCGACGACGGTCGCCCAGTACGCCGTCTGATCCCACGGGAGCAGGTAGCCGGTGAACCCTTCCGCCAGGCCGAGCGCGAGCAGCAGCACGCCGATGATCCAGTTCAGCTCGCGCGGGTACTTATAGGCACCGAACAGGAAGACGCGCGCCATGTGCAGGAACATCAGGATGACGAAGACGCTCGCGCCCCAGCGATGCATGCCGCGCACGAGCCAGCCGAGCGTCAGGTCGTTCGTGATCGCCTGGATCGACTCGTAGGCAGAATCGGCATCGGGCTTGTAGTAGAAGGCGAGGATGACGCCGGTGATCGCCTGCACGAGGAAGGCGGTGAGCGTCGCCGAGCCGAGCGTGTGGAACCAGCTCGTGTCACGGGGCACCTTGCGGAAGAGAAAGTACTTGGTCGCGCCGATGAGGCCCGAGCGCTCCTCGAGCCAGTCGAGGGGATACGTGACCGTCGCCTCGAGCTGTTGGCGGCGAGCGGATTTCCTCCGTGTCGTCGTGGCCATTACCCGGGCACCTCGATCGGATAGAGCCACGACTCGATCCCGTCGACGTGCACGCCCGGGCTCGCGTGGCCGTACCTCTGGATGCGCGCCCTCGCCCCGGTGCCCTCGACCTTGCCGACGCTGTAGTACTCGCCCAGCCACAACTTCCCGTCGCGAACCGAGAACTCGGCCCGGTCGAGCGCCCGCACGGGTGGCCCGGCGGTGCGGTTGCCCTCCGTGTCGTACTGGCCTCCGTGACAGGGGCAGCCGAAACCGGAGGGCTGCACGGGGGTGAGCTCGACGTTGAACTCGCCCACCTTCTTCATCTTGTCCGCGTCGACCGGGCCGTTCGGCTGTACCGGGCAACCGAGGTGCACGCACCGCGAGAAGAGGATGGTGAAGCTCGGGGCCGTCTCCAGCAGGCCGTTGTTGCGGACGAACATCGTGCGGCGGCTCACCTCGCCGATCTCGGGATCCTCGAGATAGGTGGCGATCACGTACCGCCCTTCAGGGAACTCCTCCAGCGGGCCGAGCTCGACGTTCTGCTTGCGCTGGTTCGTGAACGAGGGCAATACCGCGAAGCCGAGCACAGGCACGGTGATGACGCCGCCGATGACGGCGCCGAGGCCGAGGGTCGTGAATGAGAGGAAGCCGCTGCGGGAGTAGGTCTCGCCGATCTCCTGCTCCGACATGAGCGGCATGCCGTCCTCGCCCTCCGTCGGAGCCGGTGCCCCGTCGCCGAGAGCGGGGGCTCGCGGACGCGTCTCCGGCTCGACCGGAACCGCGGGTACGCGAACGGCGCTCGTCACGTCGCGGATCCAGAGGAAGCCAAAAACGAGCGCGATCACAGCGCCCATTGCTGCCGCGACCCAGCTGACGACGAGCCCGGTGAGCAGGCATGCGATGCCGATCGCAAAGCCGAGCGGCCACAAGCTTGGTGGCGGCAGGTGTGGCTTCTCGGTCTCGTGCTGGCTCAAGCTCTCGTCCTTACTCCATCTAATCCCGCTTCATCTAACCCGCGGGCTGCCCCGGCTGTCAACGACGTACCAGGTGTCGCAAACGCCTTCTCGAGCCATTTTGCCCTATGGCACCATTGCTCTGCGCCGGTATCCCGTACTCGCTCCAGCGTCGGTCGACGAGCTCCCGGATCGTCTCGCTCATTGCGATCTCCTCCGGCCACTCGCGAGTGCCCTCGGCAGGCCCCTTCGCGGTCGCGTCGATGCCGACCTTGCCGCCGACGAACTGGAGCGTCGGCGCGTGGTCGAGGTGGTCGAGCGGCCCCTCGGTAATGAGGATGTCGCGCTTGGGATCGACGTTCGCGCCGACGTAGAAGAAGACCTCGTTGTAGTCGTGCACGTTCACGTGCTCGTCTACGACGACGACCGACTTCGACAGGCTCAGCATCCCGAGGCCCCAGATCGCGTGCATCACCTTCCTGGCATGGCCGGGAAAGGCCTTGCGGATCGAGACGATCACGCAGTTGTGGAAGGCGCCAGCGACGGGCAGGTCGTAGTCGACGATCTCGGGCACGGTCAACTTCACGGCCGGCAGGAAGATCCGCTCGGTCGCCTTCCCGAGCCAGGCATCCTCCTGCGGGGGCTTGCCGACGACGATCGACGGGTAGATCGCGTCACGGCGCATCGTGATCGCCGTCAACCGAAAGATCGGGAACGGCTCGGGAGCCGTGTAGTAGCCGGTGTGGTCGCCGAATGGCCCCTCGATCCCGAGCTCGTCCTTCGCGATCACGCCCTCGAGGACGATCTCCGCGTTCGCCGGCACCTCGAGGTCGATCGTCTTCGCCCGAACGAGCTCGACCGGCTCGCCCCTGAGGAAGCCGGCGAGCATGAACTCGTCGATGTGCTTCGGGAGCGGCGCGGAGGCCGAGTAGGCGGTGATCGGGTCGAGCCCGAGGGCGACCGCAACCGGGATCTGCCCGTCGGTCGCGAGATAGTCGGCCCGGCCGTCCTTGTGGATCTGCCAGTGCATGTAGGTCGAGCACGCGTCGATCTTCTGCATCCGGTACATACCGACGTTGCGGTTGCCGTTGCGCGGGTCCTTCGTGATCACGGCCGGGAGCGTGATGAAGGGGGCCGGATCGCCGGGCCAGCAGCGCTGGATCGGCAGCAGGCCTAGGTCGAGGTCGTCGCCGGTGAGCACGACCTCCTGGCAGGCTCCGCGCGAGACGCTCTTCGGGCGTGAGTCCGCGATCGACTTCAGCTTCTTGAGGCCGCGGACTTTGTCCATCAGCCCCTCCGGCGGCTGCAGCTCCAACACGTCCTCGAGCTTGCCGGCGATGTCGTCGAGCCGCTCGACGCCGAAGCCGAGGCACATGCGCCGCTCGGTGCCGAACTGGTTGATCAGGAGCGGGTGCCGCGCGCCCTTCGGGCTCTCGAACAGCAGCGCCGGCCCGCCGGCCTTCACGGTTCGGTCGACGATCTCCGTGATCTCGAGGTCGGGATCCACCTCGGCGGAGATACGGACGAGCTCGCCCTCCTGCTCGAGCAGGCGAATCCACTCGCGCAGATCAGCGGGCGGGGCCATCTCCGTCAGTCTACGGAGAGGGCATAGGCGACGGCCTCGTCGAGCGTCTGCTGCGAGCCTTCGCTCCGCGCACGATCGAAATCCGGCCCCTCGAGCGCGAGAACCCGCTCGGCGTGAACCGAGGCGACAGGATTCCACGGCAACGGCTTTCGCGCCACCTCCGCCTCGAGGGCGCCCCAGAGGCGACCGGCTCGCTCCGCGTCGCGGCGCAAGGCGGCGGCGCGCGCGAGCAGCGCAATGAGGTAGACGCGGCGAGGAGCGTCACCGATGCGACCTACGAGCCTCAACGCCTGGCGTGCGTGACTCTCCGCGTCGTCGCCCCGTCCGCGTGAGAGCAGGTGCTCCACGAGTCGCTGCAGCGCCACGACTTGCCACCAGATGAAGCCGATCTCGCCGGCACGGCGGGCACTCTTCTCGAGCAGCATTGTTCCACGTACGTCATCGCCGCCCTCGCACATCAGGGTGCCCTCGAGCGTGAGCACTTGGATCTCCTCCGTGGCGAAGCCCCGGCGACGCGAGATCTCGAGGCTGGCGGCGGCAAGCTCGCGGGCCTCGTTGCCGGCGCCGCGAGAATGTGCACTGTGCGCCAACCTCATCAGGAGGTGCGCGACGCCCCAGTCGTCACCGAGCTTCCGGTAGGCGCGGAGGCTCTCCTCGTAACAGGCCTCAGCGAGCTGCCCCCGGCCGGCTTGGTCGGCCGAGCTGCCTACTGCGCGAAGTGCGCGGGCGCGTAGCTCAGGCGTCTCGACACAGTCGAGCAGTGCCTGCGTCCGATCGACGCCTTCTATGGCCCCGTAGCTGACCCAGAAGTGCTCGAGCGCGACCGCAAGGCGCAGTCCGAGTACCGGATCGGCGGTCAGGGCCCAATCGAGCGCCGCGCGCGCGTTGTCCTGGTCGGGGAGGACGAGGTCGAATCGCTGCTCCGTGATCCGCTCGGCAGCCAGATTCGCGGACTCCGCGAGCTCGAGGAAGAACCTGCCGTGACGCCGCCGCATGGCTTCGGCCTCGCCTGATTCGGCAAGCCGTTCGAGGGAGTAGTGGCGGATCGTCTCGAGCATCCAGAAGCGACCGCCGCCGCGGACGCGGAGGAGGCTCTTCTCGACGAGCGACTGGAGCGTGTCGAGCTCGGCGCCGCAGATCTCCTCCGCGGCGGTGAGCGTGCAGCCGCCGGCGAAGACCGCGAGGCGGGCGAACAGCTGTTGCTCGGCCGGCTCGAGCAGCTCGTACGACCACTCGATGGTGGCTCGGAGGGTTTGCTGCCGCGCATCTGCGTCGCGCCCGCCGCGAAGGAGGTCGAGGCGGCGGCCGAGCCGCTCGAGCAGCCGCTCGGGCGTGAGCAGCACGACACGAGCTGCGGCGAGCTCGAGCGCGAGCGGCAGGTCGTCGAGGCGCTCGCAGAGCTCGTCCACCGCTCCGTCCGGCTCGAAGTCCGGCCGCAGCGCACACGCGCGGGCGGTGAAGAGCGTCCGGGCCTCCGCCCGCGCGAGCACCGGGACGGGGTAGACGTACTCGCCGGCGATGCCGAGGCGCTCACGGCTCGTCACGAGCAGGTCGAGGTTCGGACACTCCGCGAGCAGCGCCGCGAGATCCCTCGCCGCCTCGACCACGTGCTCGAAGTTGTCGAGCAGGAGCAGCAGTCTCCGGTCGGCGATCGCTGGTGCAGGCGCGCCAGCCACCCCCAGGGCGCGACCGGCAGCATCGAGGACGGAGGTCGTCTCGACGACCGTCGCGAGCGGCGCCCACCACACCCCGTGCGGGTAGCGCTCGGCCGCCGCTCCTGCTGCCTGCAGGGCCAACCGTGTCTTGCCCGTCCCACCCGGGCCGGTCAGGGTGAGCAGTCTCACCTCCTCCCGGGTCAGCGACTCGACCACCTCCGCCAGCTCCCGCGCTCTGCCGAGAAAGGGCGTCGCCGGCACGGGCAGGTTCGTCTGGTAGAGCGTCTTGAGCGGTGGGAAGTCGGCCGTTCCGAGCTGGAAGACCCGCTCGGCGGCCCCAAGATCCTTCATGCGCTGCTCGCCCAGATCCCGGAGCTCGAAGCCGTCCGCCAGGGCCTGGGTCGAGGCCGACACGAGCACCTGGCCGCCACGTCCCGCTGCCGCGATCCGGGAAGCGCGGTTCACGTCCATCCCGACATAACCCTCGCCGGCAAGCAGCGGCGTGCCCGTGTGCACCCCCATCCGCACCGGGAGCTCCAGTGCGGCCTGCGCCTCGGTTGCAGTCGCCAGCGCACCAGGTGCGGTCGGGAACGCGACGAAGAAGGCGTCGCCCTGCGTGTCGACTTCGACCCCGTCGTGCGCGGCGAACGCTTGCCTCAGCACACGACGATGCTCGGCGAGGGCTGCGGCGTAGCCTTCCGGTCCGAGCTCGTGCAGCAGGCGCGTCGAGCCCTCGATGTCGGTGAACAGAAACGTGACCGTGCCCGCAGGGAGAGTCCGCATCTGCAGAAGCATCGTGCCAGAGGTTGACAGGGAGGGTACGAAGTCTTGTAATAGTTGGCACATGGAGTCAGGGTCCTGCGGTGCTCCCGTGACGAGGAGGGGTTGATGAGATTTTGGCGTGCTTTCGTGTGTGTGGCTGCGCTGGGATTGATCGTGTTGGCAGGGGGTTGCGGTGGGGACGACGAGCGGGACGCCTCGGGTCAAGGCTCGAAGGATGCGCTCCGCATCGCGATTGCCTCGGAGCCGCCGTCCCTGGATCCTGGCCTGCTCACCGACGTCGTTTCGGCGAACGTCGTCCTCAATCTGATGGATCCGCTCGTGCGGCTGAACGCCGATCTCGAACCGGAGGCGGCGCTGGCGGAGAGCTGGGAGATCAGCGAGGACGGGAGGACGGTCACCTTCCGGTTGCGCGAGGACGGCCGCTGGACGAACGGCGATCCCGTCACCGCTGCCGACTTCGAGTACGCCTGGAAGCGGATCCTCGACCCCGAGCTCGCCGCCGGCTACGCGTACCAGTTGTACGGAATCGTCGGTGCGAGCGACTACAACAGCTGCGAGAAGAGCTGCGAGGCGCTTCGTGACAAGGTAGGCGTGAAGGCGCTCGATGAGCGCACCTTCGAAGTGCACCTGACCAGCCCGCAGCCGTGGTTCATCGCCCAGTCTGCCCACACCTCGTTCCTTCCCGTGCACCGCGCCACAGTGGAAAGGTTCGACCGCAAGTGGACGGAGCCTGCGAACATTGTCACCAACGGGCCTTTCCAGCTGAGCGGCTGGAAGCACGACGAGTCGATCACGCTGACCAGGTGGGCGCAGTGGCGCAACGCAGGCGCGGTGAAGGTGGAGCGGATCGCGGGCCGGATCATCAAGGACTCTCAGACCGCGCTGGCCGCGTTCGAGGCGGGCGAGATCGACGCCTGCCTTGAGAATGCGTGCATCCCCTCCGGCGACATCGAGCGACTCCAGGAGGGCGACGCGTACGTCCAGAGCCCCGGTCTGGCGACGCAGTACTTCGGATTCAACCTGAAGACGGTGCCCGACGTGAACCAGCGGCGGGCGCTTGCGTTCGCGCTCGACCGGGCTTCCCTGATCGAGAACGTGACAAAGGCGGGCGAGGAACCGGCGACGAGCTTCACCCCGAAAGGGATGCCGGGATTCGACGTGATCGCGCAGGACTTCCTCCCGGAAACGGCCGATCTGGAAGCGGCGCGGAAGTACCTCGACCAGGCCTCCTCGCCCAAGCGCAAGCTCAACTTCGTCTACGTCAGCGAGGACCCCGTCGGTGAAGAGATCGCGGTCGCCGTGCAAGCGATGTGGAAGGAGATCGGCATCCAGACGTCGCTGCGCGGGATGGATTTCCAAGCGTTCCTGGAGACCCTCGGGCCGCCCGTCCATTCCTCGATCGACGTGTTCGCGATCGGCTGGGTCGGCGACTACGTCGACGACATCAACTTCCTCGAGCTCTGGACGTGCAAGTCCGGTAACAACCCGACCGGCTACTGTGACCCCGAGTACGACCGCTTGATCGACCGTGCACGCTCAACGCCGGACGACACCGAGCGCCACAAGATCTACGCGCAGGCCGAAGCCAAGCTAACCGGGCCAGAAGGGGCCTTGCCGATCATCCCGAGCCACTGGGCGACCTTCCCGACCATGCGCAAGCCAGGGATCGAGGGCTGGCAGCCCAACCTGCTCGGCCAGTACGACTTCACGAAGGTGACGATCGCGGAGGAGTAATGACCTCGTCGGTCTCGCGTTCTTCCAGTCCGTACGCAATGGCTTCGTCGAAGGAGAGCGCCCGGAGCTCCTTGTATGCAAATGCGCTCGCCTCTACGCCCAGTTGCTTGCGAGCCTGCTCGAGCGTCCGCTCGCGAAGGTCCCGCTCGAGATCGAGGAATGTTCCCCACGAGCCGCCCATCACCTCGAGCTGATAGTCGGCCAACCCGAGCAACCGGGCCGCGCGGGGTCGCGTCGCCCTCTTGCATGGTGACGGCCGCGCGGCCGAGGAGCGCACCGATCGCGATCTCTCGCTGCGGGGACTGATCAGCGACCTCGAGGCACTGGCAGAAGACTGCGTCGGCCTCGCTGACCCTACCGAGCAGGAGTAGCGCGACGCCGATCGTTCCGAGTGATAATGCTGTGCGGCCATGATCCCCCAAGCCGCGTGGATTCCTGACGCCTCGCGGGCAAGCGAGGCAGCCGACTCGTAGTCGCCGTTCATGAGTGCGACCTGGCCACGGTTGTTGATGGTGATCGCAATCAGATGCTCGTCGCCCCGCCTCGCGCGCCCGAGCCTCGCTCTCGTCGTAGAGCCGCGCGGCCTCGGCGGTGTCCCCGGAATTCACTGCCATCACGCCGAGGTTGTTTAGCGTCTCGGCGATGCCCCGCGGGTCGTTCAGGTGCCGGTAGAGCTGGAGCGCCTCCTGGGTGTGTGTGCGAGCCGTTTCGTTCTCTCCCTGCAGCGCGGCGAACACACCCAGGGCTTCGAACGCGCGCGCGCTGAGAAGGCCGGGGGATTGCTCCGCCGCAGCGAGGCCGCGCTCGATCCAGCGGCGGCCGGAACCGAAGTAGCCGCGCGCCATCCAGAAACGCCACAGCGACACGGCGAGCCGAAGGACCTCCTCGCCCGCGCCTGCGTCGTCGAACGAGTTCAACGCGGCGCGGAGATTGTCGAGCTCGGCTGCGATCTGATCGAGGGAGTGGACGCGCTGTTCCCCAGCGCGTAGTTGCGGCTCCAGTTGTTCCGCCAGAAGCAGGTAGGACTGCGCGTGCGCGGCTCTCGTCCCGACACTCTCACCTGAGGTCTCGAGTTGTTCGGTGGCGTACTCGCGGATGGTTTCGAGGAGGCCGAGGCGGCCGCTGCCCCAGCGGCGGGCGAGGCTCTTGGCGAGGAGCGACTCGACCGTCCAGAGGTCGCCGCCGGTGACGGCTTCGGCGCTCTGGAGGCTGAAGCTGCCGGCGAAGACGCTCAGCCGCCGGAAGAGCGTGCGTTCCTCGTCGTCGAGGAGGTCGTGGCTCCAGGCGATCGTGGCGTACAGGGTCTGTTGGCGCGGGGGGAGGTCGGGCGCGTTGCTCTTGAGCAGCGGCAGGCGCCGCTCGAGCCGCTCGAGCAGGCCTGCGGCTCGAGCAAACGTGCGCGGGCGGCGGCGAGCTCGATCGCGAGTGGCAGCCGGTCGAGCCGGTTGCAGACGGCGGCGAGGGTCGCGTCCGCGACAACGGCTGCGCCCGCCTGCTGCGCCCGCTCCACGAAGAGGTCGACCGCTTCGTCCTCACGCAGGGGCGGCACCTCGTAGACGTGCTCGCTGGTGAGCGACAACGTAGACCGACTGGTGACGAGCAGACACAGCTGGGGGCAGCCGGCGAGCAGCCCGGCCAGCAGCGAGCGCGCGTCGAGCAGGTGCTCGAAGTTGTCGAGCAGCAACAGCAGCCGCCGCGAGGCCAGGAAGGAGCGGAGCGTGGCCTCGAGCGGCTCTCCCGGCACCTCCTGCACCTCGAGCGCTCGCGCCACTGCTGGCAGCACGGCCGTCTCGGAGACGAGCACCTGCCCGCCGTGGCCCGCCGCCATGATCCGGGCGGCTCGGTGCACGTCCACGCCGACATAACCGTCCTCGCTCACGAGCGGCTCGCCGGTGTGGATCCCGACTCGAACGCGAACCGGCCCCTCAGCCAGCGCCGCTTGCCCCGCCGTTGCCGCGGCCAGTGCATCCTTCACAAGCCCGAACGCGACGAACAGCGCGTCGCCCTGCGTGTCCACCTCCACTCCGGCGTGCGCGGCGAACGCCTCCCGCAGCACCCGCCGATGCTCCGCCAACACTTCCGCGCACGCCTCGGCCCCGAGCTCGTGCAGCAAAGCGGTCGAACGCTCGACATCGGTGAAGAGGAACGTGACGGTGCCGGAAGGGAGTGCTCGCATCGCCGCAGCATCGCGCCGCACGTCAACGGAGTCCAGCGTTAGCGCCGACTGGGCTCGACGAGGTCTTTCGGGCGGGCGTCTAGTGGCCGCGGCGGCGGTGGCGCAGCATCCGTGACGTCTCGCCGATGGCGATCACACCCACGAAGATCAGCCCGACGACGAGCATTCCGATGATCACGTTGCGTCCCTCGGTGGCGGCGTTCGCGAGGAGCCAGGCGGTCATGGGAGAACTGTAACTCACCGCATGCGTGCCGCGTGCGCGGCGACGGCTTGTCCGACGCCGGCTCCGGACGACTGGCCGCCGAGGCGGTGGACGGCATCCACCCAGGCATCGCCGTCGCCGGCCTCCTGCTCCGCGCGGAGATGGGCGCAGACCGAGATCAGCTCGGCGAGGGTCGCCACCGCCTCCACCTCGCCGAGCTCGGCGACCCGGACGAGACCGTGTGCATAGAGGTAGTCGCCGAGCAGGAGCGCGGCTTCGGGGTCCGGGGGGTCGAACAGCCTTGGCCGGCCGTAGTGGAGCAGGTAGCCCTCGTAGATCGTCTCGAGCCCGAGCGCGAAACGGTCGGGCGCGAGGGGCGAGAAGACCGGCTCCCGCTCCCGCTCCGGCTGCGCGCGGAGGGCTTCGGCCCAGAGCGGGCTCTCGGCAGCCGCCCCGGAAGCGAGCGTCTCCCACAGCTCAGAGCTCTCAGTCGCGGAAGAACTCTGCAACAGCCTCGACCGTCCGGTCGATGTCCTCGTCGGAGTGCGCGAGCGAGACGAAGAGGCACTCGAACTGCGACGGCGCGATGTAGATGCCCCGCTCGAGCAGATGGCGGAAGAGCGCGCCGAAGCGCTCCGTGTCGCAGCGCTGGGCGTCCGCGAAGGTGTGGATGCCACCGTCAGTGCAGAAGAGCGTCGCCATTGCGCCAACGCGATGGAGCGTGCCGAACTGCCGCAGCCCGGCCTCGAGCCGGGCCCCCTTTGCCTCCAGGGCGTCGTAGACCTCCGGGTCGCGCAGCCGGCGCAGCACGGAGATCCCGGCCGCGGTCGCCAGCGGGTTGCCGGAGAGCGTGCCCGCCTGGTAGACGTCACCGGCGGGGGCGAGGCGCTCCATCACGTCGCCACGGCCGCCGAAGGCGGCAGCGGGCAGCCCGCCGCCGACGATCTTCCCGAGCACCGTGAGATCCGGGATCACGCCGTACCGCTCTTGCGCGCCGCCGCGCGCGACGCGAAAACCGGTGATCACCTCGTCGAAGACGAGCAGCGCGCCGGAGGCGTTGCAGAGCGCCCGCAGCGCCTCGAGGAAGCCGGGAAGGGGCGGAACGACGCCCATGTTCCCCGCCACCGGCTCGACGACGATCGCCGCCAGGCCCTCCCCGTACCGCTCGACTGCGGCGGCCGCAGCGTCGAGGTCGTTGTACGCGGTCACGATCGTGTCGGCCGTGACGCCCGTCGGGATGCCGGGGCTGGAGGGGATACCCAGTGTTGCGAGTCCCGAGCCGGCGCTTGCGAGCAGCGCATCGACATGGCCGTGGTAGCCGCCGGCGAACTTGAGGATCCGGTCTCGGTGCGTGGCCGCGCGCGCCAGCCTGATCGCACTCATGGCCGCCTCCGTGCCGGAGGAGACGAGCCGCACCAGCTCGACCGACGGCACTGCGTCGACGATCTCCTCAGCCAGCTCGACCTCGGCCTCCGTCGGCGCGCCGAAGGTGGTGCCCCGTCGCGCGGCCGCTTCGATTGCGCGCAACGTCTCGTCGTCGGCGTGGCCCAGGATCAGCGGGCCCCAGGACATCACCCAGTCGATGTAGCGGTTGCCGTTCACGTCCTCGATCGTCGAGCCCGCGCCGCTCCGCATGAAGACCGGCTCGCTGAGCCCGACCGCGCGCATCGCGCGCACGGGTGAGTTGACGCCGCCCGGGATGAGCCGCTCCGCGCGTCGAAACAGCTCGGAGCGCTGCTTCAGAGCCACTCTGCTACCCCTCTTCGCGCACCGGAGGTCCTCCGCTGTGCGCAACGACTCATCCGAGCCACCGAGCCAGATCCTTCGTCCAGTAGGAGAAGACGAGGTCGGCTCCGGCTCGTTTGATCGCTGTCAGCGACTCGAGCGCGGCCGCCCGCTCGTCGAGGTAGCCTCGCGCGGCCGCAGCCTTCACCATGGCGTACTCGCCCGAGACGTTGTAGGCGGCGACCGGGCAGCTGAAGCTCTCGCGGACCGCCCGGATCACGTCGAGGTACGGCAGCGCGGGCTTCACCATCAGCACGTCGGCGCCCTCCTCCAGGTCGAGCTCGCACTCGCGCAGCGCCTCGCGCGCGTTCGCGGGATCCAACTGGTAGCCGCGGCGGTCGCCCTCCTGCGGCGTCGACTCCGCCACCTCGCGGAAAGGTCCGTAGAACGCCGAGGCGTACTTGGCGGAGTAGGCGATGATCGGCGTCTCGGGAAGCAGCTCGCGGATCGCGCCGACGCGCCCGTCCATCATGTCGCTCGGAGCGACGGCGTCTGCTCCCGCGTCCACGTGCGAGGCTGCGGTGCGGGCGAGCAGTTCGAGCGTTTCGTCGTTCACGACCTCGCCGTCGCGGAGCACCCCGCAGTGGCCGTGGGAGGTGTACTCGCACAGGCACACGTCGGTGACGAGCACGAGCTTGGGGTGCTCGGAGCGGAGCGCGCGCAGCGCGCCCTGCACGATCCCGTTGTCCTCCCACGCGCCCGAGCCTTCGACGTCCTTCTCCTCCGGGATCCCGAAGAGGAGGAGCGCCTGGACGCCGAGCGCGGCCAGCTCCCCTGCCTCGCGCACGAGCTCGTCGACCGAGCGCTGGGCAATCCCCGGAAGGCCTTCAAGGGGGCGCACGACTCCCTCGCCCGGGCAGGCGAAGAGCGGCATCACGAAGGCGTCGAGGTCGAGCCGCGTCTCCCGTACGAGTCCGCGAAGCCCGTCGGTGCGGCGAAGCCGGCGAAGCCGTGTGGCCGGGAACGCACTCACAGAGGACAGGTTACGTCAGCCCTGGCTGCTCGATCGGAACTTCACGCTTGCCGGATCACGCGCGCGAAGCGGCGTCGGATCACGCATCCAGGCGGCGCAACGCTGACCGCGCTGCTGTGCAGAAGAGCAGTGCCAGCCCGAGGAGCCAGGCTCCCTCTCGCACGGCCGCGCCCAGCGGGTCGAGGTCGAAGAGCGCAGCGGTGAAGAACCGAAGGGCGTGGGCGAACGGGAAGGCGTCGCTGACAGAGGCAGCCGCCGGGGCGACCTCGCGCGGGACGAGGCCCAGGAAGACGATCGGGAGGACGGCGAGGATCGCGACGAGGGACGCCGTACGAGCATCCCGTGCGAGTGCGCCGAGCAGCGCGCCGAGCCCGCCGAAAGCGGCCCCGGCGAGCGCGAGCCCGAGTGCGAGCAGCGGCACGCGTGACCACGGCTGTCCGCCCTCGACGCCACCCAGCTCGATGATCGCGCCGAACGCAAGCACGATCCCGAGCCCGAGTGCAACCGCCGCGGCTGCGGCCAGCGCTGTCTTGGCGGCCACGAGCTCGCCTGGCCCCGCCAAGCCCCGTCGCAGCCGGGCGAAGACACCCTCGTCGCGTTCGGCCGCGAGCGCCGCCGCGGCGAGGAGCAGCGCCAGGAACGAGATCGTCAGCGCCAGCGCGTAGGACTGCGCCTGCGCGGAGAGCGCCCAGGTGCGGCCCTCGTCGTCTGCCTCGACCAGCTCGATCGGGTTCGCCGTCGCCCGCAGCGCATCGTCGGTGGCGCCGAGCGCTGCAGAGGCCACGCGGACGAACTCGCTGATGCGGTCGAGCCGCGGCCCAGGCGGCAGCTCGTCGAGCAGCGCCTCCGCGCGCTTCAGCCCGAGCACGTCGAACTCACGGCCGAGGAAGTTGCCCGTGCCTCCTTCGACGAGGAGGTTGATGTACTCGAGGTTGGCCTCGACGTAGGCGTCCTCGAGCTGGCGGTTCAGCTGGTAGACGAGTGACTGCACCTGCTGCGTCACCCGAACGGACAGACCGCCGCGCGTCGTCTCCAGCTCGAGTCGGGGGCTGCGAGCCATGCTGCGGAGGTCGGCCACGAAGCCTCGCGGCACCCGCAGCAGCGCGACGATCCGCCCCGAACGCAGTTGGCGTTCCGCCTCCTCGCCCTCCAGCCGGACGAGCGTCACCTCCTGCGCGACTCGATCGATCGTCCGCTCGACATGAAACGTCCGCCCCCCGACGGTGATCTGCGCCGGCAGGATGTCGTCGTCGACGAGCGCGACACGCGGTTTGGCGCTGGCATAGCTGGCGACGAGACCGACGAGCCCGGCGATGACGAGCGGATACAAGAGCAAGACGGCGAGTAAGAACGGCGAGCGCCGGAGGACACGGAGGTCTTTCCGGAAGAGAAGACCGGCCCGCCTCATCGGAGCGCCAGCCGCCCGTCCTCGATGCGGCCGACGCGATCGGCTCGCCGGACCTCCTCGAGATCCTGCGTCACGAAACAGACGGCGCCGCCGCCTGCGCGAAGGCCATCGAGGCGGTCCCAGAGTTCCTGGCGCCGCACCGGGTCGAGTGAGGCCGTGGGCTCGTCGAGCAGCAGGAGGCGAGGTGATCCCAGGAACGCGAGTGCGAGGTTGAGCCGCTGGCGCTGGCCGACCGAGAGCGTCGCGGCAGGCCGATCGGGGAGGTCTGTCGGGAGCGGCGGCACCCCCTCGAGCCGCGCGAACAACTCGACGTTCTCGCGGGCCGTCAGCTTGCCGTAGAGGGCGGGTCGCTGCGGTGCCCACCCGATGCGACCCGAGCTCTCGACCCGACCGGTCGTGGGGTCGAGCGCCCCCGCGAGGATCGAGAGCAGAGTCGTCTTCCCGGCTCCGTTCGGGCCGGCCAACGCCACCGCTTCTCCGGCCCGCAACTCAAGGTCGCAAGGCTCGAGGACGAAGAGATCTGCGTACCGGCGTGAGACGCCGCGGGCGGTCAAGAGGGTCGTCATGGCGTCCGTCCTGAGGCGCACGTACCGTCGAGCGCGTGCGCAATCAGCTCGGGAGTGGCCATCGTGGCGATGCTAGCGCCGTCCTCTCCGGCCGATCCTCCCTTCACGTGGCGGACGGCTCGAGTAGCTGGAACCCTGGTTTGGGGTCGGCTATGGTGCCGCGCATGCCTTCGCCCGGACATCGCGAAGCCGCACGCCTCCGTGCACGCAGGCGTCGCCCGACCCGGCAGCGAGCCGACAGCAGGGCGAGGCGCATCGTCGTCGCGGCACTCCTTTCGACAGTCCTGCTCCTGACCCTGCTCCTGACCGCCTTCGGCTCGGCAGCGTCGACCCCGCGGCCGCTCGCGGCGGCAAGCGTGCTCCCCGGAGGGCGGCCGCAGTCGCAGATCGTGGCGACCGTCGGCTCGCTCCGCCTGCAACTGCCCGTCGCCCAGAGCGCCGTGACCGCGATCGGGTATCACCGCGCTGGGCCCGGCGCCCTGACGCTCGACCCCGTCGGTCGGCAGGGGAACGCCGGCGCGCTCACGCGGCTCTGGCAACGCCTCGCCGGCACGGCCCAGGACGGCCTGGTCTGGTTCCAGCTCAGCGGCAGCCGCGGGCCGGGCACTTCCTCGCTCGACGTCGGCGCTGCGCCGGGCACAGACGTCTACGCGCCCGTCGACGGCGCGGTCGTCGGAATCGCCGACTACGTCGTCTCGAACCGGGTTCAGGGAGCGCGCGTCGACATCCGACCCCACGAGGCGCCGTCCGTCGTCGTCTCGCTGACGCACCTCAGGGCGGATCCTGCGCTCACTGTCGGTTCCACAGTGGCCTCCGGCCGCTCGAAGGTTGGCGTCGTCGTCGATCTGTCTAAGGTCGAATTCCAGGCGCTCGCACGGCACACGCAGGACGCCGGCAACAACGTCACGCTCGAGGTTCGCGCGGCCGCGACCCTTTCGATCCGGTAAGGCGCGCTTCCGTGCAGATTACGAACTCGAATCAGGGTGAAGCCTTGTGTCGCCAGGGCGTGCTGGGCGGCGCGCTGCGACGTCCTCGGTCGCGCCCAGATGTCTCATCGGGGCGCGACCTGCGGCCTTGTACCGCGCTCGCCCAGCCCACCCCGGCGAGGAAGCGTCACCCTGATCCGGGTTCCACGCCCTGAGGATCCTCTTCGTCGGAGATGTGGTCGCGTCGGCAGGGCGCAAGGCCGTCGAGGAGCGCCTGCGGGGCCTGCGTGACGAGCTCGGCGTCTCCTTCTGCGTCCTCAACGGAGAGAACGTCGCCGACGGCGTCGGCATCACGCCCAAGCTCGCCGAGCGGTTGCTGGCAGCCGGCGCCGACGTGATCACGCTCGGCAATCACACGTGGCGTCGCCGCGAGATCAACCCGTACCTCTCGGGCTCCGAGCGCGTCCTCCGGCCGGCGAACTTCTCCAGGTCGGCGCCCGGCCGTGGCCTGGCTGTCTCGACCGCGCCCGACGGCGAGAAGGTGGCGGTGATCAACGTGCTGGGGTCGCTCTTCCTCACGGTCGCGACGGATCTCTGGGAGGTGATCGACGATCTCGTGGACGAGGCCCGGGCGCAAGCGGATGTGATCGTGGTGGATGTCCATGCCGAGGCGACGAGTGAGAAGATCGCGCTCGCCTGCTGGCTCGACGGGCGGGTTACCGCCGTTCTCGGCACGCACACCCATGTGCAGACGTCCGACGCACGGATTCAGCCGGGCGGCACCGCGGCGATGACCGACGTCGGGATGACCGGTCCGCACGACTCGGTGATCGGGGTCAAGGCCGAGCTCGCGATTCACCGGATGCGCACCGGCATGCCCGTGCGGTTCGAGCCGGCGGACGGCGGCGTGCGGATCGAGGGCGCCGTGATCGACTGCGATGCGTCGGGGCGGGCCACCGCGATCGAGCCCGTTCGCGTGCCGTTCCCGTAGGCGAGCGGCCGTCGCTTTGCCCCAGCCGCGCCGTCTACCGGTCTCAGAGACGATCGCCGCCGCCGCTAGCGATCGCCGCCCCGCAGCGCAAGGTGTCTCTTGCCGACAGGCCTCCGGACGACGAGGGCGACGAGGGTGACGACGAGCACGAGGTCGCGCGCCAGCACGAGCCAGGAGGGCAGCGCGTCGAACTCGAGCGCGAGCTCCCAGTAGCGCGTCGGGAACCACAGCTGCGTCAGCACCATCGCGCAGACGAGCAAGACGGCCGCCCACAGTCCGCGTCGCCCCGCTACGAGCGGGACGAGCGGTGCCAGCCAGATCAGGAACTGCGGTGAGAGCACCTTGCCGAGCGCGACGAAGGCGACGAGGGCCGCCGCGCTCCAGCGGACGAGCTCCTCGGGCGTCCCGGGACGGCGCAGCCAGATCCAGACGAGCGCAGCGATCTGGACGAGGCTGAGCAGGATCGCGGCCACCGCCGGACCTGTGCCCGCGAGGTTCTGGGAGCCGTGGCCGGAGCTTTGCTCTAGGTCGAGGCCGAGCAGCTGGTGGCCGGCGAGGAAGAACGCGGAAGCCAGGCTCTCGATCTGAAGCGGCCTGCTGAGCTGCCGGCGGATGCTGTACTCGACCCCGTCGGGTGCCAGCACGAGAAACGGCAAGAACGCAACGAGGACGACCGCGGCCAGAACGCTCAGACAGACGAGCGCCTCGCGACGGCCGCGCCGGCGCCAAACGTACGAAAGCGCGAGGGGGACGAGCGCCGCCGGGTAGAGCTTGGCCGCGACCGCCAGACCGAGCAGCCCGAACCCCAGTCGCTCTCGCTGCCACACGAGCGCGGCGAGCGCCGCCACCGTCAGGGCTCCGGGCCAGAGGTCGAAGCGTGTCAACACGACCGAGCCGAGCAGAAGCGGGAAGAGGGCAATGACCGCGAGCGCCCCCACGAGCCGCTCCCGGGTCGCCCCTAGGCCGCACAGCAACGTCCCTGCGAGCAGCACGACTGCGACGCCGCACAGCGCCATCAGCACCTCGAACGTGAACCGAAACGCCTCTTCGTCGCCCCGATCGCTCACGAGCGCCGGAACGATGAAGACCGGCAGCGCCCCGGGCGGGTACTCGAGCCGGAAGTCGCGATACGGGATCTCACCGCGTTCCATCGCGTTGCCATAGGTCTCGTACACCGGCGTGTCGACGATCTGCTCGTTGTCGAAGGGGCCCGCGTGCAGCACGACCCACGCGACGAGGAACACGCCGGCGGCCGCGACGGCGGCGGCGCTAGTGAACCGCGGCGACGCCGTCACGACGACCGACGAACAGCACAGCGATGGCGACGAACGGGAAGAACCAGGGGATGTAGAGATAGAACCAGTGCGTCAGTACGAGCTCGAACCCGATCAGCAACGCGCCCGTGAGGGCCGCCAGGCGCAGGGGCGAGCGCTGGTGGGGTACGAATGCGACGAGGATCGCGGCCCCGACGAGCAGTAACTGCAGCAACTGTTGCACTCGGTGCAGGTCGGGGATGCCTCCGGCGTGGTACTGCCCCCATCCCCAGAGCGAGAAGGGGGAGTCCCGGTCGAGCTGAAAGCCGAGTGTTCGCTCGGCGAATACTCGTGCCGCGTGCAGCGGCTCCGGCTCGAGCAGGAGAATGCTGAAAGCCGCCAGGGTGGCAGCGCCGAAGCCGAGGGCGAAGCCGCGCGCGGGGACACGGCGGGCGCTCGGGTAGGAGAGCCACAGCGGGGCGAGGAGGAGCGCGGCGAACTTCGTCCAGCCCGCGAGCGCTACGGCCGCCCCTCGCGCCCAGGGGGAGGAGGCGAGCCAGAAGCCGAAGATGAGGAAGGCGGGCATGATCGTGTCGTTCGTATTCGAGTTGGAGGCGTAGAGCGTGAAGGGGTAGGCCGCCCACGCGAAGGCGAGCGTGGCTCCGAGCCGGTTGCCGCCCAGGCGTCGCCCGAGGAGCGCGAGCCCGACGAGGCAGAGCCCGTCGAAGAGGAGCGAGGTCGCGTGCGCCGCCCACAATTGATCCCACTTGCCCGTCCACCCGAAGGCGAGGTACCCGGGGACGTAGGCGACGTAGGAGATCGGGCCGTACGTGTCACCGCGACCGTTCGACGCCTCGCAGCGGCCGTTCGTCTGGATGCGCTCGCGGATCTCGCCCTCCGCGTCCGCAGGCCCGCACGGCTTCAGGTCGCCCTGGTCAGGCATGTGCCCGTAGGGCATCTGCCCGTTGGCGATCCGCTGCCCCCCGATCACGCCTGCGAAGCCGACGTCGATGACGCTGCGCGGCGCCTCGACGTTGAGGCCGACACGAAAGCCGGCGAGGAAGACTGCCGCCGCGGCGAGGAGCCAGACCGGCCACACCGCCCGGGAAGCGCGCGGTGGCCGGCCGCTGCGCGCGATCCAGATGCAGCGGCTGAGCAGGTAGACGAGTGGCGGATACGCGAGCGGAACGCTCCAGAAGACCTCACCCTCGTTGAAGAACCGCAGCGAGATCGTGAACGAGAGGAGCGCGAGAAGATCGAGGTTGCGCAGCGCGAGAGGCCGCCTGAGGTCGGCGAGGCCGAGCAGGAATGCCCCACAGAACGCGAGCCAGACCCAGGCCGTGTTGATCGTGCGTCCGCCGAACGCTCCGGCGCCGCCGCGGGCCATCGTCCAGGCGACCTGCGGCCCCGTCCAGGCCTCGCGCACCGCACCGGTGGCATCGTCGACCTTCCCAAGGGCGACCTGTCCCGCCTCGCCCGACCAGATCTTCACGATCCACTCGCCGGTCGCGGGTCGGTATTCGGCATCGGTCTGGGGCCCTGGCGGGTAGCGGGCGAGCCAGTCCTGAACCTTGTCATGGCGGCGGAAGACGACCACCGCCTGCGTCTCCGTCAGGCGGCCTGCACCGGCGGCGGGAACGAACGGCGTCTCGACCAGGCGCCCCTCTCCGTCGTACACCGGCCGGTCCGGGGCTGTAGCCGCCGCGTGCGCGGGCGCGGCGCCCGCAGCGGCAAGCGCGAGCGCGACTAGCGCAACCGGAAGGACCAGAGCTTGTTTCCCACGAAGTTCAGCGGCGTCACGAGGATGATGGCGATCGCCTGCGCGAGCACTTTGGCAAATCCGAGCTGCACGAGGGCGTGCAGGATCAGCAGGTTCGCGGCCAGGGCGACCACCGACACGATCAAGAAGCGGAGTCCCTGGTAGGCGACGTGCCCGCGCTGGCCGCTGAACGTCCAGAGCCTGTTCCACGTGTAGTTGTTCGTGACGGCGACGAGGAAGGATCCTGTGGCGGCGAGCAGGTAGTGGAGGTCGAAGCCGGTCAGGAGCAGGATGTAGACGGCAAGGTTGACGAGGTAGCCGCAGGTCCCGACGAGGCAGAAGCGCACCAGCTGGAGCCAATTCTGCCGGCGCGTGAGAGCGTGACGGGTGCGGGCGAGCGCGCCCGACGCGCGCACGGCTGAGGGACGCTCCACCAAGCTCGGCGAGCGTACCAGCGGGTTCGGGCTCGGCCCCATCACGGGCGAGCCGCCGTCCCACGCTACGGGGCGAACCCGGCCTCACCGACGAGCGGCACGAATCGACAGGGGATCGAACGGACGACGGCCGGGCCGGTCTCGCCACGGCTGACGATCTCGAGCCGCTGGCCGCGGCGGCTGCCGATGGGCACTGCGAGCCTGCCGCCGAGCGCCAGTTGCGCATAGAGCGCCGGTGGCGGCTCGGGCGCGGCTGCCGCGACCGCGATGGCATCGTAGGGCGCGCGCGCCGGGAAGCCGAGGGTCCCGTCGCCGACGTGCACCTCGACGTGCCCGTAGCCGCTCGCAGCGAGACGCGCCCCCGCTTGCAGTGCCAGCTCCGGCACGCGCTCGATCGAGACGACCTCGGCGGCGAGCTCGGCGAGCACGGCGGCCTGATACCCGGAGCCCGTTCCCACGTCCAGCACCCGCTCGCCCCCCTCGAGTGCGAGCTCCTGTAGGAGGCGCGCGACCATCGTCGGCTGGGAGATCGTCGCTCCGTACCCGATCGGCAGTGCATTGTCGGCGTACGCAGAGGCGCGTAGCTCGTCAGGCACGAATGCCTCACGCGGGACGCGCGCGATCGCTGCGAGCACGCGCTCGTCCCCGATCCCGTGGCGGCGGAGCCGCTCGAGTAGCCGCGTTCGTGCGCTCGAGCTCATGTCGGGATCAGCGTGCGCACGTACGGTGGAGGTGCGACCCCGAAGTGCTCGAGCGCGAGCGGCATCACGTCGGTGATCGATCTCGGCTGTTGCGGTAAGCCGATCGTCAGCATCGGCACCTCCGAGTCGCCCGTCGTCAGCGAGCCGTGGGAGCCGCCGCCGGCGTGGTTGCCTCCCGCAAGGTCGGCGAACTCCCACCCGGGTGCGGCGGAGACGATGAGCTCCCCTGCGTTCGGGTTCCCGAGGGCTGCCCACGATCGGACGAGCGCGTTCGGATGGTCGAGGATCCCCGGGTCGCCTGCGGTGGAGAAGCCTGCGTCCGTCGGGCGGAAGCGCAGCTCTTCGCCGTCACGGCGGGCCACGGCGTCCACGCCTTCGCGGAAGAGAACGACCTCGACCCCGGGAGCACCGTCGAGACGGCGCGCCAGTGCCGCGGGCTCTCCCTCGGCGTAGACCATGCCGGCACGGTTCGAGGCTGTAACCAGTGCATCGGGGAAGTGGTCTCTGAGGCGCGCGACCTCTGATACCTCCGTCTGGCCGTGGTCGGAGCAGAGGATGACTGCGTAGCGTTCGAAGAACTCGGCCTCGCCACCCGCAGCCTCGATGAGCGCGCCGACGGCTGCGTCGCACCGGCCGAGCGCCTCGTGCGCAGCATCGGGGCCCTGTGTGTGCGAGGCATAGTCGTAGTCCGACAGGTAGAAAACGAGGAAGTCGAAGCCGTCGCGGGTCACAAGCCACCGTCCGACGGAGCCGGCATACGCGTCGATCGTGCCTGCCGGCCGGTTGCGGACGGCGAGTGGTGCGCCGGTCACGTCGGATTCGAACAGGCTGTAGAAGAAGAACCGCTTGGGCCCGTACGCCGGGCGAGTCAGCATCCTCACCGTGGGACGATGGGGGGTGCGACCGCGGTAGCACGTGATGTTGATCGCAGCTGCTGTCAGCTCAGCGTCCTCGAGCGCCTCGTAGACGGTCACTGCGCGCTTCCCCAGGTGACTCGCGTTCAGTTCGTAGATCGTGTCCTGCAGAGAGCGGCGAGCGCCGGCGGCGATGACCGCGCCGAACGAGGAGCCGTATTCGACGAGCCGCCCTTCGCCGCGGTGGTACCAGACGAGGTGCGGGATCTCGTGCACGTCGGGGTGTGCGCCGGTCGCAAGGGACGAGAGGCAGACGGGGGTGAGCGACGGAAAGGTCGAGGTCGCCCGGCTGTACTCGCCCTCGCTCGCGAGCAGCGCGAGCGCCGGCGTGCGCGCCTCGGCGACGGCGCTCTCGAACATCGACGGGGTCAGACCGTCGATCACGATCAGGATCAGCTTGCGGCGCGCCGTCGTCAGTCCTTGGCGAGCGAGCGCAGGCCTGCGTAGCGCTCGCCCTGCGTGTGCCGCAGCCGTGCGGCGAGCCCGGGCAACACGATTGCCTGGACGTAGCCCACGAAGGGCACGAACGCAAGTGCTGCGAGCCCGGCCGCTGCGACTGCCACGATCAGGGCGAGGCCGCCCCGCGTGCCGCCACGACGCAGGGCACCCGCGACGACGATCCCTGCGGCGAGGGCGCCGACGAAGCCGCCGCCGAGACCGGCGCCGATCTCGGCCCAGTCCTCGATCAGCAGGCCCGCCACCGCTCCCGCCGTGCTGGCCAGCACCACGGCCGCGGCGCGCCCGAGGGGTGTTGCCCAGAGCAGACCTGCAAACAGGACGCCGATCGCGAGCCCCAACCCAAGCGCCAAGCCGACCGTGTACCAATCGCCCACTGCTCCCCATTCTAGAGACGGAGCCCGAGGGTCAAGCAGTCCCGCGGCGGCGGTTTGGTCGCGCCGTTTCCAGGGCATACAACACGCCGACCCCGCTGGTGCAGGAATCAGGAGGATTGCCGTGAGCGAAGACGAGCGACCGTTGCTGGTGTTCTTCTGGTCCGAACGCTCAGGTCCGGCGCGTCGGATGGAGAGCCTGCTCGCTCACCTGGCGCGGAAGGAACGTGAGCGTCTGCGAGTCCGCCGCGTCGATGTAGACGCGAGCCCGGAGGTCGCAGAGCGCTTCAAGGTCGAGGTCGTGCCGACACTCGTGCTCGTCAAGAACAAGCAGGCGTTGGCGAGACTCGAGGGCCGCACGAGCGCACCGCGCATCGAGGCGATGCTCGAGCCCCATCTGCCGCCCGTTCTCGCTCTCGCCTGAGCTCGAGACCGACTAGTCTCGAGACCAAACCGCCGGCGCGGCGTCGGCGTAGGACCTAGCGGACTGAATACAGCGAGGAAGGGAGACGCATGCGCAGGCTCGTTTTGGCGGCCGCAATCGGCGGCCTGCTCGTAGTCGCACTCGGTGGTGGCTCGCTCGCGTTCGGCGGCGACAGCCGGAGCGGCGGGACGTCCGCGGAGCTGATCGGCTACAGCGAGGTGCCGTCGGTGTCGACGGTCGCTCGTGGCGAGTTCAGGGCAAACATCGACGGTGATGACGGCGAGATTCACTACCGGCTCGACTACGAGGGCCTCGAGGGTGCCTCGACCCTGTTCGCGCACATCCATCTGGGGCAACGCCACACGAACGGCGGCGTCTCTGCCTTCCTCTGCGGCGGCGGCAACAAGCCCGCCTGCCCAGCCAAGGCGGCGACGATCGAGGGCACGATCGCCGCGTCCGACGTCGTCGGCCCGGCCGCGCAGGGCATCATGGCCGGCGAGCTCGCAGAGCTCGTCCGCGGCATCCGCGCCGGTGCCGCGTACGCGAACGTCCACACGAACACGTTCCCGGGGGGCGAGATCCGCGGTCAGCTGAGCGGTCGCGGCGACTTCTTCAACGCTCGCGGAAAGCGCGGCAACGACGGCTAGAGCGAAGGGGCGGGCTCGGCGCCTCGTGTGCCGGGCCCGCTGCCCGCTTCATCTAGAGGCTCCATGTGAAACTCATGCACGCACGGCTGTGTGCCAGTACACGGCGCGGTTTCGCCGGCTCGGGCTTGCCCGTAGACCACCACGCGCCGCGCCCGACCCGGCAACACCGCTCCGTCTGACCCATCCCCGCACGCATACGAGGTTCACATCAAGCCTCTAGCTGCTCGAGTCGTCCGATCACGTCGAGGCAGAAGGCCGCGGCGCGGGCACCGTCGACCACGCGGTGATCGAACGTGATCGAGACGTGCCCGGACTCGCGCACGGCCAACTCGCCGTCGCGTACGACGGGCCGCGGCGCGATCCGGTGGATGCCGAGAATGCCGACCTCGGGGTGATTCACAAGCGGGGTGACGAACACGCCGCCGAGCTTGCCGGCGCTCGTGATCGTGAACGTTCCCCCGCGCAGCTCCTCCGCCTGTACCGTCCCGGCCCGTGCGGCCTCGGCGAGCCGCGCCACCTCGGCTGCCAGCTCGTCGGTCGTGGCGCCGTCACAGCCGCGCACCACGGGTACCACAAGCCCGCGCTCGGTCTGAACCGCGACTCCGATGTCGTAGCGATCGAGGAACACGATCTCGTCGTCCTCGAGGCGCGCATTCAGCTCCGGGAACTCGCGGAGGGCCTGCGCAGTCGCTCCCAGCGCCAGCGGTACGAGCCGTTGGAGCTCGATGCCGGTGAAGTCGCACTCTTCGACGAAGGTGACGGCCGCGACCTCGCGGTGCGCGCGCGCGAGTCGCTCGACGATCTGCCGTCGCACGCCCCGCACCGGCTCTCGCCGGCCCTCCCCGACCCCCTCCCCGACATTGTGCTGCTCCGGCACGATCTCCTCCGCACCCCCCTCCGCTCCTTGGGCGACGGAGGCTCGGATGTCGCTCTCGACGATGCGACCGTTCGGGCCCGATCCACGCAATGCGGCCAGATCCACGCCCAGCTGCTCGGCGAGCCTGCGGACGAGCGGCGTCGCCTGGACGCGCTCCGAAGGAGGCTTGTGGCTCTGTGTCACCAGCGCAGCGGTCCCCGCGGCGCGCTGCTGCTCGGCGGGCTCGGCCCGCGGCTGCACCTCCTCGCTGTCCCCAGCGGCCCCGTCCCCGGCTGTCCCGTCACCGCCGATCACGACGAGCACGGTGCCCACCGGAACGACCTCGCCCTCGGCGACGAGGATGCGGGTCACGGTCCCTGCGGCGGGGGACGGGATCTCGACGGTCGTCTTGTCGGTCTGGATCTCGACGAGCGGGTCGTCCTCGGAGAGCTCGTCACCCTCGGCCACGAGCCAGCGGGCGATCTCCCCCTCGGCGAGCCCCTCGCCGAGATCCGGCAGCTTGAACTCGTAGGCCACGGCCGCCCAGCCTACCGCTGCTGCTCGCCGGTACGTCGGCTACCGCGGCCCCGAGAGGGGGATTCCGAGCCACGCCTCGGCGGGTACGATCAGGATGCGCAGGCCCCCCTCGACGCGCCAGAGCGACACCGCCTGCTCGTCGCTGCGGAGCTCGGGTGCGACCGCGGCCGGGACGTAGCCGGCCTGCAGCGTTCGTTCCGCGTTCCAGATCGCGACCGCGTTCTGATCGTGCTTGTTGTCCGGCTCTGCCACGAGCGCGACCCTGAGCCCCGGGTCGAATGAGAGATCTGCGGCGGCCTCGGCCCGGTAAGACACGCCTGCGACGGGCACGACGCGAATTCTCGGATCCTCCCACGCGACCCGCTCGCCGGTCGCCGCGTCGCGTAGCCGGAATCCGGCGTCGGCGCGCTCCAGCCAGAGCCGAAGGCGTTCGCCGGTCACAGGACTCGTTCGCCGAGGGCGTCGAACGCCTCGATGTGGACTCCGGCCGACGGCGACGCGGCCACCTCGTCGGCGAAGAGCGAGAAGACGGTCACGTCGGTCGGGTCGCCGTCGCTTCTCGGGAGCCGTCTGCGCAGTGTCGCTCCTCTCGGAAGCCGAGACGTCGCGGGATGCCGAGGCTCGGGAGGTTGGCCGGATCCACCCTGATGTCGACGCGATCGACGCCGCAGACCTCGAACGCCACCCGCATCAACGCGGCAGTCACCTCCGTCGCGAGTCCGGCGCCGACGCGGCTGGCACGGATCCAGTACCCGATCTCGAGCGCGTCGTCCCCGGCGCGCGTGTGCAGGCCGGTGCCGCCGACAACCTCCGTCTCCTCCGCGTCGAGGATCCCGTAGACGAAGTCCTGGCCGAGGTCGAAGCGACCACGGAACCGTCGGAGGAGCTGCGCCTTCTCGGCGACGGGCGTCGGCTCGGCGTGCACCCACGGCAGCCAGGGCGCGAAATGGTCGAGGCTCGAGTCGATCGCCTCTTTCAGCAGGGGCGCGTCGTCCGGCTGCCAGCAACGGACGACGAGGCGCTCGGTCTCGATCCGGTACGGGGGGTCGCTGGTGCGGCCACTCAGAGGAGTTACCTCAGCACGCCGTCGCGCAGGACAGCATGCACTCCGAGCACCCCGTTGACCACCTGCGTGACGCGCAGGTCGACCACGACCGATGCGAGCGCGAGCGCCTCCGGACGAGACAGGTCGTGCTCTCGCTGCATCAGGTCGAGCATCCCGTTGACCGCGATCCGTGCGGCCAGCCCCAGGTGCTCATCGAAGCCGAACGTCAGCCATGCGTCTGCGATCCGCGCGATCGGCCACTCGAGCTGTAGGTCCTCCCGGAGGTCGAGCGTCACCTCCGCCTCGACCGGGCACTCGATCGCGGTGCCGGAGACCTCCCCGTCGCCTTGCGCACCGTGACCGTCACCAGCCGAGAAGAGCGCGCCCTCGACGGGGATGGGCAGGAAGAGTGTCGTTCCGGCAACGAGCTCCTTGCAGTCGATGTTCCCGCCGCTGCGACGCGGGGGGATGGTCGAATGAGCGCCGGGCTCGGCCGGCGGCATCCCGAGCACGCCGAGAAACGGCGCCAGGCGCACTGAGTGGCCAGCACCCCGTCCTACCTCGCCGTCGAGCTCCCACCGGATCGAATGGGACGGCTCGGCAAAGGTGATTCCCCAGGAGCCCGGCCGCACCTCGTCGATGCCGACGACGAGGGTGTCGCCGGCTCGGGCGCCGCGCACCTCGATCGGACCCGCCAGGGCGTGGCCGGTGTCGAGCTCGGGATCGCTCGCGGCGAGTCGCTCACCCGATTCGACGAGCCAGCCGGCGTTGGGCGTCGCGAACCGGATCGAGTCGCCGGGATCGACCAACAGGGCGGGCGGCAACTCGCGCGAGAAGTGCCCGTGCAGGTTGGCGACGGCGAGCGGCAGCTCGTGGCGTGCCATCGAGCCTCTACCTCTAGAACTCGAGCAGGCGGCGTGCGGCGTCGACCACGCGGGCGACCGAGGGCATATAGGCCTCCTCGATCGACCAGTACGGGTACGGGACGTCGTAGCCGGTCACGCGCAACACGGGCCCGCGGAGGTCGAGGATCGCCTTCTCGGCGAGGATCGCCGCGAGCTCGGCGGCGTAGCCGCAGGTGCGCGGAGCCTCCTGCACGAGGACGACTCGTCCGGTCTTGGCCGCCGAGGCGAGGAGCGCCTCCTCGTCGAGTGGCTTCAGGCTGCGGATATCGAGCACCTCCACCTCGGCCTGGGGCGCCAGCTCGTCTGCGGCCCGCTCGGCAACCGCCACCATGGCCCCGTACGCCACGATCGTGAGGTCCGTGCCGCTGCGCGCGAGCCGCGCCTCTCCGAGCGGGACCACGTGCTCGCCCGCCGGCACCTCGCCGCGGACCGTCCGGTAGACGAGCTTGGGCTCGAGGATGACGACCGGGTCCGGATCGCGAATCGCCGCGGCAAGCAGGCCCTTCGCGTCCGCGGGCGTCGAGGGGATTGCGACCTTGATTCCCGGCGTGTGCACGTAGTAGGTCTCGGGCGAGTCGTCGTGGAGCTCGGGCGCGCGGACCCCGCCGCCGTAGGGCATCCGGATCGTGATCGGGAACGTCATCTTCCCGCCAGTGCGCCAGCGGTAGCGGCCGACGTGGGTGATCAGCTGGTCGAGGCACGGGTACGAGAAGGCGTCGTACTGCA
>JBBJOI010000006.1:0-127282 GCA_037721555.1 Gaiellaceae bacterium | reverse complement strand
CCGGCGAAACCGCGCCGTGTCTGGCACACCAGCCGCGCGTGCGTGAGTTTCACATCAAGCCTCTAGGCGAGTGGGCGCTTCTTCGCAACTCCCGGACGGCGCGGAAACCCGGGCGGCGTCGGCCCGGTCTTCCGCAGAACCAGGAACCCGGGCAACGAGTCCTCGAGTTCGCCGCCCAGCCGTGCCGCCACACGGCCGACGCGCACCGGGTCCGCCGTTGGCCCCACCCACAGGATCACGCCGCCACCTTCCTGGACGAGCGGGAGACACCATTCGGCAGCGACGGGCGGCTGTGCCAGGGCCTTCGCGACTGCGACCTTGTAACGCTGCGCCACTTGCAGCTCTGCGCGGCCCCAGATCACGCTCAGGTTCGGGAGCTCGGCCGCCCACCCCACGAGGAACTCCGCCTTCCGCCTCTCCGCCTCCAGCAGGGTCACCTCGCACTCGGGTAGCGCGGCCGCAAGCGGAATCCCCGGCGTGCCGCCGCCGGACCCCACGTCGACGACGGTCCCCTCGAACCGCCGCACGAGCTCGACTCCCGCGAGCGCATCGTCCAACAGCACGCGGCGCGCCTCCTCGCGATCGCGCAACGAAGTCAGCCCGGGCGTTGCAAGCACCGCATCGAGCCAGCGTTCGAGCAGGTCAGACAGAGGGCGGGCGAGGAATGACTACGACGTGACGGTTGGGCTCCGTCCTCTCGCTCGTCGTCTCGACCTCGGGGTCGTCCTTCAACTGCTCGTGGACGAGCCTGCGCTCGACAGCCGTCATCGCCTCCAGCTCGACGCGCTGGCCGGTCGCGGTGGCCCGTTCGGCTGCCCGCGCGGCGATTGCGCCGAGAGCCGCCTGGCGCCGGGCGCGGTAACCCGCAGCATCCACGACGACCCGCTTCCGGTCCTCTCGTCCCCGGTGGAGGATCGCGTTCGCGAGAGACTGGATCGCGTCGATCGTCTGCCCGTGGCGGCCGATGAGCATTCCGAGCTCGTGGCCGGTGCAGGTGACGCGCAGCTCCTCGTCCGACTCCGCGACCTCAACCGAGCAGCCGACTCCGATCTCGTTGGCGATCCGGGTGACGAGCTCGCCGAGAAGGGCCGCGTCGGCCCCCTGGTCCTCTCGTGCGACCGAGCGCGATGCACGAGCAGCTGGCATCTCGCCCTCGCAGCTCGCCACGACCCTGGCCGGCTCGTAACCGACTCCGAGCAAGCCTCGCTCTCCCTCGCTCACCACCTGGAACCGGACCGACGTCTTGTCGAGGCCCGGAACAAGGCGCTCCAACTCACGCAGAGCGGCCCATTTCGCCTCACCGACCGTCTCCCCCGTCGACTCCGCGGAGAGCCCGCTCACCGTCGTGCCCCGCCCTTCTTGCGCTTCACCTTCCGAACACGCTGCCCCTGCACCGCCCCGTTCCCTGTCTTCGCCTCCCTCGTCACGGTCGCGCGGGGTGCCGGCACTGGCTTCTCCACCTCCTTCGGCGGCGTCCTGGAGCTCTTCTTCGGCGGCGGTTTCGGCTTCGGCACGAGGCGCCGGGTGATCAACCCCTGTCCGGTGGTCCACAGGTTCGTCGTCAGCCAGTACAGCATCAGGCCGGACGGGAAGTTGAGCACGAACGGGATGAACGCGATCGGCAGGATCAGCATCAGTGCCCGCTGCGCCGGCTGCATCGTCGTCGACATGAGGAAGGTCGAGGTGAGCTGGCTGAGTGCGTACATGACGATCAGGAGCGGACCCCAGCCAACCTTCGTGTTGTCGGTGATCGTGACGAGACTCAGCCATTCGAGGTCGGCGGCTCCTTCGCCCCGACTCTGGTAGGCCGGGAAGATCTCGTTCTCGAAGCCCCGCAGGACGAAGAACAGCCCGATGAAGATCGGGATCTGGGCGACGATCGGCAGGCAGGACGACGCCGGGTTGATCTGGTTGTCCTTGTAGAACTGCATCAGCTCGGCGTTCATCTTCTGGCGGTCGTGCTTGAAGCGCTGCTGGATCGCCTTCATCTCCGGCGCGTGCGCCTGCAGGTTCTGCATCGAGTGGATCTGCCGCACTGTCAACGGCACGAGCAACATCCGCACGATCACGACGAGCGCGACGATCGACCAGGCCCAGGAGAGGCCGACCGTTTCGTGCAGGCTCGTTAGCGCCCAGGTGAGCAGATCCTCGAGGGGGGTGAGAATGCCGGCGAGAATCACGCGTGATCAACTCCGCCATGACTCCACGGGTTGCAGCGCAGGAGCCGCCAGCTCGTCTTCGCGCCTCCACGGACGAGCCCGTACTTCCGCAGGGCATCCAGCGCGTACTGGGAGCAGCTGGGATGGTATTTGCAGGTGTTCGGCGGCGTCAGCAAGCCGAAGGTGCGGCGCCAGGCGTGCACGAGGCCGATCCCGATGACCTTCACGCGATCCCCTTCTCGAGCACCTCGGACACGCGTTCCCGGAGCCACTCGTGCCCGCGCGAGTCTGCCGGTTCCGCGAGCCCAGGACGGGCGACGAGGACGTAGTCGTGCCCCGGCTTCGCGCGGTCTGCGAACTCGCGCCACGTCTCGCGCAACTGACGTTTCATGCGGTTGCGAACGACGGCGCCCCCGACCGACCTCGGCACGGCCAGACCCAGCCTCGCTGGCGCGTCGGTGGTCTCGGGTCGCGGGAACGAGTAGAGAACGAGGAACCGCGTCGAGGCGGAACGGCCCCGCCGGTACACGGTGTCGAAATCCCGGGAGCGAGACAGTCGGTTCCGGCCCTGCACGCTCGTGAAGATAGCGCGGCCGCGCGCCTAAGCGGACAGGCGCTTGCGGCCCTTCGCGCGGCGGCGCTTGAGAATCGCCTGGCCCGCGCGGGTCGCCATGCGCGCGCGGAAGCCGTGCTTGCGCTTGCGGCGGCGGACGTTGGGCTGGTAGGTGCGTTTCACGTTCGGGAGGCTAGCGACTCGGAGAGGGGTGCCGGAAGCGGCAGGCGAAAAGTATAGATGACGCTCCCGAGAAGTCGTTGTCCACAAGGGCGAGCGAACTGGGAAAGAGCCGCAAACGCGCGCCCTCGGCGAGGTGCCGCCGCCCTCTTTCCACAGCTGTGTATAAACGTGTGGATGACACGAAATACCTGCAAATTGCGTATCTTTTTAGAGTTCGGCGATGGATTGCGTGCCCTTACCCGCTGCTATGCTCGCGCCTCCCTGGCCCCAGAGAGGAGTCCTGAAGACCGCGTGGAGCACCAATCCGAGCTGACCGCTACAGACCTGTGGGACGAGGTGTCGAGTCGACTCAAGGAGGCTCTCAACGACGCGACGTTCGGGACCTGGTTCGCGGAGGCAGGCGGAGAGGAGCTCTCCGACGACACGTTCACACTGGCGCTTCCGAACGATTTCACCCGCGAGTGGGTAGAAGGTCACTTCCTCGGCCTGATCAAGGCGGCGGTAAAGGACGCGACCGGCCAGGAGCGACGCGTCCGACTGGCAGTTCGCAACGACGCCGCGCCGCTCGAGCAGCTCCCGAGCTCCGACGGCGCGCCCGCCCACCGGCCCGAGACGGCGACGGCTGCTGGAATGAGCCACAAGTACACCTTCGACCTCTTCGTGATCGGCTCCTCGAACCGGTTCGCCCACGCCGCCGCGCTCGCGGTCGCGGAAGCGCCGGCACAGGCCTACAACCCGCTCTTCATCTACGGCGGAACCGGCCTCGGGAAGACCCACCTCCTCCAGGCGATCGGCGACTACGTCGGCGAACACGGAAACGGGCTGACGGCGCGGTATGTGACGAGCGAGACGTTCATGAACGACTTCATCAACTCGCTCCGGGACAAGCGGATCGAGGGCTTCAAGCACCGCTACCGCACCTACGACGTGCTGCTCGTCGATGACGTCCAGTTCTTCGAGGGCAAGGAGCGGATCCAGGAGGAGTTCTTCCACACCTTCAACTCCCTCTACGAATCCGGGAGCCAGATCGTGATCTCGTCCGACCGGCCCCCAAAGGAAATCGCCACTCTGGAGGCCCGCCTCCGCTCGCGCTTCGAATGGGGCTTGATCACAGATATCCAGCCGCCCGACCTCGAGACGCGAATCGCAATCCTGCGCAAGAAGGTGGCCACCGACCGAATCCACATCCCCGACCCGGACGTCGTCACGCACGTCGCCGAGCGGGTGACGACGAACATCCGCGAGCTCGAAGGCGCGCTCACCCGCGTGGTTGCCTTCTCGTCCCTCACCGGTCGCGCGATGACGGTCGAGCTCGCCGAGAATGTGCTGAAGGATGTCTTCCCGCAAGGGCAGGCCGTCGAGATCTCGATCCGCCGGATCCAGGAGACCGTCTCCGAGCGTTTCGGCATGACCATCAACGAGCTTTGCAGCGCCAGACGCTCACAGGCGATCGCCTACCCTCGCCAAGTAGCCATGTACCTCTCGCGCGCGCTCACGGACTCGTCGCTGCCGAAGATCGGGAAGGAGTTCGGCGGGAGAGACCACACCACGGTGATGCACGCGAACGCGAAGATCGAGGGCATGATTCGCGAGGATCGATCGGTGTACAACCTTGTGCAGGAGCTGACGGCAAGGATCAAGCATGCCGGCTGAATCTGTGGAAACCTGGCGAGCCTCCGCCAAGCCTGTGGAATGGTCTCCCTTCTCCACCGGTTCGCTCCACAGCTCCATCCGACTACGTAACCGCAACTGTGCTGTCTTCCCCTTCGTCCACACTCCCTAGTACTGCTACCAAAGGATTTATAAGAAGATCATGGAGATAGAGACGGCACCTGAAAATGTGCTGCCCGAAGCTGAAGCCACAGGCGCAGCCGAGAATGCAGCGAGAGCCGAGAGTTCGACGAGCGGGAGTGCAGTGGCGGGAGCGGGGATGCGGATCACCTGTAGTCGCGACGAGCTGGTCGGAAGACTCGGGATCGTTTCGCGGGCGGTGTCAGCGCGAGGCACGGTCCAGGTCCTCTCCGGGATCCTGCTCTCTGCCGAAGCGGGCGTACTCTCGCTCGCCGCGACCGATATGGAGCTCTCGCTTCGCACAACACTCGAGGCAGAGGTGGAAGGCGAAGGTGCCGTCGTCATTCCCGGCAAGCTCCTCGTCGATCTTGCCCGGCTGTTGCCGGAGAGCAAGGTGACGATCGAGTACAGGCCCGAGGAGGGTGTTGCACAGGTTGCGTCGGGTTCGGCGACCTACCGGCTGAACACCTACAGCGCGGAGGACTTCCCTCGCCTCCCGCCAATCGACGCCCAACTGCATGCGATCGACCGGGAGGCGCTGCTCGAAACGGTGGACCGAGTTGCCCGGTCGGCGTCGCGAGACGAGTCGCGGCCGGTCTTGACGGGCATTCTCGTCCGCTTCGAGACCGGCAAGCTGGTGATGGTCGCGACCGATTCATATCGCCTCTCGGTCAAGGAGACAGAGCTAGCGGCGGCTGCGCCGGAGCTCGAGGCGATCATCCCGGCGCGGGCGTTGCAGGAGTTGGTGCGCCTCAGCGGCAGCAGCAGCGGCCCGGGAACCGTCGAGCTCGGCGTCCACGAGAACCACGTTGTTTTCGGAACCGGCGACGCGTGGCTGACGACGCGGCGTATCGACGGGCAGTTTCCGAACTTCCGTCAACTGCTACCCGAGACCTTCGAGGTCGAGCTGTCGATCAACCGCACAGAGCTCTATGACGTCGTGCGCCGCGTCGCCGTCCTGGCGCAGCGCAACTCGCCGCTGCGGCTGAGGTTCACCGAGGGAGAGCTGACCGTTTCGGCGCAGACGCAGGACATCGGCGAGGCGAGGGAGTCGCTGCCGGTCGCCTACGCGGGCGAGGAGTTCCTGATCGGCTTCAACGCCGAGTTCCTCCGTGACGGCGTCGACTCGATCAGGGGAGACGATGTACTCGTGAAGCTGATCAACCCACTCCGGCCGGCGATCCTCGTCGATCCGGCGGGCGACTTCACGTACCTGATCATGCCGATCAGGCTCGCCGGCTAGTGCCTGCTCGAAGGTTCACGCGGACCGGATGACGGCTGCGACACGGCGCCGGATTACCACCCTCGCGCCAATCTTCGAGCCAGCAGCTCGAGCCCGATTCTGATCGTCCGGACGGTTTCACTCCGGGACTTCCGCTCGTACGAGCGGCTCGAGCTGGAGCTTCGGCCCGGGCTCGTGCTCGTGACGGGCGCGAACGGAGCGGGGAAGACGAACCTCCTCGAGTCGCTCCACGTCGGGACACAGGGCTTCTCCCCCAGGACACGGGCCGATTCGCACCTCGTCCGGCTGGGTGCGGAAGGTGCTCGGGTCGCTCTAATGGGCGCCAGAGCCGACCGCAGGCTCGAGCTCGAGGTGGTCCTGCAGCAGGCCGGCAAACGGGCGAAGCTCAACGGCGCGCCCCTTCGCTCCGCCGAGCAGTTGCGGGCGGAGGTCTCGACACTCGTCTTCACGCCCGACAGGCTGGCCGTCGTCAAGGGCGGCCCGGCGGCCCGGCGTGCCTACTTCGACCGCGCGCTCGCCAGGCTGCTCCCGAGCCGCGCCTCCCTACCCGTGCACTACGCCGCCGCCGTCGGGCAGCGGAACGCGGCACTTCGTCGGGCGGGCGCCGGTTTCGGGGCGCGCGACGCCGTGACGCCGTGGACGGCTCAGGTCGCGCGGTTCGGGGAGGAACTCATCGTCGCTCGGACCGAGGCGATCGCGCTCCTTTCGCCGGCCTTCTCACAACGAGCCGGAGAGCTCGGTCTGCCGGACGCCACGCTCCAGTACGTGGGTGAGCCACCTTCCGTCGCGGCTCTCGAGGCGCGTCTCGAACGGGATCTCGAGCGCGGTGTCACCGGTCTCGGGCCGCACCTCGACGATGTGAGGATCGACGCGGGCACGCGCGAGCTCCGCACGCTCGGCTCACAGGGCGAGCAGCGCCTTGCTGTGCTCTCGCTCCTGCTCGCCGAGGCGGAGGTGCTGGCGGATCGCCGCGGAGTGCCGCCGCTCGTGCTGCTGGACGACGTTCTGTCCGAGCTCGACGGAGGCCGGCGCCGCACCCTCGCCGAGCAGATCGGCGCGATGGGCCAGGCGATCGTGACCGCAACGGGCGCCGACGGCCTCCCGCTCGAGCCGGCCCAGCTGATCGAGGTGACGCTCGGTCGGGCGGAGACACGCTGATGGATCGGCTGGGTGAGGAGATCGAGCGGGAGCTAGGCCGGCTGGGGCCGGCCGGCACCGGCAACATGGCGGCGATCGTTCGCGCCTGGCCGGCCGCCGTCGGTGAGGAGAACGCCCGCCGGGCTTGGCCGGCGAGGATCGCCCGTGACGGAACCTTGCACGTCAACGTCACCGACTCGATCTGGGCCTTCCAGCTCGGCACCCTGGCGGAAGCGATCCTCGATCGCCTGCGCGAGCAGGTCGGGGATGCCACTCCTCCTGCGCTACGTTTCGTCCCTGGCCCGATTCCCGAGCCGGCGGCCGCGCTCCTGCTTCAGGGCAAGCGGGACCTCGTCCAGGTTGCCCCGGAAGACACCGCGCTCGCGTTCGAGCTGGCGGCGGGGATCGAGGACGAAGAGCTTCGGGGAACGGTCGCGAGAGCGGCCGCGGCAAGCCTTGCGCGAACTCGCGCCGACCACGGTTTCTGATACACTAGATGTTGCCCGCAAGAGGCCTATTTGCAGGGCTTTTTCCATGACCGAAACCACCTACACCGCCAAAGACATCACCGTTTTGGAGGGCCTCGAGCCGGTTCGGCTCAGGCCCGGTATGTACATCGGCTCGACGGGTCCACGGGGCCTCCACCACCTCGTCTACGAGGTCGTCGACAACGCTGTCGACGAGGCGCTTGCGGGCCACAACGACGCCGTCGACGTGACCCTCCACCCGGACAACTCCGTCACCGTCCGTGACCGCGGCCGGGGCATCCCCGTTGACCTGATCGAAGAGCAGGGACTCTCGGCGATGACCGTCGTGCTGACGAAGCTTCACGCCGGCGGCAAGTTCGGGGGGGACGGCTACAAGGTCTCCGGTGGCCTGCATGGCGTCGGCGTCTCCGTCGTGAACGCGCTTTCGGAGCGGCTGGTGGCCGAGGTGCGCCGCGACGGGAAGATCCACCGCCAGTCCTTCGAGCGCGGTACGCCCACGGGCGACGTCGAGATCGTGGGCGAAGCGGACGCCGGTGACACGGGCACGACGATCTCGTTCCTGCCTGACTCGGAGATCTTCGAGGAGGTCGACTTCTCGACACAGACGCTCGTCCAGCGCCTCCGCGAGACGGCCTTCCTGACCCGTGGACTGCGGATCATGCTGCTCGACGAGCGCGAGGGTGAGGACCGGCACGAGTTCTACGCCGAGGGCGGGATCAGGGATTTCGTCGCGTACGTGAACGAGGCCAAGGAAGCTGTGCACAAGCACATCGTCTTTCTCGAGGGCGAGAGCGAGCACGGCCACGTCGAGGTTGCTATGCAGTGGAATACCTCCTACGTCGACTCGGTCTACTCGTTCGCCAACAACATCAACACCCACGAGGGCGGCACGCACCTGCAGGGCTTTCGCGCAGCGCTGACACGCACGTTGAACCGCTACGCGCGCGAGAAGGGGCTCCTGAAGGAGAAGGAGGACAATCTCGAAGGCGAGGACGTGCGCGAGGGGCTCGCCGCCGTCATCTCGGTCAAGCTCGCGAACCCCCAGTTCGAGGGCCAGACGAAGACGAAGCTCGGCAATCCACCTATCACGGGACTCGTCGAGCAGACCGTCAACCAGAAGCTCGCGGAGTTCATGGAGGAGAACCCACAGGACGCGCGACAGATCATCACGAAGGCCCTCTCCGCTTCACGCGCCCGCCTGGCGGCGCGGAAGGCGCGCGAGCTCACGCGCCGCAAGAGCGCGCTCGAGAACTCGTCGCTCCCCGGAAAGCTCGCCGACTGCTCGATCAAGGATCCGGAGTCGGCGGAGCTCTTCATCGTCGAGGGGGATTCCGCCGGAGGCTCGGCCAAGATGGGCCGCGACCGCACCTATCAGGCGATCCTCCCGCTGCGCGGCAAGATCATCAACTCCGAGAAGAACCGGATCAACAAGGTGCTCTCGAACAACGAGATCCAGGCGATGATCACGGCGATCGGCACCGGCATCGGCGACGAGTTCGACGTCTCGAAGCTGCGCTACCACCGTGTGATCGTGATGACGGACGCCGACGTCGACGGTTCGCACATCCGCACGCTGATCCTGACCTTCCTCTACCGGCAGATGCCGGAGCTGATCGACCGCGGCCACGTCTACATCGCGGTACCGCCGCTCTACAAGGTCAAGCTGGGCAACCAGGAGTTCTACTTCGAGAAGGATGCGCAGCTGGAGGAGCTGCTCGTGCGGGAGCGTGTCGGGGACCTGGAGATCGGATCGCGCTCCGGCGAAGCGCTGAAGCTGACCGAGGCTCGCTGGCGCCGCTTCGTCGGCGCTCTGGCCGAGTTCGAGGGTTGGTTGCAACGGCTCCGCGCCGATTTCGGCGGTCCTGCCGCCGACTTCATGGTCACCCACCGCATCGTTGAGAGCGAAACCTCGTCGCTCGACGATCTCGGGTCGGCGATCGAGACGTCTGCCGACAACGGCTACGTGCTCAGCCTGCTCGGGAGTGCCGGCCTCCATCCCGACAGCGAGTCCCATCTCGACGTCAAGGTGGTGGAGACGGAGACGAGCTCTGCGACCCACGTGAGCGTGCCGGCTGCGCTTCTGACCTCGCCGATCTACGCGAACCTGCGCCGTGCTTACGCGAGGTTGCTCGAGGTCACCGGGCCGCCACCATTCGCTCTCGTCGCCGGACGTAAGACCCGGGCGGCGGAGACGTTCGGCGCGCTGCGCCACGAGGCGCTCGAGCTGGCCAAGGAGGGTCTGCAGCTGTCCCGTTTCAAGGGCCTCGGGGAGATGAACGAGGAGCAGCTCTGGGAGACCACGATGGATCCGCGGCGGAGGCTCCTGATCCGCGTCGACGTAGAGGACGCCTCGGTCGCCGACCGCATCTTCTCCACGTTGATGGGCGATCAGGTGGAGCCTCGACGCAACTTCATCGAGGAGAACGCGCGCGACGTGAGGTTCCTGGACGTTTAGATGAGCGACCTGACGAGCGAGCCGCTCGGCGGCGGCAGGATCGAGCCACGCGAGCTCGAGCAGGAGATGCGCTCGAGCTACCTCGACTACGCGATGAGCGTGATCGTGGGCCGCGCGCTCCCGGATGTTCGCGACGGGTTGAAGCCCGTGCACCGCCGAGTCCTCTACGGGATGCACGACGCGGGCATGCAGCCGAACCGGCCGTACAAGAAGTGCGCAGCGATCGTCGGCGACGTGATGGGCAAGTACCACCCGCACGGCGACTCGGCGATCTACGACACGGTCGTCCGCATGGCGCAGCCGTTCAGCCTGCGTTACCCGCTCGTGGACGGACAGGGCAACTTCGGCTCCATCGACGACGACCCGGCTGCCGCCATGCGCTACACCGAATGCCGCTTGTCGCGGATGGCAACGGAGATGCTTCGTGACATCGACGCGGACACGGTCGACTTCGTCCCGAACTACGACGAGTCGCGCCGGGTTCCGGTGTCGCTCCCATCCCGCTTCCCGAACCTGCTCGTCAACGGCTCTGCGGGGATCGCGGTCGGGATGGCGACGAACATGCCCCCCCACCGCCTCGGCGAGATCGTCGACGCGATCGTACAGCTGGTCGACAAGTCCGACTCGAACGCCGAGGATCTGATGAAGCACGTCAAGGGACCGGACTTCCCCACCGGCGGGATCGTGGTGGGCAGGCAGGGCATCCGCGACGCCTACCGCACGGGCCGCGGGCGGATCGTGATGCGTGCCCGAGCGCACATCGAGGAGCTGCGCGGCGGTAAGAGCGCGATCATCGTCACCGAGCTGCCGTACGGAGTGAAGAAGGGCGGCGACGCGGGCGTGATCAAGAAGATCGCCGATCTCGTCCAGGACAAGGTCATCACCGAGGTCTCCGATCTCGCCGACCACTCCGATCGCACCGGCATGCGCATCCAGATCGAGCTCAAGCGTGAGGCGATCCCACAGGTCGTCCTCAACAAGCTCTTCAAGCACACGTCGCTGCAGGCGACCTTCGGCTACAACGCGGTCGCTCTCGTCGGCAACGTCCCGAAGACACTGTCCCTGCTCGAGCTCGTCACGTACTACCTCGACTACCAGCGTGAGATCGTCAGTCGGCGCTCGAAGTATGAGCTGCGCAAGGCGGAGGGCCGCGCGCACGTCCTCTCCGGCTACCTGATCGCGCTCGACAACCTCGACGAGGTGATTCGCGTGATTCGCGGTGCTGACGACACGGACGCGGCCCGCGACGAGCTGATGTCGCGGTTCTCGCTCTCCGAGATCCAGGCCGTCTCGATTCTCGACCTCCGTCTGCGCGCGCTCACGGGCCTCGAGCGCAAGCGCGTCGAGAGTGAGTTCGCCGACCTGCAGGAGCGGATCGCGGAGCTGCGCGCCATCCTTGGAGACCCGGCTCGGATCGACGGCCTGATCCGCGAAGAGCTGCTCGAGATCCGCACGATCTACGGCAAGGGCGACGACCGGCGGACGGAGATCATCGCGGCGGAGGGTGAGTTCTCCCTCGAGGACATGATCGCCGAGGAGGACATGGTGGTCGCGATCACACACTCTGGGTACGTGAAGCGGCTCCCCGTCACGACCTATCGGGAGCAGCGCCGTGGGGGGCAGGGCGTGATGGGCATGGACCTGAAGGACGAGGACTACATCGAGCACCTGTTCGTCGCCTCGACGCATGACTACATCCTCTTCTTCACCTCTGTCGGCAAGGTCTACCGGCTGAAGGCGCACGAGCTGCCGCTCGGCTCGCGCCAGTCGAAGGGCCGGGCGATCGTGAACCTGCTCCCGTTTCGCCAGGACGAGTCGGTGCGCGCAGTGATCGCGACCCGCGACTACAAGGAGACGAAGTTCCTCGTCTTCGCGACCAAGAAGGGAGTCGTGAAGAAGACGGAGTTCCTCGAGTACAACACGCCGCTGAAGGCCGACGGGATCATCGCGATCAGGATGCGCGAGGACGACGAGCTCGTCGGCGTGCGACTCTCCGACGGAGACGACGACGTGCTGATGGTCTCCCGTGGCGGCCAGGCGATCCGGTTCCACGAGAGCGACGTCCGCTCGATGGGCCGGGCCGCATCGGGTGTTCGCGGCATGAGCCTTCGCGCGGACGACGAGGTGATCGAGGTAAATGTCGCGGAGGGTGACGCCGACCTGCTCGTCGTGACCGAGAACGGCTACGGCAAGCGCACGCCCCTCCACGAGTACCCCAAGAAGGGCCGGGGCGGTCTCGGGGTGAAGACCGTGCAGCTGACCGAGGCGAAGGGCAGGCTCGCCGGCGCTCGGGTTGTGCGTCGGGGCAGCGGCTACCAGGTGATGCTGATCTCGACCGGCGGTACCGTGATTCGCATGCCGGTCGACGACATCCGGCGGGCGGGACGTGCGACCCAGGGTGTGATCGTGATGCGTCTGCGTGGTGACGAGCGTGTCTCTGCTCTCGCCCCCGTGGTGGAGAGCGACGCCGACGAGGCCGGCGACATCGACGCAGCCGCAAGCGCCGCCGTGGAGGCGGGGGTCGAGCCCGCTCGCGAGCCCGATTTCGACGAGGACGGGTACCCGGCCGCCTCGGAGGAGTAGGCTCCGCCGCCGCGCCCGCCATCCCACCCGCGGTCACTCTTCCCAAAACCCGAGCAGCGGTGTATATCTCCTCTCAGGGGGTCGAATACCGGTCGAGATAGAGGCAGACATGGCGTACATAGATGGAGCCGACCTGCTCCAGCCCATCAACATGTCCGACCACCTGGACAAGATGGAGCTCTACCTCGGCCAGGTCTGCCAGATCGCAGGCATCTCGAAGATGCAGCTCGACTACTGGACGAACAAGGCGCAGATTCCCACGAAGGGGAAGAAGCAGCGGATCTACGACATCGAGGCTCTGGAGACGGTCATGCTGATCAAGCAGGCGAAAGACCGCGGCCTGAACCTCAGCGCCGCGATCGACGCGGCACGCCGCTTCCGGCAGTTGAACCGTTAGAGGCTTGTCAAGCCTCTAGCTCGGACTGCTCCCGGAACCCCGCTGCATGAAGGCGGTCAGCATGTCGAGCGGGGCCGGGAAGACGATCGTCGTCGAGTTGGTCGCGCCGATCTCGAGCAGCGTCTGCAGGTAGCGCAGCTGCAGCGCCATCGGCGAGACAGCCATCACATCGGCCGCATCAGCGAGTTTCTGCGAGGCCTGGAACTCTCCCTCGGCCGCGATGATCTTCGCGCGCCGCTCCCGCTCCGCCTCTGCCTGCCGTGCCATCGCGCGCTGCATCCCGGCGGGGATCTCGACGTCCTTGACCTCGACGATCGAGACCTTGACGCCCCACGGCGAGGTCGCCTCGTCGATGATCGTCTGCAGGATCGCGTTGATCTTGTCGCGCTCGGAGAGCAGCTCGTCCAGCATGTGCTGACCGAGCACCGAGCGAAGCGTCGTCTGCGAGATCTGCGAGGTGGCCACCATGAAGTTCTCGATCTGCACGATCGCGTTCTTCGGCTCCACGATCCGGAAGTAAGCGACCGCGTTCACGCGAACGGGGACGTTGTCCTTCGTGATCACCTCCTGCGGCGGCACGTTCAAGGTGATCGTGCGCAGGTCGACTTTCACCATCCGGTCGATCACGGGGATCAGCAGGAAGAGGCCGGGGCCCTTCGGCTCGGGCAGCAGCCGCCCGAGCCGGAAGATCACGCCGCGCTCGTACTCGCGCGCGACCTTGATCGCTGCGAAGAGGAACATCAGGACGATCAAGACGACGGCGGCAAGCGCGATCAGAGTGACCACGGGCTACTTCCTTTCGGGGGGGTTGGGTTCCGAGGTGGCGACGACGAGCTGAAGGTCGTCCTGCAACACCGACTCTACGCGGACGCGGTCACCCGGCCGGAGGGGCGACCCGTCTGCGGTGCGGGCGCGCCAAAGCTCGCCCTCGACGAACACGAGGCCCGCGCCGCGCACGTGAGCATTCTCACCCACGAGGCGATGTGAGCCCACTGCGGCGGGCCGCACCCGGGCTTGTGCGGCCTTCGTGAAAGCGAACCCGAACAGGACGGCGAGCGTGCAGGCGATGGCGAGCGCGACCTGAATCGATACCTGGTACGCCTCTCCCGCCGGGTCGAAGAGGATGAGCGCGCCGATCACGAACGTCACCGCGCCTGCCACAGCGAGCGCGCCATGGGAGACGACGAAGGCCTCGGCGACGAAGAACGCCGCCGCCAGCGCCATCAACAGGAGCCCCGCCGCGGAGACTGGGAGCACCTGCAGGCCGTAGAGGCCCACGATCAGGGAGATCGCTCCAACGGTTCCGGGTAGGACGAGTCCGGGATTCCATAGCTCGACCACGAGGCCGATGAGGCCGATCGAGAGCATCAGCGCAACGATGTTCGGGTCGATCAGCACGTCGAGGATGCGCTTCCACGTCGACATCTCAACGCGGTCTACTCCTGTCCCTGGCGGTGTTTCGACCGTCAGCGCCTTCGTCTGCGAGCGCAGCCCGTCGATCTGCCGAAAGAGCGACTCGTAGTCGCCGGCGACGACGTCGACCACGTTCAGGCGGAGGGCCTCTCGGGCACCGTAGTTCGATGCCTCACGAACCATTCGCTCAGCCGCCTCCACGTTCCGACCGTTCTCGCGCGCCAGCTCGCCGACGTACGCGGCGGCGTCGTTGACGATCTTGCGCCGAAGGTCTTTCGAGAAGTCCTCGCCGCTCGTGGAGATCGGGGTCGATGAGCCGATGTTCGTCTGCGGCGCCATCGCGAGCACGTCAGCTGCCATGCCGATCACCGCGCCCGCAGAGTCGGCACTCGAACCGGCTGGAGCGACGTAGACGACGATGGGCACGTCCGCACCGAGGATGCCCTTGACGATCGCGCGCATCGAGGAACCGAGACCGCCTGGGGTGTCCATCTCGATCACGACCGCCGCGTACTCCTCCCGCTCACCGCGGTCGATCACGTCGAGCAGGTAATCCTGCGTCACCGGATTGACGTCGTTCTCGAACTCGGCGACGAGAACGCGGCCGGCGCCCGCCGCGGCGGCTGGTGAGCTTAAGGCAACGGCGACGAGAAGCGCTCCCAGCCCGAAGAGGCGACTTCGCGACAACTCGTAAGGATTCTATCAATGCAGGGCGTTTTCCCTTGCGAGCGAAGGGGGCTGGTGCGACCGTCGGGTGGCTTCGCCATGAAAATTCTCGCCGTCACGATCTTTCTTGCTGCCGTGTTTCCGGCCACGGCGTTTGCCCAGGATGCCACGATCGTCTCGCGCGAGGTCCTGGTCGCAGGGACGCGCTCGCTGGCTGCGGCGAAGCCGCCTGCCCGCTTCAACCTCGTCGGGCTGCACTGGCAGGGGACCGGCTCCGTCGAGTTCCGGACACGCTCGGCCCCCGGGCGCTGGCGTGAGTGGGTTCAGGCGGCGCCGGAGCCGGAGGATCGCCCGGACGCCGGTACGGCCGAGCGCGCACGGCCGGACGCGTGGCGGCTCGGCAACCCGTGGTGGGTTGGACCCTCTGACGGCATCGAGTACCGATTCCGCGGCCGCGTGAGACGTGCCCGGGCGTTCTTCGTCTGGAGCGCGCCCACAGCAGTCCCGTTGCGCACGCTGCAGAAGGCCGGCTCCCCGGGCATCGTTCCGCGCTCCGGGTGGGGTGCGAACGAGGCGATCAAGCGCGCTGCGCCGCTCTACACGGCAGAGGTTCGGGTAGCGATCGTCCACCACACCGCCGGCTCGAACGGGTACGGCGCGGCCGAGTCGCCCGCGATCGTGCGTGCCATCCAGACCTACCATGTCAAGGGGAATGGCTGGAACGACATCGGCTACAACTTCCTCGTCGACCGGTTCGGCAAGGTGTTCGAGGGCCGCTACGGGGGCATCGACCGGAATGTCGTCGGCGCCCATGCCGAAGGGTTCAACAGAGGCTCGGTCGGCGCTGCCGTCCTCGGGGAGTACAGCTCGCTGACCGTGGCCGAGAAGGCGCAGGAGGCGCTGGCCAAGCTCCTTGCGTGGCGGCTCGACCTGGCACACGTCGAGCCCCTCTCGACACTCTCGTTCAGCTCGGGCGGCAACCCCCGCTTCGGCTCCGGCGTGCCCGTCAGTCTGCGCGCAGTCTCGGGCCACCGCGACACTGGTTTCACCGACTGTCCCGGCCGGGCGCTCTACGCGTTGCTCGGCGGTCTCTCGGGCGACGTGGCGGAGATCGGCCTGCCGAAGCTCTACGCGCCCGCCGCGACCGGCTCGGTTCCGGGCAGAGTGCGGTTCCGGGCGCGGCTTTCGGCTCCGCTCGAATGGACGATCGACGTGACGAACGCGAAGGGCACGCTCGTCTTCTCGACGGCGGGCTACGGGCAAACGGTCGACTTCAACTGGAATGCAAGCGGCCTTCCCGCTGGCAGCTACGCCTACGCGATTCGCGCCACAGATGTCACGGCTGCGCGCGGCAGGATCGGAGGCGCGGGGGTCGGCAGCACCGGAGTCGGCGCGGGTACCGGCGGTATCGCCACCGGCGGTCTGCTCACCGTCACGGAGGTCGCGGCCGAGCCTGAGACGATCAGCCCGAACGCCGACGGCGTCGCGGACGAGTCCGCCATCACCTACACCCTCTCCGCTCCGGCGACCGTGACCGTGACGGTGAGAGACGACGCCGGAACCGAGGTGGCCCGTCTTTCGCGCGCCTGGCGCCGCGCCGCTCCGCACGTGGTTCGCTTCGACGGCCTCGACCTCCCGGACGGCCCGTATGAGCTGCACATCGAGGCGCTTGCGACCGGCGGCCTTGCAGCTGCCGCCTCGGCGAAGGTCGTCGTGAGCCGCACTCTCGGCTCGTTCGCGACCGAGCGGAGCTCCTTCTCGCCGAACGGCGACGGCCGCGCCGACCGCAACGCGTTCACGTTCTCGCTGGCGAGCCCTGCAGACGTTCGCCTCCGCGTCACGCGTGACGGCAAGTGGGTGGCGACGCTCCAAGCGGGGCCGCTGGAACCGGGGATTCGGCGAGTCGTCTGGGACGGCACCAAGCGCCTGGGGCGCCTCCGCGACGGCGCGTACGAAGCCGTTGTGGAGGCGGTCGACGCCTTGACGACCTCGACGCTCTCCGTCCCGTTCTTCTCCGACACCCGGGCGCCCAGGGTGCGCATCGTTCGGCGTGCGCCGTTGCGAGTGTGGGTGAGCGAGCCGGTGCGCCTCACGATCCGGCTCGGCGGGCGAAGCTTCAAGCGCGACGTCCTGAAGGCGGGCGAGGCGAGGATTGCGGCTCCGCGGCTCGGCCTCGTGCGCATCGTCGGCTGGGATGCTGCCGGCAACGCGAGCACAGCGGTCTCCCGGCGGTAGCGGGTAAGGCCCTAGAGTAGGCGGGTGCAGCCGCCACGGTGCCCAGCCCGTCCCATCTCTCGAGCAGTGATGGCCGACGTACCGCTGCGCTACGAGAGGTTGAGCGACCCGATCCTGGTGAAGAGGGAAAAGGTGGTCTTCAGCGAGGCGCCGGCATGACGGCCGTCAACCTGAAGAAGGCCGAGATCGAGGCGATCCTGCCCCACCGAGATCCGTTCCTCCTGCTCGACGAGGTGCTCGAGCTCGAGCCGGGCTCGCGGGTCGTCGCGCGCAAGCTGATTACGGAGGAAGACTGTGCAGGTCACTTCCCCGGTAACCCGATCATGCCAGGCGTGAAGATGGTCGAAGCTCTCGCCCAGGCCGGCGCCGTGGCAGTCCTCTCTGAGGAGCGAAACCGCGGGAGGCTGGCACTCTTCGCCGGGATCGACGCCGTTCGCTTCAAGCGGATCGTCCGGCCCGGCGACGAACTCACGCTCGAGTGCGATCTCGAAACGGTCCGAGGTTCGATCGGCAAGGGAAGAGCGCGTGCAACCGTGAACGGCGAGCTCGCCGTGCGCGGTATGTTGACCTTCGCTGTCGAGCGCTCGTCATGAGGTTCGTCGGCGCGGGACGCCGCCGCAGGCCCGATCCGGCCTTGTCTCTCCCAGGCACGGAGAGGAGGGAGCCCGTGGGCGAACCGTGAGCTCACCTAAGCATTGATCGGTTCGACCAACGGGCGGCGCATCGGGATCACTGGTCTCGGGGTGCATGTGCCGGAGCGCGTGCTGACGAACGCCGAGCTGTCGACGATGGTCGACACGACGGATGAGTGGATCGTCGAGCGCACGGGCATTCGCGAGCGCCGCTTCGCAGCGCCCGAGGAGGCGCTGACCGACATCGCGCTGCCTGCTGCGCAGGCGGCGCTCGCCCGAGCAGAGGTCGAGGCGGGGGACATCGACCTCCTGATCTGCGCCACCGTCACGCCGGACATGATGTTCCCCACGAGCTCGGCACTGCTCGCCGACACGCTCGGCTGCAGCAATGCCGGCGCCTACGACCTACTCGCCGGCTGCACCGGATTCATGTACGCCATCGCTCAGGCCTACGGAATGCTGGCGTCGGGGCTCGCGCGGCGGGCGCTCGTCATCGGGGGTGACGTCCTCTCGAAGATCCTCGACCTGGAGGATCGATCGACGCTCGTTCTCTTTGGCGACGGCGCGGGTGCCGTTGTGATGGAGCCCGTCGCGCGCGGAGGGTTTCTCGGCTTCGAGCTCGGGGCGGACGGCGGCGGCGGCGAGAACCTCTGGCTGCCCGGAAGCGGCTCACGCCACTTCGACGACCCGACCAAGTTCGTGAAGATGAACGGACGCGAGGTCTTCAGGTTCGCGACCCGAGTGATGGTCGCCTCGGCGCAAAAGCTGCTCGCCGAGTGCGGCAAGACGGTGGCCCAGATCGACGTGTACGTTCCCCATCAAGCAAACAAGCGGATCATCGACTACGCATCGGGCAAGCTCGGGATTCCAGAAGAGAAGGTGGTTGTGAACGTTGACCGATACGGCAACACTTCGTCGGGATCGATTCCGCTCGCGCTTGCCGACGCACGCGCCGACGGCAGGCTGCGCGAAGGCGAGCTGGTGCTGATGACGGGAATGGGAGCGGGCCTCACCTGGGGTTCCGCCCTGATGGAGTGGACGGAGGAACGAGCCGCATGACCAAGCTGGCATTCTGTTTTCCCGGCCAAGGGTCGCTCGAGCCCGGCATGGGCAAGGAGGTAGCAGAGGCGTTTCCAGAGGCGATGGAGGTCTTCCGGCTCGGCAGCGAGGCGTCCGGGCTCGATCTCGAGCGCCTCTGCTTCGAGGCGCCGCTCGAGGAACTCGTGGACACCGAGGTACAGCAGCCGGCGCTCGTGGCAACGAGCCTCGCTGTTCTCGCCGCCCTTCGCGCGCGCGGGATCCAGCCCGACGTCGTCGTCGGGCACTCCGTCGGGGAGTTCGCAGCGCTTGCGTCCGTCTCTGCCATGTCGGCCGGCGAGGCGATCGGTCTCGTCCGCGAGCGCGGTCTCGCGATGGCCGAAGCCGCCCGACAGCATCCCGGTTCGATGGCCGCCATCCTCGGGCTCGAGGACGCGGCTGTCGAGAATCTCTGCCGGAAGATCCTGGGCGTGTGGCCGGCCAACTACAATTGTCCCGGTCAGATCGTGGTTTCAGGTGAATCTGGAGCTGTGGAGGAGCTCTGCGCCGAGGCTGAGAGCCTCGGCGCCCGACGAGCGATCAAGCTGCGGGTTTCCGGCGCCTTCCACAGTCCCCTCGTCGCGAGGGCGGCCGATCGGCTTCGCCCCGCGATCGACCGGATCGGCTTCCACGAGCCGAGCGCGCCGTTCATGTCGACGGTCACCGCTAGGATCGAGCCCTGCCAGCGCTTCGCCTCGCTGCTCGTCGACCAGCTCACCGCGCCCGTTCGCTTCACTCAGTCGGCGACGGAGCTGATCCGCGGCGGCGTCCACACATTCGTCGAGGTGGGGCCGGGGAACGTCCTGTCGGGTCTCCTGAAGCGGATCGACCGGAGTGTCAAGGCTATTTCGGTCAGCAACATCGCCGGGCTGGAGAAGCTCGAAGAGACGCTCGAGACCGCCTGAGGATGGCGGGCGGTTGAGCTTCGCGTCGCTGGACGGCAAGACGGCGCTTGTCACCGGCGCGTCGAAGGGGATCGGCCGCGCGATCGCGATCGAGCTGGCTGCGGCCGGAGCCGCTGTCGTCGTGGGCTACCGCACCGGCAAGGACGACGCAGAGACGCTCGCGGAGGAGCTCGGCGCCCGTGCCGTCCAGGCCGACGTCTCGGACCCGGCGGAGGCGAAGCGGCTCGTCGAGGAAGCCGGCGACCTGGACATCCTCGTCAACAACGCCGGCCTCACGCGCGACGGCGTCTTGGCCCGGATGGCTGACGAGGACTGGCGAGCCGTGATCGAGACGAATCTCTCGTCGGTCTTCTATACGTGCCGGGCGGTTAGCCGTTCGATGATGCGCAGGCGGGCGGGCTCGATCGTGAACGTCTCGTCGATCGTCGGCGTCCACGGGAACTGGGGCCAGACGAACTACGCCGCCTCGAAGGCCGGGATCATCGGGTTCACGAAATCGCTCGCGCGCGAGCTCGGGTCGCGCAACGTGCGCGCCAACGTCGTTGCCCCCGGTTACGTGAGGACGCAGCTCACCGACGTGCTGCCCGAGGAGGCCACCCAGGCGATGCTCTCCAACACGCCTCTCGGCCGGCTCGGCGAGCCGTCGGATGTGGCCGGGGCGGTACGCTTCCTCTGCTCCGACGAGGCCTCGTTCATCACGGGCGAGGTGCTACTCGTCGACGGTGGCCTCGGGATGTAGGGACAGATGAGCGCAGACAACGGCAGACGCAGAGTGGTGGTTACCGGCCTCGGCATGGTCACGCCGCTCGGTAACGATGTGGAGTCGACGTGGTCGAGCCTGCTCGCCGGCGACTCGGGCGCGGCGCCGATCCAGCAGTTCGACGCCAGCGAGTTTCCCGTCCAATTCGCCGCAGAGCTGAAGGACTTTGACCCGACCGCCTGGATCGACCGGAAGCAGGCGCGGCGCATGGACCGCTTCGCGCAGATGATCCTCGCCGCAGCCCGGCAGGCCGAGTCGGACTCGGGCCTCGACACCGCCAGGGAGTCCGATCGCATCGGCGCCTCAATCGCCACCGGAATCGGCGGCCTCGGCGCCTTCCAGGACTGCTACCAGACGCTCATGGATCGCGGTCCCGATCGTGTCAACCCCTTTTCGATCCCGGCGATCATCCCGAACATGGGGGCCGGCTGGGTCTCGATGGAGCTTGGCACCCAGGGCCCGCTCTCGTCGCAATGCACGGCCTGCGCGGCCTCGAACATGGCGATTGGCGAGGGTGCCGACGCGATCCGCCTCGGCCGCGCCGACGCGATGTTCTGCGGTGGGACTGAGGCGGGGATCACACGCGTCGGCATCGCCGGCTTTGCCGCCATGCGCGCGCTCTCGCGCCGGAACGGCGACCCGACTGCGGCCTCGCGGCCGTTCGATGCCGGGCGGGACGGGTTCGTCATGGGCGAGGCCGGCGCAGTCGTGCTGCTCGAGGAGCTCGAGCACGCCCGAAGCCGAGGGGCGAAGATCTATGTAGAGCTCCTCGGGTATGGCGTCTCGTCCGACGCGAACCACATCACGGAACCCGATCCAACGGGTACGAATCCGGCCCGCGCGATGAGGATGGCGTTCGCGGACGCGGGCATCCAACCCTCCGAGGTCGACTACATCAACGCTCACGGCACCTCCACGCCGCTCGGCGACGCGTCCGAGACGCGGGTGATCAAGCTCGCGTTGGGCGAGGAGGACGCACGCCGCATCCCGATCTCCTCGACGAAGGGAGCCACCGGTCACTGTCTCGGCGCCGCGGGAGCGGTAGAGGCGATCTTCACCGTGCTGGCGGCGACCCAAGGCGTGCTTCCGCCCACGATCAACTACGAGGTCGAGGATCCCGCCTGCGATCTCGATTACGTGCCGAACGAAGCACGCAAGGCGGACGTCGAGATCGGCGTCTCGAACTCGTTCGGCTTCGGCGGGCACAATGCCTGCGTCGTCTTCCGCAGGTTCGACAAGGCTCCGGCGCCCGGCGCCTGATCTTCAATCGGAGGTACGGGCGGCGGTTGCCGTCACGCTCGGGTGGCTGAACGGTGAGCTCCCACAGGGCTTCGAGTTCTTCGCCGCCTGGCCTCCGGACGACATTGACTCGACCGTCGATGAGTCGATCGACGAGCTGGCCGCTCTCGTTCGTGAGAGCCGCATCGGTACATGGAGCCGCTATCGGGTAGCGGCTCCTGCAACTCGATGAGGCGTCCACTCGGGTCGCGCAGGTGGCGGTACGGCCCGTCGTAGTCGTGCGTTCGCACGCGCGCTCGCAAAGTGGCCTCAGAGACGATCGGAAGACGGACTACCACCATCGCAGCGCAGCCGCAAGTGGCGTTTCGGGACAGCTGACGAGGCGGGCTGAGTAAGCTCCCGGCCATGACTCGTTGGGCCACGTTCGACTGCTACGGAACCCTGATCGACTGGAACGCCGGCATCGGTGCCGCACTCGAACGGCTCTACGGCGCGGAGAGGGTGCCGGAGCTCCTTCGCCTCTACCACGAGCTCGAGCCGCAGGTGCAGTCGGAGGCGTACAGGAGTTACGCGGAGGTGCTCTCGCTGACGCTCGAGCGGCTCGCGAGCGAGACCGGCTACGGGATACCCGAAGGGGAGAGCGGCGTCCTCGCGCAGTCGTTGCCCGACTGGCCGGCGCACCCGGAGGTTCCCGCGGCCCTCGCCGAGCTCCGGGCTCGCGGCTGGCAGCTCGCGATCCTCTCGAACACGGACCGCGAGCTGATCGCGGCCTCGCAGCGAACGCTCGGCGTGCCCTTCGACCTGGCCGTCGTCGCAGAGGACGTCCGCTCGTACAAGCCCGCTCACGCGCATTGGGAGCGCTTCTTCGAGCTCACCTCGACAGACCGCGAGCACCACGTGCACGTCGCCGCGAGCCTCTTTCACGACATCGCCCCGGCCCGGAAGCTGGATCTGAAGACCGTGTGGATCAATCGGGAGGCCGAGGAGGCCGACCCGGAGCCGGATCGCGAGCTAGCCGACCTTTCACACCTGCCCGACGTGCTCGACGAGCTCGTGCCATCATGATCCGCCCGTTCGGCGAGGAGGACGTCGCCCCCTCGGTGGCGATGTTCAACGAGATCGCGCAGGCCGCCTACGGTGTCGACGACACGAGCGAGGCCGAGCTGCGGCTGGTCCTTTCTGAGCCAGCGATCGAGCCCGAACGCGACATGCAGGTGATCGAGCGCGACGGCACGATTGCCGGTTACGCAGACGTCTTCGATCAGAACGGATGGCACACGCGGTACTGGTGCGACATCCGCGTCCACTCGGAGCGCGGCGACAGCGGGGTCGCAGAGAGCCTCGTGGCGTGGTGCGAGGAGAGAGCGCGCTCGGACGCGCAGAACGGCGCCTTCCTGCGCACGTACGTCCCGACGGAGTACCGCTTCCTGCACGAGGTTCTGCACTCGCGCGGTTTCGACGTGATTCGAGCCTCGTACAGGATGGCGATCGACCTGGATGCGGAGCACGAGCCGGAGTGGCCGGCGGGGATCAGCGTGCGCAGCATGCAACCGGGCGAGGAGCGTGCCGTCTACGACGTCAACGAGGAGTGCTTCGCCGACCACTGGGAGCACGTTCCCGAGCCGTACGAGGAATGGGCTCACTGGACCGTGAATCGCGACGACTTCGACCCGGGTCTCTGGTTCCTCGCGCTCGACGGAGACGAGATTGCCGGTTACTCGCTCTGCCTGCCTCACGACGGCCAGCAAGACACCGGTTGGGTTGGCAACCTGGGCGTTCGCCGCCCGTGGCGGCGGCGTGGCCTGGGTGAGGCGCTGCTCAAGCTTTCCTTTGCCGAGTTCCGGCGGCGTGGCTTCAAGCGAGCGGGCCTCGGCGTCGATGCGGAGAACTTGACGGGCGCGGTGAGGCTCTATGAACGTGCCGGCATGCACCTCGCCAGACGGTCGAACTGCTACGAGAAGCGGCTGGGGGATGTGGCATGAGCCTCTTGCGCGCCCGTTGTCCCGACTGCCGCACACTCACCGCAGTCGCGATCGATCCCGACTACCAGTGCCACTCGTGCGGACGGGAGTTTCACGCCGGTCTTGTCCGTGTGCCACGCGCCTGGGGCACCGGCGGCGAGTCGATGGCAGAGGCGGCCTGGATGGAGCTCCCGTATCCCGAGGCGGGTGTGGTTGAAGAGAGCTCGCTCGCGGAGCAGTCCGTCGCGCTTGCGGCCGCGCTCCCGGGCCGCCCGCTCGTCCTCGGCGGCTGCTGCTGCGCTCACATCGGCGCCGTCGAAGGACTCGCCGCACGGGGAGACACGCTTGCGCTGGTGTGGATCGACGCACACGGCGACCTGAACACGCCCTCGACCTCGCCCTCCGGAAACGCGTGGGGCATGCCGCTACGGATGCTGATCGACGGGGGCGCCGTCTCGCCCGAGCACGTGGCGCTGCTTGCCGCGCGCAACCTCGATCCGCCGGAGGCCGAATTCATCGAGCGCAACGGGATCCAGGCGGGTGACGACGCGGTGTCGCGCGCGCTTGCCGGAGCCGACGCGGTCTACGTCGCGCTCGACTGCGACTCGGTCGAGCCTGGCGAGCTCGACGTCTTCATGCCGGAGCCGGGCGGTCTACGGTTGGACGAGCTCCGGCGGATCTTGCGCGATGTCTCCGAGCGGAAGCGGGTCGCCGGGGCCGGCCTGACCGGCCTGGTGGATGCCGAGGCCAACGAGCCGAAGCTCGCCCAGCTCGTCTCTGCGCTCGGCTTGTAACCGAGCCCAGAAAGGCCGAGTCTAAACTCACCTCATGGCCAGGATAGACGTCTCGATCGAGCACAAGCACGCCCCGCCGGAGCCGCCGGCGAAGAAGCACCCGAATACGTGCCCCGGTTGCGGCTCGCACTACCGTGACGACGAGCTCGAGGCGGCGCTCCGGGTCTGCCGGCAGTGTGGGTACCACTTCCCGGTCAAGGCACGCGAGCGGATCGGTCAGCTCGTCGATCCGATGAGCTTCGAGGAGCAGGCGGAGGATCTTCGGTCGGCCGATCCACTCGAGTTCTTCGACCTGCGTGCGTACAAGGAGCGGCTCGCGGAGGCGGAGCTCGCGACCGGCCTCGGCGACGCGATGGTGATCGGCTCCGCGACGATCGAGACGCAGCCCTGTGAGCTCGCTGTCATGGACTTCTCCTTCATGGGTGGCTCCATGGGCTCCGTGACCGGGGAGAAGTTCGCGCGGGCGTGCGAGCACGCTGCCGAGGCCGGTGTCCCGCTCGTGTCCGTGTCGGCGTCCGGCGGTGCACGCATGCAGGAGGGGATCCTGGCGCTGATGCAGCTGCCGAAGACGGTCGTCGCCGTCGAGGAGCTGCACGAGGCTCGCTGTGCGCTGATCAGCGTGCTTGCGCACCCGACGACAGGTGGCCTTCTCGCCAGCTTCGCGAGCCTCGGCGACGTACTGCTCGCAGAGCCGGGTGCACTGATGTCGTTCGCCGGACCGCGCGTCGTCGCGCAGACGACGCGTGAGAAGCTGCCCGACGACTTCGGCCTTGCCGAGTCGAACCTCCGCTTCGGTCACGTCGACGCGATCGTGCCCCGCCCCGAGCTGCGAATGACGCTCGCGCGGTTGCTTCGGCTGTTCGGATCGGACTAAGGTGCCTCGTGACGCGGAGATCAGGCTCAGGGATCGGTTGAGCAGGCTCGGCGGGCTCGATCTTCTCCGTGGCGCGCGACTCTCGGGTGAGCTCGAGCGGCTGCAGCGTCAGCTCGACCGCATCGAGGCGGAGCCGACCGACGAGGAGATCTGGCGGTCCGTCGAGCTCGCGCGTCACCAGGACCGTCCGTACACGCTCGACTACGTGAACAGGATCTTCGAGGATTTCTTCGAGCTCCATGGCGACCGGGGCCGCGGTGACGACGCTGCGCTCGTGACGGGTCTCGGGCAGCTGGAAGGACGGACGGTCGCGATCGTCGGCCACCAGAAGGGCCGGGATCTCAAGGAGCGGACGACGCGGAACTTCGGCATGGCCTACCCGGAGGGCTACCGGAAGGCTGTGCGGGTGATGGAGCTCGCCGATCGGCACGGCTTCCCGCTCGTGTCGCTCGTGGACACCCCAGGCGCGTATCCCGGCGTGGCGGCCGAGCAGCACGGTCAGGGAGGAGCGATCGCACGGTGTCAGGCGGCGATGGCTCGCCTCGGCGTGCCGACCGTCGCCTGCATCATCGGTGAGGGCGGCTCAGGGGGTGCGGTGGCGATCGCGCTCGCCGATCGTGTGCTGATGCAGGAGAACGCGATCTACTCGGTGATCTCGCCGGAAGGGTGCGCCGCGATCCTCTGGCGCGACGCCGGCGAGGCACGCAAGGCTGCGGCTGCGTTCAAGCCCGACGCCGCGCACTGTCTCGAGCTGGGCGTGATCGACGGGATCGTGCCGGAGCCCAAAGGCGGCGCCCAGGGAAATCACGACGAGGCGGCGCGGCTGCTCGCTGCCGCGCTCGCTGACTCCCTCGAGGAGCTCGAGGATGTGCCCCGGCGCGAGCTCCGCGCCGCGCGACGGGAGAAGTTCCGTTCGATGGGCGTCCTCGCCTGAGCGCCCAACTTTCCACATCATCCACAGGCTTTTCCCCCGCGTGCAGCACGGTCTCAGCAGCCGAACACGGCTCATTTCACCACCAATCGCCGCGTCCTGAGCAAGACGCCTGCCCCCAAACGTCGTGTCGAGGGCCGGCGTGGGGGGAAGGGCGAGGGTGTGCCTCCGCTTCGCGACTACCGCCGCAAGCGTGACCCGGCCACGACGCCGGAACCGTTCTCCGACGATCGCGACGGCGCGGGCGATGCCCACCTTGTCTTCGTCGTCCAGCGTCACGACGCTACCCGGCTCCATTACGACTTCAGGCTCGAACGCAACGGGGCGCTCGCGAGCTGGGCCGTGCCCAAAGGCGTTCCGCTCGAGCCCGGGACGCAGCACCTCGCCGTGCACGTCGAGGATCACCCGCTTTCCTACGGCGATTTCGAAGGGGAGATCCCCAAGGGGAATTACGGCGCGGGCACCGTCGAGATCTGGGATCGCGGAACCTACGAGCTCGTCGAGGAGAAGCGCGACGGCGGCTTGACCGTGCACCTCCACGGGGAGCGACTCGAGGGGCTGTGGGCGCTAGTGCCGGCCAAGCTCTCGGGAGACCCGAAGAACTGGCTGCTCGTGAAGAAGCGGGAGCCGGAAGGCGCAGAAGCAGCACCGAGCCGCGCCCGCACTGTCTACGCGCCGATGCTCGCAACGCTGGCGAGCGACGTGCCGGTGGGGCCGGGCTGGCTCTACGAGGTGAAGTGGGACGGCTACCGGATGATCGCAACGATGCGCGGCGGCGAGATCGACCTGCGAAGCCGAAACGGCAACAGCCTCAACGAGCGCTTCCCCACGGTGGTGCGCTCGCTCGAGCGCGCACTCCGAACCCCCGACTGCGTGCTCGATGGCGAGGTCGTCGCGATCGGTGCAGACGGTCGCGCGACGTTCTCGGCGATGCAGCAGGGCAAGGAGGGGACGTCGTATGTCTTTGTCGCGTTCGACGTGCTCGAGCTCGAGGGCGAACCGTCGATCGGCCTCCCGCTCGTAGAGCGGCGTGAGCAGCTCGCGGCGCTGATCGACTCGCGCCGCGCGGGGGTACAGGTCTCGGAGGCCTTCGGCGACGGGAGGTTGCTCTTCCGCGCTGCGGAGGAGCAGAGGTTCGAGGGGATCATCGCCAAGCGAGCCGACTCCACGTACGAGCCGGGTAGGCGCTCGCGGGCATGGTTGAAGATCAAGACACACGGCCGCCAGGAGTTCGTGATCGCGGGCTACACGAAGGGGCAGGGCCGCCGAAGCGGCCGCTTCGGCTCCCTCATCCTGGCCGTCGCGGAGGGCGGCCGCCTCCGCTACACCGGCAACGTCGGCACCGGCTTCAACGACGAGGAGATCGAGAAGCTGCTCGCGCGGTTGCGGCCACTGGAGCGGGCGGCGAGCCCGTTCGACGAGGTCCCGAAGCTGCCGAAGGTCCGCAAGGGCGACATCGTCTGGGTCGAGCCGGCGCTGGTAGCTGAGATCGAGTTCGCCGAGTGGACGCACGATGGCCGGCTGCGCGCGCCTTCGTACCAGGGCTTGCGCGAGGACGAGCGGCCGGAGAACGTGCGCCGGGAGCGATCCCCGATCGAGCCCGAGCTCGAACGTGGGTCCAGAGTGTTGAAGCTCTCGAACCTCGAAAAGCCGTTCTGGCCGGACGAAGGGATCACCAAGGGCGACCTGCTCTCCTACTACCGGGATGTCGCGCCCGTGCTCGTGCCCCACCTACGCGACCGCCCGTTCACGATGAAGCGCTACCCCGATGGAGCGTTCGGGAAGTTCTTCTTCCAGAAGGATGCGCCGAAGCACATGCCGAATTGGATCCCGACGCGACGGTTCGAGGCCTCGACGCGGGAGTCGCCGCGGCGTGTCCGCGAGCTCGACTTCTCCCTCGTGAACGATGATCTCGCCCTGCTCTGGATGGTGAACATGGGCTGCATCGACATGAACACCTGGTACTCGCGCGTCGACAGGCCCCACCGCCCGGACTTCGTTCTCTTCGACCTCGACCCGTCGCCCGACGTCGGCTTCGCCGAGACGATCGAAGTGGCTCTACTCGTGAAGCAGACGCTCGATCTCCTCGAGCTGCAGTCCTTTGCCAAGACGAGCGGTTCCGAGGGGATCCACGTGCTCGTCCCGATCGAGCGGCGCAACACGTTCGACGAGACCCGCGAGTTCTCCGAGATCGTCGCGGGAGCGATCGCACGTGCGCATCCGCGCCTGGCGACGACCGAGTGGTCGAAGGCCAAGCGGCGGGGAGTGCTGATCGACTCGAATCAAAACGGGGAGGGCAAGACGATCGCCTCCGTCTACTCGGTCCGGCCCAAACCGGGCGCGCCCGTCTCGACACCACTGCACTGGGAGGAGGTGAACCCGTCGCTCGACCCGGCGGCCTTCACCATGGACGCGGTGCTTGAGCGGGTTACGCGTGAGGGCGACCTCTTCGAGGGCGTCCTGACGACCCGGCAGTCGCTCCGAGCGGCTCTGCGGTCGCTGCGGTAGTCGGCCTAGAGATCACTGCGGGCGAAGCCCAACGCTGCGGCCGTGAGGATGCCGGCAAGGTAGAGCGCGGCCCAGACGGGCAGCCAAGAGCCGTAGGTCTGCCCCCCGCCGAAGGGGCCAAGCTCGACCGCGAAGCGCGTGAGCCCACGTGCGTCGAGCGTCAGTCGCTGGAGGCCGTCCTGGTAGAGCGCCTCGAACGGGAGCGCCCAAGAGGTTCGCTCAGCCACGGTGAGCAGTGTCGGCGAGTTGATTGCCTCGCCGATCTGGCCCAGGAGCCCACCGACGAGCCCGGCGCCGAAGAGCATGAACACGGCGATGCCGTTGGTCGTGGCGGAGAGGAACACTGAGCCGAGCAGCGAGAGCGCGACGAGGAGGACGACCGCCGCGGCAAGCTCCACCGCCGGCGCGACCAGGCGGTCAGGCCACCATCCCCCGGCGTTGCCCGTGAGTACGACCGCAGCGGTGAAGACAAGCACGACGTAGACCGCGCAGACCGCCGCTGCCCCGGCGAAGCGCCCGAGCAGGAAGGTCGTCCGCCCTAGGGGCCGGACGACGAGCGGCTGCAGCAGGCCACGCTCGGCGTCGCCTCGGACGGCTCCGAGCGTCAGGAAGACCGCGAGCACGGTCCCCAGGAAGAGCGTCGCGAACATGGCCATGCCAAGTAGCGTCGCGCCGATGAACTCATCCGGTTCGACGCCGACGGGCGGAAAGGCATCCTCCGTTTCCTCGAAGGCCTTGCCTGCGCCGAGACGGTAGAGAAAGAGGAACGCGGTCGTGAGTAGCGCAACGACGACGAACACCCGCCGGCGCAGACTCTCGCGCAGGGCGTAGAGCGCAATCGTGAACGCGTGGATCACGCGTCCTCGCCGACCGCGTCGAGGTAGACGTCCTCGAGCGTCGACCTCAACACGCGCACGCCGAAGACCTGCTCTCCGGCGGCTACTGCTTCGGAGATGAGGCGCGGCACGTCTTCTCGGGAAGCGCGCTCGACCACGCGAATCCCCTTACTCGTCTCGAGCTCGACGCCGCGCGGGCGCATGAGTTCGTCGGGGCGCCCTGAGGCGACCACGCTCCCATCCAGCAGAATGGCGACTCGGTCACACACGAGCTCGACCTCGCTCAGGAGGTGGGAGTTGAGCAGGACTGCGATGCCCCGCGCCCGGAGTTCCTCCAGGATCCCCCGGACAGTGCGCCTGCCGGCCGGGTCGAGCGCGCTCGTCGGTTCGTCGAGGAAGAGCACTCGCTCGGCCTCTCCACCGTGCGAGCGCGCCAACCGCTGGTGCAGGGAGAGCACCTCGTCTGCCGTGCACCAGCCCGGGAAGCGAAAGAGCTCGGCGAGGTAGCCGGTTGCGCCGCGCGCAGCCAAGGAGCCCGCCGGCGTCCCGCACACCAATGCGCGGCCGGCGGACGGGCGGACGAGGCCGCAGCCGATCTTGACCAGCGTCGACTTGCCGGCACCGTTTGGGCCGAGCAGCCCGAAGAGCTCGCCGTCGGCAAGCTCGAGGTCGATGCCGCGCAACGCGGTGATCGATCCGTACCGCTTCTAGAGCCCCTGAACCGCGAAGGCCGCGATTACCCGTCCAACCGCTGCGGGTGGCCGAGGAGCGACAGCTCGGCAGTGTCACGGCGGAAGAAGAGCGAGGTCGTCCAGTCGGTGACGACACGTAGCTTGCGCGAGGGCAGCGGCAGCTGCAGGAGGTGGTAGCTGCGGGTGACGAACCAGCCAGGGAAGCCGCGCAGACGGATCCCGAGGACGTCGGCGATCCCCTGGTAGCGCCCGAGGGTCGCGACCTGGCCGAGCATGCGATAGCCGTAAGGCTGCAGGTCGCCGACGAGATTCTTCGCCAGCCGCCGGGCCTGGCGCAGCGCGTGCTGGCACGTCGGCGGGTCATACCGGCCCGGCGTCTGCGTGTTCGGAACCGATGCGCAGTCGCCGAGTGCCCAGATGCCGTCGCGTCCCGGCACCCGCATGAACGCGTCGACGGGAACGCGCCCGCGCTCGTCCAGGGGGAGACCGAGCCTCGCCAGGAGCGGGTTCGCCTTGACGCCCGCCGTCCACACCAGCGTGTGCGTGGCGATGCGCGCTCCGTTCGAGAGGACGGCTTCGCGTTCGTCCAGCGTGGCCAGTGTCGTCGACACGTGGATCTCGACGCCTCGCTTCACCAGCTCGCGGCCGGCGTACTCGCCGAGCCGGCTCGGAATCTCGGCGAGGATCTTCGGTGCCGCATCCACCAGGACCCACCGCTGGCGCGCCCGACGGAGTCGTGGGTAGTAGCGGATCGCGTCGCGCACGAGATCGGACAGCTCGGCGAGCGCTTCGACTCCCGCGTACCCGGCTCCGACGAAGACAAAGGCGAGATGACTCTCGGATCGATCTGGATCGCGCTCGGCGTCCGCCGCCTCCAACTGGCGCAGGATGTGGTTTCGCAGGTGGATCGCGTCGGCGAGATCTTTGAAGCCGAGCCCGTGCTCGGCGAGCCCTGGAACGGGAAACGTGCGTGGCACCGCACCGAGCGCCACGACGAGACGCTCATACTGGATCTCCTGGCTGCCCGCGTCCGGGGTCTCGACACGCACGAGCCGCTGCGCCTCGTCGAGCTCGCTGACGCGACCGAGGAGGAGCTCCGCGTGCGGGCACATCTGGCGTAACGGCACGACCACGTGCCGCGGCTCCAGCGTCCCCGAGGCGGCCTCGGGCAGGATCGGGGTGAAGAGCATCGAGTTCTCGGGGCTGACGATCGTCGCACCGGCCTGCCCGAGCAGCCGTGCGACGTACGCACCCGCGAACCCGCCTCCCGCGATGAGCGTCCCACCCCGTGCACGGCGCCTTCCATCCATCCCGTCATCCTGACACAGGTGGCACTTGACAAATCCTCATACGAGTTATGGGAGCGTCCAATGACCACAAGATCGATGGGCGGTGTCGACGAGGCGACTGTCGACCGGATCGTCCATCTCGGCTTCGAGGTGCGCGTCGAGCTCGTCCGGGCCGACGGCGAGAAGCTCTGGGCGCAGGTCACGCGAGACGCCTGCGAGGAGCTCGGGCTCGAGGCGGGGCAGACGGTCTACATCCGCGCCTCACGCGAGCGTGTGTTCACGGCGTCGCTCTAGCTTCTGGCCACCAGATCGGCGAGCGACGTCTCCTCGAGCACTGCCCGCATGTTGGTGCGCAGCTCGATCCATACCTCACGGAGCGCGCTCGCCGCCCCCGTGTACTCGACCTCTTCCGGTCGCGAGCCGCGAACGGTCGCAATCGGCCCCTCGACGGCCCGGATCACGTCGGCCAGGCTCACCTCGGCCGGCGGCTTCGCGAGCCAGTAACCGCCCTCGGCGCCGCGCTGGCTCGCGACGATCTCGGATCGCCGCAGCTCGAGCAGGATGTTCTCAAGGAATTTCAGCGGGATCGCCTGGGCGGTCGCGATCCGCTCGCCCTTCACGGGCCCTGGCGGCGCGACGGCGAGCTCGGCGAGCGCCCTGATCGCATAGTCGACCTTCGCTGACACGCGCACGCGGCCATTCTCTACGCCAGCTGGCTGAGGCGTCGCTCGAGGAACGCGCGCTCCGCTGCGTTCATCTCCAGCCGAAGCGCGGCCCGATACTCAGCTGCCGCCTCTCCCGTCCGTTCGAGCCGGCGCAGCAGGTCTGCGCGCGCGGCGTGCAGCAGGTGGTAGCCATCGAGCTCGATTCTGTCGAGTAGAGCCAGGCCCGCAGCTGAACCGTCGGCCATGGCGACGGCCACGGCCCGGTTCAGCTCGACGACGGGCGACGCCTGGTGGCGTGCCAGCTCGCCGTAGAGCGCCGCGATCTGAGCCCAATCCGTGTCGTCCGGACGCGGCGCCTGGCTGTGCAGCGCCGCAATCGCCGCCTGCAGCTGATAGGGGCCCGCTGCCCGCCGCGAGAGCGCCCGTTCGAGCACGCGCGTGCCCTCCGCGATGCGAGCCTGGTTCCAGCGTGCACGATCCTGATCGTCCAGCAGCACGAGCTCGCCGTTCGGTCCCCGCCGCGCCTCGCGCCGCCCGTCTTGGAGCAACATGAGGGCGAGCAGGCCTAGCGCCTCTGGCTCGTCCGGCATCAGCAGGGCGAGCAGCTTCGCCAGGCGGATCGCCTCTTCGCAGAGATCGGCTCGGACGTGCTCCGCGCCGCCGCTCGCCGAGTATCCCTCGTTGAAGACGAGGTAGAGGACGGCGAGCACCGACTGCATGCGCTCGGGCAGTAGGTGGTCGGGGGGAACCCGGAAGGGGATTCCTGCGGCGCGGATTTTTCGCTTGGCGCGGACGAGGCGTTGCGCCATCGCGGGCTCGGAGACGAGGAAGGCGTGCGCGATCTCGGTGGTGGTCAGACCCGCGACCTCGCGCAACGTCAGCGCCACCCGCCCCTCCGCGGCCAGTGCCGGGTGGCAGCACGTGAAGACGAGCGCGAGGCGATCGTCCGGGATCGAGCTCACGTCCTCCTCCTCCGTGGGTAGCGCTTCCAGTCGCGCCAGCAGCTCCGCCTTCCGTGCGAAGGTGCGCTCGCGTCGGAGGCGGTCGATGGCGCGGTTGCGTGCCGTGGCGATGATCCAGGCGCTCGGGTGGTCAGGTGGGCCGTCGCGCGGCCAACGCTCGAGCGCGATGGTGAACGCGTCCTGCACCGCGTCCTCGGCAAGCGTGAGGTCGCCGAGGACGCGGGTGAGCGTTGCGACCGCGCGGCCCCATCCCTCTCGGAACGTGAGCTCGATGCTGCTCAAGATCCGACGATCGGCCTCAGCTCGACGGACGCAGTCAGCGCGACGGGAATCTTGACAGCGATGCCGATCGCCGTGTCGAGATCCTCGCACTCGAGCACCATGACGCCGCCGATCTGCTCCTTCGTCTCCGCGAAGGGACCGTCGGTGACCGTTGTCTCGCCGTCACGAACACGGACGGTCTTCGCGGTGGTCGGGCTGTCGAGCTCGACACTGAAGCCGAGCATGCCCGACGGCCCGAGCTCGCCGTAGAGCGCCTCCCACTTCGGCACCTCCACTGCGCGAGCGGCCTGGGCCTCCCCCGGGGTCATCTGCTCCCAGGCCGCGACAGCGTCCGCATCGTTGGTCAGCAGCGCCGCGTACTTCATGACGCTCCGCCCCCGTTCGCGCTCGGATCTACGTGGATCGGTCGAACCTCGATTGCGCCGTGGGTTGCACCGGGAATCTTGGCCGCCCACTCGCAAGCCGCGTCGATCGAGTCGCACTCGAGGACGAAGTAGCCGCCGAGCGCCTCCTTGAGCTCGGCGTAGGGACCGTCGGTGACCAGCGTCTCGTTGTCCCGGACTCGAACCGTCGTCGCAGTCGACGTCGAGTCGAGCTCCGCCCCGTCCACGAGCACGCCCGCCTTCTGCGCCCCTTCGGAGAAGGCGTTGTACGTCGCGTACACCTCCTCGCGCTCCTCGGCCGACAACGACTCCCACTGGGTCGTGTCGCCGTAGATCATTGCCAGGTACTGCATGAGCTTCTCCTTTCGAACTTCGGTTGCAGTCTGTAAGACGAACGAGGTGTCGCACGATCGACAGTGGGGGACAAGATTCTCGTGAAGCTGTCGCCGAAGGAATAGAAGGGTGGTCGCGTGAAGGTCTACGGCTGCTCGCCTGGGTGCCTCGCCGTCTCGATCGCGATCTCGCTGCTACTCACCCTTGCGGTCAACGGCTGCATCCATTTCCTCGGCTGACAGAAACCGCCCGAGCAGCGTCAGCGCACCGGCCTTGTCCAGGAACTCGTTCAGGTTGCCGCACTTGGGGCTCTGCACGCAGGACGGGCAACCGGCTGCGCACGGACACCCGCGCAGCATGCGCGTCGTGTCGCCCACCCAACCCTCGAAGCTCTCGAAGCCGCGCTCGGTGATGCCGACGCCGCCAGGGTGACCGTCGTAGACGAAGATCGTCGGCAGGCCGGTCTGGAAGTGCACGTTGGTCGAAAGGCCGCCGATGTCCCAGCGGTCGCACATCGCCCAGAGCGGGAGGAGCGCGATCAGGGAATGCTCGGCGGCGTGGAGCGACGAGAGCAGCTTCGGCATCTCCTCGAGGCCGTGTAGCTGCTCGGCGCCGGGCGAGAACCAAACCGCCTCGGTCTCGAAGCTCGTCGGGGGCAGGTCGAGTGGAACCGTCTCGAGCGTGTCGCCGCCGCTGATCGACTTGCGCTGGTAGGCGACGACCTGCTCGGTCACGGAGACGCGGCCGAAAGCGAGGTCGAGGCCGAGCCGGCGCTCCACGCGAAGCGGCTCGACGATCGCCGTCTCGGTCTCCTTCTTCGCCTGCGTGTACCAGTCGAAGGACGCGGCGGACACGACTGCGATCAGCGCCTCGAGGTCGAGCGACCGGACGAGGTGCTGCTCTCCAAGGTGAAGATAGACGGCTCCTTCGTGGATGGTGGAGAACGCTCGTGACCGCTCCACCAGGCCGAGAACGGAGCCGGTGGCGGCTTCCACGACGGTGAACGACTCCCGGTCGGCAGAGCGAAGGAGGACGCGGGCGGCCGGGTAGTCGGTGCCCGCCCAGACCCAGCCCGGCTCGGTGTGCTTCAACTCCGGCAACACCGCAGCTCGCTCCAGCGCCTCCGGGCCGAGCGTCTCCGCGTCCGCTGGACAGATCGGGCCCTCGAAGGCCGCCGAGAGGACATGGCCGTCGAGGACGCGCGGGTTCGTCCCGTCCAGGATCGCCGCCTCGACAGTCCGGCCGAGCAGGGCCTCCGGATCGCGCATGAAGAACTGGTCGAGGGCGTCCTCGCTCGCGACCAGAACAGCGAGGCCGCTGCCGCGACGTCCGGCGCGGCCCCACTGCTGGCGCAGAGACGAGACGGTTCCAGGGAATCCGACCGAGATCGCACAGTCGAGCTCGCCGATGTCGATCCCCAGCTCGAGCGCGTCGGTCGCGGTCACGCCGAGCAGGTCGCCTGCCATCAACCGCCCCTCGATCTCGCGCCGCTGCGCCGCGGTATAGCCGGCGCGGTACGGCGCGAGCCGCCGCGCGACATCGCTCTCCACGCGATCGACGGTGAAGCGGTGGATCAGCTCGACGGCCTTGCGGCTCTTCGCGAAGCAGATCGTGCGGAGCCCCTGCGAGGTGAGGCTGCCGAGGAGCCGCGCGGCGTCGCCGAGAGCGCTCGCTCGTAGTCCGAGCTCCGGATCGAGCAGCTCCGGGTTCCACAGCGCAACCGTCCGCTCGGCTTTCGGTGCTGCGTCATCTTCGATCACGACGGCAGGAGCGCCGAGCAGGGCCTCTGCGAGTCGGGCCGGGTTCGCGACCGTCGCCGAGGTGAGGACGAACTGTGGCTCCGACCCGTAGGCCCGCGCCAGCCGCCGAAGGCGTCGCAGGACGTTCGCAACGTGCGAGCCGAAGACGCCGCGATACACGTGTGCCTCGTCCACCACCACGTAGCGGAGATTCGCGAGCAGGTCGCCCCAGCGGTCGTGGCGGGGCAGTACTCCGACGTGGAGCATGTCCGGATTCGTCAAGATCACGTTTGCCCATTTGCGGATCTGCCAGCGTCGCTCGGCCACGGTGTCGCCGTCGTAGATCGCGGGTTTGACGCCTTTCAGGCCGAAGGCCCCCAGTGCTCGCGCCTGGTCCTGCGCGAGCGCCTTCGTGGGATAGAGATACAGCGCTCGGCTCTTCGGATCACGTGCGAGCAGATCGAGCACCGGCAGGTTGAAGGCGAGGCTCTTGCCGCTCGCCGTGCCGGTCGTGACGATCACGTTGACGCCGCTGCGCAAGGCCTCCCAGGCCTCCGCCTGATGGCGCCAGAGAGCGCTGATCCCGCGGGCGATGAGCGCCGAGGCGACGCGCGGATCGAGATCGTCGGGGAACGGCTCGGCGCGCCCCTCGCGCGCGGGCTCCGTGCCGAGATAGGCGAGCTCCTCGCCCTCGAGGACGCGGAGCCAGCCCGCCTCCACCGCCCCGACCACCACCGGCTCGACCACCCTCCGATGCTAGGGCAACCGGTCGTCCGCGTAGTCGCCGAACCACGCCATGAAGTTGACCCAGGCGTTCGCCCGCTGAACCTCCGACATCCTGCGGGCGCCGCGGTGATGAAAGCGTCGCGCGTGTGCCGTTCAGCAGGGCCTCGAAGCGGACGTCGATCTCGGTGTCCCCCGGCGGCCTGTGCGCGTTTCGGTATGTCACGACGAGCCGCTCCCCGGGCTCCCACATGAGCCGGCCCTGTACCAGGCGCCGATCTCCTCGGTGAGGATCGCGAACGCCCTCGTCGAGCCGACTCGAACGTCGATCGTTCGGACGACGTTCACGGTTGCTCGGAGTGAGCCTTGAAGGACGCAAGCTGGTCGTCCCAGAAGCGGGGGAGCCATGCGTGGAGTGCCTCGAATGGCTCCTTCCGAAGTCGATAGACGCGCAGTCGCGCATCGGCAGCCGCCACCTCGGCCTCGACGAGGCCCACGGACCGCAGGACGCGAAGGTGCCGGCTCATGGCCGGCGCGCTTGTGTCGGCGCAGCGCGCGAGCTCGCCTGCAGGACGTGGGCCATCGCGAAGGACTTCGACGACCCGGCGCCGGGTCGGCTCGGCGAGGGCCGTCAGGGTCGCATCCAGGTTGACAGACACTACTCATAAGTTAACCATTAACCGAAAGCGAAAAGAAAGGAGCAGCCGTGGAGGGGCAGAGCGTCATCCCGATGCTGTCGTACGAAGACGTAGGGCGTAGCGCCGAATGGATCGCAGAGGCCTTCGGCTTTCGCGAGACGGGACGGTGGTCGGACGAGGACGGAACGGTGTCGCACGTCAACATGGAGCTCGACGGCGGCGAGGTCATGCTCGGGCTTCCGAGCCGCGACTACCAGAGCCCGAAGCACCGAAACCTCGGCTGAGCCCCCGGGCCGCGCTGCTCACTCCGATGCGTCGTCCTCGCTCCCTGCGTTCTTGCCTCGGAGTGAGCATCGCACCCCGGCAACGAGCGAGGTTCCGCCAACCCCTCCTAGAGGTGCGGCGCGAACTCGCGCTCGTAGTGCTTGCGCGAGCGGGCGCCGACGACGGTCGAGCGGGGTTCCCCGTCCCGGAACAGGATCACGGTGGGCAATGAGAGGACGCCGTAGCGCGAGGGAACGCCGAGGTGTTCGTCGATGTTGAGCCGTACGAGGTCGGCTCCGCGCTCGGCAGCGAGCGCCTCGAGAATCGGCTCGATCGCGGCACACGGCTTGCACCACGGGGCCCAGAAGTCGACGATGGTGGCGCCCTCTGCGGCGAGCACGACGGCGTCGAACTCGGCGTCGGAGACCTCTCTCACAGCTTCCCCCGGATAGCGGCGAGCCGCAGGGCCGGCACGCGCCAGATCGCCTCGAGCACGATCCCGCGCGACATCTTCGAGCCGCCTGCGCGGCGCTCGGTGAACGTGATTGGGATCTCCGCGATGCGGAATCCGGCGCGTCGGGCTCGGTAGGTCGTCTCGATCTGGAACATGTATCCCCTAGAAGTGACCTTGTCGAGCTCGATGCGTTGAAGCACCTCGCGCCGCAAGCACTTGAACCCGCCGGTGGCGTCCTTGACGGGCATCAGCAGGAGCTGCGTGTAGAGGGACGCCGCCTGTGAGATCGCACGGCGGAACCGCCCCCAGTCCCGGATGCCGCCGCCGCGAACGTAGCGCGAGCCCAGCACGACGTCGGCGTCCCGCGCGGCGTCGATCAGTCGCGGAACGTCGTTCGGGTCGTGCGAGAAGTCGCAGTCGATCTGAACGATCAGCTCGGCACCTGCCGCGAGCGCGTGGCGGAAGCCGGCGAGGTAGGCGGGCCCGAGGCCGTCCTTGTGGCCTCGGTGGAGCACGTCCACGAACGGCAATTCGGAGGCGAGCCGGTCGGCGAGCTCCCCCGTCCCGTCCGGCGAGTTGTCGTCGATCACGAGCACGCGGTCCTCGCGCCCGAGAACCGTTGCGAGTGAGCGCAGCATCGGCTCGAGGTTCTCGCGCTCGTCGTATGTCGGCAGGCAGATGACGGCACGCACGCGCTTATGATCGCTGCTCGATGCGAGCGACCCTGCCGAGGAACGACGAGCTCGCCGACCAGCTCGAGCTGCTCGCCGACCTCAGCGAGCTGGAGGGCGAGGACTCCTTTCGCGTTCTCGCCTACCGGCGTGCCGCGACGAGGATCCGGGAGACCGGGGGGCCGGTTGCGCAGCTCGCTCTCGACGGCAAGGCCAAGAACCTCACCGGGATCGGAAAGACGATCGAGCAGAAGATCGTCGAGGCGATCGAGCTCGGCGAGATGAAGGCACTGACGAAACGTAAGGCGGTCATTCCCGCGGAAGTCGTCAAGTTCATGCGCCTGCCGGGTCTTGGACCGAAGACCGCACGCAGGATCTGGCAGGAGCTCGGCGTGACGACGCTCGACGAGCTGAAGCGGGCGGCCGTCGAGGAGCGGCTTCGGTCACTGGCGGGTCTCGGGGCGAAGTCGGAGGCGAAGATCCTCGAAGCGCTCGCCCAGGCACCGTCCGATCCACGGGAGTCGCGGCGGCTGCTCGGCGAGGGGCTACCGGCCGTCCTCGCCGTGGTCTCGGTCCTGCGCGAGCATCCCGCCGCCGTCAAGGTCTCGGAGGCGGGCTCGGTTCGCCGCCGCCGGGAGACCTTCCGCGACCTGGACCTCATCGCGACCTCGACCGATCCGTCGGGGCTGATCGACTACTTCACGAAGCTCCTGTGGGTCGCGGACGTCGTCGCCAAGGGGGACACGAAAGCCACCGTGATCTCGAACGACGGACTCCGCTTCGACCTCCGGGTCGTGCCACCCGAATCGTACGGGAACCTGCTCCAACACTTCACCGGCTCGAAGGAGCACAACGTTGCGTTGCGCGAGGATGCGGTGCGCCGCGGTCTCTCCGTCTCCGAGTATGGCGTCACGGCGGTCGAGACCGGCGAGGTCGTCACCGCCGACGACGAGGAGGCTCTCTACGCGCAGCTGGGCTACGCCTACATCCCGCCCGAGTTGCGGGAGAACGGAGGCGAGCTGGAGGCGGCCCGCACGGGCAAGCTACCGATCCTCGTCGCGCGATCCGACGTCAAGGGCGATCTGCACGCCCACTCCACGTGGTCGGACGGGAAGGCAGCGCTCGCCGAGATGGCCATTGCCGCACGCGCGCTCGGCCACGACTACCTCGCCATGTGCGATCACTCGCACCGTCTTCGGGAGGGGCGGCTGGAGGCGCAGTGGGAGGAGATCGACGCGCTCAACGAGCGCCTCGCGCCGTTCCGGATCCTGAAGGGAATCGAGGTGAACATCCGCGCGGGCGGCGAGGTCGACGTCGACGACGGGCTACTCGCGCCGCTCGACTGGGTGATGGCCTCGGTGCACTCGAGCTTCGACAACGATCCCACGGGGCGGGTCTTGCACGCGATGGAGAGCCCCCACGTCGACTGTATCGGCCACCTCACGAGTCGCAAGATCGGCAAGCGCGGACCCTCGAAGATCGCGGTCGAGCAGGTGATCGAGCAGGCTCTCGCCACCGGCACCTTTCTCGAGCTCAACTCGCAGCCGGACCGGCTCGACCTGCGCGACGCGCACGCTCGTCTCGCCGGTGAGGCGGGGCTGGCGCTCGTCGTCTCGAGCGACGGGCACTCGACCGGTGCCCTCGGCTACGTCGAGCTCGGGGTCGCGCAGGCCCGCCGCGCCTGGCTGACGAAGGACCAGATCCTCAACACCCGCACCTGGGCCGAGATCGAGCAGCTCAAGAAGTGACCTTCAGGGACGACGGCGCTGCAACGCTCGAGTGGGTCGCCGACTACCTCGAGAACGTCGGCGAGCGGCCCGTGTTGGCCCAGGTCGAGCCGGGGGAGATCCGAGCGCGACTGCCGGCGTCGCCACCCGACGCCGCGGAGCCGTTCCGCGACGTCCTGCGCGACCTCGACGAGATCCTGCTGCCGGGCCTCACGCACTGGCAGAGCCCGCGCTTCTTCGCGTACTTCGCGACGACAGCTTCTGCTCCCGGGATCCTGGCGGAGCTCCTGATCGCCGGTCTGAACCAGGTCGGGATCCTCTGGCGCACCTCGCCGGCACTGCAGGAGCTGGAGGAGTTGACGCTCGACTGGCTCGCACAGCTACTCGGCCTCCCGGAAGGTCTCCACGGCCACCTCGAAGACACTGCTTCGACCGGCACGATGACCGCGCTGGCGGCCGCTCGGCTGGCGAAGCCGGGTGCGCGAGTGGTCGTCTGCTCAGAGCACGCTCACTCGTCGGTCGAGAAGGCGTGCCGCCTACTCGAGCTCGACCTGCGAATGGCTCCAGTAGACACCGCCTTCCGGTTCCGTGTGGACAAGCTCGACCTGGACGGGGCGTGCGCGGTCGTCGCGACCGTCGGCACCACCTCGACGAGCTCGGTCGATCCGGTGCAGGCACTGGCCGATGTGTGCGAGCGAGCGGGCGTCTGGTTGCACGTCGATGCGGCCTACGCGGGCGCCGCCGCCGTCTGCCCCGAGCTCAGGCACCACTTCACTGGTTGGGAGAGGGCCGACTCCGTCGTCGTCAACCCGCACAAGTGGCTCTTCACGCCGATGGACTGCTCGGCGCTGTGGACGCGCCGCCCGGACGATCTCCGGGCGGCGTTCTCGCTGGTGCCGGAGTACCTGCGCGTGAGCGAGGAGGTAGCCAGCCTCTCGGAGTTCAGCCCCGTTCTCGGCCGCCGCTTCCGCGCGCTCAAGCTCTGGGCTGTCCTCCGTTGCTACGGGCGGCAGGGCCTGCAGGAACGCATTCGCGAGGCGGTCCGGCTGGCCGTGCTGTTCGAGGACTGGGTGCGCGCCGAGCCGGGCTGGGAGCTCGCGGCGCCACGACCGTTCTCGCTTGTCTGCTTCCGCCGCGAGGGCGGCGACGAGGAGAACGAGGCCCTCCTCGAGCGTGTCAATGCAGGCGGCGAGATCTTCCTCTCACATACGAGGCTGAACGGTCGCTACGTCCTACGGCTCGCCGTCGGCAGCGCCCGCACGACCGAGCAGGACGTGGAGCTCGCCTGGGAGGTGCTCAGGCGGGAAGCGGCGTAGGCCGGAACGCCGCGAGCGTGCTCTCCAGGAGGGCCATGTCACCTTCGACGCGGACACCCTCGAGTCGCCGGTCGACAACGAGGTGGTAGAAGCCGATCGCATCGGTCTCGACGAGCACGTCTGCGTCTTCGACGATGCCTACGACCGGGAGTCCGTCCACGAGCGAGGCCTCCTCGTCGCCGATGCGGAACGCGATCCGGCCATGGCTCGCGAGCGGCGAGAGGGCGAGGTCGAGCGCGTGCGTGAGCCAGCCGGGTTCGAGTGCATCGAGCGGCGGCGGCCCCAGCGATCGAGCGCCCCAGCGGGCGAGCTCGTGGATGACGGGGCGGAGGTCACGCCCGTAGGCGCTCAGCTCGTACACCGTCGACGCGGCCGGTGGCGGTAGCCTCCGCTTCTCGACGAGACCCGCCGTCTCGAGGTCCTTCAGCCGAGCCGCGAGAATGTTCGTGCCGATCTTCGGTAGGCCGGCGACCAGGTCCGTGTAGCGCTTCGGCCCATCCAGGAGCTCCCTAACGACGAGCAGTGACCAGCGCTCACCGATGAGGCCGAGAGCGTGGGCGATCGGGCAATACTGGCTGTAGCTCTTCACTGGTTCACATTATGAAGTGAGTACTTGTGTTCCGCAAGTTGTTGCTGTAGCTTCACAAGTTCACCGACGAGACGAAGGATAGAGGCATGCTCGCTTCCGCAGACAGAAAGTGGCTCGCACTGGCGCTGCTCTCGGCAGTCCAGTTCATGGTCGTGCTCGACATCGCGATCGTCAACGTCGCGCTGCCGTCGATCCAGATCGATCTCGGCTTCTCGCAGGAGAACCTCCAGTGGGTGATCAGCGCGTATGCGCTCGTCTTCGGCGGCTTTCTGCTGCTCGGTGGCCGCTCCGCCGATTTGCTCGGGCGACGGCGGATCTTCATGCTCGGGCTCGTCGCTTTCACGATCGGCTCGCTCATCTGCGGGCTTGCGTGGTCTGAAGGGTCGCTGATCGGCGCCAGGGCGATCCAGGGCCTGGGGGCGGCCGCGATCTCACCGGCCGCGCTGGCGATCCTGATGACGACGTTCGCAGAGGGCCGTGAGCGCAACATCGCGCTTGGCGTCTGGGGCGCGGTGGGCGGGTTCGGCGCTGCAGCGGGCGTCCTCCTCGGCGGCGTTCTCACCGACGCGCTCTCGTGGGAGTGGATCTTCTTCGTCAACATTCCGGTCGGCCTGGCCGCGCTCGCACTGACGACGCTGCTGCTCACCGAGAGTCGCGACTCGCGTGTCCGCACGTTCGATGCCCCGGGTGGGGTCCTCGTGACGGCGGGTCTCTCCTCGCTCGTGCTCGGTATTACGCAGGGCAACGACTGGGGCTGGAGCTCCGGTCGCACGATCGGCGTGTTCGTGGCCGCAGCAGCGCTCCTCGCAGGCTTCGTGATCTGGGAGCTGCGGGCCAAGGAGCCCCTGATGCGGTTCGGGATCTTCCGCACGACGACCGTGCTCGGTGCGAACGTCGCAGGCTTCATCCTCGGCACGGCGCTCTTCTCGACCTTCCTGATGTTGACGCTCTACATGCAGCAGGTGCTCGGCTACTCGGCAATGAAGACCGGTGTGGCGTACTTGGCGGTCGCCGGCACCTCGATCGTGTGGGCCAACGTCGCCGCTGCACTTGTCGGCAGGGTTGGCGTGAAGCCGCTCATTGCTGCCGGAATGGCGATTCTAGGCCTCGGGATGTTGTTGTTCACACAGGTCTCGGTCGGAGGCTCGTATGCGGCCGACTTGCTGCCCGGCTTCCTGATCCTCGCGTTCGGGATGGCCCTCTGCTTCGTGCCGATCTCGATCGCCGCGCTCGCCGGCGTCAAGCAGGCCGAGGCCGGTCTCGCGTCCGGGCTGATCAACACGTCGCAGCAGATCGGCGGCGCCGTCGGCATTGCGCTCCTTTCCACCGTGGCGATCTCCCGCACCGAGAGCGAGGTCGCCTCGGGCGCGGCGTTGCCGGAGGCGCTGACCTCCGGATTTCAGCTCGCCTTCTGGGTTGGTACTGGAATCGCGGCGGCCGGCGTCATCGCCGCACTCGTGCTGATCCGCAACGAGGAGCTCGCCGAGGTGCCGGAGGGCGCTCCGGTCGCGGCGGCGACCTAGGCGTCCACAACCGTTTCTGGGCGGCGCGGCCGCCCCTCTTTCAGACGTCTTCGCGGGGGGCATCCGCTCGTGCGGATGCCCCCGTCTGCAGGCGATCACAGCGACCGCAGGACATCGAGGAACTCGCCGGGACCGTCGACCACGAGGTCGGCGGCATCGCGGAGCTCCTCCGGTCCCTCCGCGGAGGCGACCGCGACCGCAACACCGACCTCGAGCGCGCCGAGGGCCCGGAACGCGTCCAGGTCGGTCGTGTCGTCGCCTGCGTAGAGCGCTCGCTCGAGCCCGTGCTGACCGAGCAGATGCGCAACCGCGGTGCCCTTGTGGGCTCCGACCGGCGGCCGCAGCTCGAGGACCTTCCGGCCGAAGCGGGCGACGATCCCGGCCCCGCGCGCGCGGGCTGCCACAGCCTCGAGGAACCGCTCCGCCTCGACCTCGTCCTCGTTGCGCCGATAGTGGAAGGTCACCGTGAGCGGCTTGCGCTCGACGTCCTCCCAAGCAATCGTTGCCGCGAACGCGACGAGGCGGTCGCGCCACTCCTGCGCCTCGGGGACGAGCTCGAGGCCGTGCTCTCCGACGTAGACGAGCTCGTCGAGGCCGACGACGCGCCGGGCGTCGGGGCCGGGGCGACCGCTGATGCACGCGACGAGCGCGTAGCGTCCGTTCAGGCGTCGCAGCTCGTTCTGTGTCACGGGCGGCACCGCGGCATCCTGCGGCACGTCGACGATGGGCGCGAGCACCCCGTCCACGTCGAGCAGCAGCGCAGTTCGTTCGGGAGACTCGGTGATCCGCGAGAGCACGGAACGTTCGTCCACGGGTCGTAGGATAGGCGCGTGAGGCTCGTCGCAATCGGCGCCGCCGCGGGTCTCTTCAGCGCTCTCTTCGGCGTCGGCGGCGGGATCGTGATCGTGCCGCTCCTGCTCCTTGCCGCTGGGTACGCCGAGCGGCCGGCGACCGGCACCTCCCTCGCCGCGATCGGGATCACGGCCCTCGCGGGTACGACGCTGTACGCCTTCGAGGGGAACGTGGACGTTGCCTACGCAGCGCTCGTCGGCTTGCCCGCCGCTGCTGGGGCGATTGCCGGTGCTTCGTTGCAGCAGCGCGTGCCGGTGCGGGCGCTGACCTTTGCTTTCTCGTCGCTGCTGACGGGTGTCGGGATCTGGTTGATCGCCACGTGAGCCCGACCACGGTCGCGGTCGGACTCGCCCTGGGCCTCGCCGCCGGCATCCTTGCGGGGCTCTTCGGCGTCGGCGGCGGCATCCTCTTCGTCCCCACGCTCGTCGGCCTCGGCCTCGGCCAGCTAGACGCCGAGGCGACGTCGCTGCTCGCGATTCTCCCGACGGTGGCGGCGGGTGCGCTCCGACAGCACCGCTACGGAAACGTGCGCTGGCGGGATGCGGCTCTCCTCGGTGTGAGCTCGATCGTAGGCGTTCAGGCCGGTGTCCTGATCGCGACGAACCTGCCCGAGGACGTGCTGCGCCGGCTGTTCGGCGTCCTGATCCTGGGCGTGGCGGCGCAGCTCGCGTGGCGGGCGTATTCTTCGAAAGCGTGAGCAACTACGAAGACGTCTGGGTGCCGCTCGTCGACGAGCCGATCGGCAGCATCGTCGCGCAGCTGCAGGCCGAGGATCCGGAGTTCGCTCGTCTGATCAGTTCTCCGCGACGCGTCCTCGCCTTTCGCACGTTCGCCTACATCAGGGTCGGGATGAAGCTGGGCGAGCTCTACGTCGAGCACGACCTGCCGCCCTTCGACGGCTCCGCCACCTGGGTCGAGCTCCTGCTCAGGGATCCGGCGCACCGAGCCGCGGTCGCCAAGGTCATCCGGCACGTCGCTGAGGAGATCGCGGCAGATCCGCGGTTCGCGGACGAGGACGAGTTCGGTCTCGGCGAGGATGCTCGTGCTCGCTTCCGTGACCTCGCGCGCGAGCGGCTGTTTTCATAGCGGCCGGAGGTGGGGATGGGCGCTGGCAGGCCCCTTCAAGGGGTGCGCGCGGAGCGAGGCATCCGCGTCATGCTCACCCTGCGCCGTAGCGATCAGCGACGAGGCTCACCAGCAGGACGATCGCGAAGCCAGCGACGGTCAGAGCGACCCGTTTCGCCGACGGGTGCTCGTGCGCGTGCGGCAGGAGATCCGTCGCTCCCATGAAGAGGAAGAACCCGGCGTAGACGGCGAGGAGAGCGCCTAACCGCTCTTCGCCAATCGAGAGCATCGCTCCCACGATTGCGCCCGCGAGCGGTGCGGCCGCGTCGATCGCCAGCCACCTGATTGCGCGGCGGCGGTCGCCCGACTGGCGCATGACGAAACCGACCGTGTTGAGCCCGTCTGCGAAGTCGTGTGAGACGACCGCCAGAAAAACGAGGATGCCGGTCGTCGTGTCGAGCCCGAAGGCGAGCCCGATTCCGAGCCCGTCGATGAAGCTGTGCAGCGAGAGGCCGGCGGCGCCAAGGGCCCCCACCTGCGCATGGGCCTTTGCCTGCTCGGGCTCGTCGCGGTGGTGCAGCACGAGCGCGCGCTCGGCGAGGAAGAAGAAGAGGAACCCCGCGCCGACGAGCAACCCGACCCGCTGCGGGTCGCCGACTGACTCGATCGATTCCGGGAGAACGTGGAAGAGCGCGACGGCCACCACGACGCCGCCCGTGAGCGCGATCGCGGTTGCCAGGTCCCGCGCCAGACGTAGTCCGACGACGCCGCCGGCGAGGGTGGAGAGAACTGTGACGCCAGCAAGTGGGATCGCGACCCAGCTCACACGACCCAACTCACCTGGCGCACATCCGGCACGTCCCGAAGATGTCGAGGTCGTGCGCGCTCGGGCGGAAGCCGTGTCGTCGTTCGAGCTCGGCGTTCGACGGCACCGCGCAGAGCTCTGTCTCCTCGACGCCGCCGCAACTCGTGCAGACCAGGTGGTGATGGTGCGTCGGGCTGCACCGGATGTAGACGTGGCCGTCGACGGCGAGCCGCCGAACCGAGCCGTGCTTGCGGAGAAGCTCGACCGTTCGGTACGTCGTCGCGAGGCCGAGCTGCGGGTGCAGGTCGCGTGCGCGAGCGTGCAGCTCCGCGACCGCGAAGCTTCCGCCCCACTGCTCGAGGAGCTTCAGGATTGCTCGGCGGGGAGCGGTCAGGCGCACGTTCTCGGGTAGGCCGATCGCCGACATTTCGCCGATCCTACCTGAGAGTAATTCTCATTCTCGTTCCGGAGGAAGAGCAGGACGGGGAGCGAGAGCAGCGAACCAGCTACTGATGCCGTCTGTGCAGGCCAGAGGCGGGCGGAGCCCCAGCACTGCAGCTTGCCGGTGCGGTCGCTAGCCTGCGAGGCCGTATGACGACTCGGCTCATCGCGTTCCTCGCTCTCTCCCTTGCCCTCGCAGCCGGCGGTGCCGGAGCGGAGACCGGCGGAGAACAGCCGCTGGCGACGGCGTCCGCCTATGGGATCTCGGTCTTCGTGCCGGGCCAATCGGGCGCCTCGGCGGCCGGCGCCTCGGCTCCCGGCGGCACGGCGACCGGAGCTGCGGACGCCTTCGTCTATCCGGGCGACGGCTCGATTGTGCGGACGGGCGCCCTTTCCAGCAGCGTCTCGGCGCGGGCGTCGGTTGCTCCGGCAGCGCAAGCGGTGACCGACGTCCTCTCCGGATCGCTCTTCAACGGCGAGGTCACCTGGGACAGCGCGGCGGGGCGGGCCAAGTCCGACAGCTCCGGCACCGACGCGGGCGGCTCGGCTGTTTTCGGGCTCGTCATCCTGGGTCAGGCGCTCGAAGCAGGGCAGAATCAGCGCTACCCGCTCGCCGACTGGGGCTCTCTCGTCACGCTCGAGCAGTCCGTCGAGGTGAGCGGAACGCCTGACACCGCGAGAGACTCGCGCGCGAGTGTCACAGCCCTTCACGTCACATTGACCGCCGAGCACGCCGGTTTGCCTGCGGGGACGGAGATCACGATCGGTCACGGTGAAGCAGCGACATCAGTGCCGGCTCCCGGGCCCGTCGTGACGCCGTCCCCGCCGCCCCTGCAGCGGACGACGACAACGACAACGACCACGACGAGGACGAAGGCGCGGGCCAAGCCCGCCGGACCCGCGGCAGCACCGAGCGCGAAAAAGGCGAAGAGGCCGAAGCTCCCGAACTCGTCGGAGCCGCCGGCGACCCTGCCCGGCTTGCGCAACCCGCTCATCCGACCGCTGCCAACCGACATCGACGCGCCGCTCTCGCCGAACGGCTACGTCTTCCCTGTTTTCGGGACGAGCGCGTTCTCCGACACCTACGGCGCAGCGCGCGCCTCCACAGGTTGGCACCACGGCGAAGACATCTTCGGGCCACTCGGCACGCCGATTCTGGCTGTCGCGGACGGCACCGTCTTCTCCGTCGGCTGGAACGACGTCGGCGGCTTCCGCTTCTGGCTACGTGACCGTCAGGGCAACCAGTTCTACTACGCGCATCTCTCGGCGTTCTCCCCGCTCGCCGTGAACGGGAACGAGGTGCGAGCCGGACAGGTGATCGGCTTCATGGGCAACACGGGCGAAGCGCAAACCACGCCCTACCACCTGCACTTCGAGATCCACCCGGTCGCGCTCCTGCCGCTCGGGTACGACGGTGTCGTGTCGCCGTACCGCTATCTGATCGCGTGGCGACGCCTGGAAGACGTGTCGCTCTCCGCCGCCTCAGCCGGCCAAAGCTGGGCACCGCCAGTGCCTGCGAGGGCCCTCGCCCCGCAGCCGGGTGCCTTCTTGCTCCACGCCAGCGACATCTCGAGCGCCAGCGGCCTCGATCCTGGTTCCTTGCAGCGCGCGCTCGTCGCCCCCGCTGCGGCGGAAGGCGACGGCGCGCTGCTGCCCTCGGGCTGAAGAAGCCGCTAGGAGCTCGTGGTCGGTCCGTTGTCGCTCGTGGTCGGTCCGTTGTCGCTCGTGGTCGAGCTCGTCCCGTACCCGTAGTCGTCCGAACCCTCGCCGGTGATCTTCTCCATCAGCCACTTGCGGGTCTGCGGGCCTGTCATCGGATTGAAGAGCACGCCGGCGGCGATTCCTGTGAGTAGCATCATCTTGTTGCGGGCGCCGTGATCCTTCTTGCCCTGGATCCGATCCGTGGCTTTCCGGAGCTCATCGATCGTCTTCTTCAGGTTCTCCTGGATGTCCTTGTCCGTCGCGACGCGGGTCGCCGTCGACGTCAGGTTGCGGCCTCCGAGAAGCTCCGCGTAGACGTCCCGCGCAGCATTGAAGGCTTCCTTGAGGTTGTCGCGGACGTCGTCGTCGTGGATGGCGCGATCGACGTACGGCCGCATCGTGTCGGCGGTGTCGTACAGCCTGTCCTTGGTCTTGGCCATTCGAAGCTCGTCCTTTCATGATCTTGGTTCTGGTCGTGGTCGTCCTAGCTGCCTAGCTTTCCCCGCCCGCCGAGCGCCGCAAACGAACAGGTGCTGCGGCTTGGCGCTCGAGTGAGGCGCGTTTTGCCACCTTCCGTGCCGCCCGCCTGCGGGCCGCCTCCTCGTCCGCCGGCCGGTCGAACGCGTGCGCGAACACGTCCTGGATCGAGTCCGCCAGGACGAAGGTGAGCTCGGCACGGGTCTCCGCCGGCAACTCCTCGAGGTCAGCCTCGTTCTCGCGCGGCAGGATCACCCGCTTGAGACCCGCCCGCTCCGCGGCCAGCACCTTCTCGCGAATGCCGCCGATCGGTAGCACCTGGCCGGTGAGCGTGATCTCGCCCGTCATGCCGACATCGTTCGCCACGGGCACGCCACGGACGAGCGAGGCGATCGCCGTAGCCATCGTGACGCCCGCCGACGGTCCGTCCTTCGGTACTGCCCCCGCCGGTACGTGGACGTGGACGTCGTGCTCGGCGAACCAGTCCGCCGGCAGGCCGAGCTCGTCCGTATGGGAGCGAACCCAGGAGAGAGCCGCCTGCGCCGACTCCTGCATCACCTCGCCGAGCTGCCCCGTGATCAGGAGCTTCCCTCGCCCGGGGTAGGCGGTCGCCTCGATGAAGAGGACATCGCCACCGACGGTCGTGTAGGCGAGACCGGTGGCAACGCCGGGGTCCGCCGTTCGCTTCCGTGCCTCGGCCGAGAACCGCCTCGGACCGAGCCACTCGCGAACCTTCGCCTCGTCGGCGCGCACCTTCACTGCCGCACCCGTCGCGACGAGCGTCGCCGCCTTGCGGCAGAGGGCGGCGATCTGCCGCTCCAGGCTGCGGACCCCCGCCTCGCGGGTGTACTCGGCGATCACGAGCTTCAGCACCCGGTCTGAGAGCGAGAACCGGCTCTTCGTGAGCCCGTGCGCTCCGAGCTGCTTCGGCACGAGGTAGCGCTTGGCGATTCCGAGTTTCTCCTCGTGCGTGTAGCCGGAGAGCTGGATCACGTCCATCCGGTCGAGCAGCGGGCCTGGAATCGTGTCGAGGTTGTTGGCGGTGCAGATGAACAGAACCTTCGAGAGGTCGAAGGGGAGGTCGAGGTAGTGGTCGCGGAAGCTCGAGTGCTGCTCGGGGTCGAGCACCTCGAGCATCGCCGAGGCGGGATCGCCGCGGAAGTCGGAACCCAGCTTGTCGATCTCGTCGATCAGGAACACGGGGTTGCTCGATTCGGCGTCCCGGATCGCTCGAACGACCGTGCCCGGCATGGCGCCGATGTAGGTGCGGCGATGCCCGCGGATCTCCGCTTCGTCGCGCACGCCGCCGACGGAGATCCGCGCGAAGGAGCGACCGAGGGCGCGGGCGATCGACTGCCCGAGCGAGGTCTTGCCGACGCCGGGCGGGCCTGCGAAGCAGAGGATCGGACCGCTCACGTCGCCCTTCAGCTTCGCGACCGCGAGGTACTCGATGATCCGCTCCTTGACCTTCTCGAGGTCGTAGTGATCCTCGTCCAGGATCTGGCGTGCGTGATCGAGGTCGAGGTTGTCCGGCGTCAGCTCACCCCACGGCAGGGTGAGGATCCAGTCGAGGTACGTCCGGATGACGCCGTACTCGGCCGCCGCGGGCGGGAGCCGCTCGAACCGCGAGAGCTCGCGCAGCGCAGCCTTCTGCACGGGCTCCGGCAGCTTCTTCGCCTCGACCTGCTCGCGCAGCTCGGTCACCTCCGCCTGCTGGTCGTCCCCCTCGCCGAGCTCTTCCTGGATCGCCTTCAGCTGCTGGCGGAGGAAGTACTCTCGCTGACCCTTGTCGATCTCGGAGGTGACCTGCAACTGGATCTTCGAGCCGAGCTCCGAGACCTGCAGCTCGCGACCGAGGATGCCCAGCACCCTGCGCAGGCGCTGCTCGACGTCGACGGTCTCCAGCAACTCCTGTCGCTCGACCGTCTTGAGGCGAAGCGTCGTGGCGACGAGATGGCACAGCGCGCTCGGGTCGTCCACATTCGCGGCCGCGAGCTGGAGCTCCTCCGGGAGGTACGGCGTCAGCCCGATGATCTGCGCGAACTGCCCCTGCACGTTCCGTGTCAGCGCCTCCACCTCGGGCGACTCGGGCGTGACGTCCGGCAGCTCCTCGAACTCCGCGACGAGGTAGGGCTCCTCGCGCACTGGTGTCTGCAGGCGGATTCGATCGAGCCCCTGGACGAGGATTCGAAGCGTGCCGTCGGGGACCTTGATCATCTTGTGGACGACGGCGCGGGTGCCGATCGGGTAGACGTCGTCCCAGGAAGGTTGTTCGGTCTCCACGTTCTTGACCGTCAGCAGTGCCAGGGTGCGCTCGCCGGCGACGACCTCGTCGATCAGGCGGATCGAGCGCTCCTGGCCGACCGCGAGCGGAGTCATCGACTCAGGGAAGACAACCGTCTCCTTGAGCGGCAGGACGGGAAGGAGCGACGGGCGCTGCTCCGGCGGTGGCTGCTCGGTCACGTCTGCCTGCGGATCTCGATCACGACCCGTTCCGGACGTGGTGCGCGGTCGGCGATCGGGAGCGTGACGGTGAGGAAGCCGCGGTCGTAGGCCGCCGACGCACGCTCCACCTCGACGTCCTCCGCGAGTTGGATGCGCCGCTGGAACGGCCCGTACTCGATCTCCATCTGCTGGTACACCTGACCCTCGACGCGAGGCCGCCGCCGCTCGCCGGACACGATCAGCCCGCGCTCCTCGACGACGACCTCGACGGTCTCGGGGGCCACTCCGGCGAGTTCGACCACAACCGTCAGCTGGTGCGGCTCGCTCGTGTGGAAGCAGTCGACGGGAGGTCGGAACCCGTGTCGGAGACCTGCGAACCGGGGTACTTGCCAAAGATCGGCGAAGAGCTCCTCGATCTCCCCCTGGAGGCGGTCGACGTCGCGGCGCAGCATACGGCCGGAGCGTACCCTCGTCAGTACCATCGAATCATGTCGCCCGCCCGCCGAATCCTGAAGCTGCTCGGCGTGACGCTCGGTCTGGGCGCCTATGTCTGGGTCGCAGCAGTCCGGAACGTCGGCCGCGTCAAGCGCCGAAAGGCGGCGAGACGGGCGGCGGCCGGATCGGGCGGCACGAACCTCGGTCGCTAGCGAATGGCCGCGTAGACGACGATCGCGACGGTGATCGCAACCGCGATCCACGCGTACCGCATCACCCGCCAGGCTCTTCGTTCGCCCGGGCGAGCCGCCGGCTCGGGTGTGTACGGGTCAAGCGGCGGCGCGGGTTGCCGTGGGAGCTCGTCGTCTCCTTCGAGTACCTGCGGGTCGTGCTGGATCTCGTGCGGGTCGTGCTGGATCTCTCGCTCGGTCATGCGGAGGTCATACCCCGGTCAGTAGGTTCCGAAGCGTGCTCGCCACACCCTCCCTGCGCGGCGGCTTCATCTCTCGGCTCGTCGCCCTTGTCTGGGGGCTCTTCCTCTGCGCAGTTGGGATCGTCTGCTTCCTCGAGTCGGAGCTCGGACTGCCGCCGTGGGACGTTCTCCACCAAGGCATCGCCGAGCAGACCGGGATCCTGTTCGGCGTCGCGAATCTCGTGGTCTCGGCCGCAGTGCTCGCGCTCGCCTGGGCACTCCGCGCGCCGATCGGCCTCGGGACGCTCTTGAACGCGGTGCTGATCGGAGTCTTCGTGATCGGTCTGGCGGTTCTCGAGCCGGTCGCGGCGCTCTCGGAAGAGACGCTCGGCGTCAGGATCGCGCTGCTCGCGCTCGCGCTCGCCTGCTTCGGTGCCGGCTCGGCGTTCTACATCGCGGCCGCGATGGGGGCCGGGCCGCGCGACTCGCTGATGCTCGTCGCGACGACACGTCTCGGGCTGCGCATCGCGACGGCCAGGACGGGCATCGAGGTGCTCGCCCTCGCTGTCGGCTTTGCGCTCGGCGGCACCGCGGGTCTCGGGACGCTCGTCTTCGCCCTCGGCATCGGGCCGGCGGTCGAAGGTTCCTTCTGGCTCCTCGCACGCACTCCCCTGACGCTGGCAGAAGTAGCATCCTCCGCGGCGTGAGACTCAAAGGATTGATCGCGGCCGGCGGTGAGGCGACTCGGCTCGGGGAGCTGACGCGGGTGGTGAACAAGCACCTGCTGCCCGTTGGCGGCTGGCCGATGATCTACTACCCGCTCCAGCTGCTGCAGCTCGTGGGTGTGCGGGAGGTGCTGATCGTGACGGGACAGGGTCACGCCGGCCAGGTGATCGACCTCCTCGGCGACGGCAGGCTGCGACGGCGGGGTGCCGACCAGCCGCTCTTCGACCTCGAGCTCACCTACAAGGTGCAGACGGAGCCGGGGGGAATCGCCCAGGTGGTTGGGATGGCCGAGAGCTTTGTGGGGATGGACAAGCTAGTTGTCTGTTTAGGAGACAACATCTTCGAGTATGCGGAGATCGAGGCGATCCGATCCTTCGAGGGCGGCCAGCACGGGGCCGCGGTGTTCGTGAAGGAAGTGCCGGACCCTGAGCGATTCGGCGTCGTTGTCTACGACGACAACGATCAGGTCGTCGATGTCGTCGAGAAGGCCGGCGTCGTCGACATGCGGTACGACACCCCTCCCTCGAACGACGCGGTCGTCGGCCTCTACTGCTATTCCGCTGAAGTCTTCGGACTGATCCGCGAGCTGCGGCCATCCTCCCGCGGCGAGCTCGAGATCACCGACGTGAATCGACGCTACGCGCAGAACGGCTCGCTCGCCTGCCACCGCATCAAGGGTTGGTGGGAGGATGCTGGGACGCAGGAGTCGCTCCCCGAGATCGGCGCGCTGATCGCCCGCACGGGCGTCAACAAGACGCCGTGAGCGACATGCGTCAGAGGCCCCTGGAGGAGGGGATTTGCGGAGGAACCAGGGGTTCCCTTGCGCGGAGGACGCCGTGATCGAGGGACTCCTCCGCTTCCCCTTGCAGCGCCACGAAGACGAGCGCGGCTGGTTCTCGGAGTTGATGCGCGCGGGCATGCTTCCGAAGCCGGTGCGCCAGTCGAACCTCGTGTTCTCCCGCCGCGGTGTCGTGCGGGGGCTGCACTTCCACGAGCGGGGCCAGGACGATCTCTTCGCGTGCATCCAGGGCATGGTGCGTGTCGTCGTACTCGATCGCGGGAGCGGCGAGACGTTCACCGAGGACATCGGCGACGAGAACCCCGTCGCGATCTACATCCCCGGTATTCACGCGCACGGGTACGAGGCGCTCTCCGACTGCCTGTTCCTCTACCACGTCACGGAGGAGTACGACACCGCCAACCCGGACGAGCACGGCCTTCCGTGGGCCGATCCGCGGGTGAAACACCTTTGGAGCACAGCGACGCCGACGCTTTCGCCGCGGGATCGCGCCGGGTGCTGATCACGGGCGCTGGCGGCCAGTTGGGCCGCGCGCTCTCCGCGGAGTTTCCGGAGGCGCGAGGCCTGAGCCGCGCGGACTGGGACGTCGAGCTACCGGCCCCTGCGGGCGTCCACGAATCCGAGCTCGTGCTTCACGCGGCGGCCTGGACGAACGTCGACGGCGCCGAGGCCGATCCGCAGGGAGCCGCTGCGGTCAACGTGGGTGGAACGGCAAGTGTCGTCGGCCTGGGTGCTCCTCTGGTCTATTACTCCACCGACTACGTCTTCGACGGCCGCAAGGGGAGCCCGTACCTCGAGTCGGACGGGCCGAACCCGCTCTCCGTCTACGGGCGGACGAAGCTGCACGGCGAGGCGGCTGCCGGCGACCGCGCCTGGGTCGCGCGCAGCTCCTGGCTCTTCGGGTCGACAGGGCACAATTTCGTCCGCACGATGCTGCGCCTGGGCGCAGAGCGCGACGAGGTTGCCGTCGTCGACGACCAGCGAGGGAGCCCCACCTACGTCGGGCATCTCGCGGCCGCGACCCGAGAGCTCGTCACCCACCCCTTCGGGGTCTACCACCTTGCCGCAGAGGGCGACTGCACCTGGGCGGAGCTCGCCGAGGCGGTCTTCGAGGAGGCGGGCCTTCGCTGTCGCGTGCGACGGATCGCGACGGCCGAGCTGGGCCGGCAGGCTCCGCGACCTCAGTACTCCGTCCTGCGGAGCGAGAAGGGTGCGCCACTGCTCCCGCACTGGCGGGAGGGCCTCCAGGCCTGTCTCGGCCTCCTCTAGAGTTCTGGAGTCCCGCTCTGGAGTCCCGCTCTAGAGTCGCAGCGTGGCGCGCTACTCCTTCCTCAGCACCTGGGCCGTCGGCGCCTCGATCGACGAGGTGTGGGAGGCGATCAACGACACCGAGCGCTGGCCCGAGTGGTGGCGTGGGGTCAAGGTGGTCGAGCGGCTGACCGGCGGGGACGCCAACGGGGTCGGCTCCGTGCACCGGTACGTCTGGCGCAGCAGGCTCCCGTACGACATCGAGTTCTGGATGCGTACCACCCGCGTCGAGCGTCCCCATCTGCTCGAAGGCGCGTCGGAGGGCAACCTGAGCAGGGCGGGCCGCTGGCGCCTCTGGGCGGGGGAGGGGAGCGGCACGGCAGTGACCTATGGAACGTGGAGACAACGATCCCGTGGATGAACGCCGTGGCGCCGATCGGCCGCCCGGTCTTCCACTGGAGTCACGACCTCGTGATGCGGAACGGAGCCCGTGGCCTCGCCCAGCTGCTGGGGGTACCGCTGCTCCTCTGCGACTAGCATTGGCCGACTGGCATTACTCTTCGGTCATGCGCGTCCTGGTGACGGGTGGCGCCGGCTTCATCGGCTCCCACTTCGCAAAGCGGCTTCGTGCGGCGGGCGACGAGGTGGTCGTCCTCGACAAGCTCACGTACTCCGGCAATCCGGCGAATCTCCTGGGCGTGGAGGTCGAGCTCGTCGTGGGCGACATCTGCGACCCGGTCACGGTCATGGAAGCGGCATCCGGGGTTGACGCGATCGTGAACTTCGCCGCCGAGACCCACGTCGACCGCTCGATCCTGGGCTCGCTGGATGTCGTGCACACGAACGTCGTCGGCACGGCCGTCCTGCTCGAGCAGGCGCGTGCCGGCGGGATCCGCCTCGTCCACGTCTCCACCGATGAGGTCTACGGCGACGTGCCGCACGGGGTCTCGTCGCGGGAGACCGATCCGCTCGCCCCTTCGAGCCCGTATTCGGCCGGGAAGGCCGGCGGGGATCTCCAGGTACTCGCACACGTTCGGACCTACGGTGTCGACGGCGTCGTGACGAGAGGCTCGAACACCTACGGGCCCAACCAGTACCCCGAGAAGCTGCTGCCACTCTTCTTCACGAATGCGCTCGACGGCGAGCCGCTGCCACTGTACGGCGACGGCGGCCAGACCCGCGATTGGCTCTACGTGGAGGATCACTGTGCTGGCATCGAGCTCGCCCTTCGCCGCGGCCGCGGCGGGGAGGTGTACAACATCGGCGGCGGCGAGGAAGCCACGAACCGGGAGATCACGCGGCTCGTGCTCGAGGCCACAGGCGCTGACGCCTCCCTCGTCCGACGGGTGACAGACCGGCCGGGGCATGACGTTCGGTATTCGCTCGACACGGCCAAGGCCCGCGAGGAGCTCGGCTGGGAGCCTCGGCTACGCCTGGCCGAGGGCTTCCCGACGACGGCGGCCTGGTATCGCGAAAACCGCGCGTGGTGGGAGCCGATCAAGCACTCGGGCGGCTATCGAGAATATTACGACCGGCAGTACACCGAGCGACTCCGCACGGGTTAGTGCGCTAACACACCTGCTCGGTCTCACGCCGGAGGCGGTCGATCTCGCTTCGCCGCCCCTGCACCTGCTGGGAGCGCGCGAGCAGGCTGAGCACGCCGTCGCAGCGGCCAAGCGCGCGCCGGGTGAAGGCCAGGTTGTAGCTCGCGTAGGCCTCGCTGATGCTGCCCGAGCCGGCAAGGCCGGCGACCGAGCCCTCGAGCAGCGGGAGCGCGCTCCTGTAGTCGCCCGCCTGCATGAGCCTGAATCCCTGATCGTTCAGCGTCACGGGATTTCCGCTCGCTACCTGAGTGGCGGGCGGCGCGGCTGCCGTCGTCGTCGGGGCTGTCGGAGTTGTCGGAGTCGTCGGGGCTGTCGGGGTTGGAGTCGGCGCCGGCGCCTGTGCAACGCTCGTGACGGTCTTGACGAGCGTCGTTCCTTGCTGCGTCACCGTCTTCTGGACCGTCAGCGGTACGGTCGTCGGTACGGTCGTCGGGACGGTCGTCGGCACCGCCAGTGGGACTGTCTTCGGCGCCGCCTGCGTCGTGCCGCCGCCCCCGCCCCCGCCGCCGTCTCCGTTCGTTACGGCCGCCGCAAGGGCGACTCCCGCAGCGAGGAGCGCGCCGAAGCCCGCGATCACGAATGGGAGCCGGTTGCGACGCACGACCCGGGGCGCTGCCGCGATGGCAGCCCGGGAGACAGAGGTCTGCCCAGCTGCGGCGTCGAGCGCCTCCCGGAGGCTCGCGACGAGCTCGGCCGCACTCGAAAAGCGCGAGGCAGGATCCTTCGCCAGCGCTTGCGTGAGCACGGCGTCGACCTCGGGTGGGAGTTCGGGGTTCACCGCTCGCGCTGAGGGGACTGGAGCGTTGACGTGCGCGGTCGCCTCGGCGGTCGGCGAGTCGCTCTCGTAGGGCCGCGCCCCGGTCAGCAGCTCGTAGGCGACAACGCCGAGGGCGTAGCGGTCGACGGCGGGGGTGGTCGGCTCGCCGCGAGCCTGCTCGGGCGCCAGGTAGCCGGCGGTGCCGAGGACGGTTCCCGCGGCCGTCAGGGAGTCGAGTCCGAGCGCGCTTGCCACGCCGAAGTCGGCGACGTGAACCCTGCCGTCGTCGTCGAGGAGGAGGTTCGCCGGCTTGACGTCGCGGTGGATGATGCCCCGCGCGTGAGCTGCGTCCAACGCCGCGGCGGTCTGCGCCAGCCAGGCGAGCGCGCGGCCCGGGCGCTGCGCTCCCTCGTCGGCAATGCGATCCGCGAGCGAGCCGCCCGCGAGATATTCCATCACGATGTACGGCCGCTCCCCGTGCTCGCCGACGTCGAAGATGGTGACGGTGTTGGGCGCGTTGGACAGCCGCGCCGCCGCCAGCGCCTCACGGGTGAACCTGCGCCGGAGATCCTCGTCGTCGGCGTAATGTCCCGCGAGCACCTTGATCGCGACGGTGCGCGCGAGGATGCTGTCCTCGGCGCGGTACACCTCGCCCATGCCGCCGCGGGCCACGCGTTCCGGGTTCCGATATCGAGATGGGAGTGTGTGCGTATCCGTCACCGACGTGAACTGCCCGGGGATGGCGGACCGAAAACGCCGCAAGGGCGGCAACGGACGAGGTGAAGCTACGGTAAAGAGTCGGATCTGGAGCGACGGCTTCGGCTAGCCTCGGCTGGCGGGGGCGCAACCATGCGGCGAACCTCAGTCTTCTCTCTCATCGGTGTCGTGCTCGCCCTCACCGGGTCCGCGTCGGCCGGGCCAGGGTCTTCGGGGGCAGGGTCTTCGGGGGCAGCGTCTTCGGACGGGGGAGGGTCTTCGGACGGGGGAGGGTCTTCGGACGGGGGAAGGTCTTCGCAGCTCGGCGTCCAGCCGCCGGTACCGGCCACCGATCCGCCGACCGTGAGTGCCACCACGCTCTTCGTGAGCGGTCGTGGCTGGGGTCACGGAGTCGGGATGAGCCAGTACGGGGCTCTCGGCTTCGCGAACGACGGCAGCACCTACGAGCAGATCCTCGCCCACTTCTACCCGGGGACTGCGCTCGGCCCGGCGCCCGTCGCGCGTGTGCGCGTGCTCTTACGGGAGCTTCAGCCCTCCCTCACCGTCTCCTCGCCGGTGCCGTTCCGCGTCCGGGACGTCTTCGGGAAGACCTACGGGTTGCAGGCCGGGAAGCTCGAGGTGGGCCCGCTGCTCGAGGTGACGCTGAACGGGACGCGCACGCCTCTCGCCGGCCCAATCGTGCTGCTGCCGGGATCCCGTCCACTCGAGCTCGGAACGCCCTACCGCGGCCAGATCGAGGTTTCGGTTAGCGGCAGGCGGCTGACTGCGGTCAACGCGGTCGGCCTCGAGCAGTACCTCGCCGGGGTCGTGCCGAGTGAGATGCCCGCCGCGTGGCACCCGGAGGCGCTGAGGGCGCAGGCGGTTGCGGCTCGCTCCTACGCGCTCGCGCACCGCCTCGCCGGCAAGGGCTTCGATCTCTACCCCGACGTGCGCAGCCAGGTCTACGGCGGCGTCGCGGCGGAGGACGTGCGCGCCACCGCCGCGATCGACGCGACGGCGGGTCGGGTGCTGCTGCACGACGGCCGGATCGCCGACACGCTCTTCCACTCCACCTCAGGGGGTCGGACGGCCGCTGCCGCCGAGGTCTTCGGCGGAAAGGACGTCCCGTACCTCGTTGCCGTCGACGATCCCTTCAGCGCCCTCTCGCCCGTCCACCGCTGGGGACCGATCGCTGTCGGCGAGGGTCTCACGCGCAGGGGTCTCGGCCTGCGTAGCCCGCTGCTCGGGCTGCGCCTGGTGCGCGAGCCGTCGGGACGCGTTCGGACTGCCGTCGTCCGCACCGCCCTCGGCGAGACCAACGTCAGCGGCACGGCCTTTCGGCGCGGGCTCGAGCTCCGCTCGAGCTGGATCACGAGCCTCGCCACCCTCACGCTCATACGTCCTGCCCCGGCGACCGCCTTCGGCCGCCCCGTTCTCGTGCGAGGAGAGGTGACGGGCGCCGGAGGCCTCGTGCTCTCGCAACGCAGCGCCGGCGTCTGGAAGCCCGTGCTGTCGCGGGTCGCCGGCGGGCCGTTCACGTTCAGGACGAAGCTGCGTAACCCGACGAGCTTCCGGCTCGGCGCAGGCGGGCTCGTGGGGCCGGTGCTCAAGTTCCCGGTCGCGCCGCTCGTGCGCGTGACGCGGGAGGCTGCCGCGATCTCCGGGGGCATCGCGCCGACCTTGCCCGGAGCTGCCGTGGAGGTGCAACGGCTCGAGGCCAACCTCTGGTTGAGAGTCGGCTCAGCTGCCGTCGACGACGCCGGCAGCTTCCGGGTGGAGCTCCAGCTGACACCGGGCTCGTATCGCGCTGTCGTGGCTCCTGCCGCCGGGTACGCTGGTGGCATCAGCGCGACGCTGCGGATCGCGGGATGAGGCGGGCGGCCGTCGGGCGCTTGGCCCTGGCAGGCCTCGCAGCCGCGCTTGCGTGCCCGGGACCGGCTGGGGCTGCGCGCTACGCGATCGGAGCCGGGAGCGTCGAGGAGCTTCCGCGCCTTGCGCGCGACCTCGGGGGCCGGGTGCAGAGCCTCGCGCCGCTCCCTGCCGTCGTCGTCGAGCGGCGGGTTGCCCCGCGCCTGCACGACCTGCCGCGGGCGACATACGTGGAGAGGCTCGTCAGCCGGCGCCTGGCGTTCCTGCCGGAGGACCCGCTGGCGATAAAGAATCAGTGGCACCTGCCGGTCAACCGCGCGTTCGATTTCTGGCCGGCTCCACCGATCCTGCCTCCGGTGCGCGTGGCCGTGATCGACTCCGGCGTCGACCGTACGCATCCGGAGTTCGCCGGCAGGATCGTCGGCGGGAGGAGCTTTGTGGGCGGCTCGCCGTTCGTCGATCGGCAAGGGCACGGAACCTTCGTGGCCGGTCTCATCGCCGCCACGATCGGCAACGCCGAGGGCATAGCCGGCATGGCGCCCTCGGCGGTGCTCCTCGTCGCCAAGGTCGTCCAGCCAGATCTTTCGATCGACGTGCTCGCCGAGGCCCAGGCGATTCGATGGGCGGTGAATCAGGGTGCGCAAGTGATCAACATCAGCCTGGGCGGCGTTCGCGATCCGGGCGATCCTTCCCGCGACACGTTTTCGCATCTGGAGGCTGCAGCGATCACCTACGCGAACAGGCGCGGCGCCGTGGTTGTCGCCGCTGTAGGCAACTCCGACGCCGCTCCGCGTCAGCCGTGGCCGTACGCGAGCTACCCCGCCGCCCTCCCTCACGTCCTCGGCGTCAGCGCTCTCGCGCGCGACGGCTCTTCGCCCCCCTTCTCCAACCGGGACAAGATCTACAACGACATCGCGGCCCCCGGCCAAGGCATCTTCTCGACCTTGCCGAAGGCGCTGACGGCGCCCTTCAAGGACTGCGTGGAGCAGGGTTACTCCTCCTGCGGCCCCGACGAGTACCGCACCGCTATCGGCACCTCGTTCGCGGCCCCCCAGGTCAGCGCGGCCGCCGCGGTGCTCCTGGCAGAGCGGCCGAGCCTGCGGCCGGAGCAGGTGAGCGCCCTGCTGACCCGGACCGCCGTCGATGTGAACGCAGCGTCAGGCTGCCGTCACTGCCCTCTGCTTCGCGACGAGCTGAGCGGGTGGGGACGCCTGGACGTGACGGCCGCGCTGCGGGCGCTCGGCGGCGAGATCCCGCCGCCGGACAAGTTCGAGCCGAACGACGACGCCGGGGCGGAGGCCGTGCGTCTCTGCTGCCAGACCAAGCGGCTCGTGGCGACGGTCGATTTCTGGGACGACCAAAACGATGTCTACGCGATCAAGCTCCGGCGCCGCCAGCCTGTCTACGTGAGCGTTCGCGGTCCCGCCGGCACCGATACGAACCTGATCCTCTGGAAGCCGGGCACGAAGCGGGTCGACGACCTCCGCGCGCTCGATCGGCTGGCACGCCAGTCGGCCCACCCCGGGCCGCGGGAGAATCTCGCCTATCGCGCCAGGCGGACGGGCTGGCACTTCGTGCAGGTGAAGCTCGGCTCGCGCGGGTCGGGCCGCTACAAGCTCGTGATCGTCAAGGCCTAGCCTCGCCTCCGCGAGCGTAGGGGGGTTTGTGTCGCAGCGGCACAAGGCGCTCCGAACCGATCGCGTCGCCGAGCCGATCGAGCGCCATCGGAAGCTCGGCGACGTACGGGGACGCGAACGCGAGCGCTGCGTCGAGGGAAGCGCGGCGCACGGCGCCCCGACGCCGGCGCCGTAGTCGCTCGACGTTCGCCAAGCGACGGACGGAGTCGTAGCTCGGGCGGCGTAGATCGAGCCTCTGTGCCGCGTCGCCGACGGCTCGCCACGTCGCCGCGAGCGAGACGTCGTCCTGGTCGAGCGCAATGACGAGCTGCTGCAGCAGATAGTCGTTCGAGGGGATCGCGAAGCGCACGTCCCCTAGCCTGCCGACCCCGACGGCTCGCATCGTGCCGACTTTGCTGCCGAGTTGTGACAGAAGGGCTTGTATCGCAGCGTTACAAGCTCAGCTGCGCTACTGGTTCTCGAGCAGCTCCTCGTCCGGCACATCCCGGATGCGGCGCGCCGGATTCCCGACGACGACCGCGTGGGCGGGCACGTCCTTCGTGACGACCGCACCGGCTCCGACGAACGCCTCCGCGCCGACCTCGACCCCGGGGCAGAGCACCGCGCCTCCGCCGATGCGAGCGCCGCGTCGAATCGTAGGCCCCTTGACGTTCCCGAAGCGCTGCTCGGTTCGGCCCATCCAGTTGTCGTTCGTGGTGACGACGCAGGGTGCGATGAAGACGTGCTCCTCGAGGGTCGAGTAGGCGGTGATGTAGGCGTCGGCCTGGATCTTCGTCATGGCGCCCACGGTGGTGTCGTTCTCGACGAGGGAGCCGCGGCCGACGACCACGTCGTCGCCGATCTCAACCCGCTCGCGGACACAGGACTGGTCGCCGAGGACGACGCGAGCACCGACCCTCGTGCCGGCGAAGACGATCGCGCCAGCCGACACGATCGTGTTCTCGCCGATCGAGGTAGGTGGGAGCGGGTCGCGGCTCGCGGTCGAGCGCGGCGAAAGCGCCGGCTGCTTGCCGACGACGGCACCTTCGAGCACCTTGACGCCGTCGCTGAGGATCGTCCCTGGGTAGACGGTCGCGGTTGGATGCACCTCAGCGGGATGCACCTCAGCCACGGAGGCTCCCGGTGAGCCGGTCGAGCGTGCGAACCACCCGTAGCCCATCCCGCGCCTCCCTGTGGTCGCCCGGCCCGGTCTCCACGAGACGGAGGAAGTGCTCGCACTCGAGCCGCAGCGGCTCGTCGTTCGCGATCTTCGGGCTGAAGATGTCGCCCGTGCGGGTGCGCCACTCTCCGTACGTGCCCGCGGGTTCCCACGGCGCCTTCTCGTAGATGGTCACCTTGCGTTCGAGCTCCATGTCGTCGAACACCGCCATCTTCTCGCGGCCCACGACGGTCAGCTTGCGCATCTTGTGTGGGTCGAGCCAGGAGAGGTGCATGTGCGCGATCTTCCCCGACGGAAATCGCAGGTAGCAGAAGACGACGTCCTCCACACCCGGATTGAGAAAAGCGTTGCCATTAGCGACAACAGACTCGGGGTCCTCCTGGACGAGGTGGAGGATCACGGAGAGGTCGTGGACGCCGAGCGACCAGAGCGCGTTCTCGTCCCGCCGGATGATGCCCAGGTTCTGGCGGTTCGAGTAGACGCAGAGCAGGTCGCCGAGCTCGCCTGCGTCGAGGAGCTCCTTCAGCTTCAGCACCCCGGGGTGGTAGAGCAGGAGATGACCGGGCATCAGCACGAGTTCCCGCTCCTGCGCGAGCCTCAGCAACTCCTCCATCTCCGCGCCCCTCATCGCCGGTGGCTTCTCGACGAAGACGTGCTTTCCGGCCTCGAGGGCCTGCTTCGCGAGAGCGTAATGCGTGGGCACCGGTGTCGCGATCACAACCGCCTCAAGCTCGTCGTCGGCCAGCAGATCCTCGATGCTCTCTGTGACCCGCGCTGCCGGATGCCGGCCGGCAAACTGCAGGCGCAGCTGCTCCGAGGCGTCGCAGAGCCAGGTGAGCTGAGCGAGCTCGTCGAAGTTGCGAACGAGATTCTTGCCCCAGTAGCCGAGCCCGATCTGGCCGATGCGGATCACGGGTGCGCTACAGCTTCCAGACGTTCGGTGCGGCGCGACCCTTGGCGCCGGTGGCGTTCCGGAAGTCGACGATCACCGCGCCATCGTCGACGAGCGCCTCGTAGTCGATGCCTGCGTGGTCGGTGACGATCGCGATGCAGTCGTACGCTGCGGTCTCGAGCGGGACCGAGACCAGATCGAGGTCCAGGAGCTCCGGCACGTGCCGGTCGTGGTAGGAGACATCGGCACCGGCGGCCTGAAGCAGCTCGATCAGCTTCAGGGCGGGGGACTCGCGTACGTCGCTGATCTCGGGCTTGTACGCGACTCCGAGAACGAGCACCTTCGACCCCTTGAGCGAGCGCTCCCGGCCGTGGTTCAGGGCCTGCGAGATGAGCGAGCGGCAGTAGTACGGCATGTTCTCGTTGACCTTGCCGGCCAGTTCGATGAACTCCGTGTAGAAGCCGTACTCGCGCGCCTTCCACGTGAGGTAGAAGGGGTCGATCGGGATGCAGTGACCGCCGAGGCCCGGTCCGGGCTTGAAGCTCATGAAGCCGAACGGCTTCGTGGCGGCGGCTCCGACCACCTCCCAGACGTCGATTCCGAGTCGGTCGCAGAGCTGCGCGAGCTCGTTCACGAGCGCGATGTTGACGGAGCGGAAGATGTTCTCCAGCAGCTTCGTCAGCTCCGCGGCCTCGGGGGAGCTCACCCGATGCACCGTGTCGACGACGCCCTCGTACAGCGCGGCTGCCCGCTCCGTGCACGCCTCGGTGATCCCGCCGACGACCTTCGGCACGTTCTTCGTCGTCCAGTCCTCGCGCCCTGGATCCACCCGCTCGGGCGAGAATGCGAGCCAGAAGTCCCGGCCGACGTGCAGGCCCGTCCGCTCGAGGCGGGGCAGCACCTCCTCGCGCGTCGTTCCGGGGTACGTCGTGCTCTCGAGCACCACGAGGTGTCCCGCCCGCAGGCGCTGCGCGATCTCGTCCACGGCGCCGTTGACAATCGAGAGATCGGGCTCGCGTTGCTTGGAGAGCGGGGTCGGCAGCGCGATCAGGATCGCGTCGGCGTCACGCAAGTCGTCGTAGTCGGTCGTCGCCTGGAGGCCGTGCTCATCGACCAGCCGCTTCAGCACGGCCGACGGTACGTCCTCGATGTAGCTCTCTCCTCGGTTCAGCTGCGCGACGCGCCCGGCGTCGCGATCGACGAGGAGGACGGACCGTCCCGCCTCGGCGAAGACCTGCGCGAGCGGAACTCCGACGTAACCGGCTCCAACGATGGCAACGTCAGTCACGGCGGAGGATCGTATCGAGCAGAGCAGCCGCCACCCGCTCCGAGGCGTGGCCGTCGCCGTAGAGCTGCGGGCGCTCGGCCGGCATCCGCGCCTCGTGCACCGCCCGTACGATCGCATCCGGGTCGTCGTCCACGAGGGTGTTCGCGCCCACGGTCACCGTGTCGATCCACTCCGTCGACGGGCGCGTTGTCACGCACGGAACCCCGTACCAGTAGGCCTCCTTCTGGAGCCCGCCGGAGTCCGTAACGATGGCGTACGCCTGCGAGGCGAGCGCGACGAGCTCCAGGTAGCCGAGAGGCGCGCGCAGCTCGACGTTGGGTCCGAGCCGCAGCCTCTCCCGTCTGAGCGCACTGCGGGTCCGCGGATGGATCGGGAAGACGACGGGCTGCTCGAGCCTGCTGAGTCCCTCCACGATCCGGCGGAGTCGCGGCGGCGCGACGTTCGCCTCCCGGTGGATCGTGGCCACGATGTAGCTGCCGGGCTCGCGCTCGATCCGCATGCGCTCGCGCGCGAGCGGCTGGAAGAGACGGGTTGCGTCCGCCATCACGTCGCCGACCAAGACGGCACGGCCGCCGACGTGCTCCTGTGCGAGCACCGCACTCGAGCGCTCGTCGGGCGTCAGCAGCAGCGTGGAGACCCGATCCACTTCGATGCGGTTCCGCTCCTCGGGCATCGAGAGGTCGCCGCTCCGCAGGCCCGCCTCGACGTGCGCGACCGGGACGCCCGCGCGCTGGGCCGCGAGCGCCCCGGCGCGGGTCGAGTTCGTGTCTCCGAGGACGATCGTCCAGACCGGCCGCTCCCGCTCGAGGGCCGCGAGGATCCCGAGCGCCATCAGCTCCGTGTCCGCTGTGCGCAGGTCGAGCGCGTAGGCCGGCTCCGGCAGCCCGAGCTCCTCGTAGAAGACCTCCGACAGCTCGCGGTCGTAGTGCTGCCCCGTATGCAACGAGACCTCGTCGATGCCGGAGTGGCGGAGAGCGAGCGAGAGCGGCGCGGCCTTGACGAACTGTGGCCGGTTGCCGACGACGGTGAGCACCTTCACGCCTGGAAGCCTACGACCCACCTCGACTGCGCCCGGAAAGAGCTGCGGCACCCACGGAGGGCTTGACGCCGGATCGACCTGTGTCTATTACAAACCAGATGAACCGGCGACGGCCTATCGCAACGCTCGCCGTTCTGACGGCGGCACTCGGCGCATTGCTCGCACCACACGTGGCCGAGGCCGGCTACGGCGTGCAGCCGATCGGCCAGACGCTTCCTGTCACGACCAGCCAGTCCGGGTCGATCGCCGATCCGCAGCGGCTGGACTTCCTCGTTTCGCTCGATCCGCGCGACTCCGAGCCGTTCGTCTGGGTGTCCGATTCACCGGCGATCGGCGCCGCAGGGATGCCGCTCGGATCAACCCTCGGATCCTGCAGATCAGGCGACTTCCGGCCGTGGAGCGAGCCGGGCAAGCTCGTGTGCTCAGTGAGTACTGCCTCCCTGAGGCCAGGCCGCACGTATCACTGGTGGCTCGACTACCGGCGCCTCGAGGACGGCGCCTCCTCGTCGCAGAAGGCGGTCAGCGGCCCGTTCTCGTTCGCGCTGGCGCAGTCGACTCCGCCGGCCGCCAACCCTCCGGCCGTGACCCCGCCCGCAGCGAAGCCGCCGACGAAGGCTCCGGCCGCGGCGCCGACCGTACGTCAGAGCACGAAGACCTTCGCCTCGGCCGCCACGCTTCCCGCCGCGCGCCGCTACACCGGTGAGCGCTCGGTCAAGCACCAAACGCTCACGGATGTGATCTACGGGACGATGAAGGCTCTCGGCGCGCCGCGCACGCTCGCTGTCGGCTGCTGGAGCGAGTTCGACTTCGCTGCCGTGGCGAGGAGCGCCGACTTCAGCACGCAGGACGGCGACATCCACCTCGCGGGGTTCTGGCTCGGGCGCCAACCACGCTGGCTGCACCTCGCCCCGTCCGTCTGCGACGCCGTTCAGGAGCTGCTCGACACGAGGCGTCCGACCGGAGAGCGGGCCTTCGGGCTCACGGTCGCCCTCCACGAGACGCTGCACGCGTACGGCATCGCCAACGAGGCGCAGACGAACTGCTTCGCCGTCCAGCTCGTCCCGTTCGCGGCGCGACACGCCGGCATGAGCCGCACGAGCGGCGACCACCTGCGCCGGCTGGCGATCAACGTCACGCGCCGCAGCGCCCCTCCGGGGTACTGGAGCGGGGGCCGGTGCCGCGATGACGGCCCCTGGGATCTCTTCCCGGAGACCGTCAACCTCAGCTGAAGCCCTCGCGCCTCGAGTCCTGGCACGCGGCTAGACTTGCCGCCGCGGGCCGTTAGCTCAGCTGGTAGAGCAGGGGACTCTTAATCCCAAGGTCGCAGGTTCGATCCCTGCACGGCCCATGATGTAAACCCTGCTCCTAAGGATTTCTCTCGGGTTCAAACGTTGGGAGGGGGCAACAGACGGGGCAACCGGAACTCGATGCCCCGGCTGACGCGCCGATGAGGTCAGGATGCTCTCTTCGGTCATTGGGTTGGCGGTCGATGTCGTGGGAGCCGTCGTCCTGACTCTGGTGCTCTTGGAGGGCAAAGACCCTCGGCGGTGGGGCGAAATCAATAATCGCACCCAGATCAGACCGCCGGAGCGGGTGGCACGCGATCGGTCATACGGAGTCCGGGTTGTTATTGCTCTCCTCAGGCTTCTTCTTGCAGGCGCTGCCTTCGTTCGGCGCGCGTGCCGGGTGTCGGAGGGGGGAGCTGTGGTCGTTGCCTTGCTTAGGGTCTGCGTAGCTTCAACTGTGGCTCTCCTCGGGAAGAAGCTTGTGTATCGGCTGGCTCAAAGTTCGTGTCCTGAGGACAGCTACGACCGTCCGATTCTGTGGGCATCGTGACAGCGGTGTCGAACCCGACCGGAACCCTTCGACGCTCACTCCGGGTCCGCTCGGCACCACCCACGCGCGCCGCCACGGTGCCTATGGTCGGCAGGAGACGGAGCTTTCGGAGCGCGGTCGGGAGTTGGTCGAAGACCTGCTCGGCTTGGGCGCATCTGACCGAAGCCGATCGTCCGGCTGCACGGGAGGTCGTCTCGTTGCTGGATCTCATCGACCGGCTCGATGCGGCTCGCGGGATGGGCGCGTCGAGAACGGTCGCGGCCAGGCGCGCGCCCCGATCGACATACGGCTTCGTGCGAGCGGGAAGCTGCAAGGGTGGCTGGCGCAACTTGGCTTGACGTCTGCCGCGCGCGCGGAGCGGGCCTCGCGGCTCGGCGGTACGTCGGGTCTCGCCGCCGATATCGCACGTCGTCGTGCCGAGCTTCCCGTGGCTTCCGTGAGAACACCCGCTCGGACTACCGCAGAGACCTAGAGCAGTTCGCACTCGCGGGCTGCGCTCCGGTCGCATAGCTGCGAGCGGTCGCCTAAGACCGTGGGAAGGCTCAGGAGACAGGACGCTCGCCCCGAAGCGGAACACGGCCAGCCCTTCGGTCATCATTTGGGTCGTGAAGGCAGCATTACGAGGGAGCAGGCGGATCGCGGTCGTCACCGTCCTCGTCGTCCTCGTCGGAGCCTCCGCGGGAGTTCGTGCAGCCCGTGCACACGCGTTTGATCGGTGCGAAGCCAGCATGCCCTCCTTCCCTGCGCGTGTGATCGAGGTTGGGGTGGACTGGCGGCTTGCCTCTCTAGCGTACGAGTGCGTCTATCGGGTGTACCACGGCGGTACGCTGAGGATGAAGCCATGTCCTGATGGCCAGCGCCGACCGACCGGCGGGGAGAGTTGCGCCACCAGCAGCGCATGGGCGGGCACCCTACTGGTTTTTTCGGCCGTGTCTCCCCCCTGGAACGTTGACGTACCCAAACTAACGGGGCGGTCTTACCTCACTCGGATGGAGTGCGCGCCGTTAGATGCTTGAGGGTGTAACCGCCGAGCCATGCAGCACATCCGATGACGAGCACGAGCCACGGGCCAATGAACAGGACGCCGAGGAGGCCGAAGTTCGCGCCCTGATCGTCTCGCGACAGCGCGAATGACGCCACAAGGATCGAAGCGGCAAACGCCGCACCGACGAAGAACGCGCATCGCGCCGATCGGACGAAGACGGCACCGAGGAGCAGGCCGCCGACCAGCGCAAACGGCCAGAAGGCCACGGTATCCCATGCCTCTTCCTCGTCCGCTGCGTTCTGGATCAGGGCGACTCCGGCGAACGAAGCGGCCAGGCAGACCCCCATGAGGATGGACAACCTCGTGGCAGCACGTGGCGTCCCTTGCTTCATCAGGGTGGCTATTCCCGAAGCAGAGCAATAGGACTCCCTCCTCCCGACGTGCGCCTTCCTCTACGGCCTCGGCAACTTCACTATCCCAGCCGTGCTGCTCGTGGTGATCGTTGCCGCCGAGCGGGAGGGGCTCACGAGTGCGGGGATCGGTGTGCTGCTCGCCGGGTTCGGTGCGTGCATCCTGCTGGGCGCGCTCGCCTCGCCGCCGCTCGTGGCCGGCTTCCTGCTCGAGTCCTCGTCACCGCGCGACGATCGCCGTCGTCTCGGCGTTCACTCGCACTGATGTTGTGGGGGACGCTTAGCCCCTCGATCAGCAATCCCCCGAGCCTCGACGAGCTCGAGGCGCTACCGACGCGTGCATAGCCTCAAGCGCGGCCGCTTGGCGCCGATCAACCGGCGCAGCTCAGAGGAGCGCCTGCAGGACCTCCGCTTCGTCGCCGTCTGCTCCGAGGTAGGCGCCGCGGATCACACTCCAGGCACGCATTCGCTCCTCGTCGAGGCCGGCGGCAGCGAACGCTGCGAGCCGCTGCTCGGTCACGTCGAGCCTCAGCCGGTAGGACAAGGGATTCCAGAGGAACGAGGGCACGTCGTATTCGGGCTCGCCCAGCATCGGCTTCGGATCGATCGCGAGGTGTCGTCCGCCGGCGTCGAGGATGTTGTGGTGGTGGAAGTCGCCGTGCACGAGCGTGCCGCGTCCGGGGGTGAATGATCCGTACAACTCGCGCGCCAATGGCACCAGCTCGTGTCCGTCGGCCTCGTCGAGCCAGCGTGGAACGTGGTCGCCGATCCAGCGGAACGGCTCGCACGCCGGCCGCCACAGCCGGACTCCGACCTCGACCGCGACGGCCGTCGCCCGCTCGTCGGTCAGCGTCGCGAGATCGTCACCCGGGCGTGCCCGTTCGATCAGCAGCGCGCGCCGTCGCCGGTCGCGGCGTAGGAGACGGACAGCGCCGTCACCGCCCCAGAGCTCGAGCGCGTCTCCTTCCTCGTCCGACTCGTCGTCCTCCGCTGGCGTCACCTTCAGCACCGCCTCGTGGTTCGTCGTCGCAACGAAGGAGTGACGGGCCAGCGCGAAAGGCGGCTCGAGCTCCATTCCCCAGTCCGCGGCGACCTCGTGCGCGATCCGTTCCAGCGTCCCAAGGTTCGGCTGCGTACTCAGCTCGAGCCTCCGGATGAGCGAGCGGGCGCAGTCCTGTTTGGACGAGCCGTGACCGGGTACCGGTGGCCTTTCACAACTTGGAGGTACCACATGATCCGACGGATCGATCGCATCGCCACGGAGCTACCGCCCCCCTCGGAACCAGACCCCGCAGGCGCTGCGGCGGTTCAGGAGCTGATGGGCGGACGTTTCGGCGAGATGTCGACGTTCTTGAACTACACGTTCCAGTCGTTCAACTTCCGCAACCGGCAGGGCGCGCGGCCGTTCTACGATCTGGTTGCGAACATCGCGGCTGAGGAGTTCGGGCACGTCGAGCTCGTCGCAGCGGCGATCAACACGATGTTGACGGGTGCGTCCCCCACCGACGATGGGCGCGCGCCGAAGGCGTCGCTCGCTCCGGTCAAGGGTGTCGGTAATCCGCACCATTTCCTCGCGGGCGGCCAGGGAGCCCTTCCCCAGAACTCGCAGGGACGACCCTGGAACGGCGATTACATCTTCTCGTCCGGTGATCTCGTCGAGGATCTCACGCACAACTTCTTCCTCGAGACCGGGGCGCGGAACAACAAGCTCAAGGTCTACGAGATGGTCGAGCATCCGGCTGCTCGCGCGTTGACGGGATACCTGCTCGTCCGCGGCGGTGTCCATCAGGTGGCGTACGCCCGAGCGTTGGAGCGGCTCACGGGAGCCGACCTGATGAAGCTCTTCCCGTCGCCGCGCATCCCCACGGAGAAGATTCCGGAATGCAGGCCGCACATCAAGCGGGGCGACCACCTGCGGCTCTACCGGTTCTCGCCGAAGGACTACCTGGAGCTGAGCGCCGTCTTCAACGGCCCGCACCCCGAAACGGGCGAGGAGCTCGTCGTCGTCGATGATGCCCCGGAGGGCGTGCCGGCTCACGACCTACCTTCGCAGCCGGCGGTCTTCGCGCCAGACTACGCACCGGAGGAGATCGCCGCGATCGCGGAGACCCTCCGTCTGCGAGCGGGTCTGTCCAAGGAGCCCTCGGGCGAGGTCGCCAACGGCAGTGGCTCACCGGTAGCTCGGAAGAAGAAGAAGGACGGATCCAAGAAGGCACGCGCCTAGACGCGGCGCCAGGCGCTATCGCGAGACGATGCGGCGACGTCTCCGACCAGGTGATGGAGCAGGTCAAGGAGACGGGCCAGGACGCGCTCGACCGCGGCAAGCAGGTCGCGTCCGAGGCCGTCGACATGGCCAAGGAGGTCGCGGTCGAGGGTGGTAAAGAGCAGGGCAAGAAGGTCGCAGAGAACGTGAAAGGAGACCGCACGCGAGGCGGCCCCGGTGGGGGGAAGCTCGAGCAGTTCCTGAGACGACGCGGAGGGAGGCTCGGCGGTTGAGTGATGCTCTGCCCCGGGCCTTCTGCTCGTCCGCGACGGCTCACGGAGCTGGCTCCAGCGGCTCGGCCACCAGAGACGAATAAGCCATGGAGCTTCTCTTGCTTGCCTTCATCGCCTTCGCCGTGGTCGCCCTCGTGGGGCGCGCGGCGCGCCGGCGTGCGGAGCGGCAGGCCGAGCAGCAGGCAGAGTTCGAGCGGGCCGTCGAGCGTGGGGATGTCGATCCGGCGGCGGCCTCGCCATTCGGCTTGTTTCCCTTTGGCGGCATCTTCGAGGAGCTGCTGAAGGCGCAGGGCATGGCCCGCTCCTACACGATCGACCCGGAGACCGGCGAGTGGGTCGAGATCAGCGATGAGCTGCCCGAGCCGCTGCCGGAGCCCGAAGACGCCTCCTCCTCCGAGCCGCAGATTTCCGAGCCGCCGACCATGACACCTGCGGAGCGGCGGGCGCAGGCAAAGCGGCACCGACGGTCGACCCGCTCTCGCTCGGCGAGCTCGAAGTCGATGAATCCCTTCGGCATGCTGGGCGGCATGGGCGGTGACGGGGGCGGGGACTTCGACGTGCAGGCGCCGGACGAGCTGACGACCTTCGAAGACGTCGGCGGGATGGACACGCTGAAGCAGGAGGTGCGCGACACCGTCGGGCTGATGCTCGAGCATCCGGATGACGCGGAACGCTTCGGGATCGAGTGGAACGGGATCCTCCTGCACGGACCGCCCGGGGTCGGTAAGACCTACCTCGCCCAGGCGATCGCAGGTGAGTACGGGATGAACTTGATCCACGTCTCGACCGGCGACCTGGTCGCCTCGCTCGTGGGGGGCTCGGCCCGCAACATCGAAAAGGCGTTCGACACCGCTCTGCAGCACCTCCCCTGCCTCCTCTTCTTCGACGAGTTCGACTCGGTTGCCCAGCGCCGCGACACCACGCCCGACCAGGAATCGAGGCGGACGGTCAACCAGCTCCTGACCTCGCTCGAGGCGCACCGAGACGAGCGCAGGCTCCTCGTCATGGCAGCAACGAACTCGATCGAGCACCTCGATCCCGCAGTGATCCGGCCGGGGCGGTTCGACCGACACATCCGGATCGATCTGCCGGACGAGAAGGCGCGCCGTGCCATCTTCGAGACGGAGCTCGACGACCGGCCGGCCTCGGCGAGCATCGACCTGGACGACCTCGTGCGGCGCACGGAAGGCATGACGCCGGCAGGAATCGAAAAGGTCGTGGACATGGCGGCGCTCGAGGTGTTCCGTCAGGCGACACAGACCGGGGACGAACTCGAGCTCCAGACGCAGCACCTGCTGAGCGCAATCGAGCGCTATGGGGGTCAGGACCGGCCGACTGTCGAGCACTGGACGTGGGACTCGCTCGTGCTGCCGCCCGCAATCAAGGCGCAGCTCCAGCAGATCCAGTCCGTGGTCGAGGATCCGGAGTCCGCGCGGCGTTTCGGCGTCGAGCCACCGACCGGCCTCTTGCTCGCCGGCCCGCCTGGCACGGGCAAGACCACCGTCGCCAAGGTGCTGGCCGCTCAGGCACGCGCGTCCTTTTATCCGGTGTCCGGCGCCGACGTGATGAGCAAGTGGGTGGGGGAGTCCGAGCAGAACATCCGGCAGCTCTTCGAGCGCGCCCGGGAGAACCGGCCCTCGATCATCTTCATCGACGAGATCGACGCGCTCGCCGGACGCCGCGGCTCGGTCGAGGTGCATGACACGCAGGTCAACCAGCTCCTGGCGGAGATCGACGGCGTCTCGGGTCAGCGGGGAGTCTTCATCATTGGCGCGACGAACCGGCCCGACCAGCTCGACCCGGCCCTGCTCCGCGGCGGCCGACTCTCGCGCACCATCGTGCTCGGCCTCCCCGACGAGGCCGGCCGGCTCGCGGTCTTGAAGCTCCATACAGCCCGGATGCCGACGGTGGGAGTCCGGCTCGACGAGCTGGCACGCGACTCCGACGGGATGTCCCCCGCCGATCTCAGGTCGGTCGCCCAAGAGGCGGCCCTGGCCGCCATGGCCCGCAACGGTGGTGGCCTGCCCGCGGTGACACACGAGGATTTCTTGGTCGGCCTCGGCCGAGTCCGAAAACCGGCCGGCGAGAGCGTCCTCGCGTAGCACCTCGCGCGGGCACCTCCGCCCGCAGGGCGCCTCCGGCGCGGACTATTCGCGGAGGCGGGCGACCGAGAAGATCGAGGCGCAGCGAGGCTTGGGGCCACGCCGGAGGCTGTTGTGAAGCGCGGGGACGTGCAGGATCGTGCGGGTGACGATGAACGTCTGCGTCTCCCCGGCCTGCAGGTGGATGAGTCGGGCCCGGGGCGCCTTCGGATACTGCCGGCCGATGTTCCAACCGGGAATCAGGCTGACCTTCGTCGGCAGCCCGCCGACGCTCTCGAGCTTGAAGCGCGTGGTCAACCTGACCCCGTCCTGCGCGACAGGCACGAAGGTACACCGCTCGGTCAACGTGACGAGCGTCTGGGCGGCGGGAGCCGAGCTCGCCAGGTGAGCCGAGGCCATGGTGATGAGGAGCCCAAGGGCGATCCTTCCTGCTATCGCTGAACCTCTCTTCCGTCGTCTTCCTGTCGACTTCAAGCTCGTGCGCTACGTCACTATTACATGCTCGCGGCCCCCCACCGGACACCGCGCAATCGGACAATGCGCAGACACGCGCGGTAGTGGGGCGGTCATCGAGGTACGCGGGGGCGAATGAAAGCCAAGCGAGCCGCTCTGGCGAGAAACGCATGGGGCTGAAAAGGGGAGAGGCGGCCCTGGGGGGAGGGCCGCCTCTGAGCGTCACGACGAGCGGGGGTGTCTGATCAGACTTCGTCGACGTACGTCGTGCGGCGCCGGGCCGGGCCGCCTGCGAACCCGCCCCACGAAGACCAGAAGATCATCGAGAGCACAAGACCGAGGATGCCGACGACCATGAGGATCACTCCGATGGTATCGAGCTCGAGACCCGAGACGGATGCATTCACGGCCCAGGTGAGGATGGCACCGACGGCAATCAGAAAGATGCTGACTCCGAGACCCATTCTTCGTCCTCCTAGTTGATGTGTCAGGTCGGGTTCGTGACTCGCGGGGTTGTTGGTTGAACGGATGAGGAGCGGTTTCGGGTGCGCCCTGATGTACTCTCGCGGACGGTGCGCAGGGGCTCGATTGTCCGCATCACGATCTACGGTGTCATCGCGGGAATCCTCGCGTCGCTCTTTGCCGTCCTGATCCCGTGGCTGCCGACCTCGGCCTCGGAGGAGATGGACCGGATCGAGTTCACCTTCTGGTTCACCACGGTGATCTGCATCGCCGTCTTCGCCGCCGTGGCTGCAGTGATCGTCTATTCGGTCCTGAATTTCCGCGCCGCGCCGGACGATGACAGCGACGGGCTGCCGATCCACGGGCACACGGCGCTCGAGATCTGGTGGACGGCCATCCCCGCCGTCCTCGTGACCGCCATCTCGGTCGTCAGCGCGATCGTGCTCGCGAAGAACGACGACGCGGGACCCAACCCGCTGAGGATCGCCGTGACCGCGCAGCAGTTCGCCTGGAGCTTCGAGTATCCCGGGGACGATCCCGTGCGCTCCGGCAGCCTCGTCATGCCCGTGAACGAGAGCGTGAAGCTGACGCTCCGCTCGCTCGACGTGATCCACTCGTTCTGGATCCCCGAGATGGGTCAGAAATCGGACGCTGTGCCAGGTGTCGAGACGACGCTCGTGTTGACGCCGACCCGAGTCGGAAGCTACGCGCTCGTCTGCACGGAGCTCTGCGGCCTCGGCCACGCACTGATGCGCGCGCAGGTGCAGGTGATGGCACGTGGGGACTACGATGCTTTTCTCACCCGCGAGGCGAGCGGTGGCGGCGCTGTGGGCGGAGGCGGCGGCGGAGGAGGCGGCGAGGGAGAGAACGACGGCGCCTCGGTCTTCACCGTGGCGGGCTGCGCGGGCTGTCACGCGTTCGAGCCCGCCGGGTCAGACGCCGAGATCGGACCCGGGCTCGACGATCTCGTCGCGCGGGCCGAGGAGGTCGGGCAACCGGTCGACGAGTTCATCCGGGAGTCGATCGAAGATCCGAACGCCGAGCTGGCTGACGGCTACCAGCCCGACGTGATGCCGAAGACCTACGACTCGTCGCTCTCCGACGAGCAACTCGCCGCGCTCGTGCAGTATCTAGGTGGAGACAGATGACCGACGTCCTGCACACCTCGCACGAGACGCACGGCACCCCAGCGCCGGGCCCCACGGGCCTGCGTCGCCTGACGGCGCCCGGCTACCTCCGCGCCGCCTGGATGATGTCGCTCTTCTGGGCGATCGGCTTCGGGATTGTCGTCTTCTTCCGCTGGCTCGCCAGCTACGACCCGACCCTCGACTGGAGCGTCATCACCGTCGTCGCGTTCCTGACGATGATGCCGATCGGCTTCCTCGCCGGCATCGGCGCCTTCGACTACTGGGTTCACTACATCGTCGGGGGCCCGACTCGGCCGGAGGATCACTCGAGTCACGGGGCCTACAGCTGGCGCGACTACTTCCGCGTCAACACAGACCACAAGGTGATCGGCGTCCAGTATCTGGTGACGACGTTCGTCTTCTTCGTCATCGGCGGTTTCGCGGCCATGCTCTTCCGCGCAGAGCTCGCGAAGCCGGATCTCCAGTTCGTCGACTCGCAGGCCTACAACGGCCTGATCTCCATGCACGCGGCGCTGATGATCTTCCTCTTCATCATCCCCGCGTTCGCCGGTCTGGCGAACTTCGTCGTTCCGCTGATGCTCGGTGCTCCGGACATGGCCTTCCCGCGCCTGAACGCACTCTCCTTCTGGCTGCTGCCGGTGGCCGGCGTGATGATGGTCTCGAGCTTCCTCGCGCCCGGCGGCGCGTTCGCGACGGGCTGGACGAGCTATGCGCCGCTCGCCTCCGAGCAGCCGCTGGGGCAGGTCTTCTTCAACATGGGCGTCCAGTGGGCCGGCGCGAGCTCGATCATGACCGGCCTCAACTTCCTCGTCACGATCATCACGATGCGGGCTCCCGGGATGACCTTCTGGCGGATGCCCCTCCTCGTGTGGGCGAACTTCACGACCTCGCTGCTCGTCGTGATCGCGACGCCGTTCATCGCCGGCTCCCAGTTCTTCGTGATGTTCGACCGGATCATGCACACGAACTTCTTCACGGTTGATCAGGGCGGGTACGTGCTCGCGTACCAGCACATCTTTTGGTTCTACTCGCACCCGGCCGTGTACATCATGATGTTGCCGGGCTTCGGCATCGTCTCGGAGGTGCTCGCCGTCTTCTCGCGGAAGCCGATCTTCGGCTACCGGCTGATGGCGCTGTCGCTGATGGCCATCCTCGTGCTCGGCTTCTCGGTCTGGGCACACCACATGTTTGTTGCGGGCATGGCTCCGTGGCTACGGGTGCCGATGATGGTGACCTCGATGATCATCGCAGTCCCCACTGGGATCAAAGTGTTTTCTTGGTTGGCAACAATGTGGGAAGGGAAATTGCACTTCCGCACGCCGATGCTCTTCGCGCTCGGCTTCCTGTCGATGTTCGTGCTCGGCGGGCTCTCCGGGATCTTCCTCGCCGCGGTGCCGATCGACATCCATGCCTCCGATTCCTACTTCGTCGTCGCGCACATCCACTACGTGCTCTTCGGCGGCTCCCTGTTCACGGTCTTCGCCGGCATCTACTACTGGTTCCCGAAGATGACCGGCCGCATGTACAACGAGCGACTCGGGAAGCTGCATTTCTGGCTGACGTTCATCGGCTTCAACGGCACGTTCTTCCCGATGCACTGGATCGGACTGCAGGGGATGCCCCGCCGTGTCTCCGACTACGCAGAGGAGTTCGGCGACTGGAACATGGTGATCTCGCTCTTCTCGTTCCTGCTCGGCGCCTCGACGGTCGTCTTCTTCTACAACATGATCACGAGCTGGGCCCGCGGGGAACGCGCCGGCGGGAACCCGTGGCGGGCGCTGACGCTCGAGTGGCAGGTCACCTCGCCGCCGCCCGTCTTCAACTTCGACCAGATTCCACAGGTCGTCGGCGGCCCCTATGAGTACGGGGTGCCGGGGGCTCGTCATGCCGTTCTGAACGGCGAACGAGCCGCTGTCGGCGCGCCGGAGGAGGAAGCTGTTCGATGAGCGCCTCTGAAACGCTTCCGGGGAAGCGGAAGCTGCTCGTGGTCGCGAACGAGACGCTCACGGGCGACGAGCTGCTCGAGGCGGTGCGCAGGCATACGGAGCAAGGAGACGTCCTCGTGCGAGTGATCGCCCCGGTCAACGCGCCGCGCGAGGGCTACGTCGTGTACGCCGACACGCGGCGTGCCATGGCGGGTCGTCGCCTCGACCGGACGCTCGGGAAACTGCGCGAGGCCGGCATCACCGCGATTGGCGACGTGATCGACAACGAGCCGCTGACGGCCGTGCGCGACGCGATCGCGCAGGAGCAGCCGGACGAGCTGATCGTCTCGACGCACCCGAAGGACCAATCCGGCTGGCGCCGCCGCAACCTGCTCGACGAGATCCGGCGCGCCGCCGGGGACATCCCGGTCGAGCACGTCGTCTCTCGGGTGGCGGAGCGTACCGGGGACGAGAACGTGCTCGTGCTCGCGAACGAAACCGTGCTCGGTGAGCCGCTCCTCGACCGGATCCGGGAACGGGCTCGCGAGGGGGAGCGCGTGAGCTTCCTGATCATCTCGCCACAGAGCGATCCCGGGCAGGGCGCGCACCCCGAGGCCGAGCGCCGTCTGCGGGCCGCTCTTGCGACCCTGCGCGCAGAGCAGATCGAGGCGCACGGCCAGGTCGCTCACCCGGATCCGTTCACGGCAGCGATGCATGCCGTGCGGGACGAGCGCATCGACTCGATCCTCGTCTCGACCTTCCCGGAACGGCGCGGCTCCACCTGGCTGCGCCGAGACGTCGTCGAGCGGCTGCGGAAGGAGTCGAAGGTGCCCGTCGAGCACGTCGTCGTCGAGCCGAGCCAAGTGGGATCCCCGGTGAGTGCAGATCGATGAGCGCGCACGCCGATCCCGCTGCGGGCCATCACGGCCCACCGATTGCCAACAGGAGCTCGCGGATCGAGGCGACGGTGCTCGGCATGTTCCTCTTCATCGCCTCCGAGGCGATGCTCTTCGGCGCCTTCTTCACGGCGTACTTCTTTGTTCGCGTCGTCAATCCCGATGCCCCGGAGTGGCCGCTCGAGCCGTTCCACCTGCCTGTCTTCGTCGCCGGCGTCAACACGGCCGTTCTCGTCACGTCGAGCTTCACGATGCACTGGGCTCTGCAGTCGATCAAGCGCGGCAACCGAGCCGGGCTGCAGGCGGGGCTCGCGCTCACGTTCCTGATGGGATTCGCGTTCCTGATCACGCAGATGCTCGAGTACGCGCGCATCGGCTTCAATCCCTCGGACGGCGCATTCGGGACGATCTTCTTCGGCCTCACCGGCCTGCACGGTGCGCACGTCTTCATCGGCCTGACGCTGCTCGCCGTCGCCACCATCCGCGCCTTCCGAGGCCACTTCACCCCGGAGCATCACCACGGCGTCGAGATCCCCGGCATCTACTGGCACTTCGTCGATGTAATGTGGATTGTGGTGTATGCAACGATCTATCTGATCTAATCGTCAGATGGCTCGGAACCCGTTCCGCAGTGAGGCAGAGGCGTACCGGTTCCTGCTGCTGACGATCGGCTTCTTCGCCTTGATCGTCGTGGCAGCGGCCTTGAACACGTGGCTTGGGGTCGGCGTTTTCGTCCTCCTGACCGTGCTCGTCGTGTGGCGCTGGGCGGGCTCGCGGACGCAGGAGCCGTTGGAGCGCACCGCCGTCGCGCATCATGGCGAGGAGGAGCGGCGAATCCTCGTGATCGCGAACGAGACCGTCGGCGGCAGCGAGCTCCTCGACGTGCTGCGCCGTCGCGCGGAGGGTGTCCAGGAGCACGTGCTCGTGGTCTGCCCGGCGTTGAACTCTGTCATGCGGCACTGGGCGTCGGACGACGACGGGGCGCGTGCGGCGGCGCAGCTGCGCCTCGAGACCTCCCTGGCGCGACTGGCGCGTGACGGCGTCGAGGCGCGCGGTGAGGTCGGGGACGGCGACCCCCTGCAGGCGATGGAGGACGCGCTACGTACGTTCGGCGCGGACGAGATCGTCATCTCGACGCACCCACCGGGTCGCTCGAACTGGCTCGAGCGCAACGTCGTCGGCCAGGCGCGCGAGCGCTTCGACGTCCCTGTCACGCACGTGGTCGTCGACCTGGAGCGCTAGAACGGGCGTGGCCGTTGGGGGACGCTCCAGGCTTTGAGCTTCGGACACGTCCCTCGCGCTGCGCAAACGGTGTGCTGGCCGGCTGGTGCCGCTGCCGGACCGAGCGCGCACGATCGTCGAGGCGGCGCTCCGCAACGGCCTCCGAGAGCGCCCGACCGGCTAGCACTCCCGCTCCCGCTCCCGCTCCCGCTCAGTTGCGACACGTGTGAGCCTCGGACGGAGTGCATCTGATCGGGATTTGTCCGCGCCGGCCATGTCCCTGGCTTATAGCCACGGACACGGCCGCAGCAGACGAGGCTCGGAGAACGCTGCTCTCACTTCCGCCCCGGAGCGATCTGCTGCAGGAGCTCCCGCGGCTCGGGCCAGAAGAGCAGCTCGGCGGCCTGCTCTCGTTGGCACCAGCGGTGGTCGTCGTGCTCCCAGTCGAGCTCCGGTTCCCAGCCTGTCGGCGCCTCGACCAGGAAGCAGTCGACGCGAACGGGGCCGATGCCGGCGTGCGGCTCCCAGGCTTCCGGCAAGTAGGTGAACGTGTGTCCCGTCGCCTCGGGCTCCGCCTTGAGCCCCGTCTCCTCGTGCAGCTCGCGTCTCGCCGCCTCCGTGGCTGACTCGCCGAGCTCGACGCCTCCGGCTACCGCGTGCCAGTACGCGCCCCGGCGCTCGGAGCGATGCACCACGAGGAACTCCTCGCCGCGGTGCACGAAGACGAGCACCTCGTGCGGCTGCCTCACGACGGGACTCACGACGGGAAGATAACCTCGACGCGAAGCCCGTCGCCCTCGTGTAGCTCGAGGCTGCCCCGCAGCTCGTCCCGGACGAGCGCACCCACGATCGACAGCCCGGTGCCACTAGCCTGGCCGTCCAGGCCTCCCCCGTCGTCGGAGATCGCGAGCGCGATGTGCCCGTTCCGCCGCGTGAGCTCGATTTGGACGGTCGAGCCTCCATGCTCGAGGGCGTTCCCGAACAGCTCGCAGAACACGAGCGCGAGCGCCGTCGCCCGGCCACCGGCCAGCGAGACGGGCTCGAGCATCGCCTCCACCGACTTGCCGGCGACGAGCCCCTGGACGAGCATTGCCCGCAGGCGGTCGATCAGCTCGCCGAGGTCGACGTCGTCCTCGCGATGCTCGGTCAGCACCTCGTGCACGGCCGCGATTGCAAGGATCCGGTTGACAGAATCGGTGAGCGCCTTGCGTGGGTCGACCTCGTCCGCGCGTGCTTGCAGGCGCAGGAGGGACGCGACCGTCTGCAGGTTGTTCTTGACGCGATGGTGGATCTCCTGGGCCAGTACCCCGCGCATGACGGCGCGGCCATGCTCGAGCGCGACCGCGGCGTGGTGGGCGATCGCCTCCAGCAGCTGGCGGTCCTCGTCCGAGAACGGCGCGTCCCGGTCGCAGACGAGCTCGCCGATCTGGCGGCGCTTCCAACGGAGCGGCAGCCGCACGGCGTACGCTCCCGCGCGACCTCCGGGCCAGGCGATCTTGCCGTCCTCGAGCACGAGTGCCGCGCCGGACGCGTCGACTGCCGCCATCGTCGTCCTCACGATCGCGTCGAGCGACTCCTCGAGGTAGAGCGATTCCGAGACCGCCTCCGAGATCTTCGCGAGCGCCTCCAGCTCGTGCACCCGCCGCTGTGCCTCCGCGTAGAGCTTCGCGTGCTCGATCGTCTGCGCGACCTGTGACGCGATCGCAACGAGGAGGTCGATCTCGGGCTGCACCCACCTCCGCGGCTCACGGGTACGAACGTTGAGTGCGCCCGCGAGCTTCTCGTGTGCCAGGATCGGAACCGCGAGGATCGATTGGTACTCGTCCTCTCGCAGGTTCGGGAACTGCTTGAACCGTGGGTCGAGGTGAGCGCTGTCGGCGATCGCGATCGGCGAGCGCTCGGCGGCGGCCGTGCCGGTGATCCCCTCGCCAGGCCTGAGCCGCGGCCGCCGGGTCAGCTCCTCAACCCGTGAGCCGTGGGTGGCGCGGAGGACGAGCTCGTCGGCGCGCTCGTCATAGAGATAGACGAAGCAGGCATCGGCGGCGAGAGCCTCCTCGACCTTGGTCGCCACGAGCCCGAGCACCTCTTCCAGGTCGAGCGTCGAGTTGACGGCAGCGATTGTCTCGGTCAGCAAACGCAGGTGACGACCGGTCGCGTCCACGTGAGCAATTCTAGGCCGACCCGGAGCGTCGCCCCACTTGGCCTTAGGTGGAATCGGCTCTGCCTGATCGACAGGCGACCTACCACCCCCCAGGTAGTGCCTCACTTCAAACTGAGGCACCGCCACCCAGCTTTACAAAGTTCTTACGCCGGCCTAAGGGAAAAGATCATGGGTGCCGAATAGGTTCGTCGGGATGAGCACTGTCGCCGTCGACCTCCGTCGCGTCAAGGGATTTATGGTCGCGGACGCCGAGGGGCGCTATGTCGGCCACGTGGAGTCGCCCATGTACGGCACCCAGCCCGATGTCCCCGATGCCCTTGCCGTTCGCTCCGGGTTCTTGCGCCGCCGGCATCTGGTTCCTGCGGCAGCAATTGGCGCGATCGACGAGACGACGCGGGTGATCGGCCTCTCGGTCGAGCGCGAGTCGATCCGCAAGTTCCTCTAGCTCGTCTAGCAAGCGACGCGACGCGCACCGCACGTGCGGTCACCGGCGATCCGGGGGCGGAGCGGGATTCATCTCGCAGCCCAACCAGCTTCTTCCCGGCGTACCGAAGAAAGAGGGGGCTCACGGGAGAAACATGGTGTCCCCGTGCTCTTCCCCTTCTACGACTGCGGGCTCCTCGAAAGGAGCCCGCAATCGGCCGTCAGTAAAGGTCGCGCCGCTCGCCTTGCGGCGCAGCCTCAAGGCAGGATCTTGAACCTTTTTAGAGCGCGTGTCCAGCGGCAGGGCGGTCACCGTGGTCCCCGGGCGGAGCGCGATTCACTTCCGCGTAGCCACGAACCTTTGAGGCGACGCATCGAAGAAAGGCGCCAGCGGGGGAAACATGGTTTCCCCCGCTAGAGAACGCCGAGGTAGCGGTCGAGCTCCCACTGCGTGAGCTGGATCCGGTACTCGTCCCACTCCTTCTGCTTCAGCTCGACGTACCGCTCGAAGATGTGCTCGCCGAGCGCTTTTCGCATCAGCTCGGAGCCTGCGAGCGCGTCTACCGCCTCGCCGAGCGTTTCGGGGAGCGAGACGATCCCGCGCTCCTTCCGCTCGGCCGGGGAGAGGTGGTAGAGGTTCGTCTCCATCGGCTCCTCGAGCTCGTAGCCCTGCTCGATCCCCTCCAGGCCGGCGTGGAGGAGCGCGGCGAAGGTGAGGTAAGGGTTACAGGAGGGATCGGGGCACCGAATCTCGGCGCGTGTCGCCTGCTCGGAGCCGGGCTTGTAGAGGGGGATTCGGATCAGAGCGGAGCGGTTCCGCTGCGACCAGGCGCAGTAGACGGGCGCCTCGTAACCGGGGACGAGCCGTTTGTACGAGTTCACCCACTGCGCGAAGATCGCCGACAGCTCCCGCGCGTGGCGCAGCAGTCCGGCGATGAACGACTTCCCGGCCGGGGAGAGGTGGTAGGGGTCGTCGCCATCGAAGAACTGGTTGCGCTCGCCCGTGAAGAGCGACATGTGAGTGTGCATCCCTGAGCCGTTCTCGCCGAAGAGCGGTTTCGGCATGAAGGTCGCATAGACGCCGTTCTTGGCGGCGATCTCCTTGACGATCAGCCGGTAGGTGATCGTGAAGTCTGCCATGTCGAGCGCGTTCGAGTAGCGCATGTCGATCTCGTGCTGCGAGGGGGCAACCTCGTGGTGGTGGTACTCGATCGGGATCCCCATCGCCTCGAGCGCCTTGATCGTGTCGTTGCGCCACTCGGTCGCCGCGTCGAGCGCTGTCATCGCGAAGTAGCCGCCCTCGTCGAGGGTCTCGGTGCTCTTGCTGTCCTTGAAGAGGAAGTATTCGAGCTCGGGACCGACGTTGAACGTGTCGAACCCGAGGCTCTTCATCCGTTCGAGCGCGCGGCGCAGCACGTAGCGCGGGTCGCCCTCGTACGGCTCGCCGTCGGGCGTGACGACGTCGCAGATCATGCGCCCGACGATGGCCTCACCCTCGCGGGAGGGCATCAGCCGGAACGTCTCGGGATCCGGGATCGCGACCATGTCCGACTCCTCGATCGCATTGAAGCCGGTGATCGAGGAGCCGTCGAAGCCCATTCCGTCGTCGAGCGCCGCCTCGATCTCGGCGGGTGTGATCGCGAAGCTCTTCAGGTGCCCCTCCAGGTCCGTGAACCAGAAGAGGACGTACTCGACCTTCTTGCTCTCGATTTCCTCTAACACGCGCTTGCGCGAGTCGCGATCGGATGTTGCACGGTGCTCGCTCTCGATCATCGCCATCGCTCGAACCCTCCTTTTGGCCAATAAAAAGGCCCCGGAGGCGGAGAGATCCGCATCCGAGGCAGCGTCGCCACGAAAGACTGCAGGAGTCTAACACGATGGGTGAGCTGCCGTGTCTCGGCAGCTCACGCCCGAGACGGACGGTCTCGTGGCCTCAAGCATCTATCCCGAGCGCTTGAGCTTCCCGTGCTTCTTTGCGTACCGCTCGCCGATCGAGAAGATCCAGAGCCCGAGGGGGATCGAGCAGGCGCCGATCACGAGCAACGGCCACACGTCCGCCCAGGCGATCCCGGCGCCGTCGAGGATCGCGGCTCGGATGCCGCGGAGAGCGTAGGTCGCCGGCGAGATCGTCGAGATCCACTCCATCCAGCCCGGCAGCACGCTGACCGGGTAGTAGACCCCCGAGACCACGAGCAGCATCCCCTGGCCGACGAACCCGAGCTGCGCGCCCTTCTCCGGCGAGATCAGCGGGAGCACAGCCGTCATCATCCCGATCCCGAAGAACGAGACGGAGGCGATGAGCAGGAGCACGAGCGCGCCGACGAAGTTCGCGTTCGGCATCGAGAGCCCGAAGAAGAGCGCGACGACGATGAACAGGAGGGTGGCGCGGATGAGGCCGTAGAGCACCGCGAAGACGCCGCTCCCCCCTAGATGCATCGCGCGCGAGAGCGGCGCCATGAACGTGTACTCGATCGTCCCTTCCCAGCGCTCCCACGCGACCGTCTCGGTGAGGAACTCGAAGATGATCCCGAGGTAGGCCCAGACGACTCCACCGATCAGGAGTGTCGTCGTCGTTCGGCCGACGTCGATCGAGCCGCCGGTGGCCTCGATCCCCTTCGCGATGAAGACGATCGTGAGTGTGTTCGCGATCGTCCACACCATGAAGGCGACGTCCCACCAGATGTAGCGGCGGGTGAGGTAGACGTTGCGCTCGACGACACCGCCGAGCCCGATCAGCTGGTGCCTCATCGTCAACGCTGCGGCACGCATTACGCGAACACCTCCCGTTCTTCGTCGTCGTCCTCTGCTGCCTCGTCCTCGAAGGTGCGGCCGGTGGCGGCGAAGAACGCTTGCTCCAGCGTCTCAGCCCCGTAGCGGCGCTTGAGATCCTCGGCCGGCTCGAGCATCAGCAACTCGCCGCGGTCGAGGATGCCGATCCGGTCTGCAAGCGCCTCGGCCTCGTCGAGGTCGTGCGTGCAGAGGAGGATGGTCGCGTCGTGCTTGGCCCGCATCTCGCGGATGAACTGCTGCACCTCGAGCTTCGAGCGCGGGTCCAGACCCGTGGTCGGCTCGTCGAGCAGCAGGAGCACCGGCGAGGTGAGGAGCGCACGCGCGAGCGCGACCTTCTGCTGCATCCCGCGAGAGAGGTTCTCCATTGGCTCGGTGCGGCGGTCTACCGGAAAGCCGACCCGGCTCAGGATCTCCGGGATCTGCACGCGGGTTACCTTGGGGGCCATCCCGTAGAAGCGGGCCGCGTAGTGCAGGTTCTCCCCAGCCGACATCTTCTTGAAGAACGACGCCTCGACCGAGACGCGGTTGACGAGCTTCTGCACCGCTCTCGGCTCGGCGAAGACGTCGTGCCCGAACACCCTTGCGCTGCCGCCGTCGTGCAGCAGCAGCGTCGAGAGCAGGCGCACGAGCGTGGACTTGCCAGAGCCATTCTGGCCTAGGATCGCCACGCACTCACCGCGCGCCATCGTGAACGAGATGCCGTCGATTGCCGCGCGACGCTTGCGCGCGAAGCGGCCTGCCTTCTTGTCGCGGCGGACGAACTCCTTCCGCAGGTCGCGCACCTCGACGGCGGCGACCTCGCGGCTCGGCTGCGCGACGCTGTTCACTTCTGCCACCTCACTCATCGAAACTCCTCCACTCCGGCACAACTCCAGGACCACGGCACGCGACGCCCGCTTTACGGGCGGGCCGCGGCAACGGGTGTCCTAGACGTGGGTGAGAAGTCTCACGACGCCGACGATACCAGCGGCTCCTGCGACGGCGCAAGGGCGCGTGGATTCCGGATGCCGGCCAATCCCGCGAGCCCGCCCGCGACGATGAGTGAAGCGGTCAGGATCATCCCGATGCGGAACCCGGTCACGTTGAGCTCGGCCCCCGAGCGGGCGGTGACGGCGACGCCGACGACGGCGATGCCAAGCAGGCCCGCGACCCGTGCGATCGCGTTGTTCACGCCCGACGCGATTCCGCTGTCCCCGCGTCCAGCGTCTGCCATCACGGTGGCGGTGAGTGGTGCGACCGTGAGCGCCAGCCCGACACCGAAGAGCAGCATCGGCGCGAGCAGATCCGCGACGTAGTCGACATCGGTGCCGATCCGAGCGAGGAGCAGCACCCCGATCCCAGCCACGATCGGGCCCACGCCCATGAAGACGCGCGGGCCGAAGCGCGCAGAAAGGTTGCCCATGCGTCGGGAAAGCGCGAACAGGAGCACAGTCACGGGCAGAGCCACGAGCCCGCTCTCGAGCGCCGAGTAGCCCGCGACCTGCTGCAGATAGATCGTCAGGAAGAAGAAGAGCGAGGACAGGCCTGAGTAGACGAGCAGCGTCTCCACGTTTGCCCACGTGAAGTTGCGCCGCGCGAAGAGGCCGCAGGGGAGCATCGGGTCGGGCGTCCGTCGCTCCCACACGACGAACGCGGTCAGCAGTGCGGCGCCGCCCGCCAACCCGCCGAGGACGACGGGATCCAGCCAGCCACGTGCAGGCTGCTCGACCAGGGCGACGACGGGGCCGGCGAGACCGAGCGCTGCCAGCGTCGCGCCGACGACGTCGATTCGTCGTCCGTCACGGCTCCGTTGCTCGTCCGGCTCCACCGCGAGCCAGATCAGCGCCAGCGTCAGCAGCACGAAGGGGACGTTGACGCCGAAGATCCAGCGCCAGGTGGTGACGTCGACGATCCACCCGCCGACGAGCGGGCCGACGACTGCGGCGATCCCGCCCCAGGCAGTCCACGTTCCGATCGCGGCGCCACGCTCCCGCTCGTCGTTGAAGCTGGTGGCGAGCAGAGCGAGCGAAGCCGGGGTCAGGAGCGCGGCCGTCACCCCCTGGAGCGCGCGGGCGGCGACGAGGATCTCGATCGTCGGCGCGAGGGCGCACAGGAGCGAGGCGGCGCCGAAGCTCGCGATCCCGATGGCGAAGACCTTCCGCTCTCCGTAGACGTCGCCGAGCGACCCGCCGAGCAGGATCAGCGAGCCAAGGGTCAGCAGGTATGCGTTGACGATCCATTGCTGTCCCGCGAGCCCGCCGCCGAGGTCGTTCTCGATCGTCGGCAGCGCGACGTTCACGATCGTCCCGTCGAGGAGCGCGATGCCCGATCCGAGGATCGTCGCGACCAGGGTCAGCGTCCGGCGACGGCTCGCTTCCACCCCTCGATGCTACTCGCGCAGGGAACGGAGGAAGCGGGCCCCGGGCTGCCCTCCCTTACCCCTTAGGTGATCGAGAAGGTAACCGAGACGGTCGCGGCGAGCTCGTTCTCTCCCGGCTCGATCGGCGTCGAGGAGATCGAGTCCTCTGCCTTCGCCGCGGCCAGCGGCAGCGGTGACGGCACCGAGCCGCCCTCGACGACGGCCGTCACGCGGCCGAGCGAGACGTTTGCGGCCGCGGCAAGCGCCTGGGCCTTCGCGCGAGCATCCTCGACCGCCGCCGCGAGGGCCCGACGGTACAGCCCCGACGTGTCCCCGTGGGTCAGGGTCGGTCCGGAGATCTGGTTCGCGCCAGCGGCGACTGCCGCGTCGATGACGGCACCCGCACGCGCGAGCTGCTTGACGGTCAGCGTGACCCCGTTGTTGACCGCGTAGCCGTTGATGTCGCCGTTCGAGGCCCCGCTGTCACCGTAGCGGGGCGAGAGGTTGACGGACTGCGTCTGGAGCCTGGTCGCGCCGGCGTCGCGCAACGCGGCGAGCACCCGCCGCATCTCGGCGGCATTGGCGGCGAGCGCCGCCCGGGCCGTCTCTCCCTGGCTCTCGACGCCGATCCAGAGGGTGGCGCGGTCGGGAACGGCAGCGACCGAGGCCATGCCCTGAACCGTGATGCCGTTCTCGAGGTCTCCGGCCGCCGCCGGGGCCTCGCCCGCGCGCGTCACGGCGGCCACGGCCGCGAGAGCAAGCAGGCTACTGATGATGGTCGCGAGTCGTCTCATGCTCTCCATACGCCGCCCCTCGCCGTTTCGTCACATTGACTTCGTCACACTGCGCCTCATGAAGGTGGGCTCATGAAGGTGCGCTTCGTCGACTGCCGCGCCCGCGACCTCTACCTCGCAGGGCACGTGCCCGGCGCGGCTCATGCCGATCCGGAACTGGATCTGACCGGCCGCCGGGCGCCCGGAACAGAGCGGGGCGGACGTCATCCGCTCCCGGCCGCCGCGGAGTTCGCCGCTTGGGCGGGCGCTGCGGGTATCGAGTTGGAGACACTCGTCGTCGGCTACGACGAGGGTGCCGGCTGGGCCGCCCGGCTCTGGTGGCTCCTGCGCCACTTCGGCCACGAGCTCGCCGGGGTGATCCCGTTCGCGGCGTGGCAGGGACCGCTCGGGGCCGGCGTCGAGTCGATCGAGCCACGCGAGTTCCTCGCGCGACCGCGCAGCGACGACGTCGCTACCGCGGACGAGCTCCTCGAGCGACTCGGCGACCCGCGCCTGCTCCTTCTCGATGCTCGAGCGCCGGCGCGGTTTCGGGGTGAGGTGGAGCCGATCGACGCCGTGGCGGGGCGGATCCCCGGCGCCAGGAACCTCTTCTTCGAGGAGGTCTCGCCGGTGCCCGAGGAACATCTCCTCGCCGAAGAGATCGTCGTGTACTGCGGCTCGGGCGTGACCGCGTGCGTCGACCTGCTCGCGCTCGCTGGTGCCGGCCGGCCGGACGCACGGCTGTACCCGGGCTCTTGGAGCGAATGGTCCCATCTGGATCTGCCTCTTGAACGGGGTTGACGTGTCGCCTATCGTGAGATGCGTGGCGCTCCGCACGGCTACGACGAAGCAGAACGAGAACTTCGTCGTCCACGTGCGCCTCTTTGCGCGCTAGCGGCGTTTCGCCCTCCGCCTCGGCGCCGGCTAGGTCAGATCGATTCGAGGGGCGGACAACGAGACCCGGCCCCAGAATTTGGCGACGAGAAGAGGCGCACGAGCCATGCACGATTCAGCCCCGAGCACCACCTGTACCTGCTCCAGTCCGATCCCCGTTCACCGCGTGACCCGCAAGGGCGCATCCCGGACGGTGTGCGCGCGCTGCGAGAAGCCCCTGCCCCTGACCTTCGGAGACGGCCCTCAATGGGCGGCGTAACGGTTGCGTATCCAGGTCGTGACGGTGCGCACAGCGCCGCCGCCTGCGAACGCCTCTTTCCCGATGTGTGCCCGACCCCGCTCCCGAGCTTCTCGGCGGTGGCTGCCGCGGCCACGTCAGGCGCCGTCAGGTTCGGGGTGCTGCCGATCGAGAGCTCACTCGTGGGGCCGGTGGCGGAGACGCACGACCTCCTGTACGGCTCGGGGCTCTCGATCGCGGCCGAGACGATCCTGCCGATCAGGCACTGCCTGGTCGGCCTGGAGGCGGTCAGTCTTGATCGGATTCACGAGATCCGCTCCCACCCGGTCGCCCTCGATCAGTGTCGGCTTCTGCTCGCAGGGATGCCGTACGCGCGCACGCTCGCTGCGGCGACGACGGCCGATGCGGCGGCCCAGGTGGCAGAGCTGGCGGATCCCTCCGTCGCGGCGATCGCGAGCGAGCGGGCCGCGCGGCTCTACGGGCTCACCGTGATCGCCGGCAATGTCGGCGACCGTCCGGAGGCCTTCACGCGCTTTGTGGCAGTTGCTCCCTACACACGCGTCGATCAGCCGGCCGGCGACTGGCGCACCGCGTTCTCCTTCGTCACGGATCACCGTCCTGGGGCGCTCCACCGAGCGATCGAGCCCTACGCGAGGCACGGGATCGACCTCGTGCAGCTCGTGTCGCGCCCGATCCCCGGCTCGGCGTTCCGCTACCGCTTCGACGCCGTGCTCGGCGGGCACCCGTTGGACGAGCCGATCTCAGCCGCGCTCGCCGAGGTGCGCCGACTCACCCGGGAGCTACGCGTCTTCGGCTCGTATCCGGCGGCGAGTGCTCAGGCGGCCGCGGTCGAGGAGCTGTCGAGCCCCGGCAGGTAGCGGTGCCAGGTCGCCGGGATGTCCGGTGCGGCCAGGCGGATGAAGAGCACGGGCGCGGGTGGCCGCGGCGATGCGGGGAGCGTCATCGCTGTCTCCTCGAGCAAGCGGTCGCCCTTGCGGAGGTTGCAGGGCGCGCACGAGGTGACGACGTTCTCCCAGACGGAGTCGCCGCCCTTCGAGCGCGGAATGACGTGGTCGAGCGTGAGCCTGCCGCCGCTCGTACCGCAGTAGACGCAGCGCCAGTTGTCCCGTGCGAAGAGCGCCCGGCGCGAGATCTTCCGCTGGATTGCCCGGGGTACGCGGACGTACTGCACGAGCCGGATCACGTGCGGCCAGACGAAGGTGTCGGTCGCCGAGTGCAGCAGGCGGGGGAGGCTTTCGATCACTTCGGCCTTCCCCTTCCAGACGAGCACGTGCGCTCGCCGGACCGTGCAGACGTTCAGGGGTTCGTAGCTCGCATTCAGGACGAGAACCTGTTGCAACTCGCCCACCAGCCTAGCAACGGTGCGGGTTCCGCCCTCTCGCTGACGCTCGTGCGCCAGGCGCGAAACGAGGCCGGTGAGGCGGTCCGCCCGCCGGCGCCCGGCCAGGTCGTCAGCGGGCCATGGCGCGCTCGACGGCCTCGAGCTCTTCGGGCGACAGGGCGACGGCGGAGCGGCCGCTCGTCAGCTCCTTCACATAGAGCCGCGCGTAGTCGCGACCCTGGATCGCTGTCAGGACGGTGCCGGTCCGGGTCGAGTCGAGGAACGCGAACGAGGCGGACTGGTGGCCGCCCGTGCCGGCGTAGGCGTCGTAGCGGACGACGGACGTGTTCGTGACTGCATCGTCGACGCGGCGGTCGACGCGGGAGAGGGCCGAGGCCACCTCGTCCACCGCGCGATGCAGGTCATCGATCCGACCCTGCAGCGAGACCGCGAAGTCGACCAAGTCGGCCTTCGAGCCGCCGAGGACGACACGCTGGGCCTCCCGGAGCCGGCGGAGCCTCGACCACAGCCAGGCGCAGAGGGAGAGCGCGACGACGGCTGCCGCGGCGGCGGCGATCGCGACGACGAGCTCGACCGTCACTCGACGGAGAAGATGACCTGGTACTCCCGCGAATTGTTGTCCGTGCGAGCCTCCTGCGGAACAGGCTCTACGTCGACCCGCATCGTGCGGGGCTCGGCGAAGTCGAGCACGGGGAAGTCGCGGAAGGTGACGCTCTTGACCTCGCCCGGGTTGATGAGCGCGATCTTCTGCGTCTTCGTGACGGGGGGGGTCTGCTGGATCGTCAGCGTCACCTCGATGTCGACCTCCTGGTTGTCGCCGGTGTTCTCGACCGCGACACGGAAGCCGAGGTCGGTCAAGGCGACGATCGTGTTCTCGGAGCCCGCCGACAGCTGATCGCCGGCGGGTAGCACAGTGACGGAGCCGATGCTGTTGCCGTGCAGGCCTGCGCCGGTGCCGCCTCCGGCGGCGGCTCTGCCGTTGAGACGTTGCCAGATCGGCACCATCGTGCGCCTGCTGGCCAGGTCGGGGGTCTGCACGAAATTCGAGTCCGGCACCTCGACGCCGCTCACCTCCTGCTCGCGCAGCTCGGCGGTAGCCGGACCGGCGAAGAGGTCGTCCCAGACGACGTCGCTCGCGACGAGCCGCTGGGCTTGGGGCACGAGCAGGTCGCCGGCAGCGGCCCCGTCGTCGGTGCCTCGCGTCCGGCGAAACGCAGCCGCGAGCCCGTCGAGGCCGGTCTCCCTGAACTCGAGCGCCTCGACCATGTTCGTGTGCGCGGTCCGTAGGGGGCCTGGGGGATCAAGGCCCCGCCCACGGTCGACGGTGATCGTCTGCTGCTGGACGAGTCCGGTCAGCTGCGTGTCGAGCTCGGCCGGCTGGATCGCCTGCGTCGTCAGCACGTCGTTCAGCCGCCGGCCGATGCGCTCCGACTCACGGCCGACCTCGCCGACGGCGTTCACGTAGTTTCGGTAGGCGTCCCGGCGCTGGTCTTCCTGGCAGCTCTGCGCCCACAGGACGAGCAGCACCACGATCAGGATCGCGAAGGCGATCAGGCCGATGAGCCGCAGCAGCGGCGCGAGACCGGTGCCCGGCCGGAGCGTCGGGCGGCGGGGACGCCGCGGCCCCCCGGGACCACTGCCGAACGACCGGCGCAGCAATCGCTCGCGACCCTGACCCTCCCGTGTCTCGGGCTCTTCGAAGAAGTCGAACTCGAAGTCGGGTTCGCGCTCGCTCACGTCAAGGGGGATCGAACCTGAGGTCCGATCCGGATCACCTTAACGGGTGCTTCGGACCGAAGCCCACAGCGCAGGACTTTCGAGACCTGTGGCCAACCCACCGGTGAAGTGTCATCCGCTGTACACGCCCTGCCCGCCGAGAAGCTCGTTCTCGATCGTTACCGGCCGCTGCGACCCCTGGGCAGCGGCGCCTCGGGATCCGTCTGGCTCGCGCGCGACGAGACAAACGGGCTCGCGGTCGCCCTCAAGATCGTTCCGCGCGACGGCAAGGCGGCCGATCGAGCCGAGCGTGAGGCCGAGGCTGCCTCGCGGCTGCGCCACGAGCGTTGCCTGCGCGCGTACGGCTTCGGTGCCGACAGCGGTCACGTCTACATCGCCTACGAGTACGTCGGCGGCCGGACGCTGCGCGAGGCCATGCGCGCGGGCGAGCTTCCGGACGCGCAGGGCGTGGAAGCGGCGAGCCAGATCCTGGACGGGCTCGCGCATGCACACGGCCGCGGGATCGTCCACCGGGACGTGAAGCCCACCAACGTCCTGCTCACCGAGGAGGAGGGCGTGTCGGTGCGGCTGCTGGACTTCGGGTTGGCCCAGTTCGACGATACCGAGACCCTGACCGCGGTCGGGGATGTCCCCGGCACGCTCGCGTACATCTCTCCCGAGCGGCTGCGCGGCCGCATCGCCGAGCCTGCCAGCGACGTGTGGGCGGTCGGGATCCTGCTCTGGGAGGCGCTCGCCGGTCGACACCCCTTCTGGGGCGTCCCGCTACCGCAGATGGCGGCTGCGATCGAGACTGGCGCACCGCCGCTCGAGCCCGAGCGGCCTGATCTGCCGAACCGGCTGCTGGCGGCGGTCGCCCGCGCCCTCGACCCCGATCCTGCCAAGCGACCGTCGGCCGCGGCGCTCGCCAACGAACTGCGGCACGCCTGGGACGAGCGGCGACCCAAATCCATGACGAGGCCGAAGCGGCAGCGGCGAAGCCTAAAGGTGGTTGCAGAACCGCTGCTGCGAGAGCCGGAGCGACTCGTTCCCGTCGCGCTCGCCGGAGCGACTGCACTCGCCGGGGGCCTGATGCTCCCCTTCTACCCCACGGGCTGGCCGCTCGCGCTCGCCGCACTCGCCGCGGGGGCCGCGCTGCTGAGCCCACGGCTCGCCCTCGGCATCGCCCTCCTCGTCCCCTTGCTGCCCCTCGGCAACCTCGCGCTCGGCGCGGCAGCCATCGGCGCGGCGGTGGCCGCGGGCTGGCTCGTTCTCTCGTGGAACGACGCGCGCTTCGGCCTCACCTTCCTCGCGGGTGCGCTGCTCTGGCCGTTCGGGTTGCTGGCGCTCTTGCCGCTCCTTGCGCAGCTCACTCGAGGATCGATCCGCCGGGCAGCGCACGTCGTTGCCGGGGTCGCCGTCGCCAGTCTGGCCGCGGGTCTCGGCAGGAACGCTCTTCCATTCGGCTCCGACGCCCTCGAGCCACTCCGGCTCGAGGGCGTCGAGAGCCCCGTTGCGGTCGCGGGGGTGCTCTTCGCCGCGGTTCCGGTGCCGCTTGCCCTCGAAGCCCTGGCTCTGGCGGCCGTGGCCGTCGCGATTCCCTACGTACGGCGTCCGTGGCCCGTCGCCACCTTGGGTGCCGGAATGCTCACGGCGCTTCTCCTCCTCGCTCCCGCCGCTCCCGCGGTGCCGCTCGCGAGCGCGGCGTGGATCACCTGCGCGTGGCTTGCCTTCGGCAGAGGCGCCTTCCCGCGCTCGAAGTAGAGTTTCGGGTACCACCCGGACGTATGAGTGTGCTGCGCAGCATCGAGCAGAAGATCGAGGGCCTCTTCGAGGGCCTCTTTGGTCGCGCCTTCCGGACTCACGTGCAGCCGGTGGAGCTGGCGCGCAAGCTGGCGAAGGAGATGGACGAGCACCGCACGGTGTCCGTCTCCCGTGTTTACGTCCCGAACGAGTACTCGGTCTATCTCTCGCAGCCCGACCGGGAGCAGTTCGCAAGCTACGAGGGCTCGCTGATCGGAGAGCTGCAGGACTATCTCGTCGAGCATGCCCGCCGCGAGAGCTACGCGCTGTTGACGCCGCCGAAGGTCGTGGTGCACACCGACGCAGATCTCTCGGTCGGCGAGTTCGGGATCGCGACGCGAATCGTGCAGCCCGAGGGGCGGAGCGCCCCGGGGCTCGCGGAGCCGGCCGCTCAAGTGGAGCCAGGCGCGACGATGATCTACAGGCCGAAGGTGCAACCGCCGACCGAGGCTGTCTCGGCGGCGGAGCTCGGAATGGAGGTGCAGCGCGAGGAAGCGAGCGTGACGATGAACGGACGTAAGCGGGTGCTGAGCGAGCGCCGCGTCGTTCTCGGCCGTTCGAAGGAATGCGACCTGCAGGTGCCGGATGCGAATGTCTCGCGCCGCCACGCCGAGCTGCGCCAGGAGGGCTTGTCGTGGTGGGTCCTCGATCTCGATTCGACGAACGGCCTCGAGGTGAACGGCAAGCGCGTGCAGCGGGCGAAGCTCGCGGACGGAGACACGATCACGCTCGGCGATACGGAGCTCGTCTTCGGCCGGACGAGCACATGACTCAGATCTCAGTCGATGCAGCGCTGCTGGCGCTCAAGATCGCCTTCCTGGTGCTCCTCTATCTCTTCATCTGGCGCATCGTGCGAGGTGCGAGTCGCGACTTCCGCGCCGGCGTTGGGCAGGAGAGCGTGCTGATCGCCCCCGCAGAGGCGGCCGCACTCGGCCTGTCGCCACGGACGCGCGCCCGGCTGATCGTGCTGAAGAGCCCCGCTCTCAGTGCAGGCGAGGAGATACCGGTCGACTCGGCGCCGGTCTCCTTCGGCCGCGGGGGCCAGAACGAGGTGCCGCTCTCGGGTGACGACTTCACGTCGGCTCGTCACGCCCGGTTCGAGGCTCGGCGCGACGGCGTCTGGGTCGAGGATCTCGGCTCGACGAACGGCACGTTCGTCAACGGCGCGCGCGTCACGACACCGCGGCGACTCGGCAAGGGGGACATCGTTCGCGTCGGCCAGACCGACCTGAGGGTGGAGCTATGAGGCCGTGTCTCTGAGCCTCGGACGATCCGCGGTCGTCACCGACACGGGCCGGCGGCGGCGGCGCAATGAGGACTCCTACGTCTGCGAGCCGCCTCTGTTCGCCGTCGCGGACGGGATGGGCGGCGCCCAGGCGGGAGAGGTCGCCTCCCGGCTCGCCGCCGCGGTGCTCGAGGAGGCGAACGGCGACGAGTTGCGCGAGGAGCGGATCGTCGAGCTGATCCAGGAGGCGAACCGGCGGGTGTTCCAGCGCTCGAGCGAGGATCCGGCCGCGTCGGGCATGGGCACGACGATGACCGTTGCCGTGGCGGGGCGAGCAGGAACCGTCTCGATCGGCCATGTCGGTGACTCCCGCGCCTACCGTGTTCGCGCCGGCCGCCTGGAGCAGCTGACGAAGGACCACTCGCTCGTCGGCGAGTTGATGCGCAGCGGCAAGCTGTCGCCGGAGGAGGCGGAGACCCACCCGCAACGCTCGGTGATCACGCGAGCTGTCGGCACCGAGCCTGACGTCGATGTCGACACGTTCACCGTGGACACCGAGCCGGGCGACGTCTTCCTGCTCTGTTCGGACGGACTCACCGACATGGTCTCCGACGAGGGGATTCAGTCCGTGTTCTCCGAGTTGCTGTCGGCCCAATCTCTGGCGGCCCAATCTCTGGCGGCCCAGTCGCTTCCGGCCCCGGCGCTGTCGGTCGAGCGCGAAGGCGAGCTCGAGGGCGCCGCGCGCAGGCTGGTCGAGCTGGCCAACCGGAGCGGTGGGGAGGACAACATCACGGTCGTCGTCTTCGAGATCGTCGACGAGGCGGGCCCTGAGGTCGAGAACCCGGCCGAGGACACGGTCGAGGACACGACGAGCTTCGCCCCGGACGAGCAGCTCGAGCCCGAGGATGCCCCCAAGGATGCCCCCGAGGATGCCCCCGAGGATGTCGAGGACACGCTGGACGAGCTCGACGCGGTACCGGTCGTGGAAACGGTGCCGGTCGTGGAAACGGCGCCGGTCGCGCACACGGCCGTTATCCCCGCCGCGGCGATCGAGGAGCACCTGCGCCAGGAGCAGTCCCAGCAGTTCCAACCAGCCCAGCAGTCGCAGCAGGCCCAGCAGGTTCCCGACCGGCAGCGCCATGTGCTGCCGCTCGTGCTCCTCGTGCTGCTCCTCGCCGTGATCGCCGTGCTGGTCGTGTGGGGACTCCTCCGCTGAGCGCACGCAACCGCGAGCTCGTGAATCTGGTCGGGGTCGGTGTCCTCACGGCCGTCGGCTTTGCGAGCGTCTACATCGCCCGCCAGGCGCTCGTTTCGAGCGAGTCGCTGACCTACGCTGCCCTCTTTCTCGCCCTGTACCTCGTCGCGCACCTGGTCGCCCGTTACGCGGTTCCCGACGCGGACTCGTACCTCCTGCCGATGGTTGCGCTGCTCTCTGCGATCGGCCTGACGATGATCTATCGCCTCGATCCCGACGACGCGTTCAGGCAGAGCCTCTGGATCGTGATCGGGGTGCTGCTCTTCGGCCTCACGTTGCTGGTGCTCCGGCGCGACTACCGGATCCTGGAGAGCTACAAGTACCTCTTCGGAGTCGGCTCGCTCGTCCTGCTCGCGCTGCCGGCCCTTCCCGGGATCGGTCAGACGATCAACGGCGCCCGGCTGTGGGTGAAGGTCGGTCCCTTGCAGTTCCAGCCGGGCGAGCTCGCGAAGATCATGCTGATCGTTTTCCTCGCCGGCTATCTGCGTGACAAGCGGGAGGTGCTCGCGCAGGGCAGGCTGAAGGACTTCGGGCCGCTGCTCCTGATCTGGGGGGCTGCGATGGTCGTGCTCGTCCAGACGAACGACCTCGGGAGCGGACTGCTGCTCTTCGGGATCTTCCTCGCCATGCTCTACGTCGCGACAGGGCGCGCGTTGTATGCAGCGGGCGGATTGGTGCTCTTCGTCGTTGGCGCAGCGGCCATCTACAGAGTTTTCCCGCGCGTGGAGTCGAGGGTGTCGAACTGGCTCGATCCGTGGGCGGACGCCAACGGGGCCGGCTACCAGTCGGTCCAGTCGCTCTTCTCGATCGGCAACGGCGGCTTCGGGGGCACGGGGCTCGGGCGCGGAACCTTCACGACCACGGAGGGGAATCCGATCATCCCGTTCCTGAACACCGACTTCATCTACTCGGCGATCGCGCAGGAATTGGGGCTCGTCGGCTCCGCGGGCCTTCTGCTCGTCTTCATGCTCTTCATCGCGCGCGGGATGCGGGTCGCGCTTGTCGCCGGCGACGGGTTCTCGAAGCTGCTGGCCGCCGGCCTCACGTTCGGCTTCGCGCTGCAGACCTTCATCATCGTCGGCGGCGTCCTGCGCGTGATCCCGCTCACCGGGATCACGCTGCCGTTCGTCTCCTACGGCGGCTCCAGCGTCGTTGCGAACTTCGTGCTGCTCGCGGGCCTGATGCTCGTCTCCGACCGGGCGAACGCACGCCCATGAACAAGCCGATCGCGCGCCTCGCGTTCGTGGCCACGTCCTTGATGGTCGTGCTGGTCATCGCCACGACCTATTGGCAGGCCTGGGCGGCCGGCGGGCTTGCCGATCGCCAGGAGAATCAGATCGAGCGCGTGGCGCAGTTCACGATCGAGCGCGGACGGATCGTCACGCGTGAACCGGCCGCGGTTCTGGCCCGGAATCGGCCGAAGCGCGTAGCCGGCCGGACGCTCTTCTTCCGGAAGTACCCCCCGGGCGGGCTGGCGGCACACGTCGTCGGCTACTCCACGCAGGGACGCTCGCGGGCAGGCCTGGAGCGCTCCCGCAACGACTACCTGACCGCGTCGAACCAGAACCTCTCCACGCTCGTCGAGTCCTCGCTCGACAAGCTGACGGGTGCGACGATCGAGGGGAACGACCTCGTGTTGACGCTGGACATGCGGGCTCAGCGCGTCGCTCTGCAGGGTCTTGCCGGTCGCTGCGGCTCGGTGGTCGCGCTCGATCCGCAGACCGGGAAGGTGCTCGTCATGGCATCGTTCCCCACCTACGACCAGAACGTGATCGAACGGAACTTCGGCGCGATCGAGCGCGTCCGCGCGCCGTGCAAGCCGGTGGCGCCGCTGTACAACCGGGCGACCTACGGTCTCTATGCGCCCGGCTCCACCTACAAGGTCGTCACGGCCGCGGCGGCGATCGACTCGGGTCGGTATCGGGCCGGCTCCCGCTTCGTCGATCCTGGCTACTGCGAGGTCTATGGACGCCGGGTCTCGAACTACGACACGACCCGACCGTTCGGCAACGTCGACCTGCGCCAGGCCCTCGTCAACTCGATCAACTCCGTCTTCTGCAACATCGGCAAGGGCCTCGGCTCGAAGCTGCTCGTCGAGTACTCGAAGCGCTTCGGCTTCTACGACACGCCTCCCCTCGAGACGCCCGACAACGAGCGCGCGCCGAGCGGCCTCTACCAGCGGACGAGGCTGTTCGATCCCAAGCTGGACTCCGACGTCGACGCCGGCCGCTTCGCATTCGGACAGGAGCGGCTCCTCGTGACGCCGCTGCAGATGGCGATGGTCGCTGGCGCGATCGCGAATCGCGGTGCGGTGATGGAGCCGCACGTGATCGACCGCATCGTCTCGCCGAAGGGCACGATCGTGACGCGGTCGCGGGCCAAGGTGTACCGCCAGGCGGTGAAACCCGAGACCGCAACGATCGTCGCCTCGATGATGAGGGAGGTCGTTCGGGCCGGCACCGGGACGGCGGCGCAGATTCCGGGGTTCGAGGTCGGGGGCAAGACCGGCACCGCCGAGACCGGGGTCGAGGGCACCAACAATGCCTGGTTCATCGCCTTCGCGGGCCGGAAGCAGCCGGAGGTGGCGATCGCGGTCGTGCTCGAGCAGCAGGACGGAACCGGCGGGCAGTTGGCGGCGCCGATCGCGCGGGCCGTGCTGCAGGCCCTCCTGGGTGGAACGGCGAACTCGTGAGGCGATGAAGATGGCCGTCTCGGACAATCTGATCGACAGGCTCTTCGACGGGCGCTACCTGATCTCGCGCAAGCTCGGAGCGGGCGGGATGGCGAACGTCTACCTCGCGGAGGATCAGGAGCTCGGCCGGCGGGTCGCGATCAAGATCCTCGACGAGCGGCACGCGAGCGACGAGCAGTTCGTGGAGCGGTTTCGCCGCGAGGCACAGAATGCCGGCGGGCTCTCCCACCCGAACATCGTCTCCATCTACGACCGCGGGGAGGCGGCCGGGTCGTACTACATCGCGATGGAGTACGTCGAGGGTCGGACGCTGAAGGAGCTGATCGTCGCCCGAGGCCCTTCGCCGATCGGCATCGCGATCGACTACACCCGCCAGACCCTCTCGGCCCTGCGCTTCGCGCACCGCAAGGGGATCGTCCACCGGGACATCAAGCCGCACAACATGATCGTCGACGGCGACGGCCGCGTGAAGGTGATGGACTTCGGTATCGCGCGCGCCGGCGCGAGCCAGATGACGGAGGCCGGCTCGATCATCGGCACCGCTCAGTATCTCTCCCCCGAGCAGGCACGCGGCGCCCCCGTCGACCAGACCTCCGATCTCTACTCGACGGGGATCGTCCTCTACGAGCTTTTGACAGGCACCGTCCCGTTCACCGGCGACTCGGCGGTGGAGATCGCGATGAAGCACCTCTCGCAGACTCCCGATCCGCCCTCGTCGCACCGACCTGAGATCCCGCGGGACCTCGACTACGTCGTGCTGCGCGCGCTCGGCAAGGATCCGTCCGACCGCTACCACTCCGCGGAGGAGATGGACTCGGATCTCGAGCGGATCGGTCGCGGCGTCGGCGTCTCCGCCGAGACGGCCGAGGCGGCGACGTCGGTGCTCTCCCGCACCGAGATTCCGGACGCGCTCACGACCGTTCGCTCGAGAGGGGCGGCGCCGACGGCCTACACACCGGGCCGATACTACGAGTACGACGAGACGCGCAGGCGGCGCTCCGTCTGGCCCTGGCTGCTCGCGCTGCTCGTGCTCGCTCTCGCCCTCGTCGGCGGGTTCTTCGCCTACCAGCAGCTGCAGGATCAGCTGAGCGCGACGGAGGCGGTGACGGTTCCCGACGTGGAGGGGATCCAGGAGTCGCTCGCCGTGCAGGATATCCTCGACGCCGGTCTGGAGCCGAACGTGCGCCGCGAGCCGAGCTCGGACGTGGCGCGCGGGCTCGTCGCGGAGCAGGATCCGCAGCCACCGCAGCGTGTGGATCAGGGCACGTTCGTAACGATCGTCGTCTCGCGCGGCAAGCCGAAGGTTCGCGTGCCGAGCCTCGTCGGGTTCGGGCGCGACGAGGCGGTGGCGCGGCTCTCGGACGTCAACCTGCGCGCGAACGTCGTCCAGGTCAACTCGGCAAAGGAGCCGGACACCGTTCTCGCGACCGCTCCGAAGCGCGGAGAGACGGTGGTCGAGGGAACGACGGTGCGGGTCAACGTCTCGGATGGCCCACAGCTCGTTCCCGTGCCGAACGTCGTCGGCGTTGCCTACGCGTCCGCCGAGTCGCAGCTCCAAGGGGTCGGCTTCGCGGTGGCGCGCGAGGACGTGGAGTCCAACGAGGCGAAGGATCTGGTCGTTGGGCAGACCCCGAGCGGGGAGTCTCAGGCTGCGAAGGGGGCGACGGTGACGCTGCAGGTGTCGGAGGGGCCCCAGACCTCGACGGTTCCAGACGTCGAGAGCCTGAGCGAGCTGCAGGCGCGCGAGCAGATCCGGGCATCGGGGTTCAGGCCGCGCGTCGTGCGTGAGGACACCGAAGATCCGCTGCTCGACGGGGTCGTCATCTCTCAGGAGCCGCCCGGAGGCTCGGAGCTCGAGCCCCGGACAGTCGTGACGCTCATCGTCGGCCGGTTCATCGAGCCCGAAGAGGAAGAGGTGCCGCCGCCTCCGCCGACAACGGCACCGGCGACGACGGCACCGGCGACGACGGCGCAGGCGACGACGGCGCAGGCGACGACGGGGACGACCACCGCGGGCGAGACCGCGACGACTCCGCAGTGACCCGCCGGCTCCGCGTCGCCCTGATCGCGGGTGGCCGCTCGAGCGAGCACGAGATCTCGCTGACCTCGGCTCGATCGGTGCTGGAGGCGCTCGACCCCGAGCGCTACGACGTCACGACGGTGGCGATCGACCGCAGCGGCCGCTGGGCGCTCGGGTCAGAAGCGCTCGAGGCCGGCCCGACAAAGGCAGTGCAGGCACAGGCTGCGTCGGCACCGATCGCGAGCCTGCCCGTACTCGCCGACTCCGCGCCGGCGAAGGCGCTGGGCTCCGTCGATGTCGCGATCCCGATCCTGCACGGCCCCTTCGGCGAGGACGGAACGGTGCAGGGCCTGCTCGAGCTCGCTGGCGTCCCCTACGTCGGCGCGGGCGTGGCCGCCTCGGCGCTTTGCATGGACAAGGATCTCTTCAAGGCGGTGCTGCGGGATCGTGGCATCCCGGTCGCACAGAACGTCACGCTCCGGCTGGGCGACGGCATCCGCAATCCGTTCGGCTTCCCAGTCTTCGTGAAGCCTGCGCGCCTTGGCTCCTCCGTCGGCATCTCGAAGGCGCACGACGAGGCCGAGCTCGAGGCGGCCGTCACCCTGGCGCGACGCCACGACGAGAAGGTGCTCGTGGAGGAGTTGCTGACCGGGACGGAGCTCGAGTGCGGCGTCCTCGGGAACCTTCGGCCCGCCCCGATCGCCTCCGTCGTCGGCGAGATCGTGCCGCACGCCGAGTGGTACGACTATGCGGCCAAGTACGACGAGGGGGGCTCCGAGATCGTCGTTCCCGCGCGTATTCCGGACGAGATCGCGGCGCGCGTGCAGGAGCTCGCCGTCGACTCTTTCGTCGCCACCGACTGCGAGGGGATGGCGCGTGTCGACTTCTTCGTCCGCGAGGACGGGAAGGTGACCGTGAACGAGCTGAACACGATCCCCGGCTTTACGCCGACGAGCGTGTACGCGCGCCTCTTCGCCGCCTCCGGGATCCCGTACGGGGAGCTCCTCGACCGCTTGATCCGGCTCGCACTCGAGCGTCACGAGCGACGCTCGAGCCTCGAGTACTAGCCTCTACCACTAGCCGGCCTTTACCTCGTTGACGTGGGCGTTCCCGTCGAGGTCGGTGATCCAGACCGCGTAGAACTGCACCTCTTCGCTCTCGACCTCCCAGGCTGTCAGTGGGCCGACGGTCTTCGAAGCGCCGACGATCGTCTCGAAGGGGCCTGAGCGCGAGGTGCCGCTGCGGATCTCGGCGCGGTAGCCGGGTGTATCGGTCGTGACCGTGATCGACGCCAGGGCACGGGCGGAGCCGGCGTCGAGGACGAGGCCCACGCCGTCCTTCGTCGACGAGAAGTCCTGGTAGCTCTCGGTCGTCCAGTAGGTGGAGCGATCGCCGTCCGTCGCGTCCTCCACCCGCTCGGGATGCTCGCTCCCATCGTCGCCGAAGGGGTCGTACGAGGCGACGCCCTGCAGCTGAACCGGCCGAGAGTCGAGCGCCCCTCCATCGTCGTCGCTTCCGTCACGCGTCAGCAAGAAGGCCGCTGCCGCGGCGGCGGCAGCGAGTAACAGCAGGAGAACGAGGAGGTTCCGCCCCGGCCATGCCCGGGCCCTCTCGGGCCGCGGGGCTCTGGCGGCGACCGGACTCTTCGCGATCATCGTGGCCTCCCCGTCCGGCCGCGCGTCGATCTCGGCGAGACAAGCCTCGAGCTCGCCCACGACCTCGTGCATCGAGGCAGGACGCCCGGCCGGCTCCTTCGCCAGCATCCGCTCGACGAGCGTCGCGAGTCGCAATGGGCAATCGGGCCTCCGCTCGAGCAGGCTCGGAATGGGATCGTTGACGTGCTTCATGGCCACCGTGAGGAAGTTGTCGCCGGGGAACGGCACGTCGCCTGCAAGGAGCTCGTAGAGGACGACTCCGAAGGAGTAGACGTCGGTTTGCGCGTCGACGCGCTCGCCGCGCGCCTGCTCCGGGGCGATGTAGTGGCTCGTCCCGAGCACCGTGCCGGTCTCCGTGCGACCGACGGCGTCGAGGGAGCGCGCGATCCCGAAGTCGGTAACCCTGGCGCGTCCGTCGCTCCCTAGCAGCACGTTCTGGGGCTTGACGTCACGGTGGACGAGCCCCTGGTCGTGCGCGAATGCGATCGCGCGTCCCATCTCGAGCCCCAGCTCGATGACGCGGCGCACGGGCAGCGGGCCGCTGCGCTCGACGATCTCCTTGAGAGTTTCACCGTCGACGTATTCGAAGACGATGAACTGCCTGCCGTTCTCCTCGCCCCGGTCGATCACCGTCACTATTCCCGGGTGCGAGAGCTGAGCAGCCGCGCGCGCCTCGCGCCGGAACCGCTCGACGTACTCGGCGTCCTCGCCGTAGTGCGCGTGGAGGATCTTCAGCGCGACGTTGCGCTCGAGCAGCGTGTCGTAGGCGCAGTAGACGCTCGCCATGCCCCCGGTGCCGACGACTTCCTTGAGCTCATAACGTTCGGCGACGCGATCGCTCACGAACGTCAACGTACCGATCCCGGAACGGTTGACAGGCTAGACGTGTGCAAGATCCGGGGCCGCTGACGGCCCCCTTCAAGGGTCCTGGGGCGTTGAGCGCTCGTGCGGATGTTCAGGTCGCGCCGACAGCCAGCGACTCTTCCCACACCGCGAGGGCCTCCTCGAGCTCGGCATCAGAGATCACGAGCGGGCACAGGACACGGATGCAGTTCGAGTGGATGCCGGCCTTGAGCAGCAGCAGGCCGCGTTCCGTCGCGGCCTCGACCACGCGCTGCGCCAGCTCGGGTGCCGGCTGTTTTGTCGCCCGGTCACGGACGAGGTCGATTGCGAGCATCGCGCCGAGCCCCCGGACGTCGCCGATCGCAGCGAACCGCTCCTGCCAGGCAAGCATCCGAGCCCGGATCGTCTCGCCGATCGCGCTCGCGCGGTCGCACAGGTCCTCATCCTCGATCACGTCGAGAACGGCGAGCGCCGCGGCCAGCGCCACGGGGTTGCCGACGTAGGTGCCACCGACGGCTCCGTCGTGTGCGGCGTCCATGATCTCCGCTTTGCCTAGCACCCCCGAGAGTGGGAGCCCGCCGGCGATCGACTTCGCGAGCGTGATCAGGTCGGGCTCGACGCCGTAGTGCTCGATCGCGAAGAGCTTGCCGGTGCGGGCGAAGCCGGTCTGTACCTCGTCGACGATGAGGACGATCCCGTGCTCGTCGCAGAGCGCCCGCAGCGCGCGCATGTACGGCTGTGGGGCGGGGATGAAGCCGCCCTCGCCCTGGACGGGCTCGATCACGATTGCGGCCACTTGCTCGGCCGCGACCTGCGTCGCGAAGAGCCGCTCGAGCTCCTCGAACGCCGTCGCCCAGCCCGCACCGCGGTAGTCCTGGGGGAACGGCGCCCGGTAGATCTCCGGCGCAAGCGGTCCCATGCCGGCCTTGTACGGATGCGGCTTCGATGTCAGCGTCATCGAGAGCAGGGTCCGGCCGTGGAAGGCCCCCTCGAACGCGATCACCGCCGGCCGGCGGGTGTAGAGGCGCGCGAACTTGACTGCGTTCTCGACCGCCTCGGTGCCCGCATTGAAGAACGCGGCCTTCCCGGGCCCGCTGAACGGCGCCCGCTCTAGCAGTCGTTCCGCAAGCGTGACGTAGAGCTCGTAGGGCACGACGGTGAAGTCCGTGTGCATGAAGCGGGCAACCTGCTCCTGCACCGCCTCGACGACGCGCGGGTGGGCGTGGCCGACGTTGAGGCAGCCCACGCCGCCGGTGAAGTCGATCAGGACATTGCCGTCGACATCGGTGATCGTGGCGCCGCGCGCCTCGGCTGCGACGACCGGCAGCGCAATCGTCTTTGCGTTCGCCACGGAGCGCAGCTTCCGCTCGAGAATCTCCTGCGAGCGCGGTCCCGGAATCGCTGTCCGCAGCTCAATCGTCCTCGTCATGGCCATAGAGTCACGATAGCTCAGTTGTGCGACGTTTGCATATATGAATACAGACTATTCATTCGGCGGGCTTGATCACGATCCGCTTCGACAGTTCCGGCGCTGGTTCGGTGACGCGGAGGGAGCCGGCGTCGTCATGCCCGAGGCGATGGCCCTCGGGACGGCTGATGCTGAGGGCCGCCCGTCCGCGCGGATGGTGCTCCTGAAGTCCGCGGACGAGCGCGGCTTCGGCTTCCACACGAACCTCGGCAGCAGGAAGGCCACGGAGCTCGCGGCGAACCCGCAGGCGGCACTCCTCTTCCACTGGCAATCCCTCGGCCGTCAGGTGCGGATCGAGGGGGCGGTCGAGCGGATCTCGACCGAGGAGTCGGAGGCGTACTACCGGACGCGGCCGCTTGGGAGCCGCATCGCCGCCTGGGCATCCCCGCAGAGCCGGCCGCTCGCCGACCGGGCCGAGCTCGAGCGGCTCTTCGACGATGCTCACGCTCGCTTCGCCGACGGAGACGTGCCGCTCCCGCCTCACTGGGGCGGCTTCCGCGCTGTGCCGGATGCCTACGAGTTCTGGCAGCACGGCCAGCACCGCCTGCACGACTGCGTCCGCTATACGCGTCGCGGCGCGGGCTGGCACCGCGAGCGGCTGGCGCCGTAGCCATGACGTGCCGCTTCGATGAGGTGGCCTTCGCCTGTGTGGAGCACCTGGATCCCGACTACGTCGCTACGTACGACCGGAAGGCCGGCTTCGACCCCTGTGACGATATCGCACTGCTGCGCGAGCTCGGGCTCGGAGAACGTGGCACGCTCGTCGATCCCTACGGCGCGGGTGCAAGCGCGCCCGGCGTGTAGACGCCAAGCGGGTTCCAGAGCAGGTAGCCGCGTGCGCCCATTCGCCGCGCCGCGCTGATCTGCGCCCGCACGTCTGCGTAGGCATAGGTGCGGCCGTACGAAAAGTCCTGCAACCACGGGATCAGCTGCGCCTTGCTCCGCCGCAGGTCGCGCCGGAAGTCGCCGAGGGCGTACTGGACGGTCTGACCGGGAGAGGCGTTCGGATCGTCGAGGTTGTACTCGCCGGAGCCGTAGTGCGACGGGTAGACCATCGGGTACATCGCGTCGACATAGCGCGCGAGGCGCTTCGGCACCTGGCCGACCCCCAGCTCGCGCGTCGCCGCGAGACCGAAGACATCCGCGGACACACGTACCCCAAGCGGCTTCAGCCGCTCTTTCGCGTAGTGAAGGAATTCCGCGATCACCCAACCCTGCGGCTTCTTGGTCTTCGCGGGGTAGACGATCGCGTCCACGTCACCATCGGAGGGGAAGCGGACGTAGTCGAACTGGATCTCGTCGAAGCCGGCGCGTGCGGCCACCTCGGCGATCGACACGTTGTAGTCCCACACGCGCGTGTCGTACGGATTGGTCCAGCCGAGGCCGGCGTCGTTGTGCCAGACGGAGCCGTCGGGGTTCTTGAGCGCGAGCTTGGGAGCGCCTTCCGAGAGCCGAGGATCCTCGAAGACGACCACCCGGCCGATCAGGTACACACCTTTCCCGTGGATGAGCTGGGCCGCCCGGCGAGGCCTGTAGTACGGGCGGCCCGCACCGACCCGCCGTGCGAGCGGCACGGTGGAGGGGACGAAGCCGACCTCCCCGTTCTCGTCCTTGACGTCGAGCTGGATCGTGTTCAACCCTTCCTTCGTCAGGGCCAGGTACTCGTCGAGCTTCCCGTCGAGGGAGGCCAACGCCATCGTCACGTGAACCCCCCGCACCTCGTTCGGCAGGGCGCGGGGCTGTGGGAGTGGGGGTGCGGGTGTCTTCGTCCTTGCGGCCGTGGTGGTGTCAGGCTGCGGTTCCGCCTCGCGCACGGGAATCGCCTTGGAGCCGAGCGCCACACTCGCGACTGCTGCCAGCAGCACGCCGATCAGGATCGAGCGCCGGCGTCTGCGCCTGCGGCGCGCCGCCTCACGTCGCGCTCGGAAGCGCTCGTTCGGTTGAAGCGGCTCGAAGAGCATCGACACTGGGCGCGAGAACGCTATGTGGAAAACTGCGGTTTGTCCACAGGACCGTAGAATCGGGCTTGTGGTCTGCTCTGACCGAACGATCCGTCGCCTGCTCGAGGAGGGCCGGATCGGCGTCGACCCCTACGACGAGTCGTTGATGCAGCCTTCAAGCCTGGACGTACGCGTCGACAAGTACTTTCGTGTCTTCCGGAACTCGCGGTACCCGTTCATCGACGTGAAGCAGGAGCAGGAGGAGCTCACGGAGCTCGTCGAGATCGACGAGGAGGCGTTCATCCTGCATCCGGGGGAGTTCGTGCTCGGCTCGACGCTCGAGCGGGTCCGCCTGCCGGACGACCTCGTCGCACGGCTCGAAGGCAAGAGCTCGCTCGGGCGCCTCGGCTTGCTCATCCATTCGACGGCGGGGTTCATCGATCCGGGTTGGGATGGACACGTGACGCTTGAGCTCTCGAACGTCGCGAACCTGCCGATCACGATCTACCACCGCATGAAGATCGGCCAGCTCTCGTTCGTGCAGTTGACGGAGCCCGCCGAGACGCCCTACGGATCTGGCGCGCTGGGCTCGAAGTATCAGGGTCAACAGGGTCCCACCCCGAGCCGCTACTGGAAGAACTTCGAGTGATCCTGGTCACGGGTGCCACCGGCTTCGTCGGCGCGCGGATCGTGCACGCACTGCGCGCGCAGAGCCTGCCGGTACGCGCTCTCGTTCGCGACGAGCGATCCGCTGAGCGGCTGCGGGCGTTGGGCTGCGAGACGGTCGAAGGCGACATGACCGATTCCGAGAGCCTCCGCAGGGCGGTCGCAGGCGCCGAGGTGGTCGTCCACCTCGTCGCGCTTCTGGCCGGGAAGCCGGAGACGTTCGACCGCGTGATGACCCAGGGCACACGGGATCTCGTCGAAGCTTCGAAGGAGGAGGGGATCCGACGGTTCGTGCTCATGTCGGCACTCGGCACGGACGAGGCGACGAAGGATCTCGTCCCCTACTACCGGGCCAAGTGGGACATGGAGCAGATCGTCAAGGGCTCGGGGGTCGAGCACGTCATCTTCCGGCCGAGTTTCATCTTCGGTCCCGGCGGCGGCGCTCTACAGGCGTTCCGGCGGATCGCGAAGCTTGCACCCGTGACGCCGATTCCAGGGCCCGGGACGCAGCGGATCCAGCCGATCTGGAACGACGACGTCGCCGCGTACTTCGCGGCGGCTGTCGACAAGCCGGATGCCGCGAACCGCACCTTCGAGCTCGGCGGCCCCGACACGGTGACCTGGAACGAATTCTGGGCGCGCCTGAAGCAGGCTCTCGGCACGCGTCGTCCGTCCGTGCACCTCCCCCTCGGCCTGATGCGGCTCCAGGCGACGGTTCTCGAACGGTTGCCGAACCCGCCGGTGACGCGCGACCAGTTGAAGATGTTGGCGGCGGGCGACAACGTCGTCACGAACTCCGCGGCCTTCGACACCTTCGGGCTCTCGCTCATCCCTCTCGACGAGCAACTGCGCCGCTCGGTGTGAGTCATCGTCTGCGCGGGACGTGTCCGAGGCTCACAAGCCCAGGACGTGGCCGGAGCGGACGGTCTGAACACAGAACGAGGGCCGCTTTCGCGGCCCTCGCTCCTCGGTACATCAGCGTTGGATTTGGTAGGAGCGCTTCCGGCCGATCCTCAATCGGCGGCGCGGCAGACGCGACATCCCCTACGCGTGGCTATGGCGATTCCCCTTGTGGGTCCTGGGGACACGCCCCTACCCGCTGGTACCTCCACTGCCCGTACTGGAATCTGTCACTACCGGACCACCTCCTTTCCGCGGTAGACGGAATATAGCCGCTCGCGCAAGACGACGGACGCCCAAGAGGATTTGGCGGAAACCTTCACGAGCCGGGTGCCTCCACCCGGACCCAACCATCCTCGATGTGGACGGGGAATGTCTCGACCGGCTGGAACGCTGGCAACGTGAGCGCACTGCCGGTGGTGATGTCGAAGCGGGCACCATGGCGCGGGCAAACGGCGATGCAGAGCTCGGGCTCCCAGTCGCCCTCGCACAGCGGCCCGTCGTCGTGCGAGCAGCGATCCTCGATCGCATAGAGGCTGCCGGCACAGTTGTAGACGCCGATCCCGACGAGGCCCGCGTAGACGATCTTGACGTGACCCGGCGGAAGCTCCTCCACCGGACAGACGTCGACCTTCACTCGCGGTTCTCAGGCAATCGTCAGGTCACCCGAGGTCGTCCACTCCTCCGGGAGCGGCGTCCCCTTGCCCTTGTGCAGCGCGACCTTGAGCACACCGAGGCCGAGAATCGCGCACTTGAGCCGAACCGGAGTGAGCGGGATCCCGATCTCCTCAAGAAGCTCCTCCTTCGGCATCCGGGCGACCTCGTCCGCCGTCTTGCCCTGGACGATCTCCGTCAGCATCGACGTGGCGGCCTGCGAGATCGCGCAACCCCTCCCCTCGAAGCCGACCTCCCTGATCGTGTCCCCGTCGAAGCGCAGTGAGACCGTGACCTCGTCGCCGCAGAGGGGATTCTGCCCTTCGGCCTGCGCGTCCGGCGCGTCGAGGAGCCCGTGCGAGCGGGGGTTCCGGTAGTGATCCAGGATCACCTCCCGATACAGCTGATCGAACTCGCTGCTCACGTCCCTGGCCGCCGTTCGCTCGCGTCCGGTGCAGCCGGGCCCCGCGCGCTGCTCGCGGCGCTTGAGCCGCCGGCCCCTGTCTCCCTACCGTTCCACCGCCCTACGTACCGCAAGCGGCGCCCCAGGCGCGCGAGCACAAGCATCTAGCCCAGGCTCTTCTTGACCTTGTGGAGGCCATCGACGAGCCGGTCGATCTCCTCGGGAATCGTGTAGAGGTAGAAGCTGGCGCGTGTCGTCGCGGCGACGCCGAGGCGAGCCATCAGGGGCTGGGTGCAGTGGTGGCCGGCGCGGACGGCGACGCCCTCCCAGTCGAGGATCTGTGCCACGTCGTGGGGATGCACGCCGTCGACGTTGAAGGAGACGATCCCCGCGCGCCGCTCGGCGGGAGGTCCGTACGCCGAGATCCAATCGATCTCGGCGAGGCGACCCAGCGCGTACGTCGTCAGCTCGTGCTCGTGCTCCTCGATCGCTTCGAGCCCGATCTCCGTGATGTAGTCGATCGCGGCGCCGAAGCCGACGGCCTCGCCGATCGCGGCGGTACCTGCCTCGAACTTGTACGGCAGCTCGTTCCAGCTCGTCCGGTCGAGCGCGACCGAGCGGATCATCTCGCCGCCGAGATTGAACGGTGACATCTGCTCGAGCAGCTCGCGGCGGCCCCAGAGGGCGCCGACACCGGTCGGGCCGCAGAGCTTGTGCGAGGAGATCGCGAGGAAGTCGCAGCCGAGCGCCTGCACGTCGACGGGCCGGTGCGGAGCGGCCTGTGCCGCGTCGACGACCATGATCGCTCCCTGCTCGTGCGCCCACTCGGCCAGCTTCTCGACCGGGTTGACGGTGCCGAGCGAGTTCGAGACGAGGTTGTTGGCTACGACCTTCACACGGCCCTCGGCCGCGATCCCGTCGAGCGCATCGAGCTGGAGCTCGCCATGCTCGTCGATAGGGATGTGTCGGAAGGCCGCGCCGGTCCGCTGCGCGATGTACTGCCAGGGGACGAAGTTCGAGTGGTGCTCGAGTTCGGTGATGACGACGACGTCGCCCGGCCCGAGGTTGTCGAGCCCCCAGGCATAGGCGACGAGGTTGAGGCTCTCCGTCGCGCTGCGGGTGAAGATCACCTCGCGCGCCGATGGAGCGTTCACGAACGCGCGGACCTTTTCCCGCGCACCCTCGAATCCCTCGGTCGCCCGCTCGGCGAGCCGGTAGACGCCGCGGTGGACGTTCGCGTACGAGTGCTCGTAGAAGTCGCGCATTGCGTCGAGCACCTGTCGCGGCTTCTGGGTCGACGCCGCCGAGTCGAGATAGGCCACCGGTCGACCCTTGACGAGCTCCTCGAGGAAGGCGAAGTCTGCGCGCAAACGCTCGGCATCGAGCTTCGATACGGCGGTGACGGCCATCACCTGCATGGTACTGGCCGGGAGTCGCGCTTCCCGAGACGTCAGCCCCTGGGTTCGACCTTGCCGTTCGAAGCCGCCCGCTTTGCCACGTCCTGCTCGCGCTCGACGGCGGTAGCGGCGGCCGTCAGGAGCTCCGTGAGCAGCTTCACGCGCTCACGCTCGGAGGTCAGCTGAAGGAGTCGCTGCTTCAGCTCGGGCGCGAACTCGAAGCGTCCGGCGAGCTCGAACGAGAGCTGCGCCGCATCCGGAGGCGGTGGCTCCACCTCGGCCCCCGTGAGCTCGACGAGGCGGCGGAAAAGCTCGAGCGCGCGCTCGCTGTCGCCGGACTCGGCAGGGTCGTGATCCTCGTCGAGGGGGTCGACGACCCCAGTCTGGAACGATCGACCGTCCGTCAGCTCGAGGAGTCGGAAGCGCTCGCGACCCTCGATGACGATGTTCAGGCGACCGTCGTCGAACCTGTCGAGCACTTCGGTGACACCGGCCCGGGTGCCGATCTCGCGCAACCCGGCCTCGTCCGCGTAGATGAGGCCGAATTCCGTCTCCTCATCGAGGCACTCGCCGATCAGTTCCTGGTAGCGGTCCTCGAAGATGTGGAGCGGGATCTGCTCCGTCGGCAGCAGCACGATCCCGAGCGGGAAGAGACCGAGCTCGGCCATCGCCGAAGCCTACGCTCGCTCGAAGCCCGCTGTCGCCCACACGGCGCCCTTGTGCTCGTGCACGAGCCTCAGGCCGCGCGACTCCGCCGCGCCGACGAGGGCGGCGCGATCGTGGACGAAGACGCGGAAGCGACGGCCTCCGAGCCTGAAGGCACCGTTCTGGAGCCGCGCGGCCGCCCGGAACGTCGCGCGCTCGCGCGGGTAGCTGAACGCAAGTGCGACCCTGGTCAAGCCCGCCGCGGCGGCGACGAGTGCCGGCCCGTCGGGAGTGCAGCAGACGACCTTGTTCAGAGCAACGAGGTCTGCCGGCTCGACCCGGTCGGGATGCGAGACCAGGTCGGCGAGGTGAAAGTCCACGTCGACGCCTGCATCCCGGAACAGCGCTCGGGCGAACGGTTCATACGCCGCGGCGACCTCCACGAGCTCGCCGCGAGCGACGCCGCCCCGAACAAGCTCGGCAACGAGGGCGCCGACGCCGCCGCCGATCTCGAGCGCGCGCTCGCCGCCGCGTTCGGCAAGAAACGCTCGCAGCCTGCTCGCGGTTCCCTCCAAGCCCCGGTTCCGGTAGCGGCGGGCCGTACGGCGTGCGAACCGCTCACCGAAGAACTCGTCGCAGCCGTACTGCGAGCAGCATCCCATGTCTTGTCTAGCTCCCCCCGCGTCGGCCGAAGTGGCCGCGCGACACCATCGAGAGCACGGTGACGCCGTCCGCGTTCACCATCTCGCCCCGTATGCGGACCGTGCCGCGATCCGGCCGACGCTCCGACGGCGTCGTTTCGAGCACCGTCACGCGCCCGTGCAGCGTGTCACCCGGTCGAACCGGCGCGAGCCAGCGCAGCTCCTCGATCCCGGGGGAGCCCTGGCTGGAGGCACCGCCGAGCAGCGAGTCCACGTAGAGGCGCATCCACATCGCGCCCGTGTGCCAGCCGCTGGCGATCAGGCCGCCGAAGACCGAGGCCGCGGCAGCGTCCGGATCGACGTGGAACGGCTGCGGATCCCATGTGCGAGCGAAGGCGACGATCTCCTCCTCGGTGACGGTGCGGCTGCCGAGCTCGACGACCTGACCCGGCTCGAAGTCCTCGAAGTACGTCGGCTTGATGGACGCTGCCACGCGGCTATTGTGCCGGGTCGATGAGCGACTACGTCTACACGATGTACCGGGCCGACAAGTTCTACGGTTCCGACCGACAGGTGCTTGCGAACATCTCGCTGTCGTTTCTGCCCGGCGCGAAGATCGGCGTCCTCGGCCCGAACGGTGCCGGCAAGTCGACGCTCCTGCGCATCATGGCGGGACTCGAGGAGCCTTCCAGCGGGATCGCCGAGTTGGCGCCCAGCGCGACGGTGGGCTTCCTGCCGCAGGAGCCCGACCTCGACGCGGACAAGAGCGTCCGCGAGAACGTCGACGACGGGGTTCGACCGATGCGTGACCTCCTCGACCGCTTCAACGAGATCTCGGCCGGCTTCGCCGAGCCCGACGCCGACTTCGACGTGCTCCTCAAGGAGCAGGCCACGGTTCAGGACCTGATCGACCGGCACGACGTCTGGTCGCTCGACGCAACCCTAGACCGGGCGATGGACGCCCTCCGTCTGCCAGACGGCGACCGTGACGTCACCAGCCTCTCCGGCGGCGAGCGGCGGCGCGTCGCGCTCTGCCGGTTGCTGCTCTCCTCGCCGGATCTCCTGCTCCTCGACGAGCCGACGAACCACCTCGACGCGGAGTCGGTCGCCTGGCTCGAGCGCTTTCTCGAGGCCTACGCGGGCACGGTCGTCGCGGTCACCCATGATCGCTACTTCCTCGACAATGTCGCCGGCTGGATCCTGGAGCTCGACCGCGGCAAGGGGCTGCCGTTCGAGGGCAACTACTCCTCCTGGCTCGAGCAGAAGCAGGCCCGGCTGGCGCAGGAGGAGAAGACCGAGTCGGCGCGGCGACGGACGCTCGCGCGGGAGCTCGAGTGGGTGCGCCTCTCCCCGAAGGCGCGGCAGGCAAAGTCGAAGGCGCGCGTGCAGGCCTACGAGCAGCTCCTGGCCGAGGATGGGAACGTCAGGCTCGACGGTGTCGAGATCCACATTCCAGCCGGGCCACGGCTCGGCGATGTCGTCGTGCAGGCTGAGAAGGTCGCCAAGGGCTTCGGTGACCGGCTCCTCTTCGAGGATCTAACCTTCTCGCTCCCGCCCGGGGGCATCGTCGGCGTGATCGGGCCCAATGGCGCCGGCAAGACGACGCTCTTCCGCATGATCGCCGGGGAGGAGCAGCCGGACGCCGGCGAGTTGCGCGTCGGCGACACGGTCGAGCTCGGGTACGTCGATCAGTCGCGCGGAGGGCTCACAGCCGAGAACACGGTCTGGAAGGAGATCTCCGGGAACCTCGACACGATCTTGCTCGGCAGGCGCGAGGTGAACTCGCGCCAGTACGTGTCGTGGTTCAATTTCCGCGGCTCCGACCAGCAGAAGCGGGTCGGCGACCTTTCCGGCGGGGAGCGCAACCGCGTCCACCTCGCGAAGCTCCTCCGCAGCGGCGGCAACGTGCTGCTCCTCGACGAGCCGACGAACGACCTCGACGTCGACACCCTGCGGGCGCTCGAAGAAGCGCTGCTCGGCTTCGCCGGCTGCGCGGTCGTGATCTCGCACGATCGCTGGTTCCTCGATCGGATCGCGACGCACATCCTCGCCTTCGAGGGCGACAGTCAGGCGACGTGGTTCGAAGGCAGCTACGCCGACTACGCCGAGTGGGTCAAGGAAACCCGGGGCGCCGATGCCCTGGAGCCGCACCGGATCAAGTACAAGCCGCTCGTCCGCGCCTGACGTCCGCAGCGCAGGGCCGATCCGACCGCCGCCGAACATGGGCCCGCCGCGCTCGCCGGCTCGTCGCCGGACGTCGGCGATGTCGGTTACACGCTGGGCGGCGGGCTTTCGTGGCACGGACGCAAGCACGGCATCGGCGCGAACCAGGTGACGGTGATCGAGCTGGTCACCGCCGACGGCCAGTTCGTCCGCACCGACGCATGAATGAGCCCGACCTCTTCTGGGCGCTGCGCGGCGGCGGCGCCTTCGGCATCGTCACCGCGCTCGAGTTCGACCTCTTTCCGATCGCGGAGGTCTACGCGGGCATCCTCTGATTCCTCGTCGAGCGCGCGAGCGAGATCCTGAACGCGTGGCGCACCTGGACGGACGAGGTGCCCGACGAGATGACCTCGGTCGGCCGGATCCTGCAGGAGGGCGGACGACGTTCCGGCTGGTTACTTGCCGGCAAGGTGAGCAGGGCGGAGCCCGGTCACCGCGAGACCCCTGAAGCTGCGTAGGTAGGGGACCGGGGCTCGGGTTGCGTTTTCGTTGAGCCTCGGCTTCCGTTTTCGTTGAGCGGTGGAGGCTTGGACGGCCAAGAGAGATCGATACCCTCGGTTGGTGGCGGGGGAGCGGCAGCACTACAACCTGACGCTGGCCGTCCTCGTGCTCGCCGGGACGGCCTTCGCTTTCCAGCAGACGATGGTGTTCCCGGCCCTCCCGGAGTTCCAGCGGGAGCTCGGCGGCTCCACCGCTTGGGTGACGTGGGTGCTGACGGCCTTCCTCGTCTCGGCAGCGGTGACGACCCCGATCCTCGCGAAGCTGGGCGACCAGTTCGGGAAAGACCGGATGCTGCTCGTCAGCCTCACGATCTTCCTCGTCGGCTGCATCGGCGCCGCGGCGGCCTGGAACATCTGGTCGTTGATCGGGTTTCGCGCCCTCTCGGGCGCGGGCGGGGCGCTGTTCCCCCTCTCCTTCGCGATCATCCGTGACGAGCTCCCTCCGGAGCGGGTCAAGGTGGCGATCGGCCTGCTGTCGGCGGTCTTCGGAGTCGGCGGGGGCTTCGGGATCGTCCTCTCGGGGGTGATCGTCGACCACTTGTCCTGGCGCTTGCTGTTCGTCCTCGGGTCGATCCCCGTGGCCGCCGCGCTCGCGCTCGTGCACCGCTATGTGCCGGTGTCGCCGATCCGAACGCCGTCGCGCGTCGACGTACCGGGTGCGCTGCTGCTCTCGGGGGGGCTCGTGACCTTCATGGTCGCGCTCACAGAGGGTTCCGACTGGGGCTGGACGTCCGGCCTCACCGTGGCCGTGGGAGCGGGCTCCGCCGCGCTCTTCCTGCTCTGGGGGCTCGTCGAGCTCCGCTCGGCCTCGCCGATGGTCGACCTGCGGACGCTGGCCTACAGGCCCGTGCTGTTGACGAACATCACCACCCTCATCTCCGGCTTCGCCCTCTTCAGCTGCTTCGTGCTGCTGCCGGCCTTCGTGGCTTCCCCCGCGTCGCGCGGCTACGGCTTCGGCGCGAGCGCCACGCTCGCCGGCGTCTACCTGCTGCCGAGCTCGGTGGCGATGCTCGTTTCGGGCCCGGTCGCCGGGCTCGCGGGTCGGCGCTTCGGCTCCAAGTGGCCCCTCGCGGGCGGAATGTTGATCGTTGCTGTCGCCGCGCTCGTGCTCTCGCAGGCGCACGACGAGCCGTTCAACGTGCTTGCTGCCAGCGCCGGGCTCGGCCTCGGCGTCGGCGCTGCCTTCGCCGCAATGGTGGCCCTGATCGCGGAGAACGTCGACCCGCGCGAGATGGGGGTCTCGACCGGCATGAACACGGTCGTCCGCATGGTCGGCTCGGTCGTCGGCGGACAACTCGGTGCGGCGCTCCTGACGACGCGGACGATCCCTGGCACCTCCTTGCCGGCGGAATCGGCCTTCACGTGGGCCTTCGGGCTCAGCGCGGTTGCGGCTCTCGCCGCCTCGGCGCTCGCGCTCTCGATCTCGCGTCGCCCGCTGCGCAGACCCGCCCTCGTTCATGCGTAAGCTCGCCGCACGGAGGGAAGAGGTTCCGCATGGATCGACTGAAGCGAGCGACGCACGCGTCGGTCTACGGGCACGGGGCAGGCTCGTCGAGAAGCTCGAGCGGCCACTGGCGCAGAGGACGCCGTTCTCTGCGGACGCGATCCGCGCCGGCTTCGGCGCGCTCTTCCTCTTCTGGTCGGTGCGCCGCATCGTGCGCGCGCTCCGAGCCGCGCTCGAGCGCTGATGCAGACGATCACGCCCTACCTTCTGTACGAGGACGTCGCGAGTGCGCTCGACTGGCTCCGGGACGCGTTCGGCTTCGAGGAGGTGCTGCGCTTCGAGGCCGAGTCGGGCGAGGTCAACCATGCCGAGATGCGGATCGGCGGCGATTCCCTCTATCTCGGCGATCCGGGCGGCGACTATCGGAGCCCGAAGCAGCTGGGGCAGCGCTCGTCGCTCGTGCACGTGTACGTGGACGACGTCGACGCCCATTTCGAGCGAGCGAAGGCCGCCGGCGCCGAGATCGAGCTCGAGCCGACCGACCAGCCCTATGGCGACCGGCGCTACGACGCCTACGACCTCGAGGGGCAGCTCTGGTCGTTCTCGACGCGTGGCAAGGAGGTTCCCCCCGAGGAGTGGGGGGCGAAGGTCTCCCGGTAACGTCCGCTTCCGTGGACGCCGATGCCGTCGAGATCAGGGTGCTCGGGTGCCTGCTCGAGAAGCAGCGCACGACGCCCGACGTCTACCCACTCTCGCTCAACGCGCTTCGACTGGCGTGCAACCAGGCGACCAATCGAGAGCCCGTGGTCGAGCTCGACGAGCCGACGGTGCGGGCAGCGCTCGATCGCCTCTCCCGCAAGGGTTGGACCCGGCTCGCCAGCGGCCCCGGCAGCCGCGCCGCGAAGTACCGCCAGCTCTTCGACGAGGCACTCGGGCTCCTGCCGTCGCAGACAGCCGTCCTGGCCGTGCTGATGCTGCGCGGCCCCCAGACGCCCGGCGAGCTGAAGACCCGGTCGGAGCGCCTCTACCCGGTCGGCTCGCTGGCGGACGTTCACCGCACGCTCGACTCGTTGATCGAGCGTGACCTCGTCGCGCGCCTGCCGCGACGTCCCGGGCAGAAGGAGGAGCGCTACGCCCAGCTCGTCGGCGGTGAGCAGCCGGCAGAGGACGAGCCGGCCGCGTGGTCGGCGCCCCCTTTGGCGCGCGAGAACGCGGACCTCGGTCTCCGGGTGCGGGTGCTCGAGGAGCAGGTTGCTGCGCTACAGCGTGCGCTCGGGGAGCGCTAGCCTCTAGTTCTCGGCCGGCGGCGGCCCACAGCTCAGCACACCGCCGAAGCGGGCGGCGGGATGTGGTGCAGTCCGACCGTTACGGGCGTCTCGGGGAGCAGGCCGAAGTTCGCAAGCGCGAGCGGGAGCCGCGTGGTCGCCTGCATCTCGGCCGAGTGGTTCCAGTAGCCGGTATGGGCCTCGACGGGCGCGAGCGGGTTGAGTCGCCGGAGCTCGTAGAAGAGCCGGCCCGACTGGCGGTGCTGGTCGAGCACGATCCGATCGGCGACGCTCCACCAGAGCTGCAGCGGCACGCATGAAGCGGCGATCTGCCGCGAGTAGGTGAGCGGGCTGCGCCGGGCCCACGCCTTCGGCGTCTTGTGCGGCGCGCCGCCGACCTCCTTGCGGGCGAGCCGCCGCAGACCCGGTCCGATCGGCCCGCCCCAGAGCCGTCGGCAGGGGCCACCGCACGAGAGCCGCCGGAAGTTCCGGTACTGCAGTGCGAAGTCCGCCACCCCGTCGAAGGCGGCCGCGCCGGCAAGGAGCCTTGGGTAGCGCGCGACGAGGAGGAGCGTCTCCTGCCCGCCCATGCTGCCACCGAACGCGTAGATCTGACGCCGGTCGATCTTGAGCCACGGGATTGCCCGCTGCAGGATCCGAGGCATCCGAGCCAGATCGTCGATATGTCCTCGGTACCCCCAGGAATGGCCGGGCAGCTTCCGGCCGCGCGCATCCGGGTTGACGACCGCGAACGGCCCGCGTGCAGGCAAATTTCCCCAGATGGCCGCGTTGACCTTCCCGGTCAGCGCTCGTCCGTGAGGCGAGATGATCAGCGGGAGCGGCGGGTTCGCGCCCGGCCGGTAGGTCGAGGGCAGCAGGACGTACGCGCGGCTCAGGCGCCCGTCGTGGGCGCGGTACTGGATGACGATCCGCCTCGTCGTCTTGGAGGGTGTCTGCCGGACGTATGCGAGCGCGGCGAGAGAGCGAGGCGGGCCGCTCGCGACCTTGACGCTGAGGTGGATCCGGCCGCTGAATCCCGTCAGGTCGATCGTGCCGCCCGCGACGCGTCCGTAGGGCCGCCCGTCGAGCGTGACGCCGGCGATCCGCTTACCGCGCGGCAGGCGCAGGCGGAGCTTCAGCTCCCGGGTTGGTTGCTCAGGCGCCTCGATCGTGACCTGCACCGCGCCCTCCCGGGCCTCGAGGGAGTACGACACGGGGCCGAAGCTCGTGGGGAGGCTCGCGACGGCGATGCGCTTCCCGGGCCGGAGCCACGGGCGCGGCGTCGCGAACGCTAGCTGGAGGCCGCGCGGGGTGCCGTCGGGCTCCCGCGTCTCGTGCACGAGCAGCGACCGAAGAGTCGTGAGGAAGGCCGCGTTGCTCGCACCGTTGGGAGGCAGGTACATCGCCCGGTGATAGGCGCCGTTCAGCGGGGCGACCGTCGCGGCCTCACCGGAGATGAACGTGTCGGGGGTCATGGCAGCCGCGAGCGTGCCGTAGAGGCTCAGGACGAGCTGATCGCCCTCATCGTTGTCGGCGAGAAAACGGGCGACGTTGATCCCGTATACCTGGTCGGTCCCGGACGTCGGAAAGGTCGGCTCGAGATAGAGGGCGTAGGCACCTGCGCGGACGACGCCGAGCAACCGCGAGCCGTGACGGAGGAGGTAGCGGAGCGCACCGCGCGCCTCGGAGCTACCCGGACGGAAGAGGCCCGAGGCGAGCGCGTACGGCATGACGAGATTCCAGTAGCTGCCGAGCCTCGCCTCGGTCAGCGAGTCGTACGGCCGCTCGCCGTCGATCAGCCGGGCCGGGAGGAAGAGCGAGCCGTCCGGCAGGCGCCGCTGAGACACGCGCACCGCCCGTCGAAGGCCGCTCTCCAGGCGCGCGGCAAGCGCCCCGCAGGTGCGGGCGAGGTCTGTCTCTCCCGTCTCCGCCCAGACTCGACCCATCGCCTGCAGCCCCTGCCAGACGACCGCTTGTGAGTGGAGGCCGAAGACGGAGTCCGGAATGTCGGAGGAGTACCTCTCGCGCGCGAGCAAGCCCACGCGCCCGCCTCTGATCTGGCGGCCGAGCTCCTCGACGTAGCTGCGCAGCGCCGGCGTTGCCCCCTGGATGTACGCGCGATCGCGCGAGAGCCGGTAGTGCAGCGCCGAACCCACGAGCTTCTCGCCCATCTTCCAGTTCGCGTACGGCGTCGGCTTTCGGGTCAGGGACACCCGCAGCACGGAGCGGGAGACGTCGGGGTATCCCCATTCGTCCAGCACCTGGGCCGCGTCGACCCCTTCAGGAAACGAGAACTGCTCGTAGGGATTGCCGATGCTGTAGCGGTAGGTGAGCGTCAGGTTCTGGATCAGGAGGTTGCGGGCCGCATCGCCGACGCGCTGCTCGGGAACGTCGATGCGAGCGCCTTCTGCGAGCCGGCGGTTCCAGTACCTGGCGACGGAGCGGCGGGCGGTCGCGTAGCGCGCCCTCGTGACGGGGACGATGCGGCTGCGACTCGGGTGTAGCTGCCAGCCGGCGAAAACGGTGCGCTTCGCACGCCGCGGGATCCGGTTACCGCGCATCCCTCCGGCCGAGCCGCGGAACCTGAGCCGCACCACGCTTCGGGTCTTGATCTCGACGCGCACGAAGCTCGTGAGCCCGCCGGTACGCGGGTCGCGTGCTGCGAAGGACTCCTGCTGGTAGCGGTTGCCGGATGCGTCGACATACCCGGTCTGCAGGATTGGCAGGTACCCGCTCACGAGCCGGGCCTGGGTCAGCCGCCTGACGCACGTTCCGTAGCGCTCCGTGCCCTTCGCTCCCACGAAGACGGTGAGGCTGCGCTCGCCCACGCGGTTGGAGATCACCTGGCTGCCGTCAGCGACGTGGAGCGCCACGGTTCCTGCGCCCTGGGCACCCAGAGGCTGGGCGAACGGGAGGTAGTACACGCCCGAGGCCGTCAGCGGTCGCTTCCCAGGGGCGCGGGCGAGGAGCAGCGGCGGCAGGTGGCGGCGCGCGGCGGCATAGGTCGGGCCGCTCGGGGCCTTCAGCAGCGCCTCCCCCCAGAGGTCTCGGCGTGCCCGTAGGACTCGGTCGACCTGACGGAGATGGCCGGGATCGGCGCGCCGCTCCACGCATGCCCCCGGTGTCGCCGCTCCGGCAGGAGCGACGGCGACCGCGAGGGCGGCGAACAGCAGCGCGGCGACTGCCGCGCCCACGAGACGCCCCCGATCCCTTGCCGCCCGCACCGGCAGAACCTATCCGCGTTGCAGGGATTACGCCATACCCTGATTGCGCGATACTCGGGCGGAGGAGCGCGGCCGCATGGGCAGAACGATGAGCCATGTGGCGTCAGCGTCTCGCAGCAGGCGTCGCGGCCGTCGTTGCGGCCGCGGCAGCCTGGGTCTCGGTCGACCTCGCGCTACCCGTGCAGCGCGCCGACGCTTCAGAGCCCCGCGCATCCCTGCGAGCTGCGGCGCCGCCTGCGTGGCGGGCGCCTGGGGCCGCCTTCGTGCTCGAGGGTTGGGCAGGCGCCGGCGCCGGAGTGCGCCTGCTGGCGGACGGGCGTCAGATCGGGCGTGCCCGCTCCGGCCCGTTCGGCCGCTTCCGGCTCAGGGCCACCGCGCCGCTGCGGTCGGGCACCTACCGTCTCGCGCTGGCCTCGGGCGGCTCACGGATCGCGCTGAAGCGCCTGCTCGTGCGCCCGCTCGTGCTGGCCGCCGTCGGAGACGTCAACCTCGGCGACCGCACCGCCGACGCGATCTCCTCCTACGGGGCCGGCTACCCCTGGACGGGTGTCGGCCCGGTGCTCCGCTCCGCAGACCTCGCGGTGGCGAACCTGGAGTGCGCCGTCTCGACGGGAGGCGTCGCGGCCGTCGGGAAGGAGTACACCTTCCGCGGGTCGCCGGGTGCGCTGCCGGCCGCGGCGCGCGCGGGCGTCGACGTCTTCTCCCTGGCTAACAACCACTCCGTCGATTTCGGCACCGACGCGCTGCTCGACACCGTCCGGCACGCTCGTCGCGCCGGCATCGCGACGGTCGGAGGCGGAGCGGGGCTCGCCGCCGCGCGGCGGCCGGCGCGCTTCACGCTCGGCGGCGTCAGAGTTGCGGTGCTGGCCTACTCCGACGTGCGTCCGCTCGGCTACGACGCGGCCGCGGGTCAGCCGGGCGCAGCTCCAGCGTTCACCGAGCTGATCGATCCGGATGTCCGGCGCGCCCGTAGGAACGCCGACGTCGTGATCGTCTACTTCCACTGGGGCACGGAGCTCGCGACTGTCCCAGACTCGCGCCAGCGTCAATTCGCCGAGTTGGCGTTCCGGGCCGGTGCCACGGTCGTGCTCGGCGCGCACCCGCACGTCCTGCAGCCGGTGGAGCGCGACGGCAGCAAGCTCGTGGCCTGGAGTCTCGGCAACTTCGTCTTTCCCGCCCACTCAGCGGGGACGACCGCGACCGGCGTCCTCATCGCGCACCTCAGTAGGCGCGGCGTCGTGGGCGCGCGGCTCGTGCGGGCGAAGATCGACGGAGTTCGTCCGTCGCTCGTTGCGCCTACGCCGTCGCGGTGATGGTGATCCCGCCGCGCGCCTTCTGCACCAGCGTCACGCTCACCCGCTCCTGCCCGAGCTCGAGCGCGCGCGCGACATCGTCTCGAATTCGGACTGCGAGCGCCTCGCAGAACACTCCCTCGTTGCGGAACGAGGCTAGGTAGAGCTTCAGCGACTTCGACTCGAGACAGAGGGCTTCCGGCTCGAACTCGATCGCCGCCTCGTACATGTCGGCCTGACCCGTGATCGGGCACAGGGCGACGAGCTCGTCGCTGTCCAGCTCGACGGTCGCAACGCCCGGGTTCGGAAACGTCTCGAGCCCGGCGTAGTGGTCGGAGCCGGCATGTCCGAGGGCGACGAACGCTGGGAGGTCGGCTGAGGCGCCCACGACCGCATGGTACGCCGGTAGTGCCCCGAGAGCTCGGCTACCGGCGGATACGTTGGTGAGGGCCTCATGAATGAGCGTCCGGGCCTTGAAGCAACTCCAAGAATTGGAGACGCTTGGAATGAGCTCGAGGTCAGGCCTGCGGGATGCGAGCCTCGAGCGTGGCCCCGAGCGCCTCTCGCACTGGCTCGAGCTCGATGCGGTCGAGCACGTCCTGGAAGAACCCGCGGACGATCAGGCGCTCGGCCTCCTGGCGCGAGAGGCCGCGAGTCATCAAGTAGAAGAGCTGCTCGCGGTCGACCTGGCCGAGCGTCGCGCCGTGCGTACAGCGGACGTCGTTCGCGAGGATCTCGAGACCGGGGATCGAGTCGGCATGAGCGTCCATGGAGAGCAGGAGATTGCGGTTCTCCTGGTAGGCGTTCGTCTTCTGCGCGTTCTTCTCGACCCGGATCATCCCGCGCCAGACGGTGCTCGAGCTGTCGCGGAGCGCGCCCTTGAAGGCGAAGTCGGAGGTCGTGTTCGGCGCGATGTGCTCCTGAAACGTGTCGTAGTCGAGGTGCTGGGCTCCGTCGGCGAAGTACGCGCCCGTCACGCGGGAGGTGGCGCCCGGGCCCGCGAGGTCGTTCTGGATCCGGGTTTTGCCGCGCTTCGAGCCGAACCCTCCGGCCACCCAGTCGAGCTCCGCGTCGCGCCCCACACGGGCATGGTGCGTCCCGAAGTGCCAGGTCGCGCGGGAGACGTTCTGCACCGAGACGTACTCGACTTTCGCGCCTTGCTCGACGAAGATCTCAACCGCGGCGTTGACGTAGCTGGACAGGTCGGCCGAAGTGGACGCGTACTCCTCGATCACCGTGAAGCGGCTCTCGGGCTCCGCGACGACGAGCAGCCGCCAGAAGAGCGAACCGCCGCCGACGTCGTTGACCACGCGAATGTAGAGCGGCTGCTCGAGGACGATGCCCTTCGGCACCTGAACGAGCAGGCCGTGCTCCCACATCGCAGCGTTGTGGGCAGCGAACTTCTCGTCGGAGCCGACGAGCTCGCCGAGCCGCGGATGATCCGTCAGCGGCTCGAAGGTGATGCCGTCAGGTGCCCGCTCGATCTCGAGGCCGGCTTCGGAGACGCGCACGATGCCGGCCGCCTCGAGCTCGAGCATGCCGGGGGCGGTTGCGACGCCGCTCGCGCCGTTTCCGTCGAACGCGTCGGGATCGAAGCCCTTCAGATCGGTGAAGCGCCACGACTCGTCCTTCGTCGTGGGCAGCGGTAGCGCGCGGTAGCGCTCGCGGGCCTCGTTCCGGAAAGCGCCCATCTACAGCGCCTTCATCTTGTTGTTGCGGGCCTCGTGAGTGAGCTCGGCACGCCCGAGCGCCTCCAACACCGGCGGCACGTACATCCCGAACCGGCCGCGATAGCCCTTGCGCAGGCCGTACCAGCCGCCCACGGGGTTGTCCTCCGACCGGGCCCACGCCTCCACCGTCCCGTCCGTGGTGGGCTTCTGCTCATCGGCGGCGCCCAGGGGCATCCAGTCACCGTGCTCGGTCAGCATCGCATGCAGGTCGTCGAGACCTCGCAAGTGGAAGCTCAGCTTCGTCGAGCCAACCTGGCAGACGAGCGCCGGTGCGTCGGCAGCCTCGGCACGGTAGACCTGGAACTCCGACGAGCCGGGCGGCGTCTTCAGGATCCACGGACCCGAAGGGGTGCCGGCGCCCGTAACCTCAGTCGCCATCCTTGCCTCCCTCGACCGGCGCGTAGCGCCTGTGGAGCATCAGCGCGTTTCCGTCGGGATCCTTGAACGACGCCATGTGACAGACGCCGGTGTCGATCGTAGCGCCCTCGAAGATGACGCCCTTCGCTTCCAGCTCAGCGCGCGTAGCGCCCACGTCGGGCACTCTCAGGGCGAGACCGGCGGGGCTCGATGAGAACTCTTGCCCGATGCTCGCCGGGTTGAAGATGTCGAGCGTGACCTGGCCGGCGCGGAACTCGATGTCGTTCTCGCCCTCGGTCTCGATCTCGAGTCCCAGCGTCTCGGAGTAGAACTGCCGCGCGCGCGGGATGTCCTCGGTCAGGAACGACACGAAATCGATCTTTTCGACCTGCATCAGTTGGTCGACATCAGTCGGTCGGGGCGTAGCGGTGGTGCAGCATCAGTCGTTGCCGTCGGGATCGGTGAACACGGCCATGTGGCAGACGCCGGTGTCGAGGATGTCGCCCTGGAACTCGACGCCCTTTGCCTCCAGCTCCTTCCGAGCCTCTGCGACGTCGTCGACGTGCAGCGCTAGATGCCCGTTCTGCTGCGGTGCGAACTCCATGCCGAAGCTCGTAGGCTCCCAGACGCCAAAGCACGTCTCGCCGACCCAGAACTCACGCTGCCCGTCTTGTCGCAAGCCGAGCGTGTCGACGTAGAACGCCTTCGACCGCTCAGCGTCCGTCGACGGCACGCCAACGAAGTCGAGCTTCTCGATCTGCATCAGGGCGTTGAGCCGTTGGAGTACGGCGCGTAGCGACGGTGGAGCATTAACGCGTTTCCGTCGGGGTCGGAGAAGACCGCCATGTGGCAGACCTCCGAGTCCATGGTCTCCGTCTTGAACCCCACGCCTTCTGCCTCGAGGCGCGCCCGTGCCTCGGCCACGTCCGGCACGCGGAGCGCAATCGGCATCGTGTTCGGCGTGAACTCCTCACGGCCGATCTGCTCGGGGCGGACGAGCGAGAGGGTGACGTTTCCGGTCTCGAACTCTGGCCAGTCGGGATTCGCCCTCTCGTTGCGTCGCAGACCGAGCGTCTCACCGTAGAACCGGAGCGCGTGGTCGAGGTCTGTCACGAGGACGCCGACGAAGTCGGTGCGCTCGACGCCGATCACGGTGTCGAGCCGTCGGTGTAGGGAGCGTAGCGGTGGTGGATCATCAGGCTGTTCCCATCGGGATCAGCGAAGATCGCGCCGTTGCAGACACCGGAGTCGAAGGTCTCGCCCTGGAACTCGACGCCGGCCTGCTCGAGGCGAGTGCGCTCCGCGTGGACGTTTGGCACACGGAACGCAAGCGAGCCCAAGGGAAGCGGCGCAAAGTCTCGGCCGATCTCCTCCGGCACGACGATCGCCAGCGTGACGTTGCCCGTCTCGAATTCCACCCAGGTTTCGGAGGACTTCGGGTTGCGCTCCAGGCCCAACGTGTCTCCGTAAAACCTCACCGCACGCTCTCTGTCGCGCGTCGGGATCGCCACGAAGTCGACCCGCTCGAGCTGCGTCACGACTGCGAGGGGGCGGAGCGCGGCGCGTAGCGGTGGTGGAGCATCAGGGCGTTGCCGTCGGGATCCTCGAGGAACGCCATGTAGCAGACGCCCGTGTCGGAGGTCTCGCCGAGGAACTCGATGCCCTTCGCCTCGAGCTCGGCGCGGGTGGCGGCGACGTCCTCGACGTGCAGCGCCAGGTGCGCGGTCTTCTGCGGCGCGAACTCCATCCCGAATGTGGTCGGCTCATAGATGCCGAAGCACGTCTCGCCGACCCAGAACTCGGAGTCGCCGGTGTCGTCGGGCCGCAGGCCCAGCGTGTCGACGTAGAAGACCCGTGATCGCTTCCAGTCGGTGGACGGGACGCCGACGAAGTCGAGGCCCGTCACCGGACTAGCCAATACTGCCTTAGCCAACACTGCCCTCCATCTGGAGCTGGATCAGGCGGTTCATCTCGACCGCGTACTCGAGCGGCAGCT